>NZ_JBFTPP010000003.1:0-458742 GCF_056398545.1 Terrabacter sp. 01T434
CGCGTCGGTCCAGTCGCCCTCGCTCACCGGTGCGGCAGGGCGCGCGAGGCCACCGACGGGCCCCACCGAAAGGTCATGCCGGCCACCTTGGCCCATCGTCCCACCGCGCGGCGGTCGACCGCGATCCGCCGCGCTACCTCCAACGCCGGCAGTCCCTGCTCCAGCAGCCCCAACGCCTGCTGCCGCTGAGCAAAGGAGTACGTCCCCGGGATTCCACCCATCGCCTGCCTCCACGCAATCCGTGTTGCGCAGACGATCTGAAGCCAAGCGCCGCCCCCCGTCGGGAAGTGAGCACTCGACACTCGAGTGCTCAGCTCCCTTCGCCGCGGCCCCTCCTCCTGCCGGGGGAGTCGGAGCTCCGCCGCACTGCCTAGGCTGGGCGCCATGACCGGGGGGCACAGGGTGAGCGCGCGTGTCGCGGCGTGGGCAGGCGTCGACACCGACTGGGAACGGTTCCCGCACGACGCGGCTCACGCGAGACGCGTCGACACGTGGGTGGCGCTGGCGTTCCTGGTGACCGCATCGCTGGGGGTGGAGCTGCTGCGCAGCATCGATGCGCTTGGCGCGCAGGAGCGCTCGTGGCTGTGGCCGCACGTCGCGGTCGCGCTCGGCACCGTGCCCCTGGTGTGGCGTCGACGCTGGCCGCTGGCCGTGGCCGCCTGGCTGTCGCTGCACCTCTTCGCCTTCGGCATCCTCATGCCGTCCATCGCCGTCTCGATGCCCATGCAGGTCGTCTACTTCTTCGCGCTCTTCACCGGGGTGGCCTGGGCGCGCGACCGGCGGGCGATGCTCGGTGTCGTCGTCGGGGTCGTGCTGCTCATGTTCGGCTGGCTCACCTGGCAGTTCGCGGTCGGCAGTGGCGTCGAGGAGGCGATGAGCCACGGCGGCCAGCGCCTCACCCGGCAGGGCCTGTTCAGCCCACCCGCCGCGTACGTCGTCTACTCGCTGCTCGTCAACGTCGTCTACTTCGGCGGCGCCATCATCGGGGGGCAGGCCGCCTGGCGAGCGGCCCTGCAGCGGGACCGTCTCGCACAGCAGGCCCACACCATCGACGCGCAGGCCACGAGCCTGCAGCGACAGGCCGTCGTCGAGGAGCGGCTGCGCATCGCGCGCGAGCTGCACGACGTCGTCGCCCACCACGTGTCGGTCATCGGCATCCAGGCGGCCGCGGCGCGCCGGGTGCTGCGGCACGACGCCGAGGCCGCGGAGACGGCGCTGAGGTCGGTCGAGACGTCGTCGCGCGAGGCCGTCACCCAGATGCGCGAGCTCCTCGGGACGCTGCGCTCGGGCGAGGACGAGCAGCCCGCCGGCGCCCGGTCCCCCGAGCCGAGGCTCGCCGACGTGCCGGCCCTGGTCGACGAGGTCGCGACCGCCGGCGTGCAGCTGGAGTGCCGTGTCGTCGAGGACTCCCCCGGCGCCGTCGCCGCCGTGCCGGGGCCGGTGGGTCTCTCGCTCTACCGCACCGTGCAGGAGGCGCTGTCGAACATCCGTCGGCACTCGACCGCCTCAGCCGCAACGGTTTTCGTCCGCGTGGACCGTCGTCCCGAGCCCGGCTTCGCCCACGGCTACGCCGAGGTGGAGGTGCTCGACGACGGCCGTCCCCGCTCGGGCTCGTCCGGCACCGGTCTGGGCCTGCTCGGTGTCCGCGAGCGCCTTGCGGCCCATGGTGGTGTCAGCGAGATCGGCCCACGCGTGACCGGCGGTTATCGCGTCCGGGTCCGTATGCCGCTGCCCGAGGACGCGTCGTGACCGCACCCACCCGTGTGCTCATCGTCGACGACCACCGGCTCGTGCGCTCCGGCTTCTCGCTCATCCTCTCGGTCGAGAAGGACCTCGAGGTGGTCGGTGAGGCGAACGACGGGGCCGAGGCCGTCCGGCTGACCCGCGAGCTGCGACCCGATGTCGTGCTCATGGACGTGCAGATGCCGGTCATGGACGGCATCGAGGCGACCCGCCGGATCGTCGCCGACGACCTGGCGAGGGTCGTCATCCTCACCACCTTCGACCAGGACGACTACGTCTTCGCAGGTCTCGGCGCCGGTGCCAGCGGCTTCCTACTCAAGAATGCCGACGCCGAGCACCTCGTCGAGGCGGTGCGCGCCGTCGCCGGCGGCCACGCCCTCCTGGCGCCCGAGGTCACCCGCCGGGTCATCGCGCAGATGACGGGGCCGCCTGGGACGAACGGAGCGGCAGCAGCGGCGTCCGGCGTGCAGGACCCACGCCTCGACGAGCTGACCCCGCGCGAGCTCGAAGTGCTCGGGCTCGTCGGACGGGGCCTGTCGAACGCCGAGGTCGCCGCACGCCTCTTCGTCGGGGAGGCCACCGTCAAGACCCACCTGTCCAACGTCTTCGCCAAGCTCCACCTGCGCGACCGGGTCCAGGCCGTCGTCCTCGCCTACGAGGCGGGGCTCATCCTGCCGGGGGATGCCGAGGATCCCTCCCGGGACTGATCCTGCGGCCACGAGTGCACCCCTACGGTGGCGGCATGAGCGACAACGGGGACCGACTCACCAGACCACGGGCGACGGCCGACATCGAGGTGCGACGGCTGTCTCGCACCTTCGGCGAGATCCGGGCCGTCGACGACGTCAGCTTCACCGTGCCGGCCGGGAGGCTCACCGGTTTCGTCGGCGGGAACGGTGCGGGCAAGACGACGACGATGCGCATGCTCATGGGGGTCCTGTCCCCCACGGGCGGCGAGGTGCTCTGGGACGACCGACCGATCACCCAGCTCGACCGGCGGCACTTCGGCTACATGCCCGAGGAGCGCGGCCTCTACCCCAAGCAGCCGGTGCTGGACCAGCTCGTCTACCTCGGCCGCCTCCGCGGACTCGGTGCCGCTGCGGCGAGAGCCGAGGTGACCAACCATCTCGAGAGGCTCGGCCTCGCCGACCGGGCCAAGGACCACGTCGAGAAGCTCTCGCTCGGAAACCAGCAACGGGTGCAGATCGTCGCCGCCCTCATGGGCCAACCGCGCGCCCTCGTGCTCGACGAGCCGTTCAGCGGCCTCGACCCGGCAGCCGTCGACAACATGGCCGACCTGCTGCGCGAGCACACCGCGCGCGGCGTCCCGGTCCTCTTCTCCTCCCACCAGCTCGACCTCGTCGAACGCCTCTGCGAGCGCCTCGTCGTGCTGGCCCGCGGACGTGTGGTCGCGTCCGGCACCCCGGACGACCTGCGCGCCCTCTCGGTCGCGCGACACCGGCTCGTCCTGTCCGGCGACGCCGGCTGGGTGCGCGGTGTTGCCGGCATCCACGCCGTCGACGTCGAGGGACGGACCGCCCTGCTCGAGGTCGTCGAGCACGGCGCCGAGCGACGTCTGTTGGAGGAGGCGCTCCGGCGCGGCGAGGTGCACGAGTTCTCCCCGCAGCGGCCGACCCTGGCCCAGATCTACCGTGAGGTGACCGCATGACCACCGTGTCCCGGCGTCCCGCCAGCGAGACCGTCCCCGGCCCGCCCGCCGTCGACGAGGCTGGCGGCCACCCCTGGGCGATCGTCGCCCAGCGAGAGATCGTCGTCCGCCTGACGAACCGGGCCTTCCTCGTCTCGACCCTCATCACGCTGCTCTTCATCGCCGGCTTCGGTGCCTTCTCCGTGTGGGACAGCAACCGGACGACGACCTACACCGTGGCCGTGACCGGAGCCGACGGGCGGCAGCTCGTCGAACGTGCCGCGGCCTCGGCACGACAGGCCGACGACAAGGTCTCCATCGAGTCGACGCCGGTGTCGGGCGAGCCCGCGGCCCGGGCGCTCGTCGACGACGGGACGGCCGACTCCTGGCTGCACCAGACCGGGTCGGGCTGGACGCTCACGTCGGCCGACGACGCCGACCTCGCCCTGCGCACCGCCGTCGAGGCCGCACTGAGGGACACCGTCCTCGAGCGCAACGCCGCGGCGGCCGGCACCACGGTGCAGGCCCTCGAACAGGGGACCACGCTGACGACGGCCCGCTTCGACGGTCGGGCCGGCAGCAGCGGCTTCGTCAAGGGCGCCACCTTCGCCTTCGCCCTGCTCTTCTTCATGGCCGCGATGATGTTCGGACAGCAGATCGCGGCCAGCGTCGTCGAGGAGAAGCAGTCGCGCCTCGTCGAGATCCTCGCCTCGGCAATCCCGTTGCGGCAGCTGCTCGCCGGCAAGATCCTCGGCAACTCGGTCATCGCCCTGGGACAGGTGGTGCTCTTCGCAGCCGTGGGCCTCGTCGCCGTGTCGTTCACCGACGCGTCGACGCTGCTCCCGACCCTGTCGACGGCGGTCGTGTGGTTCGTGCTCTTCTTCGCCGTCGGCTTCTTCGCCCTCGCGTGCCTCTACGCCGTCGCCGGCGCGCTGGCCTCACGCACCGAGGACCTCCAGTCGACGACGGCGCCGATGACGATGGTCCTCATGGTCGTCTACGTCGCGAGCTTCGGGCTGACCGGCAAGGCGCTCGAGGTGGCCTCGTTCGTGCCGATCGCGTCGGTCGTGTCGATGCCGGGTCGCCTCCTCACGGGCGATGCGGCGTGGTGGGAGCCGGTGCTCGCGATCCTCGTCATGGCCGCCTTCTCGGCCGGGACCATCGTCGTCAGCGAGCGGATCTACCGCCGCTCGCTCCTGCAGACGCGAGGGCGGGTCTCGTGGAAGCAGGCGCTCAGCGCTCCGGAGTGAACCTGCGCACCGCGGGGTGCTCGCCCGGGGCCGTGACGTGGCGGTAGGGCGAGCACCACAGGACCAGGGCGGACGCTGCCAGTCCGACGACTCCCGCCGCAATGGCCACCCGGTTGCCCCACGTCGCCGCCAGCCAGCCACCGAGCGGCGCCGCCACCGCGATCGAGCCCCAGTTGAACGAGCGGATCGTCGCGTTCATCCGCCCCCGCAGCCTGTCGGGCGTCACGAGGTTGCGATAGCTCGTGTCGAGCGGGCCCCTGAGCCCCATCGCCAACCCGAAGAGCGCGTTGGCCACCAGCGGCCACACGACGGCATACGGCCCCGGCCGGGCGAGCAGCAGGAGGGCGTATGCCGCGGGGCTCAGCCACTCGGTCGTCGTGATCACCCGTCCGGTGCCGAAGCGCACCCCGAGGCGCGGGGACAGACCGGCCCCGAGGACGCCCGTCACCCCCGTCGCGGCGAGGACGACGCCCACCGCGATCGGGTCGAGGTGCAGCTCGGTCGTCGCGAAGTAGACGAGCACCGTCGTCACCATGGCGTTGGCGAAGAACCACAGGTGCAGGGCCACGGCGTACGGTCCGAGCGTCGCATGCCGGTAGACCCAGGCCGCCCCCTCCCGCAGCTCGGTCCAGAGGTGCCGCTCGACGGCCGGCTCGGGACGCCGCTCCTCGACACGGACGGTCGTCAGCACGAGGGCCGACACGGCATACGACATCGCGTCGACGAGGACTGCCACCGGCGCCGAGAGGAGCCTCACGAGGGCGCCGCCGACCAGTGGGCCGAGGGACTGCGTCGTCGCGTAGGTCTGGGAGAGGCGGGCGTTCGCGGAGGCGAGTCCCGGGCCCGGGACGATCGTCGGGAGAAGTGACAGGTGGGCCGCGCTGAAGAACATCGACGCCGAGCCGGCGCAGAAGACGAGGACGGCCAGGACCGGCACCGTCAGGTGCCCGGTGAGCGCGAGCACGCCGACCGCGCCCAGCAGCACGGCACAGAGCACGTCTGCCGCAACGAGGAGGGGACGTCGACGGACCCGGTCCACGACGACGCCGGCGAGCATGCCGAAGAGCAGGTAGGGCAGCCACTGCGCGGCCCGCACCGCCCCGAGCGCCGTCTGGTCGGCGTGCAGCGTCTCGATGAGGAGCAGCTGCAGGGCCAGGGTCGAGACGAAGGTCCCGAGGTTCGAGACGGCGTCGGCGATCCAGAAACGGACGAAAGCCCCCGAACGGGATCTTTCGACCGTCACCCCTGCCACGCGCCACCCCCTCCTGACGTGAAGCCGACGATTCCTTGACACCACCTTGTCCAGTTCTGACCTGTTCGTCGAGCCGACCACGCCGTTCTGGCCTACGGTGAACGTGGCGTTCCGGAGGGCTCCGGGCGACGACGAGCGACCGGATGCTCCCCCGGTCGCGCCGAGCAGGCCCCGACGAACGGATGCGTCGGGGCCTGCTCGGTGCTCCCGGAGGTGCGGCGCCCGCGGCGCGGCCGCTCAGGCCGGAAGGGGGGCGCGCGAACCCGTCGGCACGCGCTGGGGTGGCGGCGGACCGACGTAGCGCGCGGCGGGTCGGATGATCTTGGGATCGCGGCTCTGCTCGAGGATGTTCGCGGTCCAGCCGACCACCCGGGCGACGCAGAAGGTCGGCGTGAACATCGACGGGTCGAGGCCCGCGAGCTTCATGACGACGCCCGCGTAGAACTCGACGTTCGCATGCAGCTCGCGGCCCGGCTTGAGCTCGGCGAGGACCGTCTCGATGGCGTCCTCGACCCCGACC
The DNA here is from genome assembly GCF_056398545.1 of Terrabacter sp. 01T434. Lineage (NCBI taxonomy): Bacteria > Bacillati > Actinomycetota > Actinomycetes > Micrococcales > Intrasporangiaceae > Terrabacter > Terrabacter sp. 01T434. Next base: position 6,414 of record NZ_JBFTPP010000003.1, read on the forward strand.
GCGAGGTCGACGAGCGGGTCGTCCCAGCCGCGCGCGATCGCCTTGAGCATCTCCGAGCGTGGGTCGCGGGTGCGGTAGACGGCGTGACCGAACCCCATGATCCGAGCGCCCGAGGAGATGCGCTCGCGCACCCAGCCGTCGGCCCGGTCCAGCGTGCCGATCTCGTCGAGCGCCTCGAGCGCCCGGCTCGGGGCGCCGCCGTGCAGCGGCCCGGAGAACGAGCCGATGGCCCCGACGAGGCAGGCCGCGAGGTCGGCACCGGTGCTCGCGATGACCCGTGCCGTGAAGGTCGAGGCGTTGAAGCCGTGGTCCATCGTCGCCACGAGGTACTCCTCGACGGCCCGGGCGTCTCGCGCGGCGGGTAGCTGCCCCGTCACCATGCGCAGGTAGTCCTCCGCGTGACCGAGGCTCGGGTCCGCCGGGATGGGCTCGAGGCCCTGGTGCAGCCGATGGGCTGCGGCCAGGATCGTCGGCGTGATCGCGACCGCGGCCAAGGCTGCGGCGACCTTCTCGTCCTCGTCGCAGTCGTAGAGGGGCCGCAGGCCGGCGATGCCACCCCAGGCGGACAGGGCGGTGCGCACCACCTGGAGCGAGTCGGTCGTCGTCGCGCAGATGGCGGGGAGCAGGTCCGCCAGGCCGGCCGGCATGACGCGGAGGCGCCCGACCGCCGTGGTGAACGCCGCGAGCTCGCCGGCGTCGGGGAGGTGGCCGTGGAAGAGCAGGTGCCACGCCTCCTCGAAGCCGACCTGCTCGGCCAGCTCGACGGCGGAGTACTGGCGGTAGTGGAAGAAGCCCTCGTCGCCGCGGACGTCGCCGAGCTCGGTGTCGGTGACGACGACCTTGGCCAGGCCCTTGGGGACCGTGATGAAACCGCTGGGGTTGGTGGACATGTGGTGCTCCTCTCGGGTTCACTCGTCACTCTCAGCGATGTTGATCAACACCGTCAATGTTGATCGCATCCACTGTTGACCCGATCAACCCGGAGGCATCATGGCGAGCCCGTCAGGCACGTGGATCACGACGACCGAGGCCGCCCAGCGACTCGGCGTCAAGCGCGCGACCCTCTACGCCTACGTCAGCCGGGGCCTGCTCCGAAGCGAGCGCCGTCCCGGCCAGCAGGAGAGCCTCTTCGACCGGACGCAGATCGACGCCATGGCCTCGGCGACCCGCCCTCCGGGCAGCCCTCAGCCGGTCCTCCGGTTCCGGAGCATCGCGACCTCCGTGAGCAGCCAGGTCGACGGCGACCTGCTCTACCGCGGCCGACCCCTGCAGGACGTCGTGGCACTCGGCTCCCTCGATGACGCTGCCGCCGTGGTGCTGGGAACGTCTGTGCCCCAGCAGATCTCGAGGCCGTCGCAGGTCGCCGGCGTCGACCTCTCCGCTCTCCCGCTCGAACGCCGGATGCCGGTGGCGATCCAGCTGGTCGCTGCCGCCGACCCCTTCGCCTCCGACACTGACCCCGAGCAGGTCAGGACCGGGGCGATGCCGACGCTGGGGAGTGCCCTGAGGCTCGTGTCCGGCGCGGCGGCCGTGCCAGACCCCGTGACGACCGACCTCACGGCGCTCACGCTGGCGGCCCTGGGCGGGTCACCAGACGCCCGGGCCGACGTCGAGCTGCTGCGGGTCCTGCTCGTCGCCCTGCTCGACCACGGCCTCACGGCCTCGACGGTCGCGGCCCGGGTCGCGGCCTCGACACGGGCGGGCCTGCATGACTGCCTCTCGGCCGCGTATGCCGCGATGGCCGGGCCGCTCCACGGCGCGGCTCCCGTGGCCGCCCACGCCCTGCTCGTCGACGGCGTCGACCCGACCGTCCTCGTGGGCCGGTCGCTCCGGGAGCGCGGGGAACGCGGTGGGATCGCTGGTTTCGGCCACTTCCTCTACCCCGACGGCGACCCGCGGGCCGACGTCGTCCTCGAGGCCCTGTGGCGGCGACGGGGCACGGAACCGTTGCGGCGGCGGGTCGGGGCCCTCACCGCCCTCGTCGCCGAACGCACGGGCGCGCTGCCCAACATCGACCTCGCCAGCGCCGCGGTGCTGCACGCGCTGGGCCTGCCCGCCGAGTCCGGCGAGGTCGTCTTCCAGGTCGCCCGCTCGGTGGGCGTCGCCGCGCACGTCGTCGAGGAGTACGCCGAGGAGCCGTTGCGCTGGCGAGGCCGGGACCCGCAGGGCTGAGCTAGACGCGCTGGTCGAAGACGTGCCGGCGCACCCACGCGTGCATGGCGACCGCAGCGGCCGCGCCGGCGTTGATCGAGCGGGTGGACCCGAACTGCTCGATGTGCAGCACGGCCGCACACTCGGCCCGCATCGGCTCCGACAGGCCGGGACCCTCCTGACCGAAGACGAGGACGCACCGTCGCGGCAGGTCGAACGTCTCGAGCGGGACCGACCCGGGCAGGTTGTCGACGCCGAGGACGACGAGGCCCTCGGCCCGCGCCCACTCCGCCAGCGATGCAGCGTCCGTGTGGTGGTGCTCGTGCTGGTATCGGTCGGTGACCATGGCTCCACGGCGGTTCCACCGGCGCCTGCCGACGATGTGAAAGGCCTCGGCGCCCATGGCGTTCGCCGTTCGGATGACCGAGCCGATGTTGAAGTCGTGGCCCCAGTTCTCCACGGCGACGTGGAAGTCGTGACGCCTGCTGTCGAGGTCGGCGACGATCGCGTCGTGCCGCCAGTAGCGGTAGCCGTCGACGACGTTGCGCCGGTCCCCGTGCTCGAGCAGCTCGGGGTCCCAGTGGTCCCCGACGGGCCACGGGCCCTCCCACGGGCCCACGCCCACCTCTGGTTCCACGCGCCGAGTCTACGAGGGGCTGCGAAGGGTCCAAGAGGGGTCCACGGAGGGGTCTACGGAGGGGTCCACGGAAGGAGGACGGCACAGCTTCCTGACAGCCACGATTCAGGCGGTCCCGGGCGCACGGCATACCCTGTCACCCATGCACGCACTCGCTGCCGCCCTACCGGCCGTCGTCCCGGCCCTCGGCCCCAAGTGGATGGACCCGACCTACCTGCTCGACCAGTACGGCAGCGCCTTCTTCGTCATCGCCCTGGTCATCATCTTCGTCGAGTGCGGGTTGCTCTTCCCGATCCTCCCCGGCGACTCGCTGCTCTTCGCGGTGGGCCTGTTCATCGCGACCGGCCAGGTGCACCTCAACCTCGGCGTCGCGATCGTCGCGCTCTGCGTCGCGGCGTTCCTCGGGAACGTCGTCGGCTACGAGATCGGCCGGGGCGTCGGACGGCCGCTCTACAAACGGCAGGGGCGGTTCATCAACACCGCCAACTTCGACAAGACGAACGCGTTCTTCGACACGTACGGCAACCGCGCCCTCGTGCTCGGACGCTTCGTGCCCATCGTGCGCACGTTCATCACCGTCGTCGCCGGCATCGGCCGGATGCACCGCCAGCGCTTCTTCGGCTGGAGCGCCGTCGGTGCCGTGGCCTGGGTCACCAGCGTGACCCTCCTCGGCTACTTCCTCGGCCAGGTGTTCCCGGGGCTGACGAAGAACATCGAGTACGCCATCCTCCTCGTCGTGCTCGTCTCCCTGCTGCCGATGGTCTACGAGTTCGTCAAGCACCGCCGCGAGGCCAGGGCGGTCGCGGCCGAGACGGCCGACGCCTCGGCCGACACCTCGGACGACACCTCGGACGACGTCGCCGACCCCCTCAGCAGGCCCGACCGCACCTCCTGAGGTCCTCGGGGAAGCCGTGACGTACGCCTGTCGCGGGCGCACACTGGGGGTGCAGGGGTGATGGGAGAACGTCGTGGAGACAGCCACCGAGACCCAGCACACCGGTCCCGACCTCGGTCACACCTATCGGCGCAGCGTGCGGTGGTGGGCGCAGCAGTCGGCCGGGGTCGCGGAGGACCAGTGGGACCTACCGACCCCGTGCAGCGACTGGACGGTGCGTGACCTCGTCAACCACGTCGTCGGCGAGGACCTCTGGACCGCTCCCCTGATGCGTGGCCACACCATCGCCGACGTCGGCTCCCGCCTCGACGGCGACCTCCTCGGTGAAGACCCACGCAGCGCCGCGGCGTCGGCGGCCATCGAGGCGATCGGTGTCGTCGAGGAGACCCTTCCCGCTCACGGCACCGTGCACCTGTCCTACGGCGAGGAGTCGATCGACGAGTACGTCCGCCAGCTCGTCGCCGACCACCTCATCCACGGCTGGGACCTCGCCGCCGCGACCGGGCGTGACCGCACGCTCGACCCCGAGCTCGTCGCCGACGTGGCGGCGTGGTTCGACGGTACGGAGGACGCCTACCGCTCCGGCGGCGCCGTCGGACCGCGTATGCCGTCCGGCGGCAACCCGCAGGCCGACCTCCTCGCGCGTTTCGGACGTGATGCCGCCTGGGGCCCGGCGCACGCGGGGTTCGCGGCCTTCACCGCGGCGTTCGGGCGCGGGGACGTCGACGCGATCATGGCGCTGATGACCGACGACTGCGTGTTCGAGGCCACAGGACCCGCGCCGGACGGCATCCGGCACGAGGGCGCGGCGGACGTCCGTTCGGTGTGGGAGTCGCTCTTCACCGAGACGGGCAGCCCGGCCTTCATGGCCGAGGAGTCGTTCGTGGCGGGCGACCGTGGGGTGCTGCGCTGGCGGTTCGACTGGGTGGCCCCCGACGGCTCGCCCGGCCACGTGCGCGGCGTCGACGTCGTGCGCCTGCGCGACGGCAAGGTCTGCGAGAAGCTCTCCTACGTCAAGGGCTGACACCACGCGTCCCACGGAGACGAACGCCGCACGCCCCGAGCCGTTCGGCTCGGGGCGTGCGGTGTGGTGTGCGGGACCGGTCAGGGGTTGGACCCGTCCGGCCGGGGCACCGAGTCCGTCGTCGGGTCGGGCTGGGCCGCTCCGGGCGCCTGCGCCTGCGGCAGGGCACCCGGGGCACCCCCGGGCTGGGTCGAGGGGCCGCCGACGGCGCCGGGCTGGGTCGAGGGGGCGACGGCCGGCGTTGCTGGGCCACCCGCCACGTCGCCACCCCCGCCGGCACCGAAGGAGACGTTGGGGACGACGGCCTCGGTGGCCGGGGCCTCGAAGTACTCGGCCCGCTTCACGCCGGCCATGTTGGCCACGACGTTGGAGGGCACCGACTCGACCTTGGTGTTGAGGTCGCGGACCAGGGCGTTGTAGTAGCGGCGAGAGCTCGCGATGCGGTCCTCGGTGCTCGTCAGCTCCTGCTGGAGGGCGAGGAAGTTCTGGTTGGCCTTGAGGTCGGGGTAGGCCTCGGCGACGGCCATGAGGCGACCGAGCGCCTGGCTCAGCTGGCCCTCGGCCTGGGCCGCGGCGGCGGGGGTCGGAGCGCCGGACATGGCCGCGGACCGGGCGGCCATGACGTCCTCGAGGGTGCCTCGCTCATGGGAGGCGTAGCCCTTGACCGTCTCGACGAGGTTGGGGATGAGGTCGTGGCGGCGCTTCAGCTCCACGTCGATCTGGCGCCAGCCCTCCTCGACCTTGTTGCGCAGGCCGATCAGGCCGTTGTACATGACGACGCCCACGACGGCGAGGAGCACGACGAGGCCGAGCAGGATCCAGACGATGATCATGGCTTCTCCCGGGGATCAGGGGCGGTCAGTGTGCCGATCCTAGTGCTGCGCACGCGGGCGCGGACCGGGCCGCTGGTGCGACGGCAGCCCCCGCCCCACGGTTCCGGGCGGCCCTCGACTGTCACCCGCCCGACGTAGCGTGGCGCCATGACCACCAGCACGGACGAGTGCGACGAGCCTGCCCGGGTCGTGCCGTGAGCGCCCCGCCCGTGCCGGCGCGCAACCGGGTCGACCCCTTCGGCGACGTCGTCGCCGCCCCGGGCCGAGGGACCTGGACGGGCAACCGGGGCCGCCTGCACGACGGTGCCGGCACCCGGGACGTCCGACGTCATCACGTCGGTCGCGCCTGGATCACGTGCGCGCTCGAGTTCAGGGACCGACGCGTCCGGCAGTGGGACCCGCAGCACTACACGCCCCTCTTCTTCCTCGACGAGGCGCTCGCCCTGTCGGCAGGCCATCGTCCGTGCGCCGAGTGCCGCCGCACGGACTTCGTCCGCTTCCGCGACCTCGTGTCGGCCGCGCACGGCACGAGCCCACTGGCCGCCGCCGACCTCGACCGGCTGCTCCACGACGAGCGGTGGGACCCCCGTCGACGCACCCGGCGGCTGCACGCCTACGCCTGGGACGAGGTTCCCGACGGCGCGTTCGTGCTGCTCGGGTCCGGTCCTGCCGTCGTGGCCGGCGAGGGGCTGCTGCGTTGGCAGGCCGACAACACGTATGCCGTGTGGCCGGTCGAGCGGCCCCGCGCCGGGCGGGCCGCGGTGATCACGCCACCGTCGTCGGTCGAGGCCCTGCGTGCCGGCTACCCCGTGCACGTCGGGCCCCGCCCGGACGGCACTCAGGCGAGCCCGAGCTCCTCGAGGGAGAACGCGTAGCGGTACTCCACACCGGCCTCGGCGGTGATCTTCTCGCCGGCGCCCGTCGCCCGGTCGGCGATCGTCGCGACGGCGACGACCTCGGCACCGTCCTCGCGAGCCGCCTCGACGGCTGCGAGCGGGGACGCACCGGTCGTGGTGGTGTCCTCGACGACGAGCACCTGACGGCCCTTGATCGACGGCCCCTCGATGCGCTGCTGGAGCCCGTGCGCCTTGCCGGCCTTGCGCACGACGAAGGCGTCGAGGCGCTCACCGGCAGCGGCGGCGGCGTGCAGCATCGACGTCGCGACGGGGTCGGCACCGAGCGTGAGGCCACCGGCCGCGGCATACGTGAGGTCCTTGGTCAGCTCGCGCATGACGATGCCGACGAGAGGCGCGGCCTCACCGTCGAGGGAGATGCGGCGCAGGTCGACGTAGTAGTCGGCCTCCTTGCCGGAGCTGAGGGTCACGCGACCGTGCACGATCGCCTTCTCCTTGATGATCTCGAGCAGACGGGAACGGGCGGCGGCGGTGTCAGTGATGGTCACGAGGCTCCATCGTAGGGCGCCCTCCCCCAAGGAGCGTATGCCGTGCTCCGTCGATCGGAGGGTGGCAGGGAGCCCCTCTGTCGGCAGACTGATTGATCAGGCCCCGGCAGGCTGGAAGGACGAGTCATGGCTCCCCTGCACCCCCCCGCTCGACGAGCCGCCCTCGCCGTCAGCTCGGTTGTCGCGGGTCTGGGCCTCGCCGTCAGCTCCATGGGCGCGGCCTCGGGCGCCGCCGCCTACCTCTACGTGGGAGGCGGCGGCTGCTCGGACACCGGCGCCGGCACCGCGTCGGTCCCCTTCTGCACGATCGCCAAGGCGGCGAAGGTCGCGGTCGCGGGCCAGACCGTGCTCGTGTCGTCCGGCACGTACACCGACGAGGTGTTCCCCTGGCACTCCGGGACGTCCGGCTCCCCCATCACCTTCCAGCCGGCCGCGGGAGCGACGGTGACGATCTCCGGCGCCAAGCACGGCTTCACGATCTCGAACCAGAGCTGGATCACCGTCTCGGGCTTCACGGTCAGGAACAGCACGAAGGACGGGATCTACGTCTACAACGCCACCGGAATCCTTCTGTCGGGCAACACGGTACGGGCGTCAGGGCAGCGGGTGTCGGGCTCCACGGCATACGGGATGTACCTCAACTCGATGACGAACTCCGTCGTCACGGGCAACCTCGTGACGGACAATTCCGCATCGGGCATCTACCTGACGAACGGCTCCACCGGCAACCAGGTCACCGGCAACGAGAGCTCGCTGAACGCGTACGGCTACGTCCGCAACGCCGTCGGGATCGACCTGCGTGCACCGGGCAATCTCGTCAGCGGCAACCGGGTGCACGACAACGAGGACTCCGGCATCCAGTCCTACCCGGGCGGTGACCGCAACACGATCGCCGACAACGTCAGCTACCACAACAAGGGGTTCACGACCGTCAAGCTGTCGAACTGCAACGCACCGAGCACCGGCAACACGGCCGGCTGCATCACCGGCGACCACGGCATCGACGACTACGCCGTCACCGGCAGCACCATCGTCGGCAACACCGTCTACGACAACGTCGCGGCCGGCATCAACCTCGAGGGCGTGCCGTCCGGCACGTCGAGCGGCTTCACCTTCGCGAACAACGTCGCCGTCGACAATGCCGCGTCGTGCCCGAACGGCGCCGGCGGCACCGTCAAGTGCCCCCGGACCCGCGGGAACATCCGCGTCGACGCCACCTCGCAGCTCGGCACGAGCCTCGACTACGACCTCGTCAACCTCAGCGTGAGCGGCGGCACGATGATGGTCTGGGGTTCGACGTCCTACACCTCGTTGACCGCGTTCCAGACGGCGAGCCGGCAGGAGTCGCACGCACTGCAGGCCGACCCCCGATGGACCAGCCCGTCGCAGGGCGACTTCACGCTGAAGGCCGGCTCGCCCGCGATCGACTCTGCCAACTCCGGCGCACCGGGCGAGCCCGCCAAGGACGCCGCCGGACGAGCCCGGGTCGACGACCCGGCGACGCCCAACACCGGCGCGGGCACCCGCAAGTACGACGACCGCGGCGCCTACGAGTACCAGCCCTAGAAGCGGACGACACCATGAGCCACTCGACCACGATGACCTACCACCGCTGGCAGATCCTGCTCGGCATCGCGCTCACGGCGGTGCTCGCCCTCGGCGCGGCCCTCCTCGCCAGCGGCGCGTCCCAGGCCGTGACCGCGACGCCGCGAGCCGCGACCAGAGTGCCGGGCCCTCCCAGCGACTGCCCGGCCATCGGCCTGCTCGTCGCCGCCGCCGTCACCGCCACCGCGCCCGGCGCCCCGCCGAACGTGGTCACCTCGGCCCTCAGCCGAGCCGCCTCCTCGGCCAGGGCCACGGCATCCGACGACGCCCGCGAGCTCGCCCAAAACCTCGCCGACGACCTCACCGCCTACCGCACCACCCTCACCACCCCGTCGGAGACCTCGGCCCAACGGCACACGGACATCGGCGCTGCCCTCCGCAGCGACCTGACCGCCCTGCGCCACTACTGCGGGCTCTGAACCGTAGACCCCAGACGTCCCTCGGCGGACGCCCAACCCATCGCCACCCTGGAAGGTCAGGACGGCGGCACGCGAGAAGGGACAAAGGACATGGTCCTCCCACACACTCCGAGACGCAGCGCGGCGATCGTCACCGGCACACTCGCCGCGGCCCTGGCCCTGGCAGCGATCCCCGTCGGTGCCGCCTCGGGCGCTGCCACCTACCTCTACGTGGGAGGCGGCGGCTGCTCCGACACCGGGACAGGCACCGCGACGGTCCCCTTCTGCACGATCGCCAAAGCCGCCAAGGTGGCGGTCGCGGGACAGACGGTCCTCGTGTCGTCGGGGACCTACGTCGACGAGGTGTTCCCCTGGCACTCGGGGACGTCCGGGTCGCCCATCGTCTTCCAGCCGGCCGCCGGGGCCACCGTGACGATCTCCGGCGCCAAGCACGGCTTCACGATCTCGAACCAGAGCTGGATCACGGTGTCGGGCTTCACGGTCCAGAACAGCACGAGCAACGGGATCTACGTCTACAACGCCACCGGCGTCCGGCTCTCGGGCAACACGGTGCGGACCTCCGGACACCGCGTCGACGGCACCACGGCATACGGGATGTACCTCAACTCGATGACGAACTCCGTCGTGACCGGCAACCTCGTGACCGACAACTCGGCGTCCGGCATCTACCTGACGAACGGCTCCACCGGCAACCAGGTCACCGGCAACGAGAGCTCGCTGAACGCGTACGGCTACGTCCGCAACGCGGTGGGCATCGACCTGCGTGCACCGGGCAACGTCGTGAGCGGCAACCGGGTGCACGACAACGAGGACTCCGGCATCCAGTCCTACCCGGGCGGTGACCGCAACACGATCGCCGACAACATCAGCTACCACAACAAGGGGTTCACGACCGCGGCCCTGACGAACTGCAGCCCACCACCGACTGGCAACACGGCCGGCTGCATCACCGGCGACCACGGCATCGACGACTACGCCGTGACCGGCAGCTCCATCGTCGGCAACACCGTCTACGACAACGTCGCGGCCGGCATCAACCTCGAGGGCGTGCCTGCCGGTACCTCGAGCGGCTTCACGTTCGCCAACAACGTCTCGGTCGACAACGCCGCGTCGTGTCCCGACGGCGTCGGCGGCACCGTCAAGTGCCCCCGGACCCGCGGGAACATCCGCGTCGACGCCACCTCGCAGCTCGGCACGACGCTCGACTACGACCTCGTCAACCTCAGCGTGAGCGGCGGCACGATGATGGTCTGGGGTTCGAATTCCTACACCTCGTTGGCCGCGTTCCAGGCGGCGAGCGGGCAGGAGTCGCACGCACTGCAGGTCGACCCCCGATGGACCAGCCCGTCGCAGGGCGACTTCACCCTCCGGGCCGGCTCGCCCGCCATCGACTCCGCCGACTCCGGAGCCCCCGGCCAGCCGGGCCTGGACGCCGCCGGACAGGCCCGGGTCGACGACCCGGCAACCGTCGACACCGGCGTGGGCGGGCGAACCTATGACGACCGCGGCGCCTACGAGTACCAGCCCTAGAAGCGGGACGACACCATGAGCCACTCGACCACCACCTCCCGCCGCTGGCAGATCCTCTTCGGCATCGCGCTCACGGCGGTGCTCGCCCTCGGCGCAGCCCTCCTCGCGAGCGGTGCGTCCCAGGCCGTGACCGCGGCGCCGCGAGCCGCGACCAGAGTGCCGGGCCCTCCCAGCGACTGCCCGGCCATCGGCCTGCTCGTCGCCGCCGCCGTCACCGCCACCGCGCCCGGCGCCCCGCCGAACGTGGTCACCTCGGCCCTGAGCCGAGCCGCCTCCTCAGCCAGGGCCACGGCATCCGACGACGCCCGCGAGCTCGCCCAGAACCTCGCCGACGACCTCACCGCCTACCGCACCACCCTCACCACCCCGTCGGAGACCTCGGCCCAACGGCACACGGACATCGGCGCTGCCCTCCGCAGCGACCTGACCGCCCTGCGCCACTACTGCGGACTCTGAGGCTCCGTCAAACGACGTAGAGCGCGGTCAACCCCACGCCGGTTTCGGTCACGGGCACGACGGCGGATCGTCGAGGAATGAACGGACCCCTCGTCACCTCACTCGGCCACGCCGGCCTACGCATCGACGCACCGGCTCTGCGGATGCTGTGCGACCCCTGGATGTCGCCGGGCGGCGCCTTCCTCGCCTCCTGGTTCCCGTTTCCCGACAACGCCCACGTGCGCACCCCGCAGGTGCTCGACGCCGACTGGGTCGCCATCTCGCACGAGCACCTCGACCATCTCGACCTGCCTCTCCTGCAGGGCCTTTCGCCGTCCGTGCGCCTCGTCATCCCGCGGTATCCCTCGAGGGAGATGCGCAACCGCATCGCCGGCGCCGGCATCCGCAACGTCGTCATCGAGCTCGACGCCTGGGAGCGCTTCGCCCTCAACGACCGGGGCGACTGGGTGACGGTCATCCCCGAGCTCAGCCCGATGTGCCACGACGCCGCCATCCTCATCTATGTCGACGGCCACGCCGTGCTGCACACCAACGACGCGCGCCTCAGCGTCAGCCAGCTGCGCCGGGCGGCGGAGGAGGTCGGCCGGCCCATCGACGTCATGGGGGTGCAGATGTCGGGAGCCTCCTGGCACCCGATCTGCTACGACTACCCACCCGAGGTGATCGAGCGGATCAGCGCCGAGAAGCGGTCTGGCAAGTTCCGGGCCGTGACGCGGCTGCTCCGCTCGGCGCCGCCGAAGATCGTCATGCCGTATGCCGGACCGCCGGCCTTCCTCGACCCCGCCGTCGCGCAGCACAACCCCACAGCGCAGCACCCGGGGATCTTCCCCCACCAGGGACAGGCCCTCGAGTTCCTCCGGGAGCGGCTGCCCGGCCAGACCGCGCTCGTCCTCCTCCCGGGCGACCGGCTGCACGCCGGCTCGGGCGAGGTCGAGCGTGACCCGATGTGGGCCGACTTCACCTTCGACGACACCTCCGACTACCTGCGGGCGTATGCGCAGCGCCGAGCCGACGAGATCGCCGCGGTCCACGCCGAGCTGCCCGACCCCGAGCCCGACAGCCGGCTCGCCGAGCGCTTCCGCGAGCACTTCCTCGACCTCGGCGCGCTGTCCGACTACTTCCTGCAGCGGATCGGCATGACGGTGCGCTTCGAGGTGCTCGGACGCGCGGGGGGCACGTGGGATGTGCGCCTGGGGCCGGAGACCACGGAGGTCGACCTCAGCCCGAGCGACCGGGTGCCGGGCTACCACCTCACCGTCGAGGCTCGCTGGCTGAACGCTGTCCTCACCGGGCGGGCCCGCTGGGAGGACCTCTTCCTCTCGCTGCGGATCCGTGCCAGCCGCGAGCCCGACGTCTACAACGACTACCTCGTGGGCCTGCTCAAGCACGCGGACCAGGACGCCCTCGAGGCGGTCGAGGACTACGAGACGAACCGTGACCCGGCCGAGACGGTGGTGCTCAGCGAGGGCGATCGGGAGTACGTCGTGAGCCGCTACTGCCCGCACGCCGGCGAGGACCTCCAGTACGGCGGCATCATCCACGACGGGGTGCTTCGCTGCCTCGGTCACAACTTCGAGTTCGACCTCGCGAGCGGAGCGTGCCTCAATGCCAGGTGCGACCCGCTGCAGGTGACCCGGGCGACGGCCCCGACCCTCCAGTGACCCGCGCCGAGCCTCCGACAGCCCGGCCTCGTCGAGGCGCGTGCTGTCGGGGGCTCGGCGCCCGTCACTGCGGCCGCAGCAGGTAGACCGCGGTCTCGAGCAGGACGAGCAGGGTACGGGCCAGCGACGGCGCCCGGAGGTAGTCGGCATCCAGCTCGACGCGACGCGGCACGATGGTCTGGAGATACCACGCCTCGGGGTCGTGGACGGCACCCTCGAGGAGCGCGGCGGCGCTCGGTTCGAGCACGCGCGAGTCACGCATCCTGATCTGGGCGGGCCCGGTCAAGCCCGGGGTGTGCTCGAGCACCCACCGGCACTCAGGCGGGTAGCGCCGCGCCAGCGCGACGGTCTCCGGTCGCGGCCCGACGAGCGTCATCTCGCCCCGGAGCACGTTGAGCAGCTGCGGCAGCTCATCGAGCGACGTGCGACGCAGCAGGGCCCCCACCCTCGTGACCCGGGCGTCGTGACCCATGGTGATGTCGAGCCCACGGCCACCGCTCGTCATGGTGCGCAGCTTGAGGATGGTGAAGGGTCGACCACCGGCACCGACGCGCTCCTGACGGAACAGCGCCGGCCCGGGACTCGTCGTGCGGATGACGACCGCTGCCACCGCGACGAGCGGCGCCGTGAGCACGAAGGCGATCGCGGCGACGACCACGTCGAGGGCTCGACGAGCGGCGCTGACGCGAGCGGCGTCCGACGGGCTCACCCCGTCCCGGCGGCGACGAGGACGACGTCGAACTGGCTCGCCACCGCGGCCACGTCGTGTGCCCGATCGACCTGGTACGTCGAGGGTGTCATGTGTGTCCACAGCCGCACTCCTTCCTTCCGCCTCTGCTGCAGCGCACGGGTCAGTGCGTTCGGTGCGCCCTCGGGGTCGGTGAGCGTGACGAGCTCGCCCTGGTACTTCTGGGCCCAGGTCCAGACGTCAACGGCCTTCGCTCCCGCGGCGATCGGGATGTCGACGTAGGTGTGCACGTCGGCCTCGGCCTGGGCGGCGTCACCGGTGTACGACCCCGGGTGGGCCAGAGCCTTGCGCGCCTGCAGGGTCACCCGTGATCCCCACCGGCGCATGGCCTCACGCCAGCACTGCCGCATCGCCTCGTCCCTCGAGGTCCCCTGCGCGACGTACCAGCTGTCGCCCTGGAGTCCCGTGCTGAGGTCGATGACGTCGACCCCGGACGCGGCGTAGCCGTCCACGGCCTCGAGGCTCGCCCCGGGGTTCGCAGCGGCGGCGTTCGCCCCGCACATCCGCATGGCCGGCGTCGACGTCGGGATCCACGACAGGCACCCCAGCTCGGGGACGACGACGTCGATGAGCACCTTCGTCCCCGGAGACGCGGCGTGGATGTCGGCGACGGTCTGGCGCACCATGGCCGCCGCCTGCTCCTGCGTCGTGCCGTCGTGGTAGCCCAGCTCGTCGGCGATCTTGATGCCGGCAACTCCCGGGCGACGCGCGAGGGCGAGATCGATGCCGAGCACCTGGTGGTAGCGGGCCGGGCCGGCCTGGTAGGCCTTGACGACGTCGGACTCGATCCAGACGCCGGTCCCCCTCGCCCGGAGGTCGTCGACCAGCCCCACGTACCTGCGGTCGGGCGCCGTCTGCGTCCCGACCGGGATCGGGCCGGGTGACGCCTCGTCGGGCACGGCGTGGCTGCATCCGCCGGCCAGGAGGGCCGACGCGAGGGCGATCCCTGCCAGGATCCGTCCCAACGTCATGGCACCCCTGCCGTGAGGTGTCGCACGACGAGCAGGGTGCTGAGGTCGGTGACCAGGTAGGCGATGGCGCTGGCCACCGCTGCTCCGATCACCCCGAAGTCGGGGATGAGCAGCACGTCCAGGCCGAGGGTGGCGAGCAGGCCGACAGCCTGCAGCACCGAGTTGGTGCCGGGGCGCCGGGTCCCGAGCAGGTAGCCGCTGGCCAGGCCTCCAGCCGGCGACGCGACGAGGCCCACGGCGATGATGGCGGCCGGCACGACGGACTTGACGAACTCCTGGCCGTAGAGGGCCGGGAGGAGGGGGCCCGCGGCGAGCGCCAGCACGACGGCGCCGGCGATGCCGAGACCGATGAGCCACGGCAGCTGTCGCCGCACCAGCTTCGCGGAGCCGTCCGGTCCCAGGCGAGCCATCTGCGGGTAGCTCACCCAGGTGACGGCGAGCGCCGGCAGCTTGACGAGCTCCGCGAACTTCGACGCCACGGCGTAGATGCCGAGGGGTACCGGGCCGGCCAGGTGTCCCAGGATGAGGAAGTCGAGGCGCAGGTTGAGCAGGTTGACCAGGCCACCGACCTGACCGAGGAAGCCGAACGACACGATGCTGCGGGCGAGGCCCCGGTCCGGGCGCCCGGTCATCCGCATCCCCCGGCGGTGCACCTGTCGCACCAGTCTGGCCCAGCCGGCGCCGGCGACGACGACGTCCGCGACGATGAGCACGACCACGAGCAGCAGGGGCCCTCGAAGCCCGAGCAGGTAGGCGGCCGCGAAGGCGGGAATGAAGGCCGCCTCCTCGGCAGCGGTGACCACGTTGGAGCCCCGCCGGTCGTCGAGCCCCTGCAGGCTCGACTTGGCGACCGCGAGTGGCAGCTGGGTGCCGACGCTGACGCCGGCGAGGACCATGACGAGCGTGCTCGTCGTCGGGAACAGGAGAGCGTGGATCGCCGGCATGAGCAGGAACCACGCCGCCATGCCGAACCCGACGCCCGCGGTGAGCACCGCCAGGATCGTGGGCCACAGGCGCGCTTCGGTCGAATGCGGCCCGGCGAGGAAGTAGCCCATCGCGCCGGGCAGACCACAGGCGGCCAGGACGCCGACCAGGCCGGGCACGACGCGGAGCAGGGCCAGCAGACCGACGTCCTCGGCGCCCCCGACCCGCGCGACGAGGATCGTGCCGAGCCCCAGCGCGACCACGGCGACCAGCCGGGCCGTGATGTTGTCGAGCACGGCCCGTCCGGGGATTCTGAACCGGCGCGGCCCGCGGACGGGGCCCACGTGGATGCCCATGTCATCGCCTCTCGGACGGACGGGAGGAGTCGGCACGGATCAGGTCCAACCCGGCGAGCAGGCCCAGGAAGGCCCACAGATGGCGGAAGTGCAGCACCTCGTAGAACAGGCCTGCGACCATGAACGACACGGCCATCGCGACGAGGAACTGCGGCGCCGGAAGGAGATCCCGGACGGCAGTCGTCTCACCAGCGCGTCCGGGTCGTCCCGCGACCCGGGCCAGCCGTGCCGAGATCGAGGCGATCAGCACGACGAGACCGACGCCGCCGAGGACCCCGAGCTCGACGAGCGTCGCCATGTAGTCGTTGTGTGCCTCCTTGACGTACGGCGCCGGGATCGCAGCGAGGGTCGGCTCCGTGCGTCCCGGTCCGACGCCGACGAGGGTGCCGTTCCAGAAGAGGCGCTGGCCCTCGGCGAAGAGAACCTGCCGGTCCTGGCTCGAGGAGTCACCGCGACCGAACGAGTCGTGCAGGACCGGCCCACTGGAGGCAGCCTGCTCCTGCAACGAGGTCCAGTCGACCGACGTGACGAGGAGGCCGCCGACCAGGGCCACGGCGCACGCAAGACCGGTGGCCGTGATGGGGCCACGCGACCTCCACGAACCGACGATGGCTGCCACCCCCACGCCCACCACCATCCCGAGCATGGCGCCCTGGGAGCCGGTGAAGACCACCGCGAGCACCAACAGGATCACCGCCCCGGCGCGCAGCCAGCCACGTCGCGGGCACCGGGAGGCGAGGACGAGGAAGAGGCAGGAGACGAAGTAGTTGCCTGCGAGGTTGGGGTCGCCGAACGTCAGGGCCGCCCGCGAGCCGTCGCGGTCGGTCTGGCCGGCCAACCACGAGATGCCGGCCAGGCGGCCGACGACCAGCAGTGCCGCGCAGACGATCCCGCTCCAGCACCAGCTGCTGCACACCAGGCGCACGAGCGAGCGGTCGGCGCGCACCGCGTTGGCGATGACGGTGACCCAGAGCAGGAGGAAGAGGTCCTGGGCGAGCACGGCGGTCGAGCGGATCTGCAGGGTGGCCAGTGCGGCGACGGCACCAGCCAGGATCATCAACCACATCCCCGCGGCATACGGCACGTGCAGTCGCACGCGGTTGCGCGACAGCCAGAGGAAGACGCCGAGGATGGCGAGGACGATGGGCAGGTCGGCGGGTGACGTGTTGCCGAACCCGGACGGCGCCAGCAGCGGCATGCACGCGACGGCCGCCGCTATGACGCGGCGCAGGGACGGCGACGCCGGCGTCACAGGGTGGTTCCTCGCCCAGAGCCTGGGCGCCGTTCGGGGCCCTGCGGTGTCCGCACTGCGGACCACCGTCGTCATGACCCCACCTCCGCGAGGAGAAGCGCATGCGCGCGGGCGAAGTCCGGTTCGTCGCTCGTCGCCGCCGCCTGGCCCAGCCCGACCAGCAGGGCGTCGCGCCATGTCCGCGCGGGGAGCTCGCACCCCGGGCCCGACGTGACGAAGGCAGCGACACGGTCGGCGTACCAGCCCTCCCCCCGCAGCAGGTGCCGGACGGGTTCACCCCAGGCACCCGCCCGGAGGCCGGCATGGCCGTGAACCGGGGCGCCCGCGCGGGTGTGGCGGTCGAGGTAGAGGGTGTAGGCCAGGGCGAAACGCACCCGGTCCCACAGCGGAGCGGACCCGAAGCGCGTGTGCTCCCAGTCGACGACGCCGGTGACCCGCCGGCCCGAGCGGAGGATGTTGCCGCACCAGAAGTCACCGTGCGTGACGTGGCCCGTGTCCAGCTCGCCCACGCGCTCTCGCGAGTCACGGCATACCTGCGCTGCGGCATCCCCCAGGCCGTCGGGCCAGCGGCTCGACAGCAGGGCACCGCAGTCGGGCTCGGACCCCGGCGGGACCGCGACACCGTGCAGCTCGGCGAGCCACGCCGCCGCCGCGTCGAAGTCGGCCTCGACGGCGCGACGACGACCGGTGTGGTGCCAGCGGTGGTAGTCGACCGAGAGCGGGCGCCCGTGCGAGACCGTCGTGACGAGCATCGTTCCCGTCGGGGTGTCGTGCAGCGCAACCGCACGCGGGACCGTGCCGCCGACGAGCCCGGGGTCGAGCTCGGCGAGGCACTCGAGGGCCGCCGCCTCGGCACGCACCGACCTCGCGGCGCCGGCCGTCAGGGCGACCTTCACCGCCAGGACGGGCGTCCTCGCCCCGGGCTGCGTCGCCATGACGACCGCCTTCGGGTTGTCGTCCCGCGACATGGCCACGACGGCCAGCCGGAGCGACCGAGCGCCCAGGTGCTGTCGCAGGACCGCCTCGACGGCCACGAGGTCGGGTGAGCCCGGCAGGCGGGTCGAGGTCGTCATGGCCGGTGGGCGATGACCATGCGCCCGGGCACGAGCCGGCCGACCCACCCCACGAGAGGGCGGTGACGGCCGAGCATTGTCGTCGCGGTGATGAGGAGAGCGCCTCTGGAGCGCCCGGGTGGCACGGTGGCGAAGGCGTTCCAGAACCACCCCATGCTCTCGACGGCGTCCTCGACGACGAAGGCCGGCGTGCCCAGGTCCGGCAGCACGACGAGCTCACGGTCGACGACGAGGCCCGCATCCCGCGCCAGCCGCCGCAGACGGCGGGCACTGAGGCGCCGGCCGTCGAGGAAGACCAGCTGCTCGCCGGGCGACAGGTGCGGGATCGCCGTGCCTGAGGCAGGTCGCGTGCCGTGGACGTGGACCACCGGGGTCCCCTTCGGCACGAGGAGGGCCAACGCGGCCTCGAGCGCACTCACGACGCCCGGCCCCAGTCGGGCAGGGGGGTCAGGACCGGCGGCCGCTGGCCCGCCGGCTCCGGGGTGTAGACCTCGCACAGGGTCGCGCCCAGCGTGGTCGCGTCGTAGCGGGTGCCCAGCTGCGCGCGGGCGTGCTCCGCCCAGGCCGCCGCCTGCCGCGGATGGGTCAGCGCGTGGTCGAGGGCTGCAGCGAGCTGGCCGGCATCCTGGGGTGCGACGAGCAGCCCGGTCACCCCGGGCACCACGACGTCCGAGACGGCGTTCACCGATGTCGCCACCACGGGTATGCCGCACTCCTGGGCCTCGACGATGGCGCACGGGAGGCCCTCGTAACGACTCGACATCGCGAACACGTCGAAGGCCGGCAGCAGCTGGGGCACGTCATCGCGGTTGCCCAGCAGCAGCACCCGGTGCTCGAGGCCCGCGCTCCGCGCACGACGGGCCGTCTCCTCGAGGAGGGGACCGCCACCGACCCACACCAGCACCGCCGGAGTCGTCATGCGGCCCAGCGCCTCGAGCATGACCTCAGGAGCCTTCTGGAAGTCCATCCGCCCCACGGTGCCGACGACCGTCGCGTCCTCCGGCAGCCCGAGCAGCGTGCGGGCCCGCGCCCGGGAGGCCGGCGACACGGTGACCGGGGCCGGTTCGACGGCAGGCCCGATCGTGACGAGCTGTTCGGGACGCACCACCCGCCGCCGGAGGGCCTCCACCGCGACACCGGTGCCGACGGCGAGGTAGGCGTCGGTGATGCGGGCCAGGGCACGCTCGGTGCGGATGTAGGCCTGCCGTACGGCGGCGGGCTGGAAGTCGTGCCAAGGGAATCCGTGCAGGGTGTGAACGATGCGAGGGACCCCGGCCCTCGAGGCCGCGACGCGACCCAGCACGCCGGCCTTGGCGCTGTGGGTGTGCACGACGTCGAAGCTCTCGGACCTGAGGAACCTGTCGAGCGACCTGAGGGCACGGGCGTCCAGGGTCGGGCTGATCGGGGAGACGAGCTCCGGCACGACGACGACGTCCACACCGTGGGCGCGCGCTACGTCGAGCAGGACGTCGCCCGAGCCCACGACGAGGGTGCTGCTGTAGAGATCCCCTGGCAGGCTCACCGCTCCGCGCACGGCGACGCCGCCGGCGCCCGCCACGCAGCGGGTGATGATGTGGGCCACACGCTGACTCATCCCTGAACTCCTGTCATCCGCGTGCTCACAGCAGGGCGGTGGCGGTCGGCCTCGGTGGCGGCCTTCGTGGCGGCCTCCGCGACAAATTCCGTGGTGGCGCTCGGCGCAGCGACGGCGCTGTCGCACAGGTCGACGATCTCGGCGAGGGCCGTCCCCGGACGCGCGGGGAGCATGACCTCGAGGCAGGGAACGGACCGGGCGAGCCGCTCCGCCGCAACGACGATCGCCGGATGAGCCGGCCCGAGCCCGGTGCCCAGGGCCAGCGTCGCCGAGAAGGCCCAGTAGCGGCGCAGCTCGCCTGCCGCGTAGGTGCCGGCCACGAGGGCGCGCGCGGCCACCGCTGGCGGGACCGGGCGAACGGTGGGCCGCTCGGCGGTCCCCCGCCGGAGGACGAGCAGCAGCGAGGGCCGGATCGCGTGCTGGCGACCTTCCCAGGGCTGCTCCACGCGGCCGTGCGGCATCGTCCGGCGCAGGGCCCTCGCCGTTCCCGCGTCGACCCGACGGGGTTCGGGCAGCCCATGGAGTCGCTCGCCGTCGTAGGTGCAGAGGTTGTCGCTGACCGGTGCCCCGTCGTCGTGGGCGAGGCTCCCCAGCAGGGTCGACTTGCCCACGCCGCCCGGCCCGGCGAGCACCACACCGTGGTCCCCCACCCGGGCGGCCGAGACGTGCAGCGGCACGGCGCCGCGCACAGCGGCCCACCACAGGGTCGGGTACTGCAGGAGCGCTGCGCGCCAGAGCAGCTCGGTCCGGCCCGGCGCCGCGAGACGCAGCGCCCGGTGGGTCGGCCCCGGGCGGGAGCGTGCCGTGACGGTGAGCGCCTCCGGCGACGGCTCGACGAGCAGGTCGAGGCCGCTCCCGCACGCGTCGGCGAGCACCACGCGACGCCCGTCCCCCCACGCCCCACGGGTCAGGGGGGTGAGACCAGAGAGCTGGAAGGGGGCGTGCGAGGACTCCACGCGCACCACGACGTCGGGGGTGCGCGCTGCTTCGGGGGCATCCGACCGCTGCGGGTGCTGTGCCGGTCGTGGCGGGTCGCCCAGGGCGCGGTCCACGAGGTTGAGCCAGGCACGGGACCCCGACTCGACCTCCACCGTCAGGCCGCACGACTCGGCTCGGCGGCTCACGACATCCCCCGCATCTTCTGGCTGCTGAGGGCGCCGAGGTCCTGCTCCAGCGGGTCGGGCGCGCTGCTCGGAGGCGCCGTGGGAGCGACCGGGGTGATGGGTGGCCGGGCGTGACGGCCGCCCTGCGCGAGCGCCGCCCGGTCGAGGAGACGCCGGCGCCGGAAGGTGAGCACGCCGACGATGGGCCAGCCCATCACCGCTGCGTGGCGCGCCACGTCCTCGAGCTTGCGCTGTGACTCGACCGCAGGGCTGAGGGCGATCACGACGGGGTCGCTCGGGTGGCCGAGCGCGGGCCCTCTGCCCTGCAGCGTGACGGCCGCGTCCGGCGCATGCTCGACGCGCACTCCCGTGAGCGTCTCGAGCTCCAGGCAGATGCGTGCCGCCCACTGGTCATACCTCTTCTCGACCGGGAGCAGCAGG
This sequence comes from Terrabacter sp. 01T434, assembly GCF_056398545.1. Taxonomy (NCBI): domain Bacteria; kingdom Bacillati; phylum Actinomycetota; class Actinomycetes; order Micrococcales; family Intrasporangiaceae; genus Terrabacter; species Terrabacter sp. 01T434. The sequence goes on from NZ_JBFTPP010000003.1 coordinate 27,489, forward strand.
ATGGGCCGTCCGGCGAACCGCGAACCGACCACCCTCGCAGCGTTACCGAAGTCGCGCAGGCTGCGGGCCCCCTTCGGACCGGAGAGGGCCAAGGTGGGCAGGTGCCCGAGCAGGGGTGCGTCGAGCTCGGCCGCGACCCACCGCCGGCCCCGGACCTGCGGGTGGATCGCCTCGAGGATCGCGACGCAGCCCAGAGCGAGGATGAGGGCGGCGAGGGCGGCCAGCGCCACGAGCTGCGGCACCTTGGGGCCGACCGCGTCGGGCAGCGCGGTGGCGGGATCGAGCAGCCCGATGCTCGAACGCTGCGTCGATGCGAGGAGCAGGTCGGAGCGCTGGCGCAACAGGTCCGTGAGGGTGGGGGCCATCGCGGCGATCCGGGCCTGGAGCTCGAGCACCGTTCCCGGTGGGGCGACGGCCAGCTGCCGGATCAGACCGTCCCGCTCCTTGGTGAGGGAGTCGATCTGCTGGTTGAGCGAGCTCATCTGGGCCGCGTCGCTCTGCCGCGAGGTGTTGGCGTACCTCAATGCCTGCTGCACCAGGGAGTTCGCGGCGATGATCGACCGGTTCCTGTTGTCCGTGGTGACCACCACGTCGTTCACCGTGGACACGCCCACCCGGGTCACGTCGATCGAGTGCGTGGCGAAGAGCGTCGGGTCGCCCGGGATCCCCGCGGCCGCCATGGCCTGACGGACCATGTTGGGGGTCGTGATGACGCCCTGGAGCCACTGCGTCGCCGCGTCCGCCTGGACGTTGGTGCTGGCGAGCCCGCCGGACATCTGGACGCGGGCGACCGCCTGGTACTGGGACTGCTGATGGGCTCCGTAGAGCCCGGCCGCCACCGCGGGAACGATGACGAGTAGGCCGATCAGCCACCAGTAACCGCCGATGACTCGACGGAAGGCCTCATCGATGCGCATGTGACTTCTCTTTCCGGGCGGGACTAGTGCAGGACGGCGAACGGTCGCATCCGCGCAACGGGTCGGACGATCCGATGGGTGGACAGCACCGACATCGCCGCGTTGACGCCGGCGTCGTCGAGGTGCGGCGCCTCGGTCGGTGCGGTGTCGTCGTAGCGGAACCGCAGGGTCGATCGCCCCGCGGGGTCGGACTGGGAGGTTCCGTTCTTGGCGAACTGGTCGATGACGGTGCCCGCTCCGTGGCAGGCGGAGTGCAGGCTCTGGCTGCTCGAGCTCCCGGCGACCGCGAGGTACGAGGACGTCCGGTGCGTGCCGGGGAGGAGGACCGCCTGTCCCGTCTGCGCGAAGGTGGTGCCGGGTGTCATCAGGTGGGCCGGGTAGGCGCGGCACGAGTTGTGGCGGTGCACGACCGCGCGCTCCCCCGCGACGTCCTCCTCGTAGATCGAGTTGTGTGGGGAGTCGACGACGAGGCTGCCCGGCGCCCCACCGAAAGCGTCCGCCGCCAGCTGTCGCAACGCCTGGTACGTGGCCATCCGGAAGGCATAGCCGTAGTTCATCGCCGCAGCGTTGGCCAGCATGAGCCGCTTGCCCTCGTCGGAGTCGAGCTCGACCGGTGGGCACGCAGCGGTGAAGAAGAGGCGCATCCGCTCGCGGACCTGTTGCGCCGATCGTGCGGTGGCGAGGTGGAATAGCGGCTTCTGGACGGCCATCGCGGCCCTCATGACCCGGGCGGTGTCACGCCGCCGGGCGAACAGGTGCCCGATCTCGCCGGTGAGCACGCCACCGCCGGCGTGGTACTGCAGGGTCACCTGCCCCTCTCGGATCCCGAGGAGCCGAGCCGCCTCGGGATCGAGGATCTCCTCGACCTCCTGCAGCTCCACGAAGTGGTTGGTCGGGCCCACGGTGCCGAAGCGGAGCCGGGCCAGCTGCCACGTGAGCGCCGGCATCTCGGCGACGAGACGCTCGCTGCCGCCCCACCGCGAGAGGTCGATCCTGCCGCCCTCCTCGACGCGCTCGAGCTCGGCCGGGTCGACCCCGTTCCGCTCGACGGCGAAGGCGGCACCCTCGGTGGCCGCACTGACGACCTCGCGGTAGGACAGGTCGCGCCGGTTCGTCGTCGGGTACGGGTAGCGCTCGCGCACCCGCCGGTAGAAGTCGCTGACCGCGGCGGCGGTCGGCCGGTCGCAGTTGAGCGCGATGAGCGCCATCCCGCAGTTGACCGACGAGCTCGTCAACGTCGGGCGGATCGTGCCTGCGGTCGCCACGGCGATGCTGGACGGCATCTCCATGGCTGACTTGTGGTGGAAGTCCGGCAGGACAACCGGGGGTGCCGCAAGATCCATGCCGAGCGTCGCGGAGTTGAGCGACGCGACCAGGTCACGGTCAGCAGGAACGTGGTCGCTGTCGAACACGCGCGCGCCATGGTGACCGGTTGTCGAACCGCCCTGTGGCTCGTCGGCGCGACCCGCGATGACGTTGATCTTCATATGGCCAACCTGTCTTCAGAGTGGGTGCCGGGGTGCATCAGTAGTCGTCCGGGTAGGGCGCAGAGGTCTGCATCGCCACCGCTGCGACGGGCTCGGGCCGGTAGATCGGCAGCGCCGCACGCAGGGTGCGACGCACCTCGTCCGCCGCGTTGCGTCCAGCCGCGTCGTAGAGCGAGAGCATGAGCAGGTCGAAGTCCTCGTGCACGGGGACGGCGTCGGCGCTGAAGATGCGCGGGTGGCTGGTGGGGACACAGTCCTCGTCGTCGCTGAAGAGCGACTCGTGAAGCTTCTCGCCCGGACGCAGACCGGTGAAGCGGATACGGACGTCGCGGACGTCGAGCTGGCGTGCGAAGTTGGCAACGAGGTCCACGATCTTCACGGGCGAGCCCATGTCGAGGACGAAGGTCTCGGACCCGGTCGTCAGATGGGCCGCCTCGAGGACGAGTCCCACGGCCTCCTCGATCGTCATGAAGTAGCGCGTGACGTCCGGGTGGGTCACCGTCACGTCCCGTCCCGCCGCCATCTGGGAGACGAGAACCGGCAGGAGCGAGCCGCGGCTGCCGAGCACGTTGCCGAAGCGAACGGCGGAGACGACGGTGCGACCCCCGGCGTGCTTCTTGACCACCTGCTCGGCCAGGGCCTTGGTCGCCCCCAGGACGGAGGTCGGGTCGGCGGCCTTGTCGGTCGAGATGGCCACGAAACGCTCCACTCCGGCCTCGACCGCGGCGACGAGCACGTTCTCGGTGCCCTGGACGTTGGACTTCACGCCCTCGCACGGGTGCTGCTCGAGCATCGGCAGGTGCTTGAGCGCGGCCGCGTGGAAGACGACATCGGGCTGGTAGTAGCCCATGACCTGCCGCATCCGCTCCGCATCGCGGATGTCCGCGACCACGGCATCGTGGGCCTCGAGGAAGGCCTCCCCCCGGAGCTCGAGCTGGAGGCGGTGCAGGTTGGACTCGTCGTGGTCGAGCATGACGAGGCGGCTCGGGGCGAAGCCGTTGACCTGACGGCACAGCTCACTGCCGATCGAGCCTCCGGCTCCGGTGACGAGCACGGTTCTGCCGGTGATGATCTCGGCGACCTCCGGCGAGGCGACGTGCATCTCACTTCGCCCGATCAGGTTGGCCACGTCGAGCGAGCGCAGGTCCGTCCCGACGACGTCGCGCTGCAGCATCGCGATGAAGGACGGCAGCCGGCGGACGCTGGCCCCGACGCGTGCAGCGGCGGTGGCCAGCCGGGTCACCTCGGCCTCGGGCAGCCCGGGGATGGCGAGGACCACGACGTCGATGCGCGCGGCCGTCGCGACCTTGAGGACGTCCGAGAGCCTGCCGAGCACGGGCAGGTGCCGAACCCTTCGCTTGGTCACGTCGTCGTCGAGGAATCCCACCGGACACAGTCCGAAGTCCTCGACGCGCTGCAGGTCTCGAGCCAACGCCTTGCCGGCCGCGCCCGCTCCGACGATCAGGGTCCGTAGCCCCACGTCCGGGACCGAGCTGCCGATCCCCGGTCGGGTCCCAACCTCCGAAGTCATCGCGCACTTCCTATCTGCCGCAAGGCTGCACACACCTCGTCGACGTCGTCATCGGTCATGTTCTGGTCGAAGGGGAGGGAGAGAGTCCCTTCGAAGACTCTGTCGGCGCCGGGCAGGCCCCCCGCGGGCACGACGCAGTGGTTGACGTGCCAGGTCAGTCGGTGCAGGGGGATGAAGTGCACGGAGGAGCCGATGCCGAGGGCACTCAACCGGTCGATGAGCTCGTCGCGCGACACGGGAAACCCTGGCTGGATCCGCACGGCATACAGGTGCCAGGCGTGTCGGCCCTCGACCGGCCGCGGGGGAAGGCTGATCGACGGCAGGCCCGCGAGCTGCGCGTCGTAACGGGCAGCCAGCTCGACGCGCCGGGCCTGGTCGGCATCGAAGCGGCGCAGCTGCGCTCGGCCGATGGCTGCCTGGACGTCCGTGAGGTTCGCCTTGAGGCCGTCGTCCGCCACGTCATACCGCCAGCTCGCCCCGGGGGTGTAGCGGCGCCACGCGTCCCTCGACATGCCGTGCAGGCGGGTGCGGACCAGGGTCTCGGCGAAGTCGTCGTCGCTCGTCGTGACCATGCCTCCCTCGCCGATGGCGAGGTTCTTCGTGGCGTAGAAGCTGAAGCAGGTGGCTCGGGAGATCGAGCCGACCCGCTGAGAGCCGACCTCCGTGCCGAGCGCGTGCGCAGCATCCTCGATGACCCGGTCGAGACCGATCCCGGCCGCCGCCGCGGCCGCCTCGACATCGACCGGTCGCCCGCCGAGGTGGACGACGACCATCGCGGACACGCCACCGACCTCACGGACGGCCGCGCGGATGAGGTCCTCGGTCGGGACGGCGCTCCATGGGTCGACATCCGCCAGCACGGGCACCAGGCCGGCGTGCGTGATGGCACCGGCCGCGCCGCAGAACGTGTTCGTCGACATCAGGACGCGCGACCCGGGCGCGAGGCCGAGACCTCTCAGGGCCAGCTCGAGGCCGGCCGTGCAGGAGCTGACGGCGACACCGCGGCCGGCCCCGACGTAGTCGGCGAACTCGCGCTCGAACTCGACGACCTCCTGCCCGGTCGTCACCCACCCCGACTCGAGCACCCGGGCCACGGCAGAGCGCGCCTCGGGCCCGATCACCGTGCGCGCAAAGGGGATCGAGCGGGACGCGGCTACACGTCGTGGCGAGGTCTGAACGGTCATGTTTCCCCCTGGGCCTCAAGGGCCTGTCGGCATGGGCGCGGACGGTCCCGCTCCCTCGACGTTAGGAAACCCGGAGCAGCAGCACACCCGCTCACCGCCCGAGGCCGCCTACGCCATTCGCGGTAGACGCTTCCTCGGCACTCCGGCCGAGGAGCCCGCTGCGACGCGCCTCGGCGACGGCCGCGAGGGTGGTGTGGACCTGCAGCCGCCGGAGGATCGCGCCGATGTGGGTGCGGACCGTGTTGGGCGACATGTGGAGCAGCACGCCCGTCTCCTCGCGCGAGTGACCGTCCATGAGGCACCGCAGGACGTCGTACTGACGCGGGGTGAGCCGCATGAGCGGCGGACGAGTGGACTCGGGAGTGGCGCCAGGCTGGGGTGGGGTCAGCACCGACGTCATCAGTGAGACCGGGATGAAGACCTCGTGGGCCCCGACCTCGCGGACGGCCGAGACGAGGCGTTCGAGTGGCTCGTCGCTGCGCACCCAGCCACGGACGCCGATCTGGAGCGCGTGGCGGGTCAGGTCCGCGGCGCCCGGCTCCGTCACGAGCACGATCCCCAGGTCGTGAACCTGCTCGAGCGCGGAGCGCGCCAGCTCGAGGGACGCGTCCTGACGGACCAGCGCATGCAGGATCAAGACGTCCACCGGCACGGGCCCCAGCAGCTGGAGCACACCGGGCACGGTCGAGGCGCGCCCGACGACCCGCAGGCCTGGCAGCGCCTCCAGGGTCTCAGCCAACGCCTCCAGCACGAGCTGCTGCCGGGCGAAGACCACAACCCGGACAGGTTGGGTCGTCATGAACCAAGCATCGAGGGCGAGGACCGACCGCACACCCGACGTCTGGACGACCCGCGACTACGTCACATGCCCGATCCAGATGTCCGATCCGGGAGGGGGTCCCGCGCGTCCACGAAGGGGCGTCAGTCACGTTCGCAGTCGTGCCGGCCAGATCGCCGGGCTCCCGTGGTCGGCGAGGAGAGCCGCCGCCTCGAGCCGGGAGTGGACCCCGAGCTTGCTGAGAAGGTTCTGGACGTGCGTGCGCGCGGTGCTGTTGCGCACGCCGAGCTGCCGGGCGATCTGCTCGGTGGTCAGGCCCTGCGTGATGCACCGCAGCACGTCCCACTCGCGATCGGTCAGGAACCGCAGTGCCCACAACGGGTCAGCAGCGGAGGGGGGCAGGAAGGCCTGTTGCAGCAGACTCGCCTCCACTGCGACCTGGCCCTCGGCGGCGCGGTCGAGCATCACGCAGATCTCGTCCATCGACATCGACTTCCGGAGGAAACCGGAGGCACCGAGTGAGAGTGTCCCGACGACGGCCTGAGGATCCGCCGTCGCCGAGAAGACGACGACCTTGGTGCCCGGCTGCCCTGCCCTCATGGCCTGGAGGGCATCGAGGCTCGTGCCTCCCGGGAAGTGCAGGTCGAGCAGGCACACGTCCGGCGCATGGTCGGTCACGGCGGAGACGGCCTCGTCGGGCGTCACGGCCAACGCCACGACGTCGTGGCCGCGCGCCGCGAGAGAGGCACCGAGGGCTTCGAGCAGCAGACGGTGGTCGTCGCAGACCACGATCCTCATCGGGTCTGGACCTGCGCCAGGATCGGGAGCTCGACGGTCGCGACAGCACCCCCGTCAACCCCGTTCTCGAGCTGGAGCCGTCCGCCGCAGTCCCGGAGGACGCCGGCGACCGTGACGAGGCCGATGGAGTGTTGAGGTGCGATCCTGCCCAGTCCGGGTCCGTCGTCAGCGACGGCCACGACCGCGAGCGGTCCACTGGCACTGACGACGACTGTCACATGTCCTTGTGGTCCTGCGGCGCGAGCGGCATTGTCCAACAGGCAGATCAGCGCCCTGACGAGGGCAATGCGCGGAGCGAGCACCAGCACGGGCCCGGCGTCCTCCAGCCTGACCACCGACCTGACGAGGGGCGCACAGCACGACACGGCGTACCTCGTGACCTCCATGAGGTCGAGGGGCTCCTGGTCGTCCTCCCGCTCCCCGCCGAGCACCGAACCGACGAGGTCGGTGAGCCAGGCGACCTCGTGCAGGATGCCCGCCAGGCGTTCGTCGTTCGACGGAACGTGCGGGTCAGCGAGCATGCGGATCGCGGCGAGCGGCTGGATGAGGTCGTGGCACAAGGCACGCATCGCGGCGTCGCCCCCGGAGCGGGGCGCCCCCATCTGCAGTCCGTCCCACGGCCCACCGACGGCGGCCAGCGCACGCCGACGACTGAAATTCAACTTCCTCACTGACATTCTGATCCCCCCAGAGGACGGTCTACGTACTCGGAACGCCTGCCCCATCCCGCCCGCACCCTGAAGGCGCGGTGGCTCCCGCCCACCTCACATCAGTCAGGAAGACCATGACGACCGGCCGAGCCGGGTCGACGTCACGAACCGCTTGTCACCGCGGTGCGCACCGGCCACCCAGTTCTCCCCCAGCCAGCAGCCGGATGGCTGCCTTCTCACCGTCATCTGCCTGTCCAAACCGTAGGAGCCCCCGCCACTCGCGGACCCCCCGGACCGGTCGTGACTGACGTGATAGGAGTCGGCGAGCTCCTCCCGTTTCACGGTAACACCGGGTTTTCCCGCATCAGTCGAATCGCAATATGAGGCCCGAGTTCCCTTGTATCAAAAGGACATACGAGACAACTCCAGTCATGCGAAGTCGGGAGAGTCTCGCGATGCGGCCGGCGGACGAGCGGCGCGTGCCGTCCACCGCGAACCCCTGGTTCAGCGGCGGACGAGACGCGCGCGACGGCGGACCACCGAGCGGGGCACGACCCGCAACAGTCCGACGATGGCCTTGTACTGCAGACCAGGCACCGAGAGGACACGGCCCTTGTCGACGTCGTCGAGGCATTCGGACACCAGACGCGTCGGGTCGAGCCACATGAAGGCGGGCCCCGGCTTGCTGATGCCGGCTCGTTGCTGGAACTCGGTGTTCGTGAAGCCGGGGCACAGCGCCGTCACCGTGACGCCGGAACCGGCGAGCTCGCTCGCGAGCCCCTCGCTGAACGTCGTGACCCAGGCCTTGGCCGCCGAGTAGGACCCCGAGGCGATGAAACCCGCCACCGACGAGACGTTGACGATGCGGCCGCGGCCGCGCTCGCGCATCGCCACCCCTGCCGCGTGGGACAGGACGAGCACGGCCCGGGTCAGCACGTCGAAGGCGGCCTCCTCGACCGTGACGTCGTTGCGCAGGAAGCTGCGGCGCTGCCCGTAGCCCGCGTTGTTGACGAGGACGTCGACCGGACGCTCCGGGTCGGCCACCCGGTCGGCGACCGTCTGCAGCGCCGACCGGTCCGAGAGGTCCGCGACGAGCACCTCCGCCGACACGGCATACCTGCTCGTCAGCTCGGCGGCCACCGCCTCGAGACGGGAACGGTCGCGGGCGACGAGCACGAGGTCGTGCTGGCGCGCCGCGAGCTGACGGGCGAACTCGTGCCCGATACCGGCGCTGGCTCCCGTGACGAGGGCCGTGGGTCGCGTCGTGCGCTCAGCAGTCATGCGCCTCACCCTAGGGACCCTCCGTCGGCGCGGCGGTCTAGGGTGACCGACTGTGCGCATCGCCACCTGGAACGTCAACTCCATCCGCTCCCGCATCGACCGCGTCGCCGCCTGGCTCGAGCGCAGTGACGTCGACGTCCTCGCGATCCAGGAGACCAAGGCCCGGGAGGACCAGTTCCCGCTCGAGCGGTTCGAGGCCCTCGGCTACGAGGTGGCCCATCACGGCCTCAGCCAGTGGAACGGCGTCGCCATCGCCTCGCGCGTGGGCCTCGACGACGTCCGGGTCGGATTCGACGGCATGCCCGGATGGGGCGAGCCGGCGGCACCGGAGGCCCGCGCCATCGGGGCCCTCTGCGACGGCGTACGCGTGTGGTCGCTCTACGTGCCCAACGGCCGCGCCCTCGACGACCCGCACCTGGGCTACAAGCTGAGCTGGCTCGACGCGCTGGCCGGGGCCGGTCGGCAGTGGCTCGCCGACGACCCCGACGCGCAGATCGCCCTCCTCGGTGACTGGAACATCGCGCCCACCGACGCCGACGTGTGGAGTGTCGAGTACTACGAAGGACGCACGCACACCTCCCCCGGCGAGCGCGCCGCCTTCCAGGGGGTCGTCGACGCAGGCTTCAGCGACGTCGTGCGCCCCCACACGAGCGAGCCCGGCACCTTCACCTACTGGGACTACACGCAGCTGCGCTTCCCGAAGCGCCAGGGCATGCGCATCGACTTCGCCCTGTGCTCCCCCGCCCTCGCCGCGCGCGTCGTCGGGGCGGCCATCGACCGCGAGGAGCGCAAGGGCAAGGGCGCGTCGGACCACGCCCCCGTCGTCTTCCAGGTCGGGGAGTGACCCAGCTCGCTCAAGCCTCGATCGGGTGGCCGGTGAACGAGCCGGTGCCGTGGGCGACGACGGCGCCGGAGGGGTCGAAGACGGAGAACTGGTAGGTACCCGAGAGCTTGTCCTTGCGGACGCTGCCACGGATTCGGACTCTGACCGTGAGGCCGGGCTTGTCCGGGCCCGCCGGGCCGGGCTGGCCCACCCACATCGTTCCCTGGAACCCGCCGTCACCCCGACGTGCCCACGTGCCGGTGAAGGGGGAGGCCGCGGGAGAGATGTCCTGGCTGATCAGGACCCCGCCCGCTGCGAAGCTGACGACCGTCGTGACCGTCATCGTGTCTCCGGGCGGGTCGTCCTTGCGGGAGATCACCCAGCTCCCGCTGGGACCGGAGTCGCCGTTCGCCGACGCGGACGAGGCGGACGCCGCGACGGCCACGCCTCCGATCGCCACCGCGCCCGTTCCCAGCAGAACTCGCCGACGGTTCAGCACGTGCTCGTCCATTGCGCCCTCCTCCTCGCTGACGGCGGGCCCGGAGGCCCACCCTGAGTCTCCAGACTCGGGGTCCACGACAGCACGCGTCAAGCGTCCGGCTTGCATTCAACCGACATGCGTGGTATGCGCATGCTGCGCTTCGGATCCACCGCCACCTCGGTGCTGGGCGGGTCCCCGTCGGTCAGAGCGCGACGAAGCGTGGCGCGTCGGCGTCCGTCGCTTCCGTCGCGGTCACGCGGCCGCTGACCCCCAGGGTGAACGCCGCCACCGCGCCGAGCAGGGCGGCGACGGCCCCGCCGAGGAAGACCGTCTGCACCTGGACGACACCGGCTCCGATGAGGGCGCCGGTGTCGAGCTGGTTGGGCAGACGGCGGACGGCCTCGAAGTAGCGACTGAGCCCGATCGAGGTGAGCAGCGCGAGACCCACGACCATCCCCACCATCCGGGCGACGACCACGAGGGAGCTCGCGACTCCGTGCGCGTCCGCCGGCGAGTCGGCCAGGGCCGCGTTGTTGACGGGGGCGAGGGCGAGTCCCATGCCGAGGCCGACGACGACGAGGACGACCGTGGCCGGGACGGTGGCGCTGACGGAGTCCAGGGTCCAGCGGGACATGACGAGCAGGCCGCCACCGGCGACGAGGAGACCGGCCCCGGCCACCGCCCCGTCCCCGAGCCGGCGCAGCGACCATCCGCCGAGGAGCGCGCCGACCGGCACGGCGAGCAGGAAGCGCACGAGCACGAGTGCCGCCCCCGTCTCGTCGTAGGTGTCGGTGAGCCGGGCCAGCAGGGGGACGTCAACGACGACGGCGACGAGGGCCGCGCCGACGAGCAGGCTGACGGCGAGGGCGCGCAGGCCGCGGGCGCCCACGACGCCGCGCGGGATCAGCGGGTCCGCGGCGCGGCGGTGCCACCAGGCGAGGACGACGAGGGCGAGGGCGCCGACGGGCAGGAGGCTGTAGCCGAGCGGGCCCACCACCTCCTTCTCCGGGTCGGACGACGCGAAGGTCAGCACGAGGCTGCCGAGGGCGACGGCGACGAGCAGCGCCCCGACGAGGTCGGCGCGCCGCAGCACGGCCCACCAGCGCGGTGCCGTCAGGGCCGCGACGACGAGCAACAGCCCGAGCCCGACGACCCCGATCGGCGTCAGCAGCCGAGACGTGCCGGCGAAGGGGACGAACGGCGCGCCGAGCGCGACGTCGGTGACGAGGGACTCGGGCGCCGCCAACGCGAGGCCCGTGACACCGAGCCCGAGCACCGTGAGCACTGCCGCCACAACCGGCAGGGCCCGGTTCCGGCGCCGGCGCGCCGAACCACCCCGCTCCGACCCCGACGAGACCGAGCGGGACCCGAGGAGGTGGATGACGGCATACAACACGAGAGCGGCAGCGACGTTGAGCCAGAAGATCGCTCGCCATCCCGACCACGCGAGGACGACCGCGCCCAGCACCGGTCCGAGGACTGACCCCAGCTCCTGCACGGCACCCACGACGCCGAGCGGGGTGCCGCGCCGGTGCGGCGGCCACAGGTCTGCGACGAGCGCGAGGGTCGCCGGCACGAGACCACCGCCGCCGATGCCCTGGAGCACGCGTCCCGTGATGAGCACCGGCATCTCGACGGCGAGCGCCGTGACGGCGGACCCGACAGCGAAGACGAGCAGGCAGCCGAGCAGGATCCGGCGCCGGTCGAGCAGGTCGGACAGGCGGCCGATGAGGGGCAGCACCGCGATGTAGCCGAGAAGGAAGCCGGAGATGATCGGCGTGGCCCGCTGGAGCGCGTCGATGCCGATGCCGACACCGGCCATCATGTCCGTCAGCGCGAGCACGACGACGTAGGTGTCGGCCGCCGCGAGCGCGACGGCCGCCGACGCGGCCGAGAGCAGCGCCAGGCGGCGCGTGCCGGCGGTCGTCGCGGAGCCCACGGCCGCGTCGTCGGGTGACGTCACCGGCGGGTCAGGGCTTGGAGATCGTGACGGGCTGACCGTACTGATCGAGGGTCAAGGTGTACGTCGACGTCGTGCCCGCGCCGAAGAACGGCCCGGTGATGACGACCTGGCGCAGCTCCTGCGAGTCGGTGAGGCCGTACGTGACGGAGAAGGTGCCGCTGCTGTCGCCGATGAGGAACAGGTCGGTGACGGCCTTGCCCGGCAGGCTGCCCTTGATCGTGGAGAGCACCTCGGAGCCCTGGCGCACCTTGTCGCCCGCGACGGGGGACGTCGTCGCGGTGAGCAGCGTCGTGAGCCCCTGGTCGGGAGAGAAGAGAACGGCCGGGTCGGGCAGGCCGAAGGTCTTGGGGTCGATCTTGTTGGTGCCCGGGATGAGCGGCAGCTTCGCATAGACCTCACCGCCGATCGAGGTGATCTCCGCGTCGGCCTGCACTCCCTTGAGCGTCACCTTGAACGTGCCCTTGAACGCCGGCGGGTGCTTGCCCCAGCCGTCGGCCGACACCACGCCACTGGCGCCCTGCGGCACGTTCGCGCTGGCGAGCTTGAGGTGGACCGACGGCGCGGCGTCGACCTTGGTCTTGGCGGCGGCCAGCTGCTGCGCCGGCGACTGCTGCGACTGGCCGGACGAGGCACCCTGCGGATCGCTCGAGCAGGACGTCACCGTGACGACGCAGAGCCCCGAGAGGACGGCGGCGGCGAGCTTTCCCGTGATGCGCATGGGGGTCAGGCTAACCGAGGGGGCCACCCCCTTCGGCCGGGCGCGTCGATGTGGGTATGGCTAGGGTCGGGGACGATCACGGCGGGACGACCCGTCACTGACGAAGGAGCTCTAACCCATGGCCCTGCTCGGAGTCATCCTGATGCTGGTCGGCGCCGGAGCCGGCGTCGTCACCTACCTCGCGACCCACACCGCAGCCGGGACGATTGCCGTCTCGGCCTTCGGCTTCACGCGCAACGCGACAGCGCTCGAGCTCGCCCTCTACGGCGCGGTGGCGGTGCTCCTCTTCGCGCTCGGCTGGGCGATGGCCTCCGCAGCGGCCCGCCGTCGCGTCCGGGTGCGCCGCGAGAACAAGGAGGCTGCCCGTCTCACCGAGGCCGAGGAGAACGCCGAGGCCGCACGCCGCGACCACGAGCGCAAGTTCCAGGAGGCGGGTCTGCGCGACGAGGACCTGCGTCGCCGTGAGAGCGAGCTCTCCGCGCGTCACGAGGGCCTGGACACCCGTGAGGCCGAGCTCGAGCGCCGCGAGGCCGAGTGGCGCGAGCGCGAGGGCCCGTCGGTGGCGGACGTCGTGACCGGCCGCGCCGAGGGCAACGTCCACGAGGGCACCGCGTCGTGGAGCGACGCGCCCGGCTCGGCCGGCGACGCCACACCCGAGCAGGGCGACTTCGCCCACGAGCAGCGCGACGCCACGCGCGAGCAGCGCGACGGGGCGGTGTGAGGGGCCACACGGCATACGTCTTCGACCTCGACGGCGTCGTACGGGACTTCGCGCCCGGTGACGCCGACCCCGCCATCGAGGCGGCGCTCGGGCTACCGGCCGGGCACGTCGCGGCGACGGCGTTCCGCACTGATCTGCTCCTGCCGACCATCACCGGTCGGCGCAGCTTCGACCAGTGGTATGCCGCCATCTGCGCCGCGCTCGAGGACGTCGTCCCCGAGCCGGCGCGGGTGCGCGAGCACATGACGCGCTGGCGCGAGCACCGCGGTTCGGTCATCGACGAGACCGTCGACCGGCTCGAGACGCTGCGCTCCGACGGCCACCGCACCTACGTCTTCACCAACGGCACCGACTACGTGCCGCAGGAGCTGGAGCTGCTCGGGATCACCCGGCTCTTCGACGGCCTGCTCAACAGCGCGGACTTCGGCGTGGTCAAGCCCGACCCGCTGGCGTATGCCGCCGCCCATCGCGCCATCGAGGCCGACCTCGGGCGCGTGGTGGCCCATGACGAGGTGTGGTTCACGGACGACCGCGACGAGAACGTCGCGGCCGCCCGTGAGTTCGGCTGGGATGCCGAGCTGTTCAGACGAGCGTGAGCGTCTCCTGCGCCGCGTCGACACCGACCTTCACGGTGGACCCGTCGCGGACCTCGCCGGAGAGCAGCCCCCGGGCCAGCCGGTCGCCGATCTCGCGCTGCACGAGCCGACGGAGCGGGCGAGCCCCGTAGGCCGGGTCGAAGCCCCGGGTCGCGAGCCACTGGCGTGCGTCGTCGGTGACCTCGAGGGTGATGCGGCGGTCCGAGAGCCGCTGGGCGAACGCCTTCACCTGCAGGTCCACGATCTGGGCCAGGTCGTCGCGGCTCAGGGCGTCGAAGACCACGATCTCGTCGAGCCGGTTGAGGAACTCCGGCTTGAACGACGACCGCACCACACCCATGACCGACTCGCGTCGCGCCTCCGGGCCGAGCAGCGGGTCGGTGAGGAACTGCGACCCGAGGTTGGAGGTCAGCACGAGGATGACGTTGCGGAAGTCGACGGTGCGACCCTGCCCGTCGGTGAGCCGACCGTCGTCGAGCACCTGGAGCAGGATGTCGAACGTCTCGGGGTGCGCCTTCTCGATCTCGTCGAGCAGGATCACGGAGTACGGCCGACGTCGGACGGCCTCGGTGAGCTGGCCGCCCTCCTCGTAGCCGACGTAGCCAGGGGGTGCGCCGATGAGGCGGGCCACGGAGTGGCGCTCGGAGTACTCCGACATGTCGATGCGGACCATGGCCCGCTCGTCGTCGAAGAGGAAGTCCGCCAGGCTCTTGGCCAGCTCCGTCTTGCCGACACCCGTCGGGCCGAGGAAGAGGAACGAGCCGGTGGGCCGGTCCGGGTCCGAGACACCGGCACGGGTGCGACGGACGGCGTCGGACACGGCGCGCACGGCGTCGGTCTGGCCGATGAGGCGGGCGCCGATGTGCTCCTCCATGTGCAGCAGCTTCTCGGACTCCCCCTCCAGGAGACGGCCGGCAGGGATGCCGGTCCAGGCGGAGATGACGTCGGCGATGTCGTCGGCACCGACCTCCTCCTTGACCATGGGCTCGTCCCCGACGGAGGTGGCCGCCGCCTCGCGCTCCTGCGCGGATTCCAGCTGCTTCTCGAGCGCGGGGATGTCGCCGTAGGCGATCTTCGAGGCGCCGGCGAGGTCGCCCTCGCGCTGGAGCCGGTCGGCCTGCATGCGCAGGTCGTCGATGCGCGCCTTGAGGTCACCGACGGCGTTGAGGCCCGCCTTCTCGGCCTCCCACCGGGCATTGAGGGCCGCGAGCTCCTCGGACCGGTCGGCGAGGTCCTTGCGCAGCCGCTCGAGGCGGTCGCGCGACGCGGCGTCGGTCTCCTGTTCGAGGGCGAACTCCTCCATCTTCAACCGGTCGACGGCACGACGGAGCTCGTCGATCTCGACGGGGCTCGAGTCGATCTCCATCCGCAGCCGCGAGGCCGCCTCGTCGATGAGGTCGATGGCCTTGTCCGGCAGCTGCCGTCCCGAGATGTAGCGGTCGGACAGGGACGCGGACGCGACGAGCGCCGAGTCGGCGATCGTCACCTTGTGGTGCGCCTCGTAGCGCTCCTTGAGGCCGCGCAGGATGGCGATGGTGTCCTCGACCGACGGCTCGCCGACGAAGACCTGCTGGAAGCGGCGTTCGAGCGCGGCGTCCTTCTCGATGTGCTTGCGGTACTCGTCGAGCGTCGTCGCGCCGACGAGGCGCAGCTCGCCACGGGCGAGCATGGGCTTGAGCATGTTGCCGGCATCCATGGCGCCCTCGCCGCCGGCGCCCGCGCCGACGACCGTGTGGATCTCGTCGATGAAGGTGACGATCTGCCCGTCGCTGCCCTTGATCTCCTCGAGGACCGCCTTGAGCCGCTCCTCGAACTCGCCGCGGTACTTGGCGCCGGCGAGCATGGCCGCGAGGTCGAGGGAGTAGAGCGTCTTGTCGCGCAGGCTCTCGGGCACGTCGCCCTCGACGATGCGCTGGGCCAGCCCCTCGACGACGGCCGTCTTGCCGACGCCGGGCTCGCCGATGAGGACCGGGTTGTTCTTCGTGCGGCGGGACAGCACCTGCACGACGCGGCGGATCTCGGCGTCCCGACCGATGACGGGGTCGAGCTTGCCCTCGCGGGCGCGGGCCGTGAGGTCGGTGCCGTACTTCGACAGCGCCTCGAAGGTGCCTTCGGGGTTGTCGGACGTGACCGGGCGCCCACCGCGCAGCTCGGGGATGGCCTTCTCCACGGCATCGGCGTCGAGGCCGAACTGCCCCGTGCGCGCGAGGGCGAGCAGCAGGTGGTCGGTGGAGACGTACGAGTCGCCCATGGCCGTCATGTACTGCTGCGCCTGCTGGATGACGCGGGCCGCCGCGGGCGAGAGCTGCGGCTGCTGGGTGCCGCCGGTGACCCGCGGCATGGTGGCCATGGCGCGCTCGGCGGCGGCCGTCGCGGCGGCGACGCTCGAGCCGCCCGCGGTGAGCAGGGCCGGTGTGGTCGTGCCGCTCTGGGCTGCCAACGCGAGCAGCAGGTGAGCCGGCTCGATGTTCGGGTGGTGCTTGCCCGTCGCGGTCGTCGCGGCCTGGGCGAAGGCCTCCTGAGCCTTGTTGGTCAGCTGTAGGTCCATGCGTGCTCCTGGTGGGGGGATGGGTGCATTGGCGTCAACCGGCGCTGACTTGAGTGTATTCCGCTCAACTTCATGCGTCTCGTGAAGGTGGCGCATGCCGCAGGGTGCGCGCCGCCACGCTCGCGCGCCGGGCTCCGCCTAGGCTCACCGCATGGATCGATCCACGCTAGCCGACGAGCTGCGCGCCGCCCGCTTTCGCACGACCCAGTTCCGGACCGGCTACGACGAGGGCGCCGTGGACGACCTCATCGACATGCTCGTCGGCCAGCTCGGCATGGATGTGGCCGACCACGAGATCCTGGCGACCGTCCAGACGAGCCGGTTCCCGACGACGACGGTCCGGCGCGGCTACGAGAGAGCTGACGTCGATGCGCTCCTCACCCGCGTGTGGCGCGCGTGCGGCGGTGCACCGATGCCGGCGGGCACCGGTGGCTCCACCGCCTCGGGCCCAGAACTGCCCTCAGCCGTCATCGAGCCCCCAAGCGGGTTCCTGGCGCGGCTCCGCGGCCGCTGACACCCGCCGGGACAGAGCTCCGGCACTCGGAGCTGCTCAGACGACCTCGTCCGGCTCGGCGCCGGTGTCGATGACCCGCCGCGCGATCTCGCGCAGCTTGACGTTGTGGTCCTGGGAGGCGCGCCGGAGCACGTCGAACGCCTCCCCCGGCACGATCTTGTGGCGCTCGATGAGGATGCCCATGGCCTGACCGACGAGTCGGTGGCTCTCGACGGCCCGTTCGAAGTTCGCCTCGCTCTCGCGGAAGCGGTCGACGATGACGATCCGGTCGACCGCCAGCGCCAGCGCGTGCAGCAGCAGCTCGGCAAGCGTTCGCTCGACTGCGAGGTGGGCCAGCGGCCGATCCAGTCCGATCCACGCCCGGCAGGTCGCCTCGTGCCCCGACGACTCGAGGAACAGGCCCCGCACCGCGTCACGATCGGACCCCGCGGTCAGGACGGAACGAACCGCCGGCGACAGCGCCGACGGAGGCACCACCCCGGAGGCACCGGCATGGAGGTCGTGCGGCGTGGCCGTGACCCTGAGCGCCGCCTCACCGCCGGTCGCGTCCCCGATCGCGGAGGCCGCCACGGCGAGCGCCTCCTCGAGGTCGGCAGCACGCACCAGCTGCCGTGCCGCGCTCGCCACCTGGGCGGCCACGCCGGGATCCGCGACGTGTCCGTCCGCAGCGCTCGACGGCGGCATGACGCTCACGGGGCCTCCAGGGCATGGCTGGGGAAGGCCCGCGAACTTGGAGGCAGCACAGTGTTGCACCCCGCCCATCGCCCGACAAACCCGGCACGATGCGACCGGGCTGACGGTCAGTCGCGCGGGCTCCGTGGCCCGTGGGCTCACGCCTTGTCGGGGTCCTGACCGCTCTCGACCACCCGCGCCGCCAGCTCGCGCAGCTTGACGTTGCGGCTGAGCGAGGCCTGCCGCAGCATCTCGAAGCCCTGCTGGGGCGTGATGCGGTGACGTTCGATGAGGACGCCCACCGCGTGGCCGATGAGCCGGTGGCTCTCGATGGCCTGCTCGAGCTGGCGCTCTTTCTCCGTGCGGGCCCGCTGCGCGATGACACGGTCCACGGCCTGACCGAGCGACTGCGCCAGGAGGTCCCCGACGATGAGCTCGTCGCTGGAGACGAGGCGAGGCTCGTCGAACTGCACCCAGGCCCGGCAGTCGGACTCGTGGGCCGTCGGCAGGAGCAGGAGGCCCTCCCGCTTCTCGCCGACGATCACGTCGTGGCCGCGGGGCGAGGACTCGAGCCCACGGCGTACGGCCGGGTCGAGATCATCGGGCGACACGCGCCCGCGGGGCGACAGCAGGACCGCCTCGTGCTTCGTCGGCGAGACGCGCAGGGTCACCGCGCCGTCGAAGAGCACGGTGAAGCCCGTGACCGCGGTGGCGAGGACCTGGTCGAGGTCGCCAGCCGTCGCGAGGTCGACCGCGATCCGGGCCGCGAGCTCGCGCCGCATCCGGGACTCGTGCTCACGCGTCTCGTCGCGGAGGACGACGATGATGAAGCCGTCGTACTCCGCCGTGCCGGGCACGCTCGCGGACCGCACGTGGACCCACGCCTCGCCGCCGCCGCGCCGCAGGATGCGGTAACGGTCGTCCTCGACCGGCTGCCCGGACTGCAGCAGCCCCATGCGTCGCTGGTGCTGGGCGTGCTCGTCGGGTGACTCCGACTCCGGGATCCACCACGGGTAGGGAGGCACGAGGGGCCCGTCGGCCAGGGACCAGCCGAAGGTGCGTGTGAAGACGTCGTTGACCTGGACCACGCGTCCCGCGCGGTCGACGACCACGAAGGGCTCCTGGATGGCCGCGAGGATGGCACGGAGCCACGCAGCGTCGCGCGAGCGCGAGCGGGACCTGACCAGGTTGGCGGCCAGGCGCGCCCGCAGCTCCACCGGATCGAACGGCTTGACGACGTAGTCGTCGGCACCCTCGAGCAGGCCGGTCGTGCTGGCCTCGACACCGGCCCGCGCCGACAGCAGCACGACCGGGAGGTCGCGCAGGGACGGGTCCGAGCGGATCTCGCGGACGAGCCCCAGCCCGTCCAGGCGCGGCATCATCACATCGGCGAGCACGATGGAGGGGCGCCGCGCGCGGAGGTGCTCGAGCGCCTCGACCCCGTCGCGCACCGCCACGATGTCGTAGTCGACGACGCAGTGGCGCGTGATGTAGTCGCGCATGTCGTGGTTGTCCTCGACGACGAGCAGCGTCGGCCGGGGCTCTGCGACCGTCGCCACCGGGGACGTCGTGGACGTCGGGGACGTCGGGGACGTCGGGGACGTCGGCGCGCCGGTCTCGGTGGTCAGTCCCTCCATCTGGGCCGCGACGTCGTCGCGGACCACCCAGCTGCTCGCCTCGTCGATGAAGGACTCGGCCGACCGTGGCCGGATCGAGGGGCGCAAGGCCGCTCCGGAAGCCGCCTTGCCCCAGGGGAAGGACACCGTGAACGTGCTGCCCTCCCCCTGGGTCGACTGCACGGAGACGGCGCCCCCCATCAGGTCGACGAGCTGGCGCACGAGTGAGAGCCCGATGCCGGCACCCTCGCGCGACCGACGTTCCTCGCCGCGGTCGAGCTGTCGGAACCGGTCGAAGACCAGGTCGAGGTCCTGCTCGGCGATGCCGATACCGGTGTCGGTGACCGCCACCGAGTAGCCGCCGTCGCCCCCGGTCAGCCGGAGCGAGATGCCGCCCTGCGCCGTGAACTTCAGGGCGTTCGCGAGCAGGTTGAGCACGATGCGCTCGAACATGTCGACGTCGACGTAGGCGTCGTGGTCGAGCTCGTCGCAGACGACCTCGAACTCCAGACCCGAGTGCTCGATGGCCGGTCGGAAGTTCGCGGCGATCCCGGCCACCAGCTCCTCGATGTCGGCCTCGACCCAGTGCGGCTCGACCGCCCCGGCCTCGGCCCTCGTGAGGTCGAGGATGCGGTCCACGAGACCGGCGAGACGGTCCGTGTTGCGGCGGATCAGCTCGAAGCGCCGGCGCTGCTCGGGGTCCAGCGCGCTGTCGGCGAGGGCGTCCTGCACCGGGCCGGCAATGAGCGTGAGCGGCGTACGCAGCTCATGGCTGACGTTCGCGAAGAAGTCCGACTTGGCGATGTCGAGCTCGGTCAGGACCTCCGTCCGGCGGCGCTCCTCCTCGAGGTGCCGGATGCCGCTCAAGGCCATGGCCACGTGGGAGGCGCACACCTCGGCGTAGCCCTGGAGCGTCGGGTCCCACGGCTGGCGGGGGTTCTCGGTCAGCAGCAGGTGCGCGATGGGTTCGACGGCGCCCGGCTCCACGACGGGCACGACGTGGACCGTGCGACCCTCGTCGTCGACGGCGGCAGGCGCCGGTTGGCCCGGCGCGGCCCACCGGAGGTCGCTCTCGAGGTGGTCGTGGTTGTCGGAGCGCAGCACGTCGAGGCAGCGGCCACGCACGTCCTCCGCATCCTCGGCGTCGGCCAAGGTGGCGAGGAGTCGGGCGGACACGTCGGCCCGGCGCTCGGCCAGCACCTTGGCCGACGTCTCGGTGGCGACATTGAGGATGCCGGTGACCGCGCCGGTGCCGTCGTGGACGGCGCCGTAGGACCACGTGAAGTAGGCCTCCTCGAGGTAGCCGTTGCGGTCGACGACGAGCAGCTCGTCCTCGACCCACGTCGCCGGCCCACCATTCGCGACGCCCGCGAGCATGGGTCCGATGACGTCCCAGACCTCGGGCCAGACCTCGCGTACGGGACAGCCCCACGCCTGAGGGTGCTTGCTCGAACCGAGCAGGGCACGGTAGCCGTCGTTGTAGAGCATGAGCAGGTCCGGCCCCCAGCAGATGAGCATGGGGAAGCGCGAGGACAGGCAGACGTCGAGGAGGAACGTCAGGTCGGATGACCAGCTCTCGACCGGGCCGAACGGCGTCGACGACCAGTCGGTCCGGTGGAACAGGTCGAGCATCTCACCCTGACGGGCGGTGGGCCGGCCGACGTCTTGGGCGGCCGTCGTGGGGGCGCCGGAAAGGTCGCCCTCCGGGTGCTGCGGGGTCACACGACCTCCGGGAGTGGGATCATGCCTCCGGCGGCTTTCCGTCGTCGCGCGCCCCGTCTGCTCGAGGCGTGCACAGTCTGACACACGGGCCAGGTCCTGAGCGGCGTGAATCTAGCGCTCGGGGCGCCACACGACGAGGGCCTGCGACGACGGGGCGCGTGGTGGTCGCTGGCCCGGGCGCACGGTGACCACCTCGCCGCGTGGACCGACCGCGAAGACGCGTGCATTCGATGACAGCGCGGCCTGCGCGGCCGACAGCTCGGACGCGAGCTCATCGACGCGGGACTGGAGGGCCGCGACGTGGTTCTCGAGGGCCATGATGCGCTGGATCCCGGCGAGCGACACTCCCTCTTGGGACAGCCGCTGCACCTCACGGAGCAGCTGGACGTCGCGCGTGCTGTAGCGCCGCCCGCCCCCACGGGTGCGCGACGGGGAGACGAGGCCGAGCCGGTCGTACTGCCGCAGCGTCTGCGCGTGCATGCCGGCCAGCTCGGCCGCCACCGAGATGACGAAGACGGGTGCGTCGTCGTCGTGCCCACCGGGGCGGGCGCTTCTGCGGGCCATCGTCGCCACCTTCTCTCTCGTCAGCTCCTCGTCAGCCCCACATCAGGCCCGGGCGCGCTCGAACAGGTCGGCCCTCGGGTCGTGGCCGACCTCGGCCTCGGCCATCTTCTCCACGGCGTCGCGGGCCTCGTCGGTCAGGCGTTGGGGCACCACGACCTGCACCTTGGCGAGGAGGTCACCGACGTGGTCACCCCGCTTGACGCCACGTCCCTTGAGCCGCAGGACCCTGCCGCTCGGCGTGCCCGGCGCGACCTTGACCTTGACCGTGCTGCCGTCGAGCGTGGGGACGGCAACGGTCGCCCCGAGGGCGGCCTCCGCGAACGTGACCGGGAGGTCCAGGGTGAGGTTGTCACCCTCCCGGCCGAAGACGGGGTGCTTGTCGACCGCCACGGTGAGGATGAGGTCGCCGGGCGCAGCACCAGGATCGCCCTGACGGCCCTTGCCGCGCAGACGGATCCGCTGACCGTCCTTGACCCCGGGAGGGATGCGGGCGTTGATGCGCCCGAGGTCGGGTGAGCTGAGCGCGACCGTGGAGCCCTCGACCGCGTCGCGGAAGCCGATGCGCGTGCTCGCCTGGACGTCGGCCCCGGGCCGGGGGCCTGCGGGCGCGCCGTAGCCGCCGTAGCCCGCACCGGGAGCGCCGCCCCCGAACATCTGGCCGAGGATGTCCTCGAGGTTGGGCTGCGCACCGCCACCGGTGTTGAACCGGACCCGTTCTCCGCCGGGCCCTCCCGGACCGCCGGGACCGCCGAACGCGGAGAAGATGTCCTCGAAACCTGCGCCAGGACCGCCCGGACCGCCCGCCGTGAAGCGCGCCCCGCCGTGCGACATGGCACGGATCGCGTCGTACTCGCGGCGCTTCTCGGGGTCGCTGAGGACGGCATACGCCTCCCCGACCTCCTTGAAGCGCTCCTCGGCCTTGGGGTCCCCGACGTTGTGGTCGGGGTGCATGGTGCGGGCGACCTTGCGGTAGGTCTTCTTGATCGTCGCGGCGTCGGCGTCCTGGGGCACGCCGAGGATCGCGTAGAAGTCCTTCTCGAACCAGTCCTGACTAGCCATGGCGCACCTCCTCCTTCACGGTGACTCTCACGCTGCTCCCATCATCGGGTATGCCGCCGGGCTGCGCAGGCAGCCCGGCGGCGGACGTCTCAGGCAGGGTCGGCCACCGACACCCGCGCGGCCCGGACGAGCCGGTCGCCGATGCGGTAGCCCGGCTGGAGCACCTGCACGACGGTCGTTCCCGTCGCGCCCTCGGGGAGCTCCGCCTCGACGTGCATGAGGGCCTCGTGCACGTTGGGGTCGAACTCCTGCCCCGCCTCGCCCAGGCGCTCGACGCCGTAGCGGCCGAGGGTGGCCTCGAGCTTCTCGGCGATGGACGCGAACGGGCCGGAGGCGAGGTCACCGGCCTGGCGGGCCATGTGGATGTCGTCCAGCACCGGCAGCAGCGACTCGACGACGCTGCCGACCGCAGTGTGGCGGATGACCTCACGGTCGCGGTCGACGCGCTTCTTGTAGTTGACGTACTCGGCCTGCAGTCGCTGCAGGTCGGCGAGCAGCGTCGCTGCCATGGTGTCCTCCTCGGCGAGGGCGAGCCCCTCCGACTCACCGGAGTCGCTGGGCTCGGTGGCCTCGGATGACTCGGTGGCGTGGCCGGACTCGCCTGCGGCGTGGTCGAACTCGTCCTCACCACCCGGCTCGGACGAGGCGCCCGGGCCGCCCTCGTAGTAGGTGTGGTGGCGCTCGTCCGGGGCGTTGCCGCCCCGGGGCGGGGTGCCGGCGGCGTGGTCGCCGGCACCCTCCGCGCCCGTGGCGGTCACGTCGGGCTGCTCGCCGGACGTGCCGTGGACCTCGGAGTCGGTCACTTGGCGTCCTTGGCCTCGTCGTCGTCGACGACCTCGGCGTCGACGACGTCCTCGTCACCGTGGGACGCGCCGGCGGACTCGCTGGCGGGCGAACCGTCCTGCGCCCCAGCGGAACCCGCGGCGTTGGCGGAAGCCTGCTCGGAGGCGTACACCGCCTGGCCCATCGCCTGGGACTTCGTGTTGAGGTCCTCGACCTTGGCCTTGATGTCGTCGGCGCTGGCCTCGGACCCCTCGGCGATGGCCGCCTTGAGGTCGGCGAGCGACTCCTCGACCGGCGTCTTGACGTCGGCCGGGACCTTGTCGCCCGACTCCTTGAGGAAGGTCTCGGTCGAGAAGACGAGCTGCTCGGCCTGGTTCTTGACCTCGGCCTCCTCGCGACGCTTGTGGTCCTCCTCGGCGTGGGCCTCGGCGTCCTTGACCATGCGGTCGATCTCTTCCTTGGACAGGGCCGAGCCGCCGGTGATCGTCATCTTCTGCTCCTTGCCGGTGCCCTGGTCCTTGGCGGAGACGTTGACGATGCCGTTGGCGTCGATGTCGAAGGTGACCTCGATCTTGGGCACGCCACGCGGGGCGGGGGCGATGCCGGTCAGCTCGAAGGTGCCGAGCGACTTGTTGTGCTGGGCGATCTCGCGCTCACCCTGGAAGACCTGGATGAGGACCGACGGCTGGTTGTCGTCGGCGGTGCTGAAGATCTCCGAGCGCTTCGTCGGGATCGCGGTGTTGCGCTCGATGAGCTTGGTGAACAGGCCACCCTTGGTCTCGATGCCGAGCGAGAGCGGCGTGACGTCGATGAGCAGGACGTCCTTGCGCTCACCCTTGAGGACACCGGCCTGCAGGCTCGCGCCCATGGCGACGACCTCGTCGGGGTTGACGCCCTTGTTGGGCTCCTTGCCGCCGGTCATCTCCTTGACGAGGCTGCTGACGGCCGGCATGCGGGTGGAGCCGCCGACGAGCACGACGTGGTCGATGTCGGCGACCTTGATGCCGGCGTCCTCGATGACCTTGTGGAACGGCGCCTTGGTGCGGTCGAGGAGCGACTTGGTCATCTGCTCGAACTGCGCGCGGCTGAGGTTCTCGTCGAGGTGGATCGGGCCTTCGGGCGTCATCGAGATGTACTGCGCCGAGATGTTGGTGCTCGTCGCGGTGGAGAGCTCCTTCTTGGCGCGCTCGGCCTCGTCGCGCAGGCGCTGCATCGCGATCTTGTCCTTGGACAGGTCCTGGCCCGTCTTGTTCTTCACCTGGGTGATGAGGTGCTGGACGATGACGTCGTCCCAGTCGTCGCCGCCGAGGTGGTTGTCGCCGTTGGTGGCACGCACCTGGATCGTGGCGAAGCCGTCCTCGGCATCCTTGCCGACCTCCAGGAGGGACACGTCGAACGTGCCGCCACCGAGGTCGAAGACGAGGATGAGCTCGTCCTCCTTGCCCTTGTCGAGGCCGTAGGCCAGCGCGGCCGCGGTGGGCTCGTTGACGATGCGCAGGACGTTGAGGCCCGCGATCTCGCCGGCCTCCTTCGTGGCCTGGCGCTCGGCGTCGTCGAAGTAGGCGGGCACGGTGATGACGGCGTCGGTCACCGTCTCACCGAGGTAGGACTCGGCGTCGCGCTTGAGCTTCTGCAGGATGCGGGCGCTGATCTCCTGGGCGTTGTAGGTCTTGCCGTCGATCTCGGCCGACTTCCAGCCCGTGCCCATGTGGCGCTTGACCGAGCGGATGGTCCGGTCGACGTTGGTGACGGCCTGGCGCTTGGCGACCTCACCGACGAGCACCTCCCCGTTCTTGGAGAAGGCGACGACGGAGGGCGTCGTGCGCCCGCCCTCGGCGTTCGCGATGATGCTCGGCTCGCCGCCCTCGAGGACGGAGACGGCCGAGTTGGTGGTTCCGAGGTCAATTCCGACCGCACGTGCCATGGGTGACTCCTTGGGAGATCTAGGTGGAGATCGTCTGTTGCTGGTGGTCTGGTGAAACCAGGTCCTCGCTCAATTTGCTCCGGTCCTGGCGTGATTGTCAAAACAGGACTCGCAAATCTTGCGTTCACTCGACTCAACTCCGGGCGTGGGGACATTGTTCCCGCGGAGCCGTCGGCACGACGTCGGCAGGCTGTCTGGGCGGGATCCGGCGCTGCGGTAGTCGAGGCGGATCTGGTCGCTCTTCGGCACCGCGATCGCGCTCCCCGTCCGCCGGTTCCACCCCGTCGGCAGGAAGACGTACTGCCCGTTCGAGTTGAGCAGGAGCACCAGCCCCGAGTAGCGATACCGGTATGCCGTGGACTCCCCGCCGCAGCGCAGGGTCTGAACACCTGCCGCGGTGATGCCCAGGGCCTTGTCGCTGTAGAGGACGACCTGCGCACGTTCGTCGAGCGAGCCGGCCAGCTCCGCCGCGCGCTCGCGGCCGACGGCCGCCGAGTAGTCGCCGGCCGCCCAGAAGAGAGCCATGGCCATGACGATCGTGAGGGTCGTGAGCTCGGCGATCCCGGCGCCGCCCGAGTAGCTGAGGCGTTCCGCGTGGACGGTGTGCCCGGCCACGCTGAGGAGCGTGACGCCCACCACGAGGCACAGCGGGGCGACCGCGAGGCTGCCGGCGAGCAGTCCGCGACCGAAGATCCCGAGCACGCCGTTCGTGGCGAGCACGGCTCCGAGCACGGCGGCGGCGGGTGCCACCCAGGGGGCTCGGACGAACGAGCTGCGACCCGAGCGGCGCACCAGGCCCAGCACCCACGTCATCACGAGGACGAGGAGCGCGATGACCACACCCGGCACGAAGAGCCCGTCCTGGCTCGTCAGGAGGTAGTCGGTGCTCGAGAAGCCGAGCGACGTCGGGTCGATCCCGAACCAGCCGAAGAGGGCCGTCGTGCGCGACCAGCCGAAGAAGATGAGCAGGGCGGTGATGAGCGTCGCCGGAGCGACCACCTTGCCGAAGACCTTCAGGATGGTGGGCAGCTCCTGCAGGGGGTTGGATGCCGTTCCCGCCGGCGTGGGTTCGATGTCCGCCTGGTCCTCCGACTCACCCTGATGAGCCATCGGGCTGTCCGTTGCCCTGCGAGCCGCCGTTCGCCCCCGAGCCAGTTGTCCCGGGGCTCGGGACGTCCGTCTGGGGAGCCGACGATCCAGGGCTCGGGACGTCCGTGGAGGGGGTGGAACCCTGGGTCGTTCCGTCCGTAGCCGATCCGGATCCGTCCAGGCCGTTGGCTCGGTCGCAGTCCTCCTGCGACTCGGTGAGCACCCGGACCGTCGACCCTCGCGGTGCCCGGGCGGCCGGCGCGTAGCCGACGAAGCACGCGCCGGTGCCGTACGCGAGCGTCACGCAGAGGTCCTGACCGCCGCACTTGTCGATGAAAAGGCTCTCGATCGTGCCACGAAGCCCCTCCATGGACTGGTGCTTCTCCGGGATCGTCGGGACGTCGATCGGCGAACCTGCGGCCTGGTTCCCGCCGCCCCCGCCGTCCGCGGCTCCCCCGCCGCTAGCGCCGCTAGCGCCGCTTCCGCCGCTCCCGCCGCTTCCGCCGTTCCCGGCTCCCCCGCCGCTGGCGCCGGTCCCCACACCCCCACCACCACCACCGGCTCCGTCGGCGCTGGTAGGTGGTTGCGTGACGGACTCGGTGCCCTGGACGGAATCTGATCCCCCGGTTGCCCGAACGGGCGGCGGCGTCACCGCCTGGGTGCACCCGGTGGCGAGGACCAGGCTGCAAGCAGCAATCGCGAGCACCCGCCCAGCGCGCGTGCTGCCGATGAGTCGGCGTGCCATGGTCACCTCCCGCGGGAGTCCTGTTGGCTGCTGATTCTTCAGTGTGATTCGTGAAGGTCGTGATACGGCGGCAGCACCGCGTCATCGCCGTGATCCGCCGCGGAGCCTTCGTGAGGTCCGGCACCATGGCACGGCGAGCGGCATCCAGACCAGCATGCACCCGGCGCGGGCCCGACGAGAAGCCTTCTGGACCCGCTCCACAGGGAGGCCGCGTAGCGTCGGCCCACGGCGGCACACTGGAGGTGCGCGATGGGACGAGGCGCGGGCACGGCTGCAGCAGCGCTGCTGTCGCTCGGGCTGGTCACGGTCGCCGGGTGCTCGGCCTCGACGAGCGGGGGCGTCGACGCGAGCTCCGCCACCGGTTCGAGCCGGACCGCTCCGACGGCTCCGCCGTCGGCGGCCTCGCCGTCGGCGTCGGCGGCCGGCAGCTCGGCCCCAGTCGCGACGCAGCGCATCGCCGCCCCGACCCCGACCACGCCCGCGCCCGCGCCCGCCCCGAGCCGGTCACCCAGCTCGACCCCCGGCAGGGCCAGCGGGACCGCGACCGTCGTGCGCACCGTGGCCACGGGCATCGACGTCCCGTGGGGTCTGGCCCACCTGCCCGACGGCACGGTGCTCGTCTCGGCGCGCGACAGCTACCGCATCTACCGCCTCGACGTGGCGAGAGCCCTCCTCACCCAGGTCGGCACGGTGCCCGGGGTCGTCTCCAACGTCTCCCAGCAGGGCGAGGCCGGCCTGCTCGGCATCGCCGTGTCGCCCAGCTTCGCGCGCCAACGACTCGTCTACGCGTACTTCTCGACCGCGGGCGACAACCGGATCGCCGCGATCCCGTGGGACGCGACCAAACCGGCGGGCCAGCAGCTCGGCACGCCCCGGGTGCTCGTCTCGGGCATCCCGCACAACGTTCACCACAACGGCGGCCGCATCGCCTTCGGTCCCGACGGCTACCTCTACGCGACGACGGGGGAGGCGCAGCAGCCGGCGCTCGCGCAGGACAAGAGCTCGCTCGGCGGCAAGATCCTGCGCATGACGACGGCGGGGCGCCCCGCCCCGGGCAACCCCTTCGGCACCCTCGTCTGGTCCTACGGGCACCGCAACGTCCAGGGCATCGCGTGGGACGCGGCCGGGCGCCTGTGGGCCTCCGAGTTCGGGGACCACAGCGAGGACGAGCTCAACCTCGTCCGGCCCGGACGCAACTACGGGTGGCCGCAGACCGAGGGCCGCACGAACGTTCCCGGCATCACCGGGCCGGTCGCGCAGTGGGGACCACCCGAGGACTCCCCGAGCGGCATCGCGATCGCGCAGGGATCGGTGTGGATGGCCGCTCTGCGCGGGCAACGCCTCTGGCGCATCCCGCTCGACGGGACCGCCACGGCTGCGGCGCCGCAGGACTTCCTCGTCGGCCGTTACGGCCGGCTGCGCAGCGTGCTCGCGGTGGGGCCGGACACCCTGCTCGTGACCACGAGCAACCGCGACGGCCGCCAGAGCCCGGGTCCCGGTGACGACCGCATCCTGCTCGTCCGAGTCAGCTGACCGACCCCGCGGAGTTGCCCCTGGCCCACCCGAGCGCCCCCGGCGGCTGCCCGCTCGGTCCGGGAAGGCGCACGCTGGCCACCGTGGTCAGCACCGGGTGCGCGTCGTCGCCGTCACGGATCTCTCCGCCGCGCCAGACGATCGAGAGGTCCCGGCCCTGGACGGTCAGCTCGGCGAGGCAGTTGTCGAACCACGGCCCGTCGGTGACCGCCCAGGGGTAGGCGGGCTCGGGGACGTGCTTCGAGTGCTCGGCCACGAACCTCATGGGCCGCACGAGCCCGCGCGCGAACGACGACATCATGACCCGGACCATCCGCGGCATCGGGTTGCGGATCGGTGAGCAGACCGCCTGGACGATGCGCGAGCTCGCCCCGTGACGCGCCCTCGCGTCGACGACCTCGGCGACGTAGGAGTTGTGGACGTCGCCGGAGAGGAAGACGACGCTCGACGGTGCTGGGCCGCGCTCTCCGCGCGCGACCTGCATGACCATCTCGAAGACCTCGACGAAACCGTCGTTGAAGGCCGCCCAGTGCTCGAGGTCGATCGACTGGCGGGCCTTCTCGGCACCTTGGGCGACGATGCGTCCGTGCTTGCCCATGGCGAGCGCCTCGTCGATGGCCTCGAGGTCGTGCAGTCCGGGCGGGAGCAGGAACGGCAGCGACGTGCCGATGAGCAGGTGCTCGACGTCGCCGCTCAGCTGCTCGTCGAGCCAGCGCATCTCGTCGGGGTCGAGCATCGAGCGGTGCTGTGGCTCGAGGACCCGGGCCGCTCGGGAGTCGACGACCACGAGACGGCTGTCGCCGAGGTCGCGGCGATAGCTCCAGCGGTAGACCTCGGGGTGCCGGTCGGTCCGACGCGCCAGGTCGAAGACGGCCTCGGTCAGGTCGAGCTCACTCCCCTCGGCCCGGGCGTCGCCGGACGCACCGGAGGCCGCCTCGAGCACCCGGGCGTAGATCTCGTCGTCGGCGAGCTGCGACGGCGAGAGGTTGCCGATGTGCTGGTAGACCCAGTACGAGGACAGCCCACCCATGAGGCGCTCGTGCCACCACGAGGTGCGGTTGATCTCCTCGTGCCACGTCCATGACGTGTTCCAGTCGTCGCGGATGTCGTGGTCGTCGAAGATCATGCAGCTGGGCACGGTGGACAGCAGCCAGCGGTTGGCCTCGTCGCCCCACGCCAGCTGGTAGAGGTGGGCGTACTCCTCGTAGTCCTTGATCTCCTCGCCGGGAGGCTTGTCGATGTCTCGGCGCGCGGCGATGAACTCGCGCATCGCCTGCGACGTGTCGTCGGCGTAGACCTGGTCGCCGAGGAACGCCACGAGGTCGGGCCACTCCTCCTCGCCGCGGGCGAGGGCGAGCGCCAGGGTGCGCAGGGCGTCGACCCCGTTGGTGCGGTGGCCCTCCCGGTCGTGCGGCACCGTCGTGCGGCACGAGCCGAAGAGCAGCCGGGTCGGTCGGTCGCGGTCGATGGTGGCGATGCGCGGAGGCGGGAACGCGCTGTCCGGCTCCGGCCAGACGAGCGCTCCGTCGATGTGCACCGCGTAGTCCCAGGCCCCGCCCGGCTCGAGGGCGTCGACGACGACGAGGGCGTAGTGGTGCCCCTTGACGGCAAAGGTCGGAGCCGCCCATTCGCGGCCGTCGGCGTGGACGGTCACGACCCCGGGCCTGGACGTCTCGACCCACACCGTCGCGTCGGTCTCGCCGATGTAGCGCAGCATCGGGCCCAGGACGAGTGGGCCCGGGTCGTCTGATCCCACGGCGCCGGCGTTCACGGCGTCACGTGCTCGTCGAAGAAGGCGAGCGTTCGCTCCCACGCGTCGGCTGCGACCTCGGCGTTGTACTTCGACGGCGAGGTGTCGTTGAAGAAGGCGTGCCCGACGCCGTGGTAGACCCTCGCCGTGAAATCGACACCGGCCTGCTCCATGCGGGACTCCAG
Organism: Terrabacter sp. 01T434; assembly: GCF_056398545.1. Lineage (NCBI taxonomy): Bacteria > Bacillati > Actinomycetota > Actinomycetes > Micrococcales > Intrasporangiaceae > Terrabacter > Terrabacter sp. 01T434. Next base: position 58,121 of record NZ_JBFTPP010000003.1, read on the forward strand.
CTCCGGGACGCCGTCGGTGATGCCGTGGTCCTCCTCGCCGTAGAAGGCCAGGACGGGGCAGCTGATGGTGGCAGGGTCGGCGTTCTCCGGGAAGTTGCCGTAGAAGGGCACGGCCGCACGAAGCCGCGGGTCGGCGGCCGCCAGGGCGAACGCATACGTCCCCCCGAAGCAGAAGCCGACGACGCCCACCCGACCCGCCACACCCGGCTCGTCGACGAGCAGGTCCACGACCGCCCGCAGGGCCGGCACCGCCCAGGCCGCGAACTCGGGCTGCCGCGCCGGCGTCGTCGCCGCGCGCATCTGCGGCTGCGCAGCGAGACGGTCCTCCTCCGACGAGCTGAACATGAGGTCGAAGATGCGGGCCCCGACCTCGGGCGTCAGCCCGACGTGGCCGAGCAGGTCGGGCGCCACGGCGACGTAGCCCTGCGCGGCGACGCGGTCGGTGACGTCCTTGATGTGGTCGGCCAGGCCCCAGATCTCCTGGATGACGACGACCGCGCCGCGCGGCTCTCCGCTCGGGTCGGCGCGGTATGCGGTGAGGTCGTGCTCGGGGAAGTCGATCATGGTGCCCATTCCCCAGTCCTACCCGCTCGGACGGCCATCGCGGACGCGAAGCCGCCCCGCGGCTGTGAGAATCACCGCGTGACCGCCGACCCGACCACCGAGCGTGCGTATGCCGTCCGCCGCGCCCTGGCGCACGTGCGCGGGCTCTCGTCGGGGCCGCCCCTCGACCCGACGCTGCGCGTCACGCTGAACTTCCACCCGGACCGGCTCGTGCGCGGTGAGCCGATCCTCGCGCTGATGGCACGGGACGGCATCTACCGTTCCCAGTTCGAGACCGGCACGAGCAATGGCGGGCTGACGGCCCACCCCGGCGGCGACCGGTGGCGCTGGGAGAGCCGGATCTTCGGGGGCGCCTACGACGACGTCGAGCCGGCGCTCCGCCCCAAGTACGGCGGTCTCGACCTGGACCGCCGTCCGTACGGCGCCGCACCACGCTTCGGGTCAGCCCACGTGCGCCTCGCCGCGCACACCCTCGAGCGCACGACCTTCTGCTTCCCCGACAGCGTCTTCGAGCCCGAGCACTTCGGCACGGCAACGGCTTTCGCACTCGGTGAGATGGCCCGGGAGGCCGGGCACGACCTCCTCGACGACTACGTCGAGGCCCACGTCCACGGCGTGCTCCACCTCGCCACCAACGTCGAGGCGATCGTGCTCGACCCCGGCTACCGCGGCACCGAGGTCGAGTCCGAGGCACTCCGACTCGGCGTCCCCGTCGAGTGGCACCCGGGCTACCGCCTCGACGTCGCGACCCTGCGCGCCCACCCGGACTACCGCGGCCCCGAGTTCGTCGCCCTCGGCGAGTCGCTCGCCGAGGACGGGGTCGTCACACCACAGCTCATCGGCGCGGCGTCACGCGAGGGCCGGCACGACGAGCAGTCCCTCAAGCGGGTCTGGCACTACGTGGCCCGGTTCGGGTCCGCCCCGGTCTGAGTCCCGCGGGCGGCCGCGTCCGTGACCACCGTCGTCACCACGCTCGTGACGGAGGGACGGGGCGGCGTCGACGAGAAGCCGAACCGGCACGGCGGGTCGACGGCGGCGAGCGCGCCCAGGGGCTGGCTGTCGAAGCTGCCGGCGAGGGCCGTCACGGCGTGCAGGTCGGTGGCGCCGTAGTACTCCCGACGCCCCGCGAGCGCTGTGCCGCGGGTCCGTACGCCCCGCAGCACGATCCGCGACCGGGTCCACGACGGTCGCCCAGACCGGGCTCGACGCAACGCGCACGGGCACGGCCCGCAGCAGCCGGCCGAGCGGCAGACGCCCACCGACCGTGAGGTCGAGCAGCAGCGACGGGGACTCGACGTGCCAGCTCGTCCGGCCGGAGGTCACGGTGATCGGCTCGAGACGCACCTCGTCGAAGGCGTAGGTCGCCTCGATGAACGCCGCCACCTCGCGGCTCGGTGCGACGAGCACCCGGTGGCCGTCGGCCGTCTCGACCATGGCGTCGCCGAACGGGCCTAGCGGAGTCCGGGTCCACGACCCGACGACCACCCGGACGCCGGAGGACGACCCGACACCGGCGATCTGCCCGTGGAAACGCTGCGCTGGCACGGCTCGAGCGTAGGCGTTGGTCACGCCGCGTCACTCGACGCGGTTGACGGTCCTCTCGATGCCCGCGACGAGCCGTGAGTAGTCGTCGGTCGGCGAGCCGCCGAGCACCGAGCCCCAGGCCGGCACGAGCTCGGGTCCGTAGCGATGGCCGTACCCGTCCGGCGGGTCGTGACCGACAGCCATGTCGGTGGTCAGCTGCCAGAACGTGACGAACGGGATCCACGTGATGTCGGGGTTGACGTCGGGGCCGCGCGGCTCCCGGAGCCAGTCGGGCTCGGCGCCGAGCAGGGCCGGGTTCCACCACACGACGGGGTCGGAGGCGTGCTGGGCGTAGACGAAGCGCGGGAAGTCCCACGCGCCGTAGTCGCGGCCGTAGGAGTCGTGGGTCAGCTGGTCACCGCTCGCCGCGAAGCGGATGTGCAGGCCGGCGTCGACGACCGGCACGATCTCGGGCGAGCCCTCGTTGCGCCGCGCCGTCAGCGACGCGGCGATGTCGGTGAAGCTCGGGGTGCCCACCCACACGCCGCCCTGCGCGCGAGCCAGCATGTCGTCGGCGTTCGCGAACGCCGCCTGCCCGCCGTAGGCCCCGAGCGACTCGCCGCCGACGACGAGCTGCGGGCGGTGGTCGGCGGGCAGCGTGCGCCACACGGCATACACCTTGTCGAAAAGCGCCTGGCCCGCCTCGCGCGGGGTGTCACGGTCGGTCATCATCGACATGGCGCTCGGCAGGTAGGAGTACTGCATGGCCGCGATGGCGCTGTCGCCGTTGCTGAGGTACTCGATCGACTGCGCCGACCAGTCGTCGACCCAGCCCGTGCCCGTCGTCGTGAAGACGGCGAGCACCCGACGGTTGAAGGCCTTGGTGCGCTGGAGCTCCGCGACGACGGCGTCGGCGACACCGGCGACCGTCCGGTCCCCGGTGCGTCCGGCATAGACCCGGATCGGCTCGATGGCGCCGCGGTCCGTGGCCGCGGTGATCTGCGCCGCCGTCGGTGCGTTCGTGACGAACATCTGGCCCTGGTAGCCGAGGCTGTCCCAGGGCTCGAGCGAGCCCGGGCCCCCGGAACGCAGTGGCGAGGTCGGTGCCGTCCGGCCGGTCGGGGCGGTGTTGACCTGCGCCGCGATCCCCGCGAAGGCCTGCATGCCGCGGTGGAAGAGGACGCTGTCGGTGACCCACGCCGTGGCCAGCGCGACGACGAGGACCGCGATGACCGTCGCGATCGTCTTGGGGAGCACGTGGCCCGCCGCCTGCGCCAGCTGGTGCGTCGCCCCCCGCAGCCCCCGGGCGACGGCGAGGAAGAGCACCGCGACGACGGCGGCGAGCGCGAGCGCCATCGCCCAGTCGAGGGGGTCGAGCGGGGCCAGCCGGACGACAGCCGCCGTGCGCGCCTGGGACCGCACGTTGGCCACGGTCAGCCCGAGGACGGCAACCGCACCGAAGACCGGCGCGGCGACGAGCAGCCAGTGCCTGGCCTCGACGCCGACGGTGACGCGCAGGTCGATGAGCCGGGCCACCCGCCGGACGACCCAGGCGACGAGTACGCCGAGCCCGTAGCCGGCCGCCGCGCACAGCCCGCTGATGAGGCCCTGGTAGTACCACGTCCGTGGGAGCAGGCTCGGGGCGGTCGAGGTGAGGAAGTAGGCGGCGCCGAAGAGCAGCCCGGTCCGCGACAGGTGCCACCAGACCCGGCCGGCGCCGGGCTGGATGCGCTGGTCGGAAACCTCGGGCATGACTCCAACAGTAGGTCGCGCCCATGTGGCGCCGCCTCGGGATTGCCACTTAGGGGACGTCCCTGACCGGACGTGGCCCCGGCACGCCGGGCAGGATGGGGGCATGGCATCGCTCGACGAACGGATCACGACCTTCAGCCGGGACGGGCTGCGCTTCGACGTGTCCGACGAGGGCCCACTGGGCGGCGACGTCGTCGTGCTGCTCCACGGCTTCCCCACCGACCGGACGAGCTGGGACCGGGTCGCCACGCGGCTGCACGAGGCCGGGCTGCGCACCCTCGCCCCCGACCAGCGCGGCTACTCCCCCGGGGCGCGGCCGTCCGACCGTGACGCCTACCGCCTCGACGAGCTCGTCGCCGACGTCCTCGCGCTCATCGACGCGACCGGCCGCGAGCGGGTCCACCTCGTCGGCCACGACTGGGGTGGCGCCATCGCCTGGCTGGTCGCGGGCAACCAGCCGACCCGCACCGCGTCCCTGACCGTCCTGTCGACCCCTCACCCGGCCGCCATGTCGCGGGCTTGGAAAACCGGCATCGACCAGAAGCGGAGGTCCTGGTACATGGCCGCCTTCCAGGTGCCGTGGGTCCCCGAGCACGCGGTGGCAGCCACCTTCCACTCCCTCCTGAACCGCAGCGGGCTGCCGGCGGAGGACCGGAGGAGGTATGCCGTCCGGCTGGCCCACGCCGACGCCCTCACCGGGCCGGTCAACTGGTACCGGGCGGCCCGGCACTCGGGTGTCGGGGCACACCGCGTCGAGGTGCCGACGACCTACGTCTGGGGCTCCCGCGACCCGTTCCTCGGCCGCACCGCCGCCGAGCTGACCCGCGAGCACGTCGGTGCCGACTACGAGTTCGTCGAGCTCGACGCAGGACACTGGCTGCCCGAGACCCGCGACGCGGAGTCCGCCACGGCGATCCTGCACCGGGTCGCACGAGCGAGCTGAACGGCATACGCCCTCGCATCCGGGGGTGACGAGCACCTCGCGCGATGCGGGGAACACGGACGCGCCCGGGTAGGTTGCACGACCGTGAAGATCGACATCTGGTCCGACATCGTGTGCCCGTTCTGCTACCTCGGCAAGCGTCGTCTCGAGGCTGCGCTGGCGCAGTTCGAGCACGCCGACGACGTCGAGGTGACGTGGCACAGCTTCGAGCTCGACCGCGGCGCAGCGCCCGTGTCCGACCTCCCCCTCGTCGACCTCGTCGCCGCCAAGTACGGCACGACCCGGGACCAGGCGGTCGCGCAGCACCGGTCCATGGCTCAGGCCGCGGCGGAGCTGGGCCTGGACTTCAACTGGGAGCAGGCCCGCTACGGCAACACCTTCGACGCGCACCGCGTCGTCCATCTCGCGGCGGAGCACGGCCTCGCCGACGCCGCCCACGAGCGGCTCATGAGGGCCTACTTCACCGACGGCCTCGCGGTCGGCGACCGCGACGTGCTCGTGCGTCTCGCCGCCGAGATCGGCCTCGACGAGGGCGTCGTGCGCGCGATGCTCGAGTCGGACGACTACGGCAACCACGTCCGCAGCGACGAGGCGACGGCCAAGATGCTCGGCATCGAGTCGGTGCCGTTCTTCGTCCTCGACCGCAAGTACGGCGTCTCGGGCGCCCAGCCTGTCGAGGTCTTCACGCAAGCGCTCGACACGGCCTGGGCCACCCGTCACGAGGTGCCCGAGCCCGTCGTGGCCGGCGGCTGCGGTGGTGGCTGCGGCGCCGGTGGCTGCGGAGGCGCCTGCAGCGCCTGACTCGCGCCTACGGTGGCCTCATGGACCATCCGCAGATGTTCGACGGCACCGACCCCTACCTCCAGCGGGTCCGCGAGATCTGCCTCGCCCTTCCCGGCGCCGACGAGAAGGTGTCGCACGGACGCCCGACCTTCTTCACCTCGAAGGTCTTCGTGACGTACGGCGGCACGGTGAAGGGCGACCACGACCCGGAGCCGCACCGACAGTCGGTCATCGTGCTGCCCGATTCCGCCGAGCGACCGGCGCTGCTCGGGGACGAGCGGTTCTACGATCCTGCCTACCTGGGCCCCTCAGGCTGGGTGGGGCTGGACCTGCGCGCCTGCGGCAGCCCGGAGGACGTCGACTGGCTGGAGGTGTCCGAGATCGTCGACGCGTCGTATCGCCTCACGGCCCCGAAGAACCTCGTGCGCGAGCTCGACGCCCGCTGATGCCACCGCCTCTTCCGACGTCCGCTATTGCCAACGGGGCGTAAGGTACGGGTCGCCGGGCCGACGAAAGGGGCACATGGGACAGCGCACCGATACCGCGGTCAGCGGATCGCGGCGCGCCGCGGTGGTGACCCTGACGGCGTCCGCACTGCTGGTCATCGGCGGCTTCGTGACGCTGCACGAGGCGGGTGATCTGCGCCTCCAGCCGCCCCCGGGCCCGTCGCCGACGTCGCCGACGTCCTCGACGTCCACGACGTCCACGACGTCCACGACGGCACCGACGTCCGTCGTCTCCGGGACCTCGCGCGCCCAGCCGTAGGTTGGGGACCATGAAGCCTTGGCACTCGCAGGACCGCCACGTGGTCCGCCTCGACTGGGGTCCGGGCGCGGCCGAGGCATTGACGGCGTATGCCGTCGCGGCAGGATCGCCCGTCTGCGCGGTCGTCGTCGACGTCCTCAGCTTCACGACGTGCGTCTCGGTCGCCGTCGATGCTGGCATCCGCGTGCATCCCTTCCGCTGGAAGGACGAGTCGGCGCCGGTGTTCGCCGACGAGCGGGGCGCCACGCTCGCCCGGCCGCGCTCCGCGACGCGGGTCGATGGCGGGGTCAGCCTGTCACCGGCCTCGATCCGCGCGGCCCGCGGCATCAGTGACCTCGTGCTGCCCTCCCCGAACGGCTCGACGATCAGCGCCGTCCTCGCCGAGGCTGGCGCCGAGGTCGTGGCGGCCTCGCTGCGCAACCGTGCTGCGGTCGCGGCCTGGCTCGTGGACTGGCTCGAGTCATCGAGCGGCGCCCGCGCCCAGCCGGCCGTGGTCGTGGTCCCGGCCGGCGAGCGCTGGCCCGACGACTCGCTGCGCCCGGCCGTGGAGGATCTCTGGGGCGCCGGCTCCGTCGTCGCGGCGCTGGCCGAGCGGCTCGAGCACCGCGGCGGCCCGCTGCTCCTCAGCCCCGAGGCCGAGGCCGCGGGAGCGGCGTGGCTCGCCGTCGAGGACAGGATCGGCGAGGCGCTGCACGCCTGCGCGAGCGGGCGGGAGCTAGTCGAGCAGGGGTGGCCGGACGACGTGGCGGTCGCTGCAGAGCTCGACGCATCGGACGTCGTGCCGGTGCTGACGGACGGCGCGTACACCCGGCACACGGCGCGGTGACGGAGGCGTGCCGTGTGCCGTGGGGCGGCCTGGCTGATCTGCCACCGCTCAGTGGCCAGCGCTGGCGGCAGCGTCACGCGTCATGAGCTGCCACGTCCCTTCGGAGATCACCTCGACCACGCCGTCCACGACCGCGATGGCCGTCTGCCCGTCGGTGATGTACGCCGGACCGGAGATGCCCTGGATCCAGCTCTCAGCCTCGGCCATGGTGTTGCCCGGCATGCCCTCGGGAGCGACGTGCGGGAAGATCGAGAAGTCGACGAGGCCCAGGGTGCTGACGTCACCGGTCGGTGGCCGCCACTGGATGAAGTCCTCGCCGACCTCGGGGGTCATCACCATGCTCCCGGCGCTCAGCCCCACCCACACCGTCTTCTCCAGCGACGGCAGCAGGTCGGTCAGCCCCGACTGCCGCATCCAGTAGGCCAGGTAGAGGACGTCCCCGCCGGCGACGAGCAGGACGTCCGCCTCCTCGACGAGGGGCACCCAGCGGTCTGCGTCGAGGCTGGGCAGCGCGGTCAGCTCCAGCACCCCGACGGACTTCCAGCCCAGGTCGACCATGGGGTTCTCGGACGTCCCGCTGATGAACTGCCAGGCCCTGGTGCCGGGGCCTGCCATGGGGTGTCCGTACATCGCAGTGGGGATGCACAGGGCCCGCGACTCGGCGATCGGCCTGTCCAGCATCCCGACGAGTGCCGCGTGGATGCTCGGGTTCGTGACTCCACTGTCAGTCAGCAGGAGCTTCATGTGTCTGGCCCTCCGGGTCATGGTGGTGTGCGGTCACTGGAACCACGAACGGCAAGGGGCGAATACGACAGGGTCCCCGACCAAGGGTGGGACATCGAGTCGCGTGATGGGGGCCATTGGTGGCACGGACCCGCTCTAGGTTGACCGCATGGCTCTGCACCTCATTCGACATGCGCACGCAGCGCCCGACGAGTCCGCCGACACGGCATACGCGACCGGTGGACGGATCCCCTACTGGCCCAAGGCGGCCCAGAAAGCCGAGGCCGCGCGCGACGGGCGGCCGGTGCGGCGCTCGGACCAGTCGGCTGACGTCATGAGGGCGGTGACGGCGTTGACCCCGAGCCACCGCAGCGGCTCCGGCTCCCAGTTGCGTGACGTGCGCCCGGCCCAGGGAAGTGAGGCGAGGTCGTCGGGGTCGTCGCCGCGGATCATCGCGGCCAGCGTGCGGCCCGCCAGCGCCGAGGTCGCCACACCGTCGCCGACGTAGCCACCGGCGAACGCCAGCCCGGTGTGCCGGTCGTGTCGCACGGAGGGGAACCAGTCGCGAGGCACACCGAGGTTGCCGCCCCAGGCGTGGCTGAACGTGACGCCCTCGAGGACGGGAAAGAGCTCGAGCAGGATCCGCTGCAGGGCTGCGTGCACGCGCTCGTCTCGGTCGAAGCGCGGCGACACCTTCGAGGCGTAGTGGTAGGGAGCACCCCTGCCGCCGAAGGCGATCCGTCCGTCACGGGTGCGTTGCCCGTAGATCGTCAGGTGCCGGTTGTCGGCGAACGTCGTGCGGTTCTCCAGTCCGATCTGAGCCCAGGTGGCGTGCGGCAGCGGCTCCGTCGCCGTCATGAGCGAATAGATCGGCGCGATGGCCCGGCGCCGGCCCGCGACGGTCGGCGTGTAGCCCTCGGTCGCGAGGACGACGTGCTCCGCTCGGACGGTGCCGTGTGCCGTGACGACTCGTCGGCTGCCCACGTCGACCGCGGCGGTGCGCTCGTGGATGACGACGCCCCGCCGCTCGACGGCGTCGGCCAGGCCGCGGACCAGCCGAGCGGGGTGGATCGCCGCACAGTGGGGCGTGAACGAGCCGCCGAGGGCATCGCGGACGCCGGCGATCGCCGTGACCTCGTGGGCGTCGAGGAGCCGGTGGTCCTCCTCGCCGAAGCCCCACCGACGATGGTCGGCAACCTCCCCCCGGACCCGTTCGAGCTGCGCCGGGTTGCGCGCGACGGCGAGGTAGCCGCCCTGGTCGAAGTGGCAGTCGATGCCCTCCGCGGAGGCGATCCGTCCGACGTCGGCCACCGTGTCGTGCAGCAGGTGCTGCATCCGCACCGCCGCGTCGCGGCCGCCCTCGGCCGCCATCCGCGTGAGCGAGGCGGGAAACAGCGCCGAGCACCAACCACCGTTGCGACCGGACGCGCCGAAGCCGGCGACCTCCTTCTCGATGACGGCCACCCGGATCGTCGGGTCCGACGTGACGAGGTGGTATGCCGTCCAGAGGCCCGTGTAGCCCGCGCCGACGACGGCGACGTCCACCTCGAGGTCGGTGGCCAGCGCGGGACGTGGCTCGATGTCGTCGATCGTGTCGTGCCAGAGGCTGAGTCCGCGGTAACCGCTCGGGGTCATGGCCGGGATCATGCCACCTGCGCGGCCCTCGAGACGACCCGGCCGTCCATGCCGTTTCACTTGAATCGGCATCAAGGACCTACGGAATCCGTGGTGCGACGAGGTTCGGACCGTGACTTCCGCCGTGCGCCCGGGCACGGCATGATGCGGTCATGAGGACCGTCGACCGCGCCCGCCTGGCCGAGCTGCACGCCCGCGAACGCGCCGCCTTCACCGCCGCCCGGCCGAGGTCCCGAGCCCTCGCCGAGCAGGCCGCGGAGCACATGCCGGGCGGTGTCCCGATGAGCTGGATGGTCAAGTGGCCCGGCGACTTCCCCGTCTTCGTCGAGAGCGCGGCCGACGCGCACTTCACCTGTGTCGACGGCATCGACCACGTCGACCTCTGCCTCGGCGACACCGGCGCGATGATGGGCCACTCCCCCGCACCCACCGTCGAAGCCGTGACCCGACAGCTCTCACGCGGGATCACGACGATGCTGCCCACCGAGGACGCGATCGAGGTGTCGACGGGTCTGGCCGAGCGCTTCGGCCTGCCCTACTGGCAGTTCACGCTGACCGCCACCGACGCCAACCGGCACGCCATCCGCTACGCCCGGCACCTGACCGGCCGCAGCAAGGTCGTCGTGCACAACTGGTGCTACCACGGCTCGGTCGACGAGGCGTTCGCGACATTGGGTCCGGAGGGGTCGACCGTGGACCGGCCCGGCAACATCGGCGCCCCGGTCGCCACGTCGGAGACCACGCGGGTCGTCGAGTTCAACGACCTCGAGGCGCTCGAGCGGGCCCTCGCGCACGGCGACGTCGCCGCGATCCTCGTCGAGCCCGCACTGACGAACATCGGCATCGTCCTGCCCGACGCCGGCTACAACGAGGGGGTCCGCGAGCTCGCGACGCGCTACGGCGCGCTGCTCATCAACGACGAGACGCACACCATCTGCGCCGGCCCGGGCGGCTACACCGGAACGCACGGACTTGCTCCCGACATGCTCGTCATCGGCAAGTCCATCGGCGGCGGAATCCCCTGCGGCACCTTCGGTTTCAGTCAGGACCTCGCCGACCGGATCGCCCGGTCGGTCGAGCTGGAGGACATCGACGTGGGCGGCATCGGCGGCACGCTCGCCGGCAACGGCCTGTCGATGGCGGCGATGAAGGCCACCCTCGAGCAGGTCATGACGCCGGCCGCCTTCGAGCACATGGTCCCGCTCGCCGACGCGTGGGCCGACGGCGTGCAGGCGGGGATCGACGCCGTCGGTGCCGCCTGGCACGTGACCCGGCTCGGCGCCCGGGCCGAGTACAACTTCTCCGGCCGCCCGTCGCACGACGGGCAGGAGGCGCACGATGCCGACGACTTCGAGCTGCAGCAGTACCTCCACCTGTACGCCCTGAACCGCGGCATCCTCCTGACGCCGTTCCACAACATGGCGCTCATGAGCCCGGCCACGACGGCCGCCGACGTCGACGCGCACACGACGATGTTCGAGGCCTGCCTGCGCGAGCTCTTCGCCTAGGGGCCGGCCCTCCGGTCAGGCCACGCGGGACGGACGCCCGAAGCGCGTGGCCACCCCGGGCGACCACAGCGCCCGCAGCCGGGGCCCGGAGGGGGTGACACCGCTCGCCCCGAGGAGGTCGTCGGCGAGATCGACGACGCCCGCGGCATACAACGGCCACGCCTCGTGCTCGTTGGGGACCCACAGCGTGCGCCCGACGACCCGGGTGTGGGCGCCCCAGCGCGCGGTGAGCCACGTCTCGAGCGGCGTGGGCTCGACCCGTTCGCCGACGCGGACGGTGAGCAGGCTGCGCAGGCCGCGGGACGGGGCGCGCCGACGGCTCTCGTACGTGACGAGGTCGCCGTCGCGGCGCAGCCGCATCCGCGCCCACGTGTACGGGATCCCGAGGCCGGCGCGCGCCGCCGCCACCACGGCCACGCGTTCGGTCTCGAGGGACCGGAAGAGCACGCCGTGGCGGCCGGCGTCGTCGACGGAGTAGAGCCGGATGTTCGTCTCGAGGAAGCTGCCCAGCCACGGCAGGCGCGGCGACGGCGCCCGCCCGAGGCGTATGCCGTCCATGACGAACGGGACGAGGGCGACGTAGGTGAGGCCGTCGACGAAGACGTCCGGCCGCGTCCCCGCCGGGAAGAGGTGGCGCACGGAGCCGGGGTCGACCGGCCAGTGCACGAAGGTCAGGTCGCGCCACACCTGGTCGAAGACCACGGGTGGCCGGAGCGGCGGGGGCTGCACCGGGTAGCCGGCCGGCAGCGGGAGGGCATCGCCGGGCAGGTCCACGACCCCATCGTCACACGCGGCGCGCCGGACCGCCGCTAGCGTGGGCAGCACCAGCCCGACAGCCAGTTCGGACGACGAGCGACGGAGGACCGGACCATGACCGCCCAGGCACCGGGAGACGGGACACGCCGCCGCACCACCAAGCTGGGGATCGTCGGGGCGGGCGCCGTCGGCGCGACCCTGGCGTATGCCGCCTTGATGCGTGGCGTCGCCAAGAACGTCGCGCTCTTCGACGTCAACGCCGCCAAGGTCCACGCCGAGGCGCTCGACCTCAGCCACGGCATCCAGTTCGTCCCGATGGCACACGTCAGCGGCTCGGACGACATCGAGGTCCTCGCCGACTCCGACGTCATCGTCTTCACGGCCGGTGCCAAGCAGAAGCCCGGCCAGTCCCGCCTCGATCTCGCCGAGTCGACCATCGGCATCATGCGGGCGATCCTGCCCCGACTCGTCGAAGTCGCCCCCGACGCCGTCCACCTCATCGTCACCAACCCGGTCGACGTCGTGACGTATGCCGCGCTCCAGGTGTCCGGGCTCCCCCCGGAGCGGCTCTTCGGCTCGGGCACGGTCCTCGACTCGTCCCGGCTGCGCTTCCTGCTCGCCGAGCACACCGGCGTCGCGGCCCAGAGCGTGCACGCCTACGTCATCGGCGAGCACGGCGACTCCGAGCTGCCGCTGTGGTCGTCCGCCTCGATCGGCTCGGTGCCGCTGCTCCAGTGGCGCACCCCGGACGGGCGCATCGCGCTCGACGAGGAGGCCCGCAGCCGCATCGCGACCGACGTCGTGCAATCGGCCTACCGGGTCATCGAGGGCAAGGGCGCCACGAACTACGCGATCGGCCTCGCGGCGACGCGGGTCATCGAGGCGGTGCTCTACGATGAGCGCCGCATCCTGCCCGTCTCGTCCCTGCTCGACGACTACTACGGCATCAGCGACGTCTGCCTCTCGGTCCCGGCGATCGTCCATGCCGGCGGGGTCGGCGACCGCATCGAGGTGCCGATGACCGACGAGGAGCTGTCGGGCCTGCGGGCCTCCGCCGAGGCCGTGCGCAGTACGGCCCGACGCTTCGGCTTCTGAGCGCGACACCGATGTCCGGCCCGGGGTCGGGTGGCGTCCGTCGCGGCACCCCGGAGCATGATGGGCCTGTGACCCGGTCCGCCGCCTCCGACGCCGCCTCCGACGCCGCCTCCGACGCCGCCTCCGACGCCGCCTCCGACGCCGCCTCCGACGCCGAGCCGACGACGAGCGCGGCGCGCGATGCGTCCGACGCCCGTGACACCCCTGCTGCCCGGGCGACCTACCACCACGGCGACCTGCGCCGCGCCCTGCTCGAGGCCGGCACGGATCTCGCCCGCGAGGGCGGTCCCGACAAGGTCATCCTGCGTGAGGCGACCCGCCGCGTCGGCGTCTCGGCCAATGCGGCCTACCGCCACTTCGCGGACCGCGACGCGCTCCTCGGCGAGGTCGTCTCCCGGGCCCAGGCCCGCGCCGCCGATGTCATCAGCGCCACGATGAACGGAGTTCCCGACGACCTCGACGCCGGCCCGCGGGCGCGAGCCCGCTTCCGTGCGGTCGGCGTCGGCTACCTGCGCTTCGCCATGGATGAGCCGGGCCTGTTCCGCGCGGCCTTCGCGGTTCCCGTCGACCTCAGCCGGGCCGCATCGGCCGAGGCTGCCGGCGAGGGTGGCCGCACTCCCTTCCAGCTGCTGTCCGACTCCCTCGACGCCATGGTCGACGCGGGAGTCATGTCCGAGCGCGAACGCCCGGGAGCCGAGCTGCTCGCCTGGTCCGCCGTGCACGGCATGGCCATGCTCGCGCTCGAGGGGCCGCTGCGCGACCTCCCGCCGGGCGCCGTCGACGAGCTCGCCCCGCGCCTGGTCCGCATGGTCGACCTCGGGCTGGGGCTCTCCGACGGGCCCGGCGGTGGCGCTTCACGGGACGCTGCACCGTCTGCCTAGGGTGGTCGCGTGACCAGCGACACCCGTGACAGCACCGCCTTCGCGCTCGACGGCGACACTCCTGCCTTCTACCGCCGGCTCGGCCCAGGACTCTATGCACCCACCGTCCACGTGCAGGGCGCGTGGCGCGACGACGAGCAGCACATGGCGCCGGTCAGCGGCATCCTCGCTCACGAGATCGACCTGCACGAGCCCCGCGAGGGCATGCAGCTCGCCCGGATCTCCTTCGACATCCTCGGCATGATCCCGGCGCGGCCGAGCCGGGTCGAGGTGCGCACGACCCGGCCGGGGCGCACCATCGAGCTCGTCGAGGCGACGCTCGTCGTCGACGACCGCCCGGTCGTGCGAGCTCACGCGTGGCGGCTCGCCGCACACGACTCCGAGCCGGTGGCCGGCGTGGAGCTCGAGGCGATCCCCGCTCCCGACGTCATGCAGCCGTGGACCGGAGCAGACACGTGGGAGGGCGGCTACATCGAGGGCCTCGAGTTCCGCGTCGACCCGGAGCGCCGACCCGGTCGGACGCGCGCCTGGATCCGGGCACTCAACCCGCTCCTCGACGGCGAGACCTGCTCTCCCACAGCAGATCTCGTGCGACTCGCCGACACGGCGAACGGCATCGCCGTGCGCGTCTCGCCCCGTGAGTGGATGTTCCCCAACGTCGACCTCAGCGTGCACCTCTTCCGCGAGCCGGTCCGCGGCTGGATCGGCTTCGACACCCGCGTGACCATGGGACCGACCGGGCTCGGACTCACCTCGACGACGCTGCACGACGAGCGCGGACCCGTGGGCCGCGCCGAGCAGATCCTCACCGTGCGCCGGTTGCCCCCGAGCTGACCCGTCCACCGCGGACGTATGCGATCCGGCGCGGCCCCGGCAAACGGCATACGTCATCGTCATCGCGACAACCGACCACATGGCGGTCTGTCGCGTCGCGGATCACCCGGGAGACACGACAACCCGCCCGGTGGCGGGTTGTCGCGTCGCCGACGGCGTGGTCGCTCGGCTCACTCGACGGTCGTCGTGACCGGCGTCCCCATCTCGACGGTGCGGCTCACCGTGCACCACTCGTCGTGCGAACGCTTGACGAGCTTGGGCAGCATCTCGCGTGCAGCGTCGCCACCGTCGCCCTCGGGGAAACGGACGCGGAAGCGCACCTCGATGTCCTGCAGGTGGTTGCCGTGCTCGTCCTTGACCTTGTCGGCCGTCACCTCGATCTCGAACTGCTCGGGCTCGGCACGGCGCGTCGTCACGGTGTCGACATCGACGGCGGTGCAGCCGGCGATGCCGGCGAGGAGCAGCTCGACCGGCGAGAGCTCGTCGGTGCCGGAGCTGAGCGTGATCGAGCCGCCTCGGTCGTTGCGCGCGGTGTAGCGGCCGACGCTGTCGCGGGTCAGCGTGACGCGGCGCAGGTCCTTCGGGTCTCTCTCGGTCATGGGGTGCAGCCTCTCAGAGGTCGGGTCTCGACGGCGCCGGGTCCGTGGCTCAGCTCCACGCGTCGGCGAGCAGCTCGTAGGAGCGCAGCCGGTCCTCGTGGTCGTGGGCGCCGCAGGTGAGGATGACCTCGTCGACGCCGGTCGCCTCGACGAAGCCGGCGAGCCCGTCGCGGACCTCGTCGGGCGTGCCGACGAGCGAGACGCGGGTCATCTCGCTCACGGCTTGGCGCTCGGCCGGCGACCACGTGCCCATGAGGCTCGCGATGTCGCCCTGCGGCTCGGGCAGGCCGGCTCGGCGCCCGGTGACGATGCCGTGGAAGCGCTGGAGCACGCTCGTGAAGAGGCGCTCCGCCTCGGCGGTCGTGTCGGCGACCATGACGTTGACGCCGGCCATCGTGCGCGGGGCGTCGAGGCCGCCGGGCTCGGTCGACGGGGTGAACCGCGACCGGTAGACCTCGAGCGCGCTCATGAGCGCTGCGGGCGCGAAGTGCGAGGCGAAGGAGTAGGGCAGGCCGAGGGCTGCGGCCACCTGGGCGCCGCCGTGGCTCGAGCCGAGGATCCAGATCGGCACGTGGGTGCCCTCACCCGGAATGGCCCGAACCTTCGCGTCGGGGTCCGGGTCGCCGAGGTAGCCGATGAGCTCCTCGACCTCGCCGGCGAAGTTCATCGCGGCGGCCTCGTTGCGGCGCAGCGCGCGCGTCGTGAACGGGTCGGTGCCGGGGGCGCGCCCGAGTCCGAGGTCGATGCGGCCGGGGTGGATCGTCGCGAGCGTGCCGAACTGCTCGGCGACGACGTAGGGCGCATGGTTCGGCAGCATGATGCCTCCGGCGCCCACACGGATCGTCTCGGTCTGGTCGGCGACGTGCCCGATGAGCACCGCCGTCGAGCTCGACGCGACGCCACGCATGTTGTGGTGCTCGGCCATCCAGTAGCGCTGGTAGCCCCACTTCTCCGCGTGGCGCGCGATGTCGACCGTCGAGGCGATGGCCTCACCGGCGGTGCCGCCGTCGAGAACGGGCACGAGGTCGAGGATGTTCAGCTGGGCTCTGGCGGCAGGACTCACGAGAGTGCCAACGGGCCACGCCGGTCGAGGTATTCCGCGCCGGCCCGGCTGCCGGCGGACGACCATTGCTCGACGGCGAGGCCCGACACGCCGCACGACACACCGGTCGGGTGCGGGGCCGTCGACCAACGGTCGTCGGTGTGCGGCGGCGTCACGGCAGCTTGAGCTGGGAGACCTGGCCGTCGTAGTCGGGGCAGAACGTCTGGATGCCCGCAGCCATGAGCTGCTTCGTCCGCAACGCCTCGCCGGTGTTGGTCAGCGGCTTGTTGTCGTCGTCCACGGCGATCTGGCCCAGCTGGACACCGCTGTTCTTCAGGGCCCAGCAGGTCGTCGTCGCGGTCTCGATGTCGTCGTTGACGGTCGCCCCGGTCACCGCCGCGCCGAGCTTCTGCGCGGCCAGGACGAAGTTCGCCTCGTCGGCGGTGATGCTCGGCCTCGCGCTCGCGACGCCGGCCGGCAGGTCCGCCAGCGTCGGGTCGGAGCCACCGCACCCGGCGAGGGCCAGCGTGACGAGGAGGGTCGCGCCGGCGGCGAGCGCGGTTCGCGGGGCCGGCCGGACGGCATACGTGCTCTCGTTCATCGTTACCCTGAACGCGTGAGCGAGCCGGATCGTCCCCGCGACACCACGGCAGCGCGGCTGGCGTCCGAGGCGCCGCTCGCCCGGGGCGCGGTCGTCGCGTCGCTGTCCGCCGTCGTCCTCGGGTTCACCTTCGTCCCGCAGCTGCTCGGTCTGGCGCTCGCAGGGCTCAGCCTGGCCCGCCGCGAGCCGGGTGGCCGCAGGCTCGCGCTCCTCGCCGTCGGGGTCAGCCTGCTGCTCACCGTCGTCTGGGGCGTCGTGATCGGCCTGCTCCTCAAGTGGTGGGCCGCCTCCCGCTGAGCGCCCCGGCGACGTCGGCGACTACTGGGAGTACGTAGAGAGGAACTTCTCGAGGCGACCCATCGCGTCCTCGAGGTCCTCGACCCGCGGGAGGAAGACGATCCGGAAGTGGTCGTGGGTGGCCCAGTTGAAACCGGTGCCGTGCACGACGAGCAGCTTCTGCTCGCGCAGCAGGTCGAGGGCGAACCGCTGGTCGTCGCGGATGTCGTAGACCTTCGGGTCGAGCCGCGGGAAGAGGTAGAGCGCTCCCTCCGGCTTGGTCACCGAGACGCCGGGGATCGCGTTGAGCATCTCCCACGCGACGTTGCGCTGCTCGAGCAGCCGGCCGCCGGGCAGGATCAGCTCGTTGATCGACTGGTAGCCGCCGAGCGCCACCTGGATCGCGTGCTGCGCGGGCACGTTGGCGCACAGCCGCATGTTGGCCAGGATGTCGAGGCCCTCGAGGTAGTTGCGCGCATGCTCCTTGGGGCCGGTGATCGCGAGCCAGCCGGAGCGGAAGCCGGCGACCCGGTAGGCCTTGGACAGGCCGTTGAAGGTCAGGCACAGCAGGTCGGGGGCGAGCGAGGCGATCGAGGTGTGCGCCGCGTCCTCGTAGAGGATCTTGTCGTAGATCTCGTCGGCCATGACGATGAGCTCGTGCTCACGCGCGACCTGCGCGATGGCCTCGAGCACCTCGCGCGGGTAGACGGCGCCGGTCGGGTTGTTGGGGTTGATGACGACGATGGCGCGGGTGCGGTCGGTGACCTTGCTCCGGATGTCGTCGATGTCGGGCGCCCAGCCGGCTTGTTCGTCGCACACGTAGTGGACGGCGTTGCCGCCGGCGAGGCTCGCAGCCGCGGTCCACAGCGGGTAGTCGGGTGCCGGGATGAGCACCTCGTCGCCGTTGTCGAGCAGGCCCTGCATCGCCATGACGATGAGCTCGCTGACGCCGTTGCCGAGGTAGATGTCCTCGACGCCGACGGCCGGGAAGTCGCGCAGCTCGTAGTGCTGCTTGACCGCCCGCCGGGCCGAGAGGATGCCCTTGCTGTCGCTGTAGCCCTGCGCCGTCGGCAGCTCCTGGATGACGTCGACGAGGATGTCCTCGGGCGCCTCGAAGCCGAACGGCGCCGGGTTGCCGATGTTGAGCTTGAGGATGCGGTGCCCCTCGTCCTCGAGCCGCTTGGCCTCGGCGAGGACGGGGCCACGGATCTCGTAACAGACGTTCTGCAGCTTCTTGCTCTGGGTGACCGCGCGCATGTGCACCAGCGTCCCATTGGCGTATGCCGTGGGCCGCGCCATTCCCACGATGTGGCCCGTGCCGTCGGTCACGCGTCCGTCGCGTCCGCCTCCGTGAGGCGGGACGGGGGGCGGGACGGGGCGGCCGTTCGGGCTCAGCGGAGGAGGCAGCCGAAGCGGCTGGCGGCACTGTGGGCCGTCAGGGACCCCACGAGCGAGGTCTCGCTCGGGGCCAGCACGTCGATCGTGAGCAGGTGGCCCTGGTCCGTCCGCGTCAGGTGCGCGTAGACGGGGAGGGTGGAGCCCTGCCGCACCCACCCGGTCTGCTCGAGGTAGCCGACGAGCTCGGCGGCTTGGGGACCCGTCGACTGCGGGTAGCCCCGGGTCACGGTCCCGTCGATGGCGTCGCGACAGGGCGGGATCTCGCTGTGCCCGAGCGGCGTCATCGTGTGGTCGAGCTCCTCGACCTGCTGGACGAGGGTCTCGTAGGCGGCGACGTCGTCGACGTGCACACGGCCCGACCAGGCCCAGGTGCCGAAGGCGATCAGCCCGACGACGAGCACGACGAAGCCGACGACCACGAGGCTACGACGCCGCCGCGTCGTGGTGACGGCCCGGGTCGGTTCGGATCCGTCGTCGGCTGCGCCCGTGGGGCGGTCGGGGCGACGCTCCGGACGACGCTCCGAGCGACGCGGACGCGGCGGTCGGCCGTCCCCGGACGGGGCCTCGTCGACGAAGCCGGAGTCACTCACCGGGACAGTGTGGGACACCGAACCGGGCGCGGCAGGACGGCACGGTCAACTGTCGCCGTTCCGTGACCGGGTCACCGCGGCGGCACGAGGGGCCGGTCGAGGTCGAGCAGGTGCCGCCAGTCGGTGCGACGGGCGGTGCGCAGCCCGCGTCGCAGCAGCAGGACGAGGACGACGAGGGCGATCGGAACCCCGACGACCGTCGTCGTCAGGCCGAGGCTGTAGCCCTCCGGCAGGGTCGCGAAGCACGCGACGGTGGCGACGAGGGCGAGGGGCAGCTCGAGGCGCTTCTGCCAGAGAGCCCCGAGCGAGACGGCGAAGAGCGGGAGCGCCCACAGGTAGTACCACCCGAGGAAGACGGGGGCGAGCACGACGACGGCGAGCATGGCCCACGCGATGCCACGCACCGGCCGCTGGCGCGCCTCGGCCGCCGCAGCCCCGTCCACGAGGCCGCCGGTGTCAGCTGGCTTGAGCGCCGCGAGCCAGATGAGCACCAGCAACAGCGCGAGGACGACCAGGGCGACGGCCCGGGCGGTCGCGATGCCGCTCTCGCGCCACTCGTCGTGGCCGAGGAGGTGCCCGACCGCCCCGACGGCGATACCGATCGCGGTGGGCAGCGACGTCCACTGCTCGTTCTTGCCCGGGGTCGCCGTCGGGTTGAGCCAGGAGAAGCCGAGCCCCGTCACCACCCCGCCGAGCACCATCGGCACGCCCGCGCAGACAGCCGTCAGCGCCCCGGCCCGCACCACCTCACCCCAACGGACGTATGCCGTGCCCTCCGTCCCCGACGCCCGTGCCGACATGGCGTGGCGTGCCCAGAGGATCGCGACGAACGGCAGGGCGATGACGGCGGTGACCTTGACCATGGCTCCGAGCGCGACGATGACGCACGCGACGGCGAACCGCCCGCGCAGGGCCAGCGCGAGACCGCCGAGGACCGCGCCGACCATGAGCGCGTCGTTGTGCGCTCCCCCGACGAAGTGGGCGCCGACGAGCGGCACCGCGACCCCCAGCCAGATGGCCCGCTCGGGCGACCAGCCGAGCCGGCGGGCCACGTCGGGCACGGCCCACGCTAGGACGACCACGCCGACGACGGCGAGCAGCCGAAGGAGCAGGAGGGCGACCCACAGCTCGCCGGAGACCGAGGCGACCGTCCGGGCCAGCAGCAGCCACACGGGGCCGTAGGGCGTCGAGCTGTCGAGCCACGTCGGAGCCGTCGACCCCCGCCACGGCGAGTCGAGCTCACGGACCACGTGGTCGTAGGGGCTGAGCCCCTGGTCCCAGAGCAGGCCCTGGGCGGCATACGAGTAGAGGTCGCGGCTGTAGAGGGGCATGGCGGCGACGAGCGGGGCGAACCACAGCGCGATCGTCACCCACCACCACCGCACCGAGACCTCGGCGTCGCGCAGGCGCCACCACGCGAGGACGAGCACCGCCATCGCGAGCACCGACACGGTGGCGAGCAGCGGGGAACCGCCGCTCCCCGACCACGACGCCACCCCCGGCCACAGCACGTGGCGGTTGGGACGCGGCAGCGCCCCCGAGCCCCACGAGGCGGCGGCGAGGACGACCCCGGCCAGGCAGCCGGCCCAGCGTGCCTGCGACACACGGGTCGACGCGCCGACGGACCGGCGCTCAGCCATGGATGACCGGTTCGTCACCCCACGCGAGCAGGCGCCACCCGGTCGCGGGCCCGCCCTCCATCGTGACGACGTGGGCGTTGTCGAGGCGCCGACCGTCGAAGAAGTCGGCGTCCAGCCCGAGCGACACCGAGCACCAGACCCGCATCGCCGCACCGTGGCTCACGGCGACGGCCGACTCGTGCCCGTCGGAGGCGATCCGTGCGATCGCCTCGTCGTAGCGCGCGAGGAAGCGGGCGCCGCTGTCGCCGCCCGGGATCGTGTGCTCCGGGTCGTCGCGCCAGCGCACCACGGCGTCGATGTAGGGCTGCCAGTCGGTCGACATCTCGTAGTTACCGGCCTGGATCTCGCGCAGGCCCGGCAGCACGACCATCTCGAGGCCCAGCATCTCGGCGAGCGGGGCCGCGGTCTGCTGGGTGCGCACGAGGTCGGAGGTGTAGATCGCCCCGAGGTCCTCGGTCCCGAGCCGGTCCGCGAGCGCCCGGGCCTGCGCCCGACCCTCGTCGGTGAGGTCGAGGCCCGGCACGGCGGTGTCGAGCTGGCGGGCGACGTTGGCGTGGGTCTGCCCGTGCCGCACGAGGAAGAGCCGCACCTCAGAGACCCTTCACCGTGACGCCGCTCAGGCACTCGACGCCCGTGCTCGGACCGGTGTGGAAGTTCTTGACGGACACCGGTGTCGCGGCACCGGCCGCGAGCTTGACGTCGACCTCCTTGCTGGCCACGTCGGACCCGTCGGACGTCTTCACGAGGAAGACCGCCACGGTGAACGTGTGCTCCTGGGAGTCGGAGTTCGTGAGCGTCCCGGTGAAGCTCCACGACTCGCCGGTGGCCCGACAGCTCGTGTCGGTGAGGCTCGACGCCGCGTCGAAGAGGCTGCCGTCGCTCGGCCCGGTCGTGGCGGCCGGGTCGGGCGCGTCGTCGCTCGGGGTGACGGGCAGGATCGTCGGCTGCAGGGGCACGCTCACCGTCGGAGCCACGGCGTCGTCGGGCGGCGGCGTCGGCTGCCCGCATCCGGCCACGGCGAGGACGAGGGCGGTGGAGAGGCCCAGCGCGACGGTCGGCACGGCATACGCCCGTGCGCCGCGGCGTCCGCGGGTGGCTGGGCGGGGTCGGCGGGGCATGGGCACGTGCGGCCCCTTCCTGTCGGGAGGTGTGCGCCGCCCATTGTGCCCCGCGAGGCACTCAGGGCAGCAGCAGCCGGGCCGCGACCGCCGCCGCGATGACGAGAAGACCGGCTCCGAGGGCCAGGGTGTCGGGCAGGCGCCACGGTGCCGCGCCCGCCCACGTGCGCCGCCGCGCCTCGGCGAAACCGCGCGCATCCATCGCCAGTGCCAGCGTCGACGCCTGGGCGAGCGCACCGACGAGCAGGCTGCCCGTGACGACGACCGCTTCCCGGCCCCGGGCCAGCGGGCCCCGGTCGGCCCGGATGCCGCGCACCCGGCGCGTCGTCATGAGCTCGCCCCACAGGGTGTCGAACGACTGGAGCCGCTGCAGGGCGGCCGTCGCCGCCACGACGGGCCGCGCCGGGAGCCGGAGTCGCTGCGCGAGGTGGTCGCCGAGAGCCTCGGGGTCGAGGAAGCCGACGACGAAGGCGGAGGGCACGAGCAGACAGAGCACGCGCAGCGCGGCACCCGAGGCGACCTCGAGGTCACGACCGCCGAGGAGCCACGCGGACCATGCGACGCCGACGACGGCGAGCGTGGCCGGCGCGAGTCGGGCCAGGACCCCGCGGATGCGCCCCTCGGGAGGGCGACCGGGGCCGGGGGCGAGGTGGCCCACGATGCCGAGCACCAGCTCGACGGCGAGGACGGCCAGGCCCTGGCGCCACGTATCGAGCAGCGCGGGCAGGGGCAGGACGCAGAGCGCCGACGCGAGCAGCGCGAGCGGGCCGACCCGGGCCAGCAGCGGCCGGCGCTCCGGCTCCGGGTCGGGTGCCGGCTGGGCGGGTGCCAGGAGGTGGACGACGCGGTCGGCGTCGTCGACGACGCCCGGGTCATGGGTCGTGACGACGACCGCCGCACCCTCGTCACGGGCCGCGACCAGGACGCCCGAGACGGCCGCCCACGTCAGTCGGTCCTGCCCGACCGTGGGCTCGTCGGCGAGCACGAGCGCCGGGCCGTGCGCGACGGCGGAGGCCATCGCCAGGCGCCGCTGCTCGCCACCGGAGAGCTGGCGCGGGTCGGCGTCGGAGAGGTGGGCGAGCCCCAGCGCGGCGAGGAGGGCGTCGGCCCGGCGACCGGCGACGGCGGGGTCCTGGCCGAGGGCGAGCGGCGTCGTCAGGACGTCGTCACGCACGGTGCGACCGACGAGAGCGGTGGCAGCACGCTGCGGCACCCAGGCCACGACGCGCGCGAGGTCGGGCGAGGACCACTCGTGCGGGGGCGTGAGCCGGTCGCGCGCGTCGGCTCGGCCCCCCGCCTCGGCCGGCGTGAGCGGCAGCGCGACGTCCACGGCCCCCCGTGCCGGGGTCGTCAGTCCGCCGAGCGCCGACATGAGCGAGGACTTGCCGGCGCCGCTCGGTCCGACGAGGGCGACCGAGCGGCCGGCCCGCGCCTCGAGGTCGGAGCCGTCGACGGCCAGCGTCGTGCGCGAGCGCTGGCCGAGCCGCCGGCTGTGGTGCTCGACCCGGACGCCGGAAGCCGCCGCGACGAGGCGGCCCTGCGGCACCCGCCCGGCCGCAGCATCCGGCGCGGGGTCGAGAACCAGCTCGAAGGGCTCGGGATCAGGGACGCCGGGGACCCAGATGCCCTGAGCCGCAAGCGATTCCCCGTGCTCGGCCAGGACACGGCGAGGTTCGCCGTCCGCGACGACCGAGCCCGACGCATCGAGAACGACGAGTCGGTCGATGTGGTCGAGCCACCCGTCGAGGCGGTGCTCGACGACGACGAGCGTGAGGGCGCGCCCCGCGACGACGTCGGCCACGACAGCCCGCACGTCGGCAGCGGTGGCGGCGTCGAGCATCGCCGTCGGCTCGTCGAGCAGCAGCACCGACGGCTCCAGGACGAGGGCACCGGCCAGCGCGAGCCGTTGGGACTCGCCGCCGCTCAGCGTCGCCGGCGAGCTGTCGGGGGACATGGTCAGGCCCACCTCGCGCAGCGCGGACTCGACGCGCCGCGGCATCTCATCGCGGGGCAGGGAGACGTTCTCCAGGCCGAAGGCGACGTCCCGACCGATGCTCGAGGCCACGACACCGGCGCCGGGATCCTGCAGGACGAGGCCGACCGAGCCCGGAACGTCCTGTGGCGCCTGACCGCCCACCGCCACGGTGCCCGACAGTTGGCCGGCGTCGGCCGTGAGCAGCAGGCCGGCGACGGCCCGCAGGAGGGTCGACTTGCCGGACCCGCTCGGCCCGGCGAGCAGCACGCGCTCGCCGGGCGCGATGGTGAGGTCGAGGCCGTCGAGGACCGGACGCGAGCGACCGAAGGGTCGCCACGTCAGGTCCCGGACGCGCACCTCGACGCCGCCGGTCGCCCGGGCCTGGCCTCGGCCACGTTCCTCTGCCCGCGTCGTCACCGGGGTGTCCACCGCGCAGCGGTCAGACGGCGCGCTGCTCACGGACCTCTTGGCCCGGCGGGAACGGGTTCAGCGCACCCGCCGCGGCGAGCAGCCGCGTCAGGCCGACGGCGAGGAGCGAGCCGAGGACCGCCACCGACGCACCGAGCAGGAGGAGGTAGGCGATCTTGTAGCCCCAGCCCCAGTCGGTCCAGTAGGAGTACCACTCGTAGACGGCCTCGAAGGCACCGCCGAGGAACCCGCCGAGCAGCAGCGGCGCCCAGCGGTACACGGCATACCCGAAGGCGGCGAAGCCGAGCTCCACGCCGAGGCCCTGGACGAGGCCGGACACGAGCGTGGCCAGACCCCACTGGGTGCCGATGAGCGCCGAGACGATGGCGGCGAGCAGTTCGGTGAAGACGGCCGCGCCGGGACGGCGGATGATGAGCATGCCGACGATG
Source organism: Terrabacter sp. 01T434 (assembly GCF_056398545.1). Lineage (NCBI taxonomy): Bacteria > Bacillati > Actinomycetota > Actinomycetes > Micrococcales > Intrasporangiaceae > Terrabacter > Terrabacter sp. 01T434. The sequence goes on from NZ_JBFTPP010000003.1 coordinate 82,806, forward strand.
CCGGCCACGAGCCACGGCCAGTTGAAGAGGGCGCCGAGCGGCGGGAAGGCCGCCGAGACCGCGTTCGACGGGACGGCGTAGACGAGGCCCCACGCCCAGTACGCGACGCCGAAGGCGACGCCGAGGAAGGCGCAGGTGAGCAGGTCGATGGTGCGCCAGCGGGTCAGCGGCCCGCTCGCGGTGATGGTGGCGCTGGTGGTTCTGGACATGGTGTGTCTCCCGGGTTCCAGTGATGACAAGTGGATACCTGGGGGAAGCCAGCCGGACGGACACGTCGATGACGTATGCCGTGCGGTGGCCTGAGAAATACCGACTTCCTTCGCCGGTGCTAACCGGAGCAGGTTCGAGGGTCTGCGGCTCTGCCTTCGGGCTGCCGCACTCTCAGCGCGTGTTGCGCTCCCCTGTCGTGATGGGTGGTGGTGCTCTTCAGTTGTGGAGGTGACTCTACTCGTGAGTGCCAGCGGCAGCGTGGGTACAGTCAAGCCATGGCTTCCAAGGACACGAAGAAGGCTCTCGCGAAGGCCTCGGACAAGGCATCCGCGAAGGTCGACAAGACGCAGCACACCCCGGTCGGCGGTCCGGTCTGGAAGCTCCTCAGCGTGGGGACGACGATCATCGCGACCAAGCTCGCGACCGACGCCACGCAGAAGGGCTGGAAGCTCGCGACCGGCCGCAACGTGCCCGTCAAGGGCGACTTCGAGCGTGAGCGCACCCGGGACGTCATCCTCTTCACGGCCCTCTCCTCGATGGCCGTCGCCGCCGCCCGGGTCGCCGCCGAGCGCGGTGCGGCGACGTACTACCGACGCTCCACCGGCCACCTGCCCAAGGCGCTCGAGGACGACCAGGTGGACCCGACCGACAAGAAGGCCGCGAAGAAGCTCGACCGGGCGAAGACCAAGGCGGAGAAGGCGACCCAGAAGGCCATCGACAAGGCTACCGGTCGCCGCTAGCTCCACCGCGCCGCCCCAGCAGACCCCGCGCACGGGACCAAAGCCCCTGTCGCGCGCGTCGCCTTCCGCCGCACGCTCGAGGGACAGGCTGCGGCGCGCCCGCGCTCACGGCCCGCCGCGAGCCCTGGAGGAGCGATGACCACGACACCGGAGCGCACCGCACGGCGACCCCTCGTGCTGGAGCTGCACGAGGGCGACCGGACGATGGCAGGACTGTTGGGCGGCAAGGGCGCCGGACTGGCGGAGATGTCGCGGCTCGGCCTGCCCGTGCCCCAGGGGTTCATCATCACGACCGAGGCGTGCCGCGCGTGGCTGGCGGGGGGCGGCGAGCCCGACGGCCTGTGGGAGCAGATCGAGGCGGCGATGGTCGACCTCGAGCACCGCTCCGGCCTGCGCTTCGGAGACCCGGCCGCGCCGCTGCTCGTGTCGGTGCGGTCGGGAGCCCGGTTCTCGATGCCGGGGATGATGGAGACGGTCCTCGACGTCGGGATGACCGACTCGGTGGCGGCTGCTCTCGTCTCCCGCGGTGAGGACCGGTTCGCCTGGGACAGCTACCGCCGGCTGGTGCAGATGTACGGGCGCACCGTCCTCGGTGTCGACGGCACCCTCTTCGACGAGCAGCTGACGCGGTTGCGCCAGGAGACCGGGGCCGCCACCGATGCCGAGCTCGACGCCACCGCACTCGAACGGCTGACCGGCGTCTTCCGGCGGATCGTCCAGGAGCGCACCGGCGAGGACCTCCCGCAGGACCCACGCCAGCAGCTGCGCCGCGCGGTCGTTGCCGTCTTCGCGTCGTGGAACGGCGAGCGGGCGCGCCTCTACCGGGCCCACGAGGGCATCCCGGACGACCTGGGCACGGCGGTCAACGTCGTGCAGATGGTCTTCGGCAACCGTGGCGACCGCTCGGGGAGCGGCGTGTGCTTCACCCGGGACCCGGTCAGCGGCGCGCCCGGCGTCTTCGGTGACTACCTTCCCGACGCCCAGGGCGAGGACGTCGTGAGTGGGAGCCGGAGCCCCATGGACCTGTCCGAGCTCGGGCGCCGCGAGCCAGCCCTGCACGAGGAGCTGAGCGTGCACCTGCGCACCCTCGAGCAGCACTACCGCGACCTCTGCGACGTCGAGTTCACCGTCGAGCGGGGGCGACTGTGGATCCTGCAGACCCGCCTCGGCAAACGGAGCCCGGCAGCGGCCTTCCGCATCGCCGTCGAGCTCGTCGACGAGGGGGTCATCGACCTCGACGAGGCCCTGACCCGCGTCGACGGGACCCAGCTGCAGACCCTGCTGCACCCGACCTTCACGACCGAGGAGGGACTGACGCCGCTCGCGCACGGCCTCGCGGCGAGCCCCGGCGCGGCATACGGCCAGCTCGTGTTCGACTCGGCCACGGCGATGGCGTGGACGGCGCTCGGCCGCCAGGTCGTGCTGGCCCGTCCCGAGACGAGCCCCGACGACTTCGGTGGCCTCCTCGCCGCGCGTGCCGTGATCACCTCCCGTGGCGGGCTCACCTCGCACGCGGCCGTCGTGGCCCGCGGCCTCGGGCGCACGTGCGTCACCGGGGTCGAGGGTCTGCTCGTCGACCCCGTCGCCCGGATGGCCACCCTCCCGGGCGGGGTCAGCCTGCCCGAGGGCACCGTGGTGTCCGTCGACGGCACCACCGGCGAGGTGTATGCCGGCCAGCGCGACATCGAGCCCAGCCCGGTGTCGACAGCCATCAGCCAAGGCGTCTCGCACAGCCCCGACCGGACGGTCCGGGCCGTGCTGACCCTCCTCAGCCACGCCGACCTGAGGCGCCAGCTCGGCGTCATGGCGAACGCCGAGACCCCCGAGGAGGCCCGAGCAGCAAGGTGTTTCGGCGCCGAGGGCATCGGGCTGTGCCGCACCGAGCACATGCTCCTCGGTGCCCGACGGGTGCTCGTCGAGCGTCTCGTCACCGACGACGACCGAGAAGGCGCCCTCGCCGAGATCGAGGCGCTCGCGCTGACCGAGTTCACCGCGCTCCTCGAGGCGATGGAGGGCCTGCCGGTGGTGGTGCGGCTGCTCGACCCGCCCATGCACGAGTTCCTCCCCGACCTCGTCGAGCTGTCGGTCGCTGCGGCCCTCGCCGACGAGCGGGGCACCCTCGACGCGGCCCTCGAGCGACGGCTGTCGACGACCCGCCGGTGGCACGAGTCGAACCCGATGCTCGGCCTGCGTGGCGTGCGGCTGCTCACCGTGCTGCCGCAGATCATCGACGCGCAGGTGCGAGCCCTGGTTGAGGCCACCATCACGTTGCGGGCCGGCGGCCACGACGTGCGGCCCGAGCTCATGGTCCCCCTCGTCGCCGACGTCGCCGAGCTGACGGCGGCGCGCGAACGGATGGAGGGGATCGTGGCCGACGTCGCCAGCGCCCACGACACCTCGCTGCACCTGCCGATCGGCGTCATGGTGGAGCTGCCGCGCGCGGCGCTGACGGCGGCAGCCCTCGCCGAGCACGCCGACTTCTTCTCGTTCGGCACGAACGACCTGACCCAGACGAGCTGGGGCATGTCGCGCGACGACGCCGAGGCCAACTTCCTCGCGGCCTACCGCGAGGCGGGGATCCTCGCGACCGACCCCTTCAAGACCCTCGACGAGGCCGGTGTGGGCGCCCTCGTCGAGCTGGCCGCGCGTGACGGTCGCCGCGCCCGACCCGGGCTGGGGCTCGGGGCGTGCGGGGAGCACGCCGGGGACCCGGCGTCGATCGGGTTCTTCGCCCGCACGGGCCTGGACTACCTGTCCTGCTCGCCCCCGCGCATCCCGGTCGTGCGGCTCGAGGCCGGCCGTCAGGCCGTGCTCCTCGCCGGGGCCTCGCCATCGACGTCGGACACGCGATGAGGGGTAACGCCGAGAGTCCGCTGAGCGGCCGCTGAGCCGGCACCATCCGGCGTGCTCCCACCGGATGGTGCCCCAGCGGCGGGCTGGGAGGCCGTCGACCGGTGCGGTTCAACCGCCGGGCGTCGGCACGAGCACCGCGGCGCCGCGGACGCGCCCCGCCTCGAGGTCGACCAGCGCGCGGTCCGCCTCGTCCATCGGCACCGCCGTCGTGGCGACCCGAAGGCCCAGCCGCTCGGCCAGCAGCAGGAACTCCTCGCCGTCGTGCCTGGTGTTGCTCGTGACACTGCGCAGCGACCGCTCCCGGAAGAGGTGGCGCTGGTAGTCGAGCACCGGGACGTCGCTGAGGTGGATGCCGGCCACGGCGAGGGTCCCCCCGGGACCCAAGGCCTCGAGAGCGACCGGAACCAGCTCGCCGACCGGCGCGAAGAGGATGGCCGCGTCGAGAGGCACCGGGGGCGAGTCGTGCGGACCGCCGACCGAGGCCGCTCCGAGCTCCGCAGCCAGGGCGCGAGCCTCGGCGCCACGCGTCAGCACGTGCACCTCGGCGCCCTGGGCTACGGCGACCTGCGCCGTCAGGTGGGCGCTCGCGCCGAAGCCGTAGATGCCGAGCCGACCACCGGGTGGCAGCTCAGCCCGTCGCAGCGACCGGTAGCCGATGATGCCGGCGCAGAGCAGCGGCGCCGCCTCGACGTCCTCGAACGAGGCCGGGACCCGGTAGGTGTACGCCTCAGGCGCCACGGCATACTCCGCGTAGCCGCCGTCGGCATCCCATCCGGTGTAGCGCGAGGCGGCGCAGAGGTTCTCGCGTCCCGAACGGCACCACCGACACGAGCCGCACGTGGCCCGCAACCACGCGACACCCACCCGGTCCCCCGGCACGAAACGATGGGCTCCGTCGCCGAGGAGGGCGACCTCGCCCACCACCTCGTGGCCGGGCACGAGGTGGTGCCGGTGCCGCGCCAGGTCTCCCGTGACGACGTGCAGGTCGGTGCGGCACACCCCACAGGCCCGGACGTGGACCAGGACCTCGCCCGGGCCGGGCTGCGGGATGGGCAGCTCGGTCCGGACGAGCGGGTGCCTGCGCAGCGGTCCCGGCTCATCGACGACCCACGCCTGCATGGTGCTCATGGCGCCTCCCTCGGGTCGTCGGCCGGGCGGGCGCACGACCTGTCCCGATCCCAGACCCACATCGGTCACGGGCACAAGGGCCCAAGGTCCCGTGACAGGGTCCGACCGGTCTGCGACTCGGAGCCCTTCGGCCCTGAGTGCGCGCCCCCGACCGGTGCTGTCCTGATCTGAGACCGGTCGAGGAGGCCAACGTGAGAGCACATGTCGGAGACCGCATCGTCCTTGCGGCGGAGCACATCGACGAGCCCACCCGTGACGGGGAGGTGCTCGAGGTCCGCGGAGCCGACGGGGGTCCGCCCTTCGTGGTGCGGTGGGCGGACGGCCACACCGGCCTGATCTACCCGGGGCCGGGATCGGTGCTCCACCTCGGCGTGCCCGGTGACGAGAAGGCCGCGACACCCGAGCCGGCCCCGGCGCCGACGGGTCCCGAGGAACGCTCGCAGACCCTCCACCTGCGCGAGTGGCAGGTCCGTGTCTCGTTGCTCGAGTCCGGGGACGACACGAGCGCCACCGTCGTGCTCGTCGCCGACCCCCCGGACCGCCTCAGTGCCAAGGGGACGAGCCACCGCTCCTCTGACGACGCGGCGTCGCGTCGGATCGGGGACGAGATCGCCGTCGCCCGCGCGTTGCGTCACCTGGCGGACCAGCTCGTCGGGGAGGCGGAGCGGGACATCGAGGAACGCACGGGCGAGGAGGCGCACGTCAGGCCGATGTGACCGATCCCCGACACATTCCTGCGACCACTGCGGCCACCAGCCGCGCTCGTCCGGAGCGGCCTCACCGGGCAGGTCCACGCGCCGCCGACCGACGACCGTTGGTGGGCCAAAACGGCGGACTAGGCGCGTCGTCGCGGCGTGTCGCGGCGTCCGGTCGACCAATGGTCGTCCGTCGGCGGCCCGGACGGCCCGGACGGCCCGGACGGCATACGCGAGCACTTCGACTGATGACTCGAGACCCGCAACTCGGCGGCGTCTTGTCGCACGAAGGCCTTCCGGGCCGAGGCTCGAGGTGGTGTCCTTGGAGGGAGCAGAGCCCACGCGAGGAGGTGTGCCATGCAGGCACGGGTCGGTGACCGCATCACGATGGCCGCGGAACACGTCGGTCAGAGCACGCGCGAGGGCGTCATCCGGGAGGTGAAGGGCGAGGGCGGCGCTCCCCCCTACGTCGTCGAGTGGGCCGACGGCCACACCGGATTGATCCACCCGGGTCCGGGCTCGGTGCTGCGCTGCCAGCACCCCGACGACGAGCCGGCGACCAGCTAGAGCTCGAGCGCGCGGACGATCGGCACCCCGGCCCGGTAGGCGAGGTGCAGGTGGCTCGGCGCGTCGAGAACGGCCAGCTCGGCCGGCTGTCCCGGCGCGACGCGTCGGTCGAGGCCGAGCGAGCGCGCCGAGACGGCGGTGGCGGCATGCAGCGCCTCGGCCGGCGTCAGGCCCATCTCCCGCACGGCGAGCGCGATGGCGAACGGGATCGACGACGAGTAGCAGGTGCCGGGGTTGCAGTCGCTCGCGAGCGCCACGTCGACGCCCGCGTCGATGAGCGCCCGCCCGTCGGGGTAGGGCGAGCGGGTCGAGAACTCGACCCCGGGCAGCAGCGTCGCGACCGTGGTCCCGCGCGCAGCGACGAGCGCCTCGACGTCGGAGTCGTCGAGGTAGGTGCAGTGGTCGACGCTGCGGGCCCCGAGCTCGCAGGCGAGCCGGACGCCGGGGCCGTGGCCGAGCTGGTTGCCGTGGACGCGCAGGGCGAGACCCGCGGCGCGGCCGGCCTCGAGGATCGTGCGCGCCTCGTCGCCGTCGAAGGCGTGCGCCGAGTGCGGCTCGCAGAAGACGTCGATGCTCTCGGCCAGCGCGGTCGGTCCGTCGGCGACGACCGCGTCGAGCATCGGCCCCGTCACGAGGTCGACGTATGCGGCCCGCTGCGTCGCGTACTCGCGTGGCACGACGTGCGCGCCGAGGAAGGTCGTGTGCGGGGTGAGCTCGCGGGCGATGCGGAGGCTGCGCAGCTCGTCGTCGAGGGTCAGTCCGTAGCCGCTCTTGATCTCGACCGTCGTCGTGCCCTGGGCGCGCATCTCGCCGACGCGGGCGGTGACGAGGGCACGGAGGTCGTCGTCGCTCGCGGCGCGCGTCGCCGCGACCGAGACGGCGATGCCGCCCCCGTCGTAGGGCGTGCCGGTCATCCGCGCGGCGAACTCGGCCGAGCGGTCACCGGCGAAGACGAGGTGGGTGTGCGAGTCGACGAAACCGGGGATGACGGCGCGACCCCCGAGGTCACGACGCTCGTCGGCGTCGGGCGCCTCGGCGGCGGGTCCGACCCACTCGACGAGACCGTCGCCGGAGATGACGAGCGCGGCGTCGCGGACGATGCCGAGGAGGGCGTCGCCGGGGTCGGCGTGGCCGTCGCCCCGAGCCGGGTCGTTCGTCGTCAGCTCCGCGATGCCCGTGAGGAGCAGGCTCACGCCGGGACCCCTCCGGCGACCCGGTCGATGGCGCCGACGAGCAGGCGGCCGACATCCCCCATCCGGTGGCGGCCGTCGCTGACGACGACGTCCCCACCGACGACGACGGTCGAGACGTCGGAGGCCACGCAGGCGTAGATGATCTGGTCGTGCGCGGCACCCGCCGTGTTGACGGTGTCGGTGCGCACCGTGACGAAGTCGGCGAGCGCCCCCTTGCTCAGGTGGCCCCCGTCGGACCAGCCGAGGGACCGGTAGCCGTTGAACGAGGCCGCGAGGAGCAGGTCGTCGGCCGAGAAGCGGTCGCGTTCGTTGGTGACGAGCCGCTCGTGCATCTCGAGCCCGCGCAGCTCCTCGAACGGGTCGATGACGACGTGCTGGTCCGAGCCCAGCGAGAGCGGGCTGCCGGCGTCGTGCAGGGCGCGGGCCGGTCCGATGCCGTCGGCGAGGTCGCGCTCGGTCGTCGGGCAGAAGCACGCGCCGGTGCCCGTGCCACCGAGGAGCTCGATGTCGCGGTCCTCGAGGTGCGTGGCGTGCACCGCCGTCGAGTGGGCGCCGAGAGCGCCTGCCTCGTCGAGCAGCTGGGTGGGGCTCGCGCCGTAGAACATCTGGCACGCGAGGTTCTCGCCGTGCTGCTCCGACAGGTGCACGTGGAGCGGCAGGCCGCCCGCGGCCTCGACGACCTTCGGCAGGTCCGCCCGCTTGACCGCGCGGACCGAGTGGATCGCCGCACCGAGCCGCACCCGGTCCGTCTCGTGACGGCGCGCGGACATGCGCTCCGCCCACGCCTCGACCGAGCCGTCGCTGAACCGGCGCTGGCCGGGGTGGAGCTCGACGTGGCCGCCGCCGTTGAGGCCGCCCTCCAGGTAGCACGTGTCGAGCAGCGTGAGGCGGATGCCGGCCTCGTCGGCCGCCTGGCGCACCGCGAGACCCATGGCGTTCGGGTCGCGGTACGGGTGGCCGCCGGGACGGTGGTGGACGTAGTGGAACTCCCCCACGACCGTGATGCCGGCCTGCACCATCTCGGCGAAGACGGCCCGCGCCAGCGCGAAGTACGTGTCGGGGTTGAGCTGCTCAGCGGCGGCATACATCTGCTCGCGCCAGCTCCAGAAGTTGCCGCCGCTGCCGTTGACGCGGCCGCGCAGGGCGCGGTGGAAGGCGTGGCTGTGGGCGTTGGCCATGCCGGGCAGCGTCACGCCGGCGAGGCGGATGTCGTCAGGCTGCGGGTCCGCGTCGACGAGGACTTCCTTGAACAGGCCGTCCTGCGTCACGAGGCGGACGCGGCGCGCGAGTCCCCCTGTCAGCCAAGCACTCTCGCACCAGAAGGTCGTCATCGTGCCTCGCTCATCGACTCGGGGTCCTTCCCTGTGCACAGCTCGGTCACGACGGCGGTGAGGGCCGTGACCCCATGGTGGCAGTCCTCGGTGCTCGCGAACTCGTCCGGAGAGTGTGAAACACCTGTGGGGTTGCGGACGAAGAGCATCGCGCTCGGCACCCCGTGCGTCGCGAGAACGCCCGCGTCGTGCCCCGCGCCCGTGCCGAGCAGCGGCGCGTCGGGGAGTATGCCGTGCAGCCGCTCCACGAGTCGCGTGTCGAAGGTCGTCGTCGGGGTCCACGACTCCTCGCTCGTCGTCGCGCCGAGGCGAGCGGCCTCGGACGACACGCCGTCCACGACCGCATGGACGGCCTCCTCGCTCTGACCGCGGGCGTCCAGCCAGGCCGTGACGTGGCTCGCGATCGCGTTGACGCCGCCCGGGACCACGGCCACCTTGCCGACGGTGGCCACGCAACCGAGCCCCACGGCATACGACCGCGCCGCCTGGATGACGTCGGCGAGGCCGACCATGGCGTCGCGACGGTCCTCGATGCGGGTGGTGCCGGCGTGGTTGGCCTCGCCGGGGATGTCGATGCGCCACCGACCGTGCGGCCAGATGTCGGTGCCGAGGGCGACCGCGCGGGACGGGTCGGTGAGGTCGTCGCCGCCGTCGGGCGCGAGCGCGAGGGCCTTGCCCTGCTCGACGTGCAGCTCGACGAAGCGTCCGATGCGCCGCACGGCGTCGTCGTCGCGGCCCAGGGTCTCGGGGTCACGCCCGGCGCTGCGCCACGCGTCGGCCATCGAGACGCCGTCGGCGTCCGCCAGTGACCGGGCCCGGTCGGCGTCGAGGGCACCGGTGATGATGCGGGATCCCGCGCAGGCGATGCCGAAGCGGGCGCCCTCCTCGTCGACGAAGTTGACGACACCGAGGGGCATGTCGGGCTCGACGCCCGCCTCGCGCAGCGCGTCGACGGTGGCGAGGGCACTGACGACCCCGAGGGGGCCGTCGAAGGCGCCACCGTCCGGCACGGAGTCGAGGTGCGAGCCGATGACGACGCCGGGCGTCGTGTCCGGGTCACCCCACCAGCCCCACTGGTTGCCGGCGCGATCCTCGACGAGGTCCAGACCACGGGCCGTGCACTCGGCGGCGAACCACTCACGCAGGTCGTGGTCGGTGCGGGTCCAGGCGTAGCGGCGGTAGCCGTTCGTCGCCGCCTGGCGGCCCACCGGCTCGAGGTCGGCCCACATCCGGTCGAAGCTCGTCGTCACGTCGATCACTTCCCCTCACGCGGCCGGGCTGCGGACCCGGACCGGTAACTAGGCTGCGTGGCATGGACTCCGACCGCGATGAAGCCGAGCGTAGTGACTCGGGCGAGATCCGCACGCCGGCGATCGAGGCCGTCCTCGCGGCGGGCATCGAGCACACCGTGACCAGGCACGGCCGCGTCTCGAGCCTCGAGGAGGCCGCCGCCGCCCGAGGCATCGAGCCGCGTGACCTCATCAAGACCCTCGTCGTGCGTCGCGCCGAGGACGACCACGTCTTCGTCCTCGTGCCGGGTGATCGCACGTTCTCGTGGGCCAAGGTCCGGGCCCTGCTCGGCACGAACCGCATCTCGATGCCCGACGCGGAGGCCGCCAAGGCGGTCACGGGCTACGAGCGCGGCACCATCACCCCGTTCGGCTCGGCCACCCGGCTGCCGGTCATCGCCGACAGCCACCTCGTGGGGCGCCGCATCTCGATCGGTGGCGGCGCTCACGGTGTCGGCCTGACGGTGCAGGGCGACGACGTCATCCGCCTCTTCGACGCCACGGTGGCCGACATCTCCGACGAGGAGACCCGCAAGACCCCCTGACCTCTGCACCGTCGAGAGGCCACGTGTGGCCGCCCCTCGCCCGTCGAAAGGCCACGTGTGGCCGCCTCCCCACCGTCGAAAGGCCACGTTCGGCCGCCTCCCGACGGTCGAGAGGCCACGATGCTCCAGACTGGTCCCCATGTCCCGAGCCCCGCTGCCCACCAAGCCGTGCGCCCGCTGCGGCCGCACCATCACCTGGCGCAAGGCGTGGGCCCGCGACTGGGACTCCGTGCGCTGGTGCTCCGACAGCTGCCGCAAGCACGGCCTGACCCCGGTCGACATCGAGCTCGAGGACTCGCTCGAGTCGCTGCTCGACGCCCGGGCGCGCGACGCCTCGGTCTGCCCGAGCGAGGCCGCACGTGCCGTCGGCGGCGACGACTGGCGCGAGCTCATGGAGCCGGCCCGCTCGGCTGCCCGGCGACTCGTCGGCGCCGGCCGCGCCGAGATCACGCAAGGTGGCCAGGTCATCGACCCGGACCACGCGAAGGGCCCGATCCGGGTCCGCCGCCCCCGCTGACGCGCCTGACCCGATCGACCTGGCTGAACCTCCGCGGTTCGAGGTATTCCGCGGTCGCGGGTGACCGCGGAATACCTCGAACCCGGGGTTGACGGCATACGCCCTCAGCCCTCCTGCATGGGGATGCGGACGCCGCGCTCGTGCGCGACCCGGTCGGCGATGTCGTAGCCCGCGTCGACGTGGCGGATGACGCCCATCCCGGGGTCGTTCGTCAGCACGCGAGCGAGCTTCTGCGCCGCGAGGTCGGTGCCGTCGGCGAGGGAGACCTGCCCGGCGTGCAGGCTGCGGCCGATGCCGACGCCGCCGCCGTGGTGGATCGAGACCCAGCTGGCGCCCGAGCTCGTGTTGACGAGGGCGTTGAGCAGCGGCCAGTCCGCGATGGCGTCGGAGCCGTCGGCCATCGCCTCGGTCTCGCGGTAGGGGCTGGCGACCGAACCGGAGTCCAGGTGGTCCCGACCGATGACGATGGGGGCGCTCACCTCCCCGGTGCGGACGAGCTCGTTGAAGGCGAGACCCGCCTTGTCGCGCTCGCCGTAGCCCAGCCAGCAGATGCGAGCAGGCAGGCCCTGGAAGGCGATTCGCTCCTGCGCGCCGCGGATCCACTTGTGCAGGCGGTCGTTGTCGGGGAAGAGGTCGAGCACCGCCTTGTCCGTGGCCGCGATGTCGCGCGGGTCGCCCGAGAGCGCGGCCCAGCGGAACGGGCCCTTGCCCTCGCAGAAGAGCGGACGGATGTAGGCCGGCACGAAGCCGGGGAACTCGAACGCGCGGTCGTAGCCACCGAGGCGGGCCTCGTCGCGGATCGAGTTGCCGTAGTCGAAGACCTCGGCGCCGGCGTCCTGGAACTCGACCATCGCCTTGACGTGCTTGGCCATCGAGGCGCGGGCCCGGTCGGTGAAGTCCTCGGGCTTCTTCTCGGCGTAGTCGGCCCAGTCCTCGAGCGCGACCCCCTCGGGCAGGTAGGACAGCGGGTCGTGGGCCGACGTCTGGTCGGTGACGATGTCGATCTCGACGCCGCGGCGGAGCAGCTCGGGGAAGACCTTGGCCGCGTTGCCGACGACGCCCACCGACCAGCCGCGACGCTCGCGCTTGGCGGCGAGCGCCTTGTCGATCGCGTCGTCGAGGTTGTCGGCCACCTCGTCGAGGTAGCGGTGCTCGACGCGGCGGTGCAGGCGGGCGGGGTCGACGTCGACGATGAGGCACGCGCCCTCGTTCATCGTGACGGCGAGCGGCTGGGCGCCGCCCATCCCACCGCAGCCACCCGTCAGGGTCAGCGTGCCGGCGAGCGTGCCGCCGAAGCGCTTCTCGGCGACCGCGGCGAAGGTCTCGTAGGTGCCCTGGACGATGCCCTGGGTGCCGATGTAGATCCACGACCCGGCCGTCATCTGGCCGTACATCGTCAGCCCGAGGTGCTCGAGCCGGCGAAACTCCGGCCACGTGGCCCAGTCGCCGACGAGGTTGCTGTTGGCGATGAGCACGCGCGGAGCCCACTCGTGCGTCTGCATGACCCCGACGGGGCGGCCCGACTGCACGAGCATCGTCTCGTCCTGCTTGAGGGTGGTCAGCGTGCGGACCATCGCGTCGAAGGACTTCCAGTCGCGCGCTGCCCGCCCGGTGCCGCCGTAGACGACGAGGTCGTCCGGCCGCTCGGCCACCTCGGGGTCGAGGTTGTTCATGAGCATCCGCAGCGGGGCCTCGGTGGCCCACGACTGAGCCGTCAGGGTCGTCCCTCGCGCCGCGCGGACGGGTCGTGCACCTTCCATGTCACTCTCCTTCGAGTGGAAAACCGTTGGTATGCCGTGTGCTTCAGCGTTCGTGTGCCGTCCGCTTCACCCGTCGAAAGGCCACTTCTTGCCGCCTCTCGCCGATCGAAAGGCCAGCCCGTGCGGCCTCTTGTGGCCACTCGACCCGCCGCAGGCGGCCACACGTGGCCTTTCGACGGTGGGGGGTCAGCGGAGGGGGCCGGTGACGGACTCGGCCGCGGCGAGGACGTCACCGTCGGCAACGGCCGCGCAGGCCCCCTCGATGTCCGGGGCGAGGAACCGGTCGGGGCCGGGCGCGACGTTCGCGCGCGCCCCAAGGGCGGCGATGACCGCCGCCGTGGCCGCGGCCGGCTCGAGCGGGGCCCGCAGCTGGATGCCGCGCGCTGCCGTCAGCACCTCGATGGCGAGGACGCGGGCGAGCGCGTCGACCGAGCGGCGCAGCTTGCGGGCGCCCGACCACCCCATCGAGACGTGGTCCTCCTGCATGGCCGAGCTCGGGATCGAGTCGACCGACGCAGGTACGGCCAGGCGCTTCATCTCCGAGACCATCGCGGCCTGCGTGTACTGCGCGATCATCAGGCCCGAGTCGACGCCGGGGTCAGCGGCCAGGAAGGGCGGGAGGCCGTGGTTCCTGGCCTGGTCGAGGAAGCGGTCGGTGCGACGCTCGGCCATCGACGCGACGTCGGCCGCGACGATGGCGAGGAAGTCGAGGACGTAGGCGACGGGAGCGCCGTGGAAGTTGCCGTTGGACTCGACGCGTCCGTCAGGTGTCACGACCGGGTTGTCGACGGCCGATGCCAGCTCGGCGGCGGCCACGCGGGCGGCGTGCTCGACCGTGTCGCGGGCCCCGCCGTGCACCTGGGGAGCACAGCGCAGGGAGTAGGCGTCCTGCACCCTCGTGCACTCCTCGGTGCGGTGCGACTCGCGGATCGGCGAGCCGGCCATGACCGCGAGGATGTTCGCAGCCGAGGCGCCTTGGCCCACCTGGGGCCGCAGTGCGTGCAGGTCGGCGGCGAAGACGTCGTCGGTGCCGAGCAGGCCCTCGACGCTCATCGCGGCCGAGACGTCGGCGACCTTGAGCAGGTGGCGCAGGTCGTGGATGGCCAGGACGAGCATGCCGAGCATGCCGTCGGTGCCGTTGATGAGAGCCAGGCCCTCCTTCTCCGCCAGCACGACGGGCTCGATCCCGTTGTCACGCAAAGCGGTTGCCGCGTCGGTGAGGGTGCCGTCGGCGAGGCGCACCGGCCCCTCGCCCATGACGGCGAGCGCGCAGTGCGACAGGGGCGCGAGGTCGCCGGAGCAGCCGAGCGAGCCGTACTCGTGCACGACGGGAGTGATGCCGGCACTGAGCAGCGCGGCATACGCCCGGGCCGTCTCGAGGCGCACGCCCGTGCGGCCGGTGGCCAGCGTCGAGAGGCGCAGGAGCATGAGCGCGCGCACGACCTCGCGCTCGACCTCGGGGCCGGCGCCGGCGGCGTGCGAGCGCACGAGCGAGCGCTGCAGCTGGGCACGCAGCGCCGTCGGGATGTGGCGCGTGGCGAGGGCGCCGAAGCCGGTGGAGACGCCGTAGTGCGGCACGGTGTCCTCGGCAAGGGCCTCGATGACCGTACGGCTGTGGGAGATCTCGGCCTCGGCCTCGGCGGAGAGCTCGACCCGGGCGCCGTGGCGGGCGACCGCGACGACGTCCTCGAGGGCAAGCGGGCCGGTGCCGACCGTGACGGTGTCGGAGGCCTTGTCGGTGACCGGGCCGGCGACGGAGGCGGATGCTGCGTTCATGGATCCATCGAACCTCCGAACGACTGGCGCGACAGCAATCGGAGGAGGACAATTGTCTCGGATGCGAGACGTCGTCGATCGCGGACAGGAGGTGGCCCACGTGTCCAACGCCCCGGCCGCCGCCCACGCCCTCGACGTCCTCGAGCACCTCTCCCGCCACGCCGAGCCGCTGCCCGCCGCGTCCATCGCGCGCGACCTCGGCCTGCCCCGCAGCTCGGTCTACCACCTGCTCAAGGTGCTGCACAGTCGTGGCTACGTCACCCACTACGTGGAGGAGCGCCGGTTCGGGCTCGGCCAGGCGGCCTACGAGCTCGGGTCGGCCTACCAGCGGCAGGCTCCCCTGGCGCGGGTGGCCCGTGCGGCGATGCGGCGGCTCGTCGACCAGTGCGGACGCAACGCCCACTTCGCCACGCTGGACGGCCGGGACGTCATCTACCTCCTCGAGGAGCGCGCCCCGGGACAGCCGATGCTCGTCACCGACGTCGGCGTCCGCCTGCCCGCCCACCTCACCGCCAGCGGGCTCGCCATGCTGTCCGCGCTCCCCGCGACGCAGGTGCGGGCGCTCTACCCCGACCGCGCAGCCTTCGTGCAGCGCAGCGGCGGTGGCCCGAGGTCGCTCGCGGAGCTGCGTGGCGTCCTCGCGCGGACGCGGGCCGACGGCTACGCGCGCGAGGAGGGCACCGTCACCACCGACCTGTCCTCGGTGGCGGTCCCCGTGCTCGACCGCGCCGGTCGGCCGCTCGCCGCGATCGCCCTGACGCTGCGCACCGCCGACGCCGGACCCGAGCACGTGACCGAGCTGGTGGGCCGGGCGCGCCTCGCCGCGGACGACATCGCGCGCCGCCTCAGCCCCAACGCGAACGCCACCCGTCGACGCCCACCGCCGGGACCGGGCATCTCCTAGGTTGGCGTCATGGACGTCCACCTCATCGGCGGCGGCTGGGACGACGCCCTCGCCACCGCGCTCTACGGAGACTTCGTCGCCGCGGCGGCCCGCCACGCCGGCGCCGCACCGCGCATCCTGCTCGTCGTGATGGGCACCGACGCCGAGTCGCTCGACTACCACGCGAAGTACGTCCACACCCTCGGGCTCGTCGGCGGGCACGAGCTCGTGGTGCAGCGGGTGCCCGAGGGGTCGGCGCTCGACCCGTCCGCGCTCGACGGAGTCTACGGGCTCTTCGTCGGCGGCGGCCCGACGCCGGAGTACCACGCATCGCTCACGGGCTCCTATGCCCGCATCCGCTCCCGCGTCGCCGAGGGTATGCCGTATGCCGGGTTCTCCGCGGGCGCTGCCATCGCGGGCTCGCACGCCGTGATCGGCGGGTGGCGCATCGACGGGGTGCCGGTCTGCCCGGAGGACAGCAACGAGGACCTCGATCCAGTGACGGTGGTGGAGGGGCTCGGGTTCGTCGAGGGCGCCGTCGACGTGCACGCCGCCCAGTGGGGCAACCTCTCACGTGCGGTCGCCGTCGTCGCGGCCGGGCTGGCGCCGAGCGCGGTGGCGATCGACGAAGGCACGCGACTCGGGCCGGGCGGTCGGGTCGTCGGCGCCGGGAACGTGTGGCACGTCACTCCGGACGCGTCGTCCCCGACGGCGGCCTCCGTGCGCGCCGAGGCGGCAGGTCAATAGGCTCAGACCCATGCGCGCCATCACGATCCCGGAGCCCGGAGACGCCGACAGCCTCGTCCTCGACGAGGTGCCCGACCCCGAGGTGCGGGCCGGCCAGGTGCTCATCGACGTCGTCGCCGCAGGCGTCAACCGCGCCGACGTCATGCAGCGGATGGGCCACTACCCGCCGCCACCCGGCGCGTCGGACTACCCCGGCCTCGAGGTGAGCGGACGCATCGCGGCGCTCGGTGAGGGCGTCGAGGGCTGGCAGGTGGGCGACGAGGTGTGCGCCCTCATCGACGGCGGGGGCTACGCCGAGCGCGTCGTGGCGCCGGCCGAGCAGGTGCTGCCGGTGCCCCGCGGCGTGTCGCTCGTCGACGCCGCAGGGCTGCCCGAGGTGGCGTGCACCGTCTGGTCCAACGTCTTCCTCGTCGCCAACATCCAGCCGGGACAGGTGCTCCTCGTCCACGGCGGCAGCTCCGGGATCGGCACCATGGCGATCCAGCTCGGCAAGGCGGTCGGCGCCCACGTGGCCGTCACGGCCGGCAGCCAGGCCAAGCTCCACGTGTGCCGTGACCTCGGCGCCGAGTTCCTCGTCAACTACCGCGAGGAGGACTTCGTCGAGCGCATCCGTGAGCTGACGAAGGGTCACGGCGCCGACGTCATCCTCGACAACATGGGCGCGAAGTACCTCGCCCGCAACGTCGAGGCCCTCGCCATCAGCGGGCGGCTCGTGACGATCGGGCTCATGGGCGGCCGCAAGGGTGAGCTCGACATGGGCATGCTCCTGGCCAAGCGCGCGGCCGTCATCGCGACGTCGCTGCGGGCTCGTCCCGCGACCGAGAAGGCCGCCATCGTCGCTGCCGTCCGTGAGCACGTGTGGCCGCTCATCGAGTCCGGCGCCGTCAAGCCCGTCGTCCAATCGCGCCACCCCCTCGAGCACGCTGCCGAGGCGCACCGCGAGATGGAGGCTTCCGGCCACATCGGCAAGATCCTCCTCACCACCTGACGCTCCTCGTCCTCCCCGTCCGCCCGAGCGGTCGAGCGGCCGAGCGGCCGAGCGGCCGAGCGGCCGAGCGGCCGAGTCCGGCGGAACGATCCGTCCGTGTCGGACTCGTCCGGTGACGCACCGGCGCGACCGGGCGTACCGTCGGTCGATGGGCCGCTTCGGTCCGGAGCGGCCCCCGATCCCACGGGAGGTTCACGGTGTTCATCCAGGTCATCCAGGGTCGGTGCACCGACGCCGACGCACTCCACCGGCAGATGGACCGGTGGACCCAGGAGCTCGAGCCCGGCGCGACGGGCTGGCTGGGCGGGACGTACGGACTCACCGACGACGGCGAGTTCGTCGGAGTGGTCCGGTTCGACTCCCGGGCATCGGCCGAGGCCAACTCGGCCCGCCCAGAGCAGGGCGCGTGGTGGGAGGAGACGGCGCGTCTCTTCGACGGGGAGGCCAGCTTCCACGACTGCGACGATGTCACGATGATGCTCGACGGCGGCAGCGACCAGGCCGGCTTCGTCCAGGTCATCCAGGGCCGGCTCAGCGACGCCGATCGCTTCCGGCACGCGATGGAGGAGCCGATGGACATGCTCCACGAGGCGCGTCCGGACATCATCGGCGGCACCGTCGCCATCGACGCCGACGGCTTCTTCACCCAGACGATGGCGTTCCGGACCGAGGCCGAGGCACGCGAGGGCGAGCACAAGAGCCCACCGCCGGACGCCCAGCGAATGATGGACGAGATGAACTCGATGATGAGCGACGTCAGCTACCACGACCTGCACCACCCGTGGTTCGCCACGGCCGGGGCGCACTGACGCGACAAGCCGACGGACCTGGAGCCCGGGCGACCCGACGGGGGACGCCCGGGCTCCGGCCCGTTGCGGCAGGATGGGGCGCATGAGCGACGACGCGAGCCGACAGGGACAGCGCCCCGACACCGACCCCACCGGCGACGAACCGCGCATCGTCGTCGTGACGCAAGACGGCATGGGCGTTGCCGACCCGTCGGGCGACGAGCGACGGCCCGAGCACGAGGACGGCCACACCGGGTCGCGCGCCGAGGAGCGCCGCGAGCGCGAGCGCACCAACCCGGCCGACCTCGTCGAGGAGCCGGCCAAGGTGATGCGCATCGGCTCGATGATCAAGCAGCTGCTCGAGGAGGTCCGCAACGCCCCGCTCGACGAGGCCGGGCGCCGCCGCCTCGCCGACGTGCACCACCGCTCCATCGAGGAGCTCAAGGACGGCCTCGCACCCGAGCTCGTCGCCGAGCTCGACCGGATCGCCCTGCCCTTCCGCGACGACTCCCCGACCGATGCCGAGCTGCGCATCGCCCAGGCCCAGCTCGTCGGCTGGCTCGAGGGGCTCTTCCACGGCATCCAGACCGCGCTCGTCGCGCAGCAGATGGCGGCGCAGCAGCAGCTCCAGCAGATGCGCGCCCTGCCGCCCGGCCCCGGCGCCTCCTACGGCATGCCTCCCGGCCTGCAGCCGGGCGAGCACCACCCGGGCGAGTCGGGACCCACGGGCCAGTACCTCTAGGTCGACCCTGCCCGGCGCGTATGCCGTGTGGTGACGGTCAGAGCCAGCTGGAGCGCTCGCGCTCGGTCGGCACGACGCTCGTGTCCCACTGCGTGAAGGGCACCTCGAGCCGGTAGTGGAAGTCCTTCTGCCGCAGCAGGACCACGGGCTGGGCGTTCCCCGGGTTGTCGAGCGACTCGAAGTACTCGATGCTCCACTGGAACCACCGCATGCAGAAGAGCCGCATCGTCAGGCCGTGAGTCACGATGACGACGTTGCGGGGCGCGGTCGGGCTCTCGAAGTTGCGGTGCATCGACTCGAGGAACGTCGACACCCGGTCGTAGACGTCGGAGCCGGACTCACCGTGGCTGAACCGGTAGTAGAAGTGGCCGTAGCGGTCGCGCTCCGCCTTCTGCTCGGCGATGTCGACGGGGTCCTGGAAGTTGGCCCAGTCCTGCTCCCGCAGGCGCGGCTCGACCCGCACGTCCCGCTCGGCGACCGGCAGTGCGAGCGCCTCGAGGGTCTGCCGGGTGCGGAGGTAGGGCGAGACGTAGACCTCGGCGGTCTCGCCGTCGAGCACCTCCCGGATGGCGACGCCCGTCTGGCGCGCCTGCTCGAAACCCTTGGGCGTCAGACTGATCCGGTGGTCCGGGACCCGCTCGTAGACGGTGTCGTCGAGGTTGCCCTCGGACTCCCCGTGCCGCACGAGGATGATCCGGTTCGGTCGGTGCTCGAGGCTCACCCGGCCACACTACGGTCGCTCGCGCCGCACCGGCGCGCGCCGCCCCGGTCGGCCCCGCGCGGCCCACGGGGCGACGAGCAGCACGAGCCATGCAAAGCCGACGACGAAGCTCGCGACGAGGATGACGACCCCGGCCGACCCGCCGAGGAGACGCTCGCCGAAGACGAGCAGGACGGCATACGCCACCCCCACCGCGACGACGATGACCCTGCGTCGAGCCGACGCCATGACTCCTCCTCGCTCCGGTGCGCTGATCGGTCCATCGCAGCACGCCGACGTGAACGGACAGTGCCCTGCCGGTGACGGGTCCCGGTCCGGTTAGGGTGAGGCGATGCGACAGGTGGGGAACCTGCTGGCCGGCGACAGCCCCTGGCTGCGCCGGGGCTCGCACGTCCTCACCTGGCTCGCGATCCTCGTGGCCTGCTACCTCGGCGGCGTCGCCGCGACGAACCTCGCACCGACCGTCGCGGAGACGTCGCAGTACCGCGCGGTCCTGCGGCTCGACCCGGTGCCGCGCCACTTCCCCGTGCTCCACGCGCCGACGATCGTCGGGGACGTCGATGTCCAGTTCGCCTCTCCCCTCGTGGCGCCCGGCCTCGACGTGCAGGTCGCGGTGCGCGAGGAGATCACCAACCTCTTCACCCGGCCCAACGTCGACATCAGGGCGCTGCAGCCGTCACCCGACGAGATCTCGTCGGCGATCGCCCAGGCCGCGACCGGCGTCGGCATCCGCTTCCTCCTCGGCGCGGCGACCATCGCGGTGCTGCTCGCCCTGGCCTCCCACTACGTGCGACAGCGCTCCACGCGCCGTCACCACGTGCTCTTCGTCGCGTCGGCCATGGTCGTCGCGACCGGCGTCACCTTCGGTGGGATCGCCCTGACCTACCAGCCGGACCGCTTCGCGGAGTACCGCACGAGCGGCGTCCTCGGTGTCGTCCAGCGCAACGCCGGCCTGCTGGCCGACGTCGAGGCTCGGGCCACGCAGGTGACCCCCTACTTCCGCAACCTCCTCGCCGTGACGCAGGCACTCCAGCAGAAGTACGTCGCCGGCAACGTCAACGAGCCCGCCTCGGCCCGCTTCCTGCTCGTCTCGGACATCCACGGGGCGAACCAGTACGCCCTGATGCGAACGATCATCAAGGAGGAGGACGTCGACGCGGTCATCGACAGCGGCGACCTCGTCAACTTCGGCCGGGTCCAGGAGGGCGACGCCGCCGGGCTCTACCGCTCGATCCAGTCTCTCGGGGTGCCCTACATCTTCACGAGCGGCAACCACGACCAGTCCTCGGCAAGCGACCGCGCGGTCCTGGCTCGGCTCGCGCGCATCCCCAACGTCGTGCTCCTCGAGAACCCCGCCGGGTCGCTGCGCGAGGTGACCTTCCACGGACTGCGCATCACCGGCTTCAACGACCCGCGCTGGTTCGGCGACGACAACACCGACCCGACGGCCAAGGAGAAGCCCGCCGCCGACCGCTACAACGCCGCCGTGGCCGGCCAGCCGGAGCCCGACATCGTCGTGACCCACGAGCCGTATGCCGCCGAGCAGGTCGAGCGCGGACGCCTCCTCGTCAACGGGCACATGCACACCCCGGCGCTCGAGGGGAACCGGATCCAGGTCGGCACCTTCACCGGTGGCGGCGTCGTCTCGCACTACTCCGAGGGTCCGGGGCAGGAGCTCGACGGGCAGCCGTACTCCTTCGACATCGCGCAGTTCGGCACGGCCTGCGAGCTGACCTCGCTGACCCGCTACTCGTTCCGCAACCTCCTCGAGGGTCGGCCCGCCTACGACAACGTCCAGGTCATCAGCGGCGCCCGCATCGACCCCTACCGTCCCCCGGCGTCGACCGCGCAGCAGCCGGGCCAGGACCACCCCGACCCGGCTAGGCGAATCTGCAGCCGCATCGACGACACGACCATGCGCGCGCTGCCGCTCACGCCGGGCGACCCTGCGTCCCCGACCACCTCGACGACCTCGTCCGTCAGCCCTTGAGCTCGGGGAACTGGTCGTCGCGCCACTCGTTCTCCGGCTGGGCCGCCCCCGTCGCGTCGAGGTCGTTCTCGCGGCCACGCAGCTCGACCCGGCGGATCTTGCCCGAGATCGTCTTGGGCAGCTCGTAGAACTCGATGCGGCGCACCCGCTGCCACGGAGCGAGCTTCTCGCGGGCGTGGGCGAGGATCGAGCGCGCCACCTCCTCACCGGGCTCGTGGCCCGGGGCGAGGGCGATGTACGCCTTGGGCACCGCCAGGCGCACCGCGTCGGGCGCCGGCACGACCGCCGCCTCGGCGACGGCGGGGTGCTCGATGAGGACCGACTCGACCTCGAACGGGCTGATCTTGTAGTCGCTCGCCTTGAAGACGTCGTCGGTGCGGCCGACGAAGGAGATGTAGCCGTCGGCGTCGACCGAGGCCACGTCGCCGGTGTGGTAGAAACCGCCGGCCATCGCGTCGGCGTTGCGCTGCTCGTCGCCCTGGTAGCCGGTCATGAGCGGCACCGGGTGCTGCGAGAGGTCGAGGCAGATCTCGCCTTCGCGGTTGCCGTCCGGGTCAGCCTGCGTGACAAGGGTGTTCGTGATCGGGTCGACGACGACGACCGGGCAGCCCGGCAGGGGTCGGCCCATCGAACCGGGCTTGACGGTGGAGCCCGGGGTGTTGCCGACGGCGGCCGTCATCTCGGTCTGGCCGTAGCCATCGCGGATGGTCAGTCCCCATGCCTTCTCCACCTGGGCGATGACCTCGGGGTTGAGCGGTTCGCCGGCGCCGATGACCTCGCGCAGCGAGCCCGGACCCGCGGAGAGGTCGCTGTTGATGAGCATCCGCCACACGGTCGGCGGCGCGCAGATCGAGGTGACCTCGTGCGTGTGCAGCACGCGGAGCAGTGCGGCCGGGTCGAACCGGCTGTAGTTGTAGACGAACGCCGTCGCCTCCGCGGCCCACGGGGCGAAGAACGACGACCACGCGTGCTTGGCCCAGCCGGGGCTGCTGATGTTGAGGTGCACGTCACCGGGCTGCAGGCCGATCCAGTACATCGTCGAGAGGTGCCCGACGGGGTAGGAGCGCTGGGTGTGCTCGACGAGCTTGGGCCGGCTCGTCGTGCCCGAGGTGAAGTAGAGCAGCATCCGGTCGTCGGGGACCGTGCTCGGGTGCTCGGTGGGTCCGACCTCCATCGCGTATGCGGCCTCGTGGCTCTCCCAGCCGTCCGTCACGGTTCCCGCCGGGTCGGCTCCACCGACCGCGATGCGGACGTAGTCGCCGGGCACGTCGTCGAACTTGTGCACCTCGGACGCGTTCGTGATGACGGCTCGCGCCGCGCCGCGCTCCATCCGGTCGACGAGGTCGCCGGGCCCGACCGCCGTCGTCGTCGGCACGACGACCGCGCCGAGCTTGATGACGGCGAGCATCGACTCCCAGAGCTCGACCTGGTTGCCGAGCATGAGGACCACCGAGTCGCCGCGACCGATCCCCAGCGCGGCAAGGCGGGCGGCCACCTGGTCGGAGCGCCGGGCCATCTCGTCGTAGGAGTACGAGCGCGACGACTCGTCCTGTTCGACGATCGTCAGGCAGGGGCGGTCGTTGCCGCGCGCGACGGCGTCGAACCAGTCGACCCCCCAGTTCCACCGGTCCCCGACGTCGGGGAACCTGAACTCCCTCACCGCGCGGGCGTGGTCACCCCGCAGGGCGAGGAGCTCGTCACGGGCGGCCCGGTAGGCCGCGGTCACACCGGCTTCGTCGACAGCGGAGGTCATGCCCCGACCATGCCACAACGGCTTGCGGCCGGGAGCGGGACCGCCGAGCTCAGAGCGGCTGGTCGCTGCCGTCGCCGAGGTCGCGCGGGCGGCGCCGCTCCTCCGCGAGCTCGGGCCGGTCGGGGCGGTCGCTCCGGTCGCCGCGATCGCTCCGCTGGCGCGGGATCGCCCTCGTGTCCTCGGTGTAGCCGTCATCGGCAGCCGCGTAGGCCGGGTCGGACCCCGGCGCGTCCAGCGCGACCCGGCCGTGCGCGCGGCGGCGCAGGTCGTCCTCGTCGATGAGGCGGTTGATGAGCTGCTGGACCTCGTTGCTGCGCGGGATGTTCGCGAGGTTCTCGTCGGGGCTGTCACCCGCGGACTCGATGTGCAGGGAGCCGGAGCGGATGATGCGGTCGAGCACGGTCTGCTGGAAGCTCACGTCGGTGATCTTCGAGAGCGTGATGTCCTTGCCGTTCTTCGTCAGGATGCCGCGGCGCACCATGACGCGGTGCGAGGTGATGACGTAGTGGGTGGTGCGCCAGCGCAGATAGGGCACGACGAAGGCCGGGATGGCGACGAGCACGAGCACCGCGACGGCGACCCACTGGATCCGGTTGCCGGTCTCGTCGTCCGGAGTGACGACGGCGATGGCGATGCAGGCGGCGGCGAGCAGCAGGCCGAAGATCGTCGGCGCCACCACGGTCAGCCAGTGCGGGTGCAGGTCGCGCTCGACCTTCTCACCCTTGGCCAGCACGTTCTCCGGGAAGCCCACGGTGCCCCTCCTGTCGTCACGGCCTCGATGGACTACGAGTACCCGATCAGCCTAGGCGGAAGCACGGTGCGTGCACGCGAGGATGACGGCCAGGCGGACGTGTCGACGGGTCTCACGCCAGGATGCGCGCCTTCTGCTGCGCGAACTCCTCGTCGGTGAGGACCCCCTGCTCGTGCAGGGCGCCCAACCGTTCGAGCGCCCCCAGCATGTCGTCGGTCCCGGCTGCTTCGGTCTCGGCAGGCGGTTCGGGCGCAGCGGCCGGCGCCGGGGCGGCCTCGGGCGGGGGCGGCGGCGCCTGGGCGGCCTGGGCGTCTGCAGCCTGCTGGGCCTTGGCCTCCTGTCCCCGTCGCACCTTGCCGCTCACGGCGGTGGCCGTCCCAGCGACCACCGCCGTTCGGGCCGCCATACCCATCAACCCAGGTCGGCCCCTCCGTCCCCTCATGACCCCTCCTCGTTCGACGAGATGGCGTTGAGCGCCGTCTCGATGTCCTCGCGCGGCAGGCGCTCCATGACGAGCAGCTGGCCGTCGAGCTGCCGAATCTCGGCGGCGATGTCAGCGGCCCAGCTGTTCTCCCAGGCGATGACGAGGACGGTCGTGCCCGGGTCCATCTCGGCGGCGATCGCGAGCGCGTCGTCCTCGCCGACGAGGTCGGGCATGACCGTCGGGAAGCCGAGGAGCTCCTCCGCACCTTCGGGCGACTCCGCGTCGTACATCAGCACGCTGCCGTCGTCGTCCTTGCGGACGAGGAGAACGTCGAGCACGCGCACGGCGCCCCGATCGACGGCCCGCGCGACGGCATCACGGATGCCGGCCTGGCGTAGTTCCCCGCGGAAGCCGATGACCGCCAGATCCACTGGGCCGATCGGCGCTGTCGTCGCAGTCGACATGGGACGCCCTCACTCCCGTTCATGGCGACGCCGCACGGCGTCGCTCGCCTTCATGCTGCGGCGAACATCCACGCCGGACATCACCCCGGGAGGGTGACACCCGGCCAAGGCAGTGCGTCGCCGCACTGGCTCAGATCCGCCCGCCCTCGGCTCGGGTCGCGGCGGGGCGGAACTGCCCCTAATGTCCGATACCGGGACGCGTGACGCGGGAACCACGTGGTCGGCACCGGCCCCACGCGGTTTGCAGTGCGCAGGGTCAGCAGGCCTCCCACCATCAAGGAGTGCGTCGTGAAGCGCAGGTCCGTCATGTCCTCCCGTCGCCGCCGCGCCCTCGGGGCCGGCCTCTCCGCCCTCGTCGGGGTCGGGGCGGCACTCACTCTCGGCCCCCCGGCCGTCGCTGCCGGCACGACCTATGTCGCCCTCGGCGACTCGTACTCGTCCGGCACCGGGACCCGCTCCTACATCAGTGACGGGACGTCGTGCCAACGGTCGGTCTACGCGTATCCCTCGCTCGACGCCGCGGCGCTCGGCCTCACACTGAGCTTCCGCGCCTGCTCCGGCGCCACGGTCGCCGACGTGACGAACACCCAGCTGTCGGCGCTGTCGAGCGGGACGGCATACGTCACGATCTCGGTGGGCGGCAACGACGCCGGCTTTGCGAACGTGCTGTCGACCTGCGCGCAGCCGAGCTGGCTCAGCAACTGCAACGGCGCGGTCGACTCGGCGCAGA
The DNA here is from genome assembly GCF_056398545.1 of Terrabacter sp. 01T434. Taxonomy (NCBI): domain Bacteria; kingdom Bacillati; phylum Actinomycetota; class Actinomycetes; order Micrococcales; family Intrasporangiaceae; genus Terrabacter; species Terrabacter sp. 01T434. The sequence continues at coordinate 108,391 of NZ_JBFTPP010000003.1, forward strand.
CGATCATCAACACCAAGATCCCGAGCCGGCTCGCGTCCCTCTACTCCTCGATCCGGGCGAAGGCCCCGAACGCCCGCGTCATCGTCGTCGGCTACCCCCGCATCTTCAACGGCGAGGACTGCAACGCCCTCACGTGGTTCTCGCCCACGGAGGAGTCCCGCCTCAACGCGACGGCGGACCTGCTCAACTCGAAGACGGCGACGGCGGCGTCCAACGCGGGCTTCACCTTCGTCAACCCGACCTCGAGGTTCGTCGGGCACGCCGTCTGCGACGACGTCGACTGGCTCAACGGCCTGTCGAACCCGGTCATCGAGAGCTACCACCCGGACGTCGCCGGCCACCGGGACGGCTACGCCGTCGTGACGAAGCCGGCGTTCGGGCTGGCTGTTCAGCTCGCCGCAGCGCCGGCCGAGGCGAAGGCCGTCACCTCCGCCGACTCCCTGGCCCGGGACGCGAGGCGGTATGCCGCCGTCGACCGCACGATCCGGCCGGAGCGGTTCGTCGCGCCCGATCTCACGACTCCTGCCGCGCGCGCCGCCGCGGCCCGAGCGGGCGTCGACCTGGGCAGCCGCGCGAGCATCGACGCCGCCGACCGGGTCTACACCGCACGTCAGGACGCCGCCCACCGCTGAGCGACAGGACGTGGGCACTCGACACTCGAGTGCCCACGTCCGCACGGTCACCTAGGGTGACCTCGTGCGCTACGACGACATCATCATCGGGGCCGGTCACAACGGTCTGACGGCCGCCGCCTACCTCGCCAGGGGCGGGCGCCGCGTGCTCGTGCTCGAGCGCGCGGACCACGCGGGGGGCGCGGCCGTCTCGGCCCGCGCCTTCGACGGCGTCGATGCCCGCCTCTCGCGCTACTCCTACCTCGTGTCGCTGCTGCCGCGCCAGGTCCTCACCGACCTCGACCTCGACCTGCGGCTCATCCGGCGGCGGTTCTCCTCCTACACGCCGGTGCCGTCGGACCCCGACCGCGGGCTGCTCGTCGACCACGGCGACGCCGCCGCGACCCGTGCCGCCTTCCGAGCGCTGACCGGCGGTGACGACGCGTATGCCGGGTGGACCGACTTCTACGCGCGCATGGCCGGTGTGGCCGAGCGGGTCTTCCCGACCGTCCTCGAACCGCTGCGTTCGCGGGACGACGTGCGCGCCCTCTCGGGTGACGCCGACCTCTTCGACGCGCTGACGACGCGCCCCATCGGCGAGCTCATCGAGTCGGTCACTGCGGACGACACGCTCCGCGGCATCATCGCCACCGACGCCCTCATCGGCACCTTCGCCTCACTCGGGGAGACCGATCTGCGCCAGAACGTCTGCTTCCTCTACCACCTCATCGGGGGCGGCACCGGCGACTGGGACGTGCCCGTCGGCGGCATGGGTGCACTTACGGACTCGCTTGCGGCAGCAGCGGTCTCGGCCGGAGCGACCATCCTCACCGGAGCCGAGGTCACGTCGGTGGACCCGTCCACCGGCGAGGTCGCGTGGTCCGGCGGTGACGCAGGGAGCGGCAGCGCCGTGGGCGGCAACCTCGTCGCGGGCTGCGCGCCCACCGTGCTCAACCGCCTGCTCGCCGCCTCCGGCGCCACGCCCGTCGACACGGAGTCCGACGTCGAGGGGGCCCAGCTCAAGGTCAACATGCTGCTGACCCGCCTCCCCCGCCTGCGTGACGCCTCCGTCGACCCGGCGGCCGCCTTCGCCGGGACCTTCCACATCAACGAGGGCTACGGCCAGCTGGAACAGACGTATGCCGCGGCGCGCGACGGGCGCATCCCCGAGCTGCCGCCGTGCGAGATCTACTGCCACACCCTGTCGGACCGCTCGATCCTCGGGCCGGACCTCGCGGCCACGGATGCGCAGACACTGACGCTCTTCGGCCTGCACCTGCCCGCCCGGCTCTTCCGTGAGGACAACGCGGCAGCGACCGAGGAGGCCCTCGCGGCGACCCTGCGGTCGCTCGACTCCGTGCTGGGCGAGCCCATCGAGGCGGTGCTCGCGCGCGACGCCGACGGCAACCCGTGCATCGAGGTCAAGAGCCCCGTCGACCTCGAGCAGTCGGTCGGCCTGCCCGGCGGCAACATCTTCCACCGCTCGCTGCAGTGGCCCTGGGCCGAGCAGGACTCCGAGGTGGGCACGTGGGGCGTCGAGACGGCATACGACAACGTCCTGCTCGGCGGAGCCGGCGCACGCCGCGGTGGTGGCGTCAGCGCGATCCCCGGCCACAACGCTGCCAAGGCGGTGCTGGGCTGAGGCTAGACCGGCCAGACGCCCGAGCTGCCGCGGCGGTGGCTCCCGACGAGGTGCGTGTCGATGATGCCGACGGCCTCCATCAAGGCATACATCGTCGTGGGACCCACAAAGGCAAAACCTCGTCTGCGCAACGCCTTTGACAGCGCCTTGCTCTCGTCGGACACCGTGGGCACCTCGGAGTGATCGGCCGGTCGCGGGGTGTCGGCGGGCTGGAAGCCCCACACGAAGTCGACAAGGCCACCCTCCTCGCGCAACGTGATCGTGGCGCGGGCGTTCGTGATGGTGGCGCGGATCTTGCCGCGGTGGCGGACGATGCCGGCGTCGCCGAGGAGCCGCTCGACGTCGTCGTCGGTGTAGGTCGCGACGACGTCCGGGTCGAAGTCGGCAAAGGCGGCCCGGAAGGCGGGGCGCTTGCGCAGGATCGTCGCCCAGGACAGCCCGGCCTGGAAGCCCTCGAGGCAGATCCGCTCGTAGAGCCCGCGCTCGTCGCGGATCGGCATGCCCCACTCGGTGTCGTAGTAGTCCATGAGGAGGGGGTCCACCGACGCCCACGTGGGGCGGGCGAGCCCATCAGTGCCGACGACCGTCATGTCGCGACCCTAGGACACCCGAGCGACACCGTCCGCGGCAGGATGAGGACGTGACGCCGGCCCGTATGCCGGACTCGACCTCGAGACGCTCGACCTGCGCGCCCAGCCCGAGCACCGGTCACGGCAGGCTGAGTGGTCACGCCTGGGTCGATGATGAGGCGGACAGTGCGATGACGAGCTCACGCACCACGGCCGGGTCGCCGAGGCGGTCACCGTAGAGCTCACGCACCTGACCCATCCGGTAGCGCACCGTCTGGGCGTGGATGTGCAGCTCGGCGGCGACCTCGTCGCGGCGTCCCTGGTGCAGCAGCCACGACAGGAGCGTCTCGGCGAGCCGGTCCCGGGTGCCCGGTGCGAGCTCGGCCAGGGGCGCCAGCACATGGGCGCGCAGGTCGGCCAAGGCCTCCGGGTCGGCGGTGAGGACGAGGTCGGCCAGGTGCTCCTCGGTGTCGACCGGGGCCCCCGTGCGCGTCGAGCGGGCCAGGCCCACGGTGCGCGCGGCACGGTCGTAGGACGAGCGGGCCTCCGCCCACGGGCGCGGTGGACCCACGACGGCATGGCGGCCGGCGAGCACCCGCAGCAGGTGGAGCCGGCCGGGCCCGTCGGCGTCGGGCACCAGCAGGAGCGTGAGCGGCTGGTCGGGGTCGACGTGCTCGAGGCCCTGCAGGTCCTCGCCGAGCTGCAGTGCGTCGGTGCCGAGCGAGGCGAGCGCCCGGCGTGCCTCCGCCGCGGGCAGAAGCACGGCCGTGAGCGAGACCGGGACCGCCCACTCGGCCCGGGCTGCGGCCGCGGTCAGCACGTCGACGCCCGCGCCCGCCATCAGGTGCTGGCCCAGCCGTTCGCGGTAGCGGTCCCGGACCCGGCCGCTCGTGGTCAGCTCGTCCGTGTGGCCGGCCACGCTGGCCGCCGACAGCTCGTCGATGTAGGCGAAGAGCAGCTCTGCGAACTTCGCCATCGTCGTCGCCGGCAGCCCCGCCTCGGCTGCCGCGCGGGCCAGCTCGCGCCAGGACACCCGGGCGCCGACGCGGTATGCCGCGAGCAGGCTGTCCATCGAGCGACCCCCTCGCGCCTCCCCACGTCCGAGCGCGTAGGCGCCCTCGCGGGTCGGGCCCAGAGGCGTGCTCGCGTCGACGTCGCGTCCGCCCGCGAGCTTGAGGAAGCCCGCGATGGCCATCTGAACGGCACGGCCGATCGTGTCCCCGGCCACCCCTCCGAGAGCGCCGCGGTAGTCGGGGACCTCGTCGACGACCGCTGCCACCGTCGTCGTCGCGATGGCGGGCAGCCGCTCGCGCAGCACGCGCAGCACCGCGTGGTCCAGCTGGAGGTCGGCAGCGCCCCGAACCGTGGCGCTGCCCGCAGCCTTGGCCATCGACTGTTCCCTCCGAACAAGAGTTCCCGGATACTTCACGCCGAATGGTCAGGATCTTACCCTTGACCCTCAGTCATGCTGGAGGCATGAGCCTGACCGGACTCTCGAAGATCTCGAGCCCCTCACCCCGAGCCACCCGCCCGACCCTGCGCGGACGGCTCCTCCAGCTGGCCGAGCGCGCGACCTCCCCCCTGCTGCCGGCGGACTACCTCGACCTGTTCGACCCCCTGCGTCCGGGCGCCGACCTGCGCGGACGCATCGTCGCGGTCCACCCCGAGACCGCGGACGCCGCCACCATCGTCATCCGCCCCGGCGCCGACTGGGCCGGCCACGTGCCGGGCCAGTACGTCCGCATCGGGGTCGACGTCGACGGCGTGCGCCAGTGGCGCGCCTACTCCCTCACCCACGGCCCGCGCCCCGACGGCCACATCTCCATCACCGTCAAGGCCGTGCCGGACGGGCTCGTCAGCACCCACCTCGTGCGCGAGTCGCGACCTGGCACGCTCGTCCACCTCGAGCAGGCCCAGGGCGAGTTCGTGCTGCCGACCGACGGCGGCAAGTTCCTCTTCGTCACCGCCGGCTCCGGCGTCACGCCCGTCATCGGGATGCTCCGCAACCTCTTCCCGGTCGCTGACTCGGGCGTCGTACGCCTGCCCCGCTCGGCGGCATACGACATCGTCGTCGTGCACGTGGCACCGAGCGAGCCCGACTCGATCTTCATCGACAACCTCCGGTCGCTCGACGCCGCGGGCCTGATCCGCCTCGTGGCCCGCTACGACGACGAGCACGGGGTGCTCGACGTCGCCGACCTCGAGACGCTCATCCCGGACCTGCACGACCGGCAGACCCTCGCGTGCGGCCCCGGCGGCCTGCTCGACGCGCTCCAGGCGCACCACGACGAGCGCGGTCTGCCCCTGCTCACCGAGCAGTTCCGGGCCTCGACGCTCGTCGTCGGCGAGGGCGGCACCATCGACTTCACCGGCTCCGGCGCGACGGTCGAGGCCGACGGCGCCACCCCCATCCTCGACGCCGCCGAGGCGGCCGGCGTGCTCATGCCGTCCGGCTGCCGGATGGGCATCTGCTTCGGCTGCGTGCTGCCGCTGCGCGAGGGCGCCGTGCGCGACCTGCGCAACGGTGCCGTCACGACCGCGACTCCCGGCGAGACCGAGGGCGAGGGCGTGCCGATCCAGACCTGCATCTCCGCGGCCGCCGGCGCCTGCGTCATCGACCACTGACACCCACCGACACCACAGACCCACCGACCTCCGAACCAGAGGAGTCACCATGACCGTCCTGCAGAAGAAGACCCACAACCCGATCGCCCACCTCACCCCCGAGGACATCGAGCAGATCGGCGTCGAGCTCGACGCCATCCGGCAGTCCGTCATCGACACCCGCGGAGCCGACGACGCGGCCTACATCCGCAAGGTCATCGCCACCCAGCGCAAGCTGGAGCTCGGCAGCCGCGCCCTCCTGCTCGTGTCGATGTTCCCGCCCGCCTGGGTCGTCGGCACGGCCGGCCTCGCGGTCGCCAAGATCATCGAGAACATGGAGATCGGGCACAACGTCATGCACGGCCAGTGGGACTGGATGCGCGACCCGAAGATCCACTCGACGACGTGGGAGTGGGACAACGCCAGCCCGTCGGACCAGTGGAAGCACTCGCACAACGAGCTGCACCACACCTACACGAACGTCATCGGCAAGGACAACGACCTCGGCTACGGCATCATGCGCGTCGACGAGGACCAGCGCTGGGTGCCGCTCTATGCCGCGCAGCCGCTGTGGAACTTCGTCAACGCCTGCTTCTTCGAGTACGGCATCGCGGCCTACGACCTCGAGCTCGGCAAGAACCTCGCCACCAAGGAGCGCCGCCAGGACCCCGACTTCCGGGCGCGGGCCAAGGTGACGCTGAAGAAGATCCGCAACCAGATGACGAAGGACTACGTCATCCACCCGCTGCTGTCGGGCCCGTCGTTCGTCAACACGCTCGCCGCCAACGCCACGGCCAACCTCATCCGCAACCTGTGGACCCACTCGGTCATCATGTGCGGCCACTTCCCCGAAGGCGTCGAGACCTTCGAGCGCAGGTCCATCGTCGGTGAGACCCGCGGCGAGTGGTACCTGCGCCAGATGCTGGGTTCGGCCAACATCAGCGGCAGCAAGGCCATGCACTTCATGACCGGCAACCTCAGCTTCCAGATCGAGCACCACCTCTTCCCGGACCTGCCGAGCAACCGCTACCAGGAGATCGCCCCGCAGGTGCAGGACCTCTTCCGCCGGTACGGCCTGACCTACACGACGGGCTCGCTCCCGCGCCAGGTGGGGTCGGCGTGGAAGAAGGTCATCCGGCTGTCGGTGCCGAACGGCTTCCTCGGGCGACGCGCCAAGGCCTCCGTCACGGACCTGGCCGCCTCGAAGCCGGCCCGGGAGCACCTCGCGGCCTGAGCGGGTGGCAGGGCGCGCGGCGTCCAGGGCACGACGGGGCCAGGACGGGTAAGGATGGGGCATGCCCGACTCCATGCGTCCGCAGACACCGGACGACACGATCGGCGCCCGGGACCTGACGGCCTGGCACACCCGCTTCGGGCAGGGGCTCGTCGGCGTCTTCGCGGCGATGGCGCGCGCCTCCCGCCCGGCCGTCCGTCGTGTCGCCTCGTGGTCGTCGGCGCACGTGGCGTTCGTCGTCTTCGCCGTCGTCGCCCTCGTCGTCATGGCGGCCCTCGTCGAGGGGGTCGAGACGGTCTACGAAGGGGTCGTCGGTCGCGACGGGCTCACCGCAGTCGACCAGCCCGTCCTGGAGTGGGCCGTCTCGCTCCGCTCACCCGGGCTCGACTCCGCAGTCACGGCGTTCACGAATGTCGGCGGTCCGGTCGGCATGCCGATCCTCGCGCTCGTGGCCGTCGCCGTCATCACATGGCGTCGTCGGCGGTGGACCCCTCTCGTGCTGACGCTCATCGCCGCCGCCGGGTCGCTCGCCATGACGATCGTCGGCAAGGACCTCGTCGACCGGGCCCGGCCCCCCGCTGCCCTGGCCGTGCCGCCGCTCGAGGCGTCCGCGTCGTTCCCCAGCGGCCACACGCTCAACGCGACGGTGCTCACCACGGTCGTCGTCTATCTCGTCCTCATCGAGACCACCGCAGCCTGGCAGCGCGGCCTGGCGATCACGCTCGGCACCCTCTTCGTCGGGGCCATGGGGCTGTCGCGGGTCTTCCTCGGCCACCACTGGCTCACCGACGTGCTCGCCGGCTGGCTCATCGGGCTCGCCTGGGCGCTGGCCGTCATCACCGCACACCGCCTCTGGCTCACCCTGCGCGAACGGCCCGCGACGGCGGACTCGCGCGACGGCATACTCCCGGAGCGCTCCGCCTCCTAGGATCGATCGGGTGAACCCGGCGATCATCCTGGTGTCCGAGACCCGCTCCGAGGAGCTGCTCGACGAGTTCGGGCGCTACTCCCGCGACTACGAGCTGCCCACCGCGGGCTCGGCCCACGAAGCGAAGCTCGCAGCGAAGCGGGTCGTCGCCGAGGGCGGTCAGGTCGCGATGTTCGTCACCGAGTCGCGACTGCCCGACGCCGAGGTGCTCGAGGCCTTCCACTGGTGGCGCGCCACGGTTCCGACGGCGCGGCGGGTCATCGCCGCCCACGTCTCGAGCTTCCGCGAGGACGCCGAGCGCCTGCGCGGCGGGATGGCCAAGGGCAAGTACGACGCCTACCTCCTCATGCCCCGCGGCGCCCGCGACGAGGAGTTCCACACGGCCATCTGCGAGCTGCTGTCCGACTGGGGCTCCACCGTGGCCGAACCCGAGGTGGTGGCGGTGGCCATCGTCTCCCCCGTCGAGGACGCCCTGACGCTCAGCATCCGCGACTACCTCGACCGGATGGGCATGCCCAACCGCGTCTACGCCCCGGACAGCGACGAGGGGCGTGCCGTGCTCGAGCACGTCGAGGGTGACGTCGCGCCGGAGTATCCGCTCGTCATGGACCTCGGCAAACGCGTCGCGACGGCCCGGAGCGTGCGCGACGTCGCCACGCGCATCTACGGCCGGCCGGCCGACGTCGACGTGGACCGCGTCGTCGACGTCGCCATCGTGGGCGCCGGACCGGCGGGCCTCGCGGCCGCCGTCTACGCCTCGTCCGAAGGCCTGTCGACGGTGGTCCTCGAGGCGGAAGCCGTTGGCGGACAAGCGGGCACGTCGTCGATGATCCGCAACTACCTCGGCTTCCCGAGGGGGATCTCCGGTATGCGCCTGGCCCAGCGAGCGCGCAACCAGGCGGTCCGCTTCGGCACCGAGTTCTTCACCGGGTGGCCCGTCACGTCGTTCACGCCCGGCACGCCCGACGAGACTGGCGAGCCGCAGCCGCACGTGCTGCACACCGAGGGCGGCGACGTCCGCGCGCAGGCCGTCGTCGTGTCGGCCGGCGTGAAGTACCGCCGCCTCGACGCGCCGGGCATCGAGCGGCTCGTCGGGCTCGGCGTCCACTACGGCAGCGCCATGACCGCCGCCCGCGAGATGGAGGGCTCGGACGTCATCGTCGTCGGTGGCGGCAACTCGGCCGGTCAGGCCGCGATCCACCTCGCGCGCTTCGCCCGGTCCGTGACGATCCTCGTGCGGCGTGAGTCCCTCGCCGAGACGATGTCGAGCTACCTCGTCGGCGAGATCGGCTACAACCCGAGGATCACGGTCCAGGGCTGCTCCGAGGTGACCGAGGGCGGCGCCGGTGAGGACGGCCGGCTCGGCTGGGTCACGGTGCGCGACACCGCCGGCGGCACCGAGGAGCGCCGGGACTGCCGCGGGCTCTTCCTCCTCATCGGCGCGGCGCCCTACTGCGACTGGCTGCCGGACGCGGTTGCCCGCGACGAGCGCGGATTCGTGCTGACCGGTCGCGACGTGCCGCAGCGTCTGTGGCGAGAGGGATTGCCGCCGGAGAGCCTCGAGACGACGGTGCCCGGCGTCTTCGCCGCGGGCGACATCCGAGCCGGCTCGATGAAGCGCGTGGCCGCCGCCAGTGGCGAGGGCGCGTCGGTCGTGCCGCTCGTGCACGCCTGGCTCGACCCGACCCGCTGAGCCACCCCTCCCCCCTCTGTCCCCACCGTCGAAAGGCCACGTGTTGTCGGGTCGCGTCGGTCGAGTGGCCATTTCACGTCGCCGGGGCGTGGCCTTTCGACTCACGCGAAGCGGCCGAAGCTGGCCTCTCGACGGGTTCGAGGCGGCCAGACGTGGCCTCTCGACGGTCCGGTGGGTCAGAGGCGGATGAGCTGCCCGTCGCGAAACGAGTAGCGGTACGCCGTCGTCGTGGCCGCCGGGAGGTTGGCGGGGTGTGCGGCGTGGTTCCGATGCGGGTGCGGGGCCGGCTCCCCGGCCGCGCGCACGGGTGTCAGACCACCGGAGATGCCTGCCGCGTGGGCCTGCCCGGCCCCGAGGGCCGCGGTGCCGACGAAGGCAACCGCGACGGCCGCGCCCGCTGCGCCGAGACCCCGACGCAGCGCGGAGCGGAAGGTCGACGGGGCGTCTGCGGGGCCGGGTGTCGTGTCCATGGGTCCACCGTCGCGGCGGCGGCTGTGCGGCGTCTGTGCCTCACGGATGCGTTCGACATGGGTGGGCGGCACTGCAGCGGAATGCCGCTCACCCGCGGAGGGCGCGCTCCATCTCTTCAGCAACCACCCGGGCCACGGCATCACCCTCGCCGCGCAGGCCGGCGATCGCGCCCTCGCGGTCGGCGTCGGACCGGTTCTGGCTCAGCTTGGCCTTGCCCTCGACGGAGTCGACGACGACCTCGATGCCGACGATGGCGCGAAGGCGACCGCGGACGTACTTCGGCGGCGCATCGCTGACAGCCCACGGCTGTGCACGGTTCGCCTCGTGCCGCTCCGTGAGCCTCGTGACGACGTCGAGCACCCAGTCGGGGTCGTCGTGGACCGTGACCGCTCCCCGCAGCTGCACCTCGCTGTAGTTCCACGTCGGGACCACGCGCCCGTGCTCGGCCTTGGTGGCGTACCAGCCCGGAGACACGTAGGCGTCGGCACCGCTGACCACGATGAGTCCCGGGGACGCCGGCGCGATGCGCGTCCAGTGGTCGTTGGCGCGGGCCAGGTGTCCGACGACCCGGCCACCGTCGACGATCACGGGCAGCAGCGTCGAGTCCGGGCGTCCGTCGGGACCGACGGTGACGAGGTGCGCCGCTGCGTGCGCCGCGAGGAATGCCGTGAGGTCAGGGTCGTCCATGTCGTTGGCCTTGGGCACGTACATGCTCCGATGGTCGCACGCGCCGTCCGGACGGGACGCGCGACGGCGGGCGGACGGCATACGCCCTGCGGTGGGGACGGACGAAGCACCTTCGCCGTCCTGCCGGCCCGGTCCGAGCGTGTGCGTCCCGCGAACCTGCGTCATCGGTCCCGTGCCGCGAACGACGGAGCCCGCCGACGGGTGTCGGCGGGCTCCGGGGAGGGGCGGGTTCAGCTGTGCCGGTGCGGGGTCCGGCGGGGCGCCGCCGTCCAGGGGCGGGGGCCGGCGTGCAGGACGGGCACCGGGTGCTGGCTGCTGCCGGCGCGGGCGGGACGCTCGGCCGTGGGGTCGAGCCGCTCGGCGAGGCTGCGCAGCAGGAGCGCGGCCCGGACGTGACGGCGGATGCGGCCGGCCTGCTTGGGCACGTGGTGCGCGTGGTGGGCTGCGGCGACCCGCTCGACGATGCGGTCGCGGGCGATCGCCTCCTGGGGCGTGAGGTTCGCGGTCCCGGCGCTCATGCGAGGCTCACCTGCGCCCGCTTGACGCGGATGTCGCCGCTTCCGGAGTGGACGACCAGCCGAGCCTGGGCCTCGGCGTCACCGGGGCCCGAGGTCTCCTCGAGGTCGATGTCGACGTCACCCGTGACGGTGTTGAGGTCAAGGTAGGCCGCGACCCCGTGGGCGACCGCGATGGTGACGTCGCCGGTGCCCGTCCGGGCCCGCACCTCACCACCGTGCACGCCGTCGAGGTTGATGTCGCCGGTGCCGGTCGTCAGCTCGAGGTCGCCGGTCGAGGCCCCGATCTGGAGGTCGCCGGAGCCGGTCTTCGCCTTGACGGCCGCATCGGAGCGACGCAGTGCGATGTCGCCGCTGCCTGAGACCAGGTCGAGACGTCCGCCGCCTGTGCCGACGGTGATGTCGCCGGAGCCCGTCTTGGCCTCGAGGTCGCCGCTCGCCGACTGGAGGGTGATGTCGCCGGATCCTGACTTGACCCGGGCCGAGCCCACGTCGTGGAAGGTCAGGTCGCCGGCGCCGGTCGTGGCCCGGACCTCGCCGAGCAGCCCGAGGCCCGTGACGTCGCCGGCGCCGCTCTTGGCGTCCACCGCACTCGCGGCGGGCAGCTCCACCTCGACGTCGACGGAGCCCTTGGTGCCGAGGGAGAAGAAGCTGTCGCGCAGCTTGGGCGCGAGAACCGAGACGTCGTTGCCGTGGGCCTCGACGGTGAACTTCTCGGCGATCTCGGCTCCGTGCTTGCCGTGCGGGTGGAGGCGGACGGTCGTCGTCGTGCCGGTGCCGACGGTCAGCGTCAGGTCGCCGACGAGCAGCTCGGCCTTGAGGTTGATGGGACCCGTCGTGTCGAAGCGGGTCTCGAGGGTCGTGCCCATGGGATGTCCCCTTTTCTCGGAAGTGGTCTGATGTCTGTCCGGGCCGCTCAGCGGACCCAGCCCTGCACGCGCTTGTTGGAGGAGCGGTTGCGGCCCGGGGCTCCGGGCCCGAACTGCGGGCCGGGCGGCATCGGCGGGAAGCCCGGCATGGGGGCCGGCCCCGACGCGGTGGCGGCGCGGACCGCGTTGACGATCCACGTGTTGAGCGACTGGCCCCGGCCGGTGGCGAGCTCCTCGGCCCGGACCTTGAGGGCCTCGGGCAGGCGCAGCGTGATCCGGGAGGTTTCGGCCCCCTCGTCGTCGAGTGACACCACGGTGGTGTCATCGGTGGCGATGGCCGGGGTGTCGTCGGCGACGGCCGACGGGCCGGCCCCCACGACGACGAAGACGGGCTCTCGACCCTGGAGCCGAACCTCGACGGAGGTGCCCTCGAGCTCGTTGGTGATCTCGGCCGCCGCGTGGGACAGCGCGTCCATCAGGGCGAGGCGGGCCGAGGAGTCGAGAGCGAAACCGATCCGCTCTGCGGCCTGCTCGGTCTCCGGACCCATCGCCCTGGCCGCCTGGGCGAGATCCCGACGCAGTGCGTCGACGTACTCGGTGATGTCCATGCGCATCATCATGACACCATCATGGTGTCACGTCAACACCATGGTGACGCCGGACTGGCGCAGGGTAGGTTCAGCACACCCTTCGCCCCTGCTTGAAAGGCGCCCGATGCGCAGCCTCGGAACCTCCGACCACCCCACGGTCCGTGCCCTCTCGTCGGTCATCGAGAAGGTCTCCTCGCGCACCCGGGCGCGCCAGTTCGTGCGGGTCATGAACCGGATGGGCGCCTCCCCCGCGGCGGTCCTGCCCTACGTCCAGGACTCCCCGAACTTCGCGAACCGCCGGTTCGAGGGCGAGGAGCCGTCGCTGCGCCCGCGGGTCCGGGCCCAGACGCACGCGCTCGTCGCCGCCATCCGAGTCGGTGACCGCGGCAAGCCCGCCGGCAGGGTCCCGGTCGTCCCGGCGGAGCCGCCGCGGCAGCCGGGCGAGCTCGCCGTCACGTGGTACGGCCACGCGACCAGCGTGCTCGAGATCGACGGCGCCCGCTTCCTCATCGACCCCGTCTTCAGCGAGCGCGTCTCCCCGATCCGGCACGTCGGTCCCCGACGCATGCACCCGGTCCCGGGGGCGATCGCCGACATCCCCAGCATCGACGCCGTGCTCATCAGCCACGACCACTACGACCACCTCGACCAGCCGTCCATCGTCCGGCTCGAGGAGACCCACCGGCCGCACTACGTCGTGCCCCTCGGTGTCAACGCGCACCTGCTCGCCTGGGGCGTCCCCGAGCAGCGCATCACGGTGCTCGACTGGCGCGACGAGACCGAGGTGGCCGGCATCCGACTCACCTGCACCGAGGCGCGGCACAACTCCGGCCGGGGGCTCGTCGACAGCCAGACCCTGTGGGCGGGCTGGGCCCTGCGGGGTCCCCGCCACAGCGCCTACTTCCCGGGCGACTCCGGCACGTCCAAGCGCTTCGCCGCCATCGGGGCGGACCTCGGCCCCTTCGACCTGACGCTCATGCCCGTCGGCGCCTACGACCCGTTCTGGCCCGACATCCACATGGACCCCGAGCAGGCCCTCGCGGCGCACCGCGACGTCAACCGCATCGGCGACGAGATGCACGCCCTGACCGAGGACGAGGCAGGGGTGGCCGACGAGTTCATCGACGAGGACCACCGCATCGACACCCCGGGGGGCGCCCACGAGGAGGGCGAGCGCACCGAGACGACCCGCACGGTGCCGACCGCCGCCCGCGAGTCCCTCCTCGTCCCCGTCCACTGGGCCACCTTCAACCTCTCGATGCATTGGTGGGCCGAGCCCGTCCGCCGCATCCGCCGGGGTGCGGCGCAGGCACACGTCCCCGTCACCTTCCCCCGGGTCGGCGAGCGCGTCGACCTCTCGGGGGGCGACGCCCAAGCCGTCGCGGCAGCCCACTCCGAGCCCTGGTGGGAGCAGTGCGCGGCGCCCGAGGACCGCGACTGACCGGGCCGCCCAGGTGGCACACGGCATACGGCATACGGCCATCGGGAACTCGGGCGGCCCCCCCGTCGCTGGACGAGAATGACGGCAGCCCGCACCCGCGTGGCCGCTGAACCGTGAGGCACGACAGGCAGGAGAAGCCCGTGCAGCTCCCGATCCTGCGCCGGATGGGTGCGACGACCGCGTCGCAGCGCCAGGGCGCCACCGCATCGCCGAACTACCGCGACGGGGAGTTCCGCTCCCACGAGCCGACCCACGTCGTCGCGACGTCCGAGGCCGAGGGCCCGGGCAGCATGCTCGCGACGATGGCGCGCGAGTTCGGCCACGGCCGACCCCGGGGCACCGTCCCGCTCGTGACCCCGCGGCACCCGCACGAGCCCGCCGACCTGGCCGTCACGTGGTACGGCCACGCGACGAGCGTCGTCGAGCTCGACGGGCGGCGCTTCCTGCTCGACCCCGTCTTCGGCAAGCGCGCCTCGCCCTCGGTCGTCGCGGGGCCGAAGCGGCTGCACCCCGTCCCCGGCCGCATCGCCGAGATCCCGCACCTCGACGCGGTGGTCATCAGCCACGACCACTACGACCACCTCGACGAGCCGTCGATCCAGCAGCTCGAGCGCACCCACCAGCCGCACTACGTCGTGCCGCTCGGTGTCGACGCCCACTTGCGGTCGTGGGGCGTGCCCACCGGACGCATCACGAGCCTCGACTGGCGCGAGGAGACCGAGATCGCCGGCATCCGCCTCACCTGCACCGAGGCGCGGCACTTCTCCGGGCGTGGCTTCGTGCGCAACCAGACGCTGTGGGCGGCCTGGTCGCTGCACGGACCCCGGCACTCGGTCTTGTTCGGCGGCGACTCGGGGCCGACGCACCGCTACGCCGACATCGGCGCCGACCTCGGGCCTTTCGACCTGACGATCCTCCCCATCGGCGCCTACAGCGTGCACTGGCCCGACATCCACCTCAACCCCGAGGAGGCCATCGAGGCCCACCTCGAGGTCAACAAGGGCGAGACCGACGCGGTGCTGCTGCCCATCCACTGGGCCACCTTCAACCTCGCCACGCACTGGTGGAGCGAGCCGATCCGCTGGGCCCGGCGGGCGGCCGCCGAGCGGGGCGTGCGGATGGTCGCACCACGCGTCGGCACGCGGATCGAGCTGAGCGGCAACGACATCGACGAGGTCGTCGCCGCTCATCAGGACCCGTGGTGGGAGGCGTGCGCCGCGCCCGACGACCGGGACTGAGCGGTCAGGGCGGCCGTCCGGCGGACCGACAGACCGCCGTCAGCGGTCGTCGTGGGGGCTCTCGAGCACGCCGTCGACCACGTATGCCGGGTCTTGGCGGTCCGTCGGCCCGCTGAGCGCCGGACGGGCCGGCTCGGCAGGCACGCGGAAGATCCAGCGGCGCATCGCCACGAACCGGGCGCCGGTCGACAGGACGTTGGCCGCGGCGACGACCGCGGTCTGCACGGCGGTGCCTGCGTCGGGGACGAGCGCACCGAGCACGGCGAGCGCGACGGTCGTGGCGGCATACGTGATCGCGAAAATGACGAGCGCCTGGCCGTGCTGGGAGACCAGCCTGCGGCGACCCGACACCCCGAACGTCCACGCCCGGTTCAGCGCGGTGTTGCACACGGTCGCGATGACGAGGGCGACCCCGTTGGCCAGCTGTGACGGCGCACCGCCCCGCACCAGGGCCGCGAAGAGGCCGAGGTGCAGGGCGGTGGACACGATGCCCACGCCGGCGAAGCGGACGATCTGCTGCGACAGGCGGATTCGTGGCAGCGACGAGGTGGCTGACATCGTCGTCACTGGACGGGCTGGGTCAGGTCGTAGAAGGTCGATCCGTCGATCGTCACCGGGGTGAAGTTGTCCTGCACCCACGAGCTGATCTCCGACGATGCGCTGCTGCCGCCGTTCTGGTTGCCGAATCCCCTTCCGCCGCTGGCGAAGTAGTGGATCTGGCCGTTGGTCACGTACTGCTGGAACTGCGCGAGCGTCGGGCTCGGGTCCGAGCCGTTGAAGCCGCCGATGGCCATGACCGGGAGCTGCGTGCCGAGCTGAAGTCCTGCCGCGGTCTGCGAGCCGATGGCTGCGGCGACCCACGTGTAGTGGTCGGCGTTCGCGGAGAGCGCCGAGACCACGGCCGTGCTCGGCGTCGAGGCGTCGAGCAGGCCGCCCATGCCGCCTCCGGCTCCACCGGTCTGCGGGCCACCTTGCTGGGTCGTGCCGTTGGTGCCGGTCTGGCTGGGCAGCTGGGGCGGCGTGCCCCCGCGGAAACCGCCCCCGCCACCGGGACCACGGCTCGACCCGGCGGGTCCGGCCGTCACGATGGAGCCGCTGTGGCCCTGGGCGGTGGTGGACACGGCATACGCCCCGGGGCCGGCGAGGCCGGCGATGAGCGCCGCGGCGAGGACGACGGGCACGGACCGGGCGTGCATCCACCGGGTCGCGAGGATCAGCAGGGCGGCGGCCATGCCGATCGCGAGCACCGAGATGCGGAGCCAGTCACCGTAGGCCGTCGTGCGCGAGAGGAGGATGAAGCTCCACGTCGCGGCTGCCGCGGTCGCGGCGGCGAGGGCGATGGTGGCGACGGCGCTCGATCGGCGCTGCCAGGCCTCGACCGCGCCCATGCCGACCAGGGCACCGATCGCCGGGGCGAGGGCCACGGTGTAGTACTCGTGGAAGATGCCGGCCATGAACGAGAAGACGAGCATCGTCACGACGAGCCAGCCGCCCCAGACGAGGTAGGCAGCGCGGCGCAGGTCGGTGCGCGGGCGACGGCCACGCAGCCACAGGCCGGCTGCGAGCAGGATGAGCGCGCTCGGGATGAGCCAGGAGATCTGGTCGCCGACGCTGGAGGAGAACATCCGGAAGAGTCCGGTCGAGCCCCACATGCCACCGCCAGTGGCGCCGCCACCGCCGCCGCCCACCGAGCCGGTCTCGTCACCGCTCAGGCGGCCGAGACCGTTGTAGCCGAAGGTCAGCTCGAGGAACGAGTTCGTCTGGCTGCCACCGATGTACGGACGGGCCGACGCCGGGACGAGCTCGACGATCGCGACCCACCAGCCGGCCGACAGCACCATGGCGCCGACGGCGAGGAGCGAGTGGACGATCCGCTTGCGCAGGGTCGTCGGGGCCGCGATGAGGTAGGCGAGCCCGAAGAACGGCACGACGAGGAGGACCTGGAGGGTCTTGGTGAGGAAGCCGAGGCCGATGAAGACACCGACGATCATCATCCACTTCGGCGAGGCCTGCTCGATCGCCTTGATCGTGGCCCATGCGCCGAGCGCCATGAGCAGGGTCAGGAGGGCGTCGGGGTTGTTGAAGGTGAACATCAGAGCGGCGACGGGGGTCAGGGCGAGGACCACGCCCGCGATGAGGCCCGCGACAGCACCGAACTGGCGCTTGACCGTGGTGTAGACGACGCCCACCGTCGCGACGCCCATGAGCGCCTGCGGCAGCAGAATCGCGAACGAGCTGAGGCCGAGCAACCGCACCGACAGGGCCATCACCCACAGGGAGGCCGGCGGCTTGTCGACGGTGATCGAGTTGGCGGCGTCCGAGCTGCCGTAGAAGAACGCCTTCCAGCTGTCGCTGCCGGCCTGGACCGCGGCGGAGTAGAACGAGTTCGCGTAGCCGCTCGCCGTGAGGTTCCACGTGTAGAGCACGAGCGTCACGAGCAGGAGCCCGAGGAGGGCGGGGCGGGCCCAGCCCGGGTCGGCGTCGGCCCCGCGCCAGAGGCGCCGGATCCGACCGGGACGACCCGCGCGGGCGGGCGGCGGCGTGGTCTGGGGGCGGGAGTCCGCCGCCCCGACGGGCATCGGGGCGGTGCCGGTCCCACCCGTGGTGAGGGTCATCGTGTCCATGCCCCCACCGTCGCGGGCCGGACTGTGCCCTGCCTATGACATGACTTTGGTCCCGTGATGAGTGACCAAACCACCACAACAACTCCGCCCCGGCGAAGAAAGTGAGGCCCCAGACCCCCGAACCACCACCACAACTCCGCCCCGGCGGACAAACCGAGACCCCAGACCCCCGAACCACCCCCACAACTCCGCCCCGGCGGACAAACCGAGACCCCAGACCCCCGAACCACCMCCACAACTCCGCCCCGGCGGACAAACCGAGACCCCAGACCCCCGAACCACCACCACAACTCCGCCCCGGCGGACAAACCGAGACCCCAGACCCCCGAACCACCACCACAACTCCGCCCGGGCGGGGTTGTGGCGGCGGTCGCGGCGGGTCGCGGTGGGGGTGGTGGTTCGGGTCGCCTTTGCGCTCGGACGGACCGTGCTGGGTCAGGGGGCTGCGGGCAGGAGCAGGCTGAAGGTCGTGTCGCCGGGGCGACTCTCGAGCTCGACGCGACCGCCGTGGGCCTTGCTCACCGCGGCGACGATCGACAAGCCCAGCCCGGTGCTGCCACCAGCCCGCACGCGGGCGTCGTCACCGCGGGCGAAACGTTCGAAGACGTTGGGCTGCAACGACTCCGGCACCCCCGGACCGTCGTCGTGGACCGCGACCCGCACCCACTCGCCCTCCGGCCGCACCGACGTCGTGACGCGGGTGCCGTCGGGGGTGTGGGTCCGCGCGTTGGCGAGCAGGTTGGCGACGACCTGGTGCAGTCGGGCGCTGTCTCCCGTCACCTCGACCGGCTCGGGAGGCAGGTCGAGGTCCCAGCGGTGACCCGGAGATGCTGCATGCGCGTCACTCACCGCGTTGATGACGAGCATCGACACGTCGACTGGAGCCTCCTCGAGGGGACGGCCGGCGTCGAGACGCGCGAGGAGGAGCAGGTCCTCGACGAGCGAGCTCATCCGGTTGGCCTCCGACTCGATGCGGACCATCGCGTGGGTCACCGTTGGTGGCACGGCGTCGGCCTCGCGACGGGAGAGCTCGGCATACCCCTTGATCGACGCCAGCGGCGTGCGCAGCTCGTGCGAGGCGTCCGCGACGAACTGCCGGACGCGCTGCTCGCTCTGGTGGCGCGCGTTGAGCGCCTCGTCGACGTGGTCGAGCATCTCGTTGAAGGCCGCGCCGACCTTGCCGACCTCGGTCCGGGTGTCGGTGTCTGCCGGGTCGACCCGCTCGGCGAGCGCGACCTGTCCCGAGTCGAGCGGCGTCTGCGAGACCTTGGTCGCCGTCCTCGCGAGCCGGCGCAACGGCTCGAGGTTGCGGCGCACGAGCCAGGTGCCCAGCACGGCCACGAGGATGATGCCGGCAGCCACGGTGCTGATCGCGAGCACGACCATCTGCTGCACGGTGCGATGCTGCTGCGCGACGGGCAGGCCCACGACGAACGTACCGGTCGTGTCGGTCCGGGTCTGCGGGTTCACCAGCGATCCGGCCGTCGACACGAGGCGGTAGGGGCCCAGACCGTCGAGCGACACGGTCGTCGGCTGCGGGCCGAGACCAGCGCTGCTGAGTCCGTTCAGCTGGCTCGACGAGAGCGGGATGCGGGCGTGGCCGCTCGACGACGCGGTGCCGGCAGCGACCGGCACGTCAGCCGTCGGGGACAGGGGGAAGAAGGCGATGAGCCCCTCGTCGCCCGGGCCCCGGGGGCCGCCGTCGCCCCGGTCCCCCAGCCCGGTGTCGAAGGGGCGCCCGTTGACGAGCTGGGAGACCGAGGTGCGCAGCTGGTCGTCGACCTGACCGGTGAGCTGCCGGTCGAGCGCGATGACGGTGAAGGCTCCGGTCGCGAGGCTGAGCACCGTGAAGAGCGCGAGCATCGAGGCGACGAGCTTGGCGCGCAACGTCCAGGCCGACCACGGCCTCGTGCGGTCCCACGCGTCCACGAGACGCTGGCGCACGGATGAGCTCGACGACGCGGGCGGCCGCGGGTCGTGGCCAACGTCGCGGCCAGCATCGTCACCGGCGTCGTGGCCGGCGTCGTGGTCGGGCGTCGCGGCATACGACCGCGTGCGATCGTCTCCAGGAGCGTCGGGCTCGGCGTGGTCGGCGCGCTCGTCGGTGTCGTCGTCACGGAAGCCGACGATGTCGGAGAAGAGGTCGGGCGCGATCGCGCCGTCGGCGTCGGGGAGGTCCGCGGGGTCGGGCAGCTCGGTGCCGGTGTCAGACGGCCGGCTTGAGGACATACCCAGCCCCTCGCATGGTGTGGATCATCGGCTCCCGTCCGGCGTCGATCTTCTTGCGCAGGTAGGAGATGTAGAGCTCGACGACGTTGGCCTGGCCGCCGAAGTCGTAGTTCCACACGCGGTCGAGGATCTGCGCCTTCGAGAGCACGCGCTTCGGGTTGCGCATGAGGTAGCGCAGCAGCTCGAACTCCGTTGCGGTCAGGTGGATCTCCTCGCTGCCGCGGCGGACCTCGTGGCTGTCCTCGTCGAGGGTGAGGTCACCGACGACGAGCACGGAGTCGGAGGACGACACGGCGACCGTCGTGCGGCGCATGAGTGCTCGGACGCGGGCGACGACCTCCTCGAGGGAGAACGGCTTGGTGACGTAGTCGTCGCCGCCGGCGGTCAGACCCGAGACTCGGTCCTCGACGGCGTCCTTCGCGGTGAGGAAGAGGACGGGCACGTTGCTGTTGTCCGCACGCATGCGCCGGAGCACCTCGAGCCCGTCGAAGTCGGGAAGCATCATGTCGAGCACGACCGCGTCGGGGTCGAACTCACGGGCCGCGCGCACAGCCTCCATGCCGGTGCCGGCGGCCCGCACCTCCCACCCCTCGTAGCGCAGGGCCATCCCGAGCAGCTCGGTGAGGTTCACCTCGTCGTCGACGACGAGGACCCGCACCGGGGAGCCGTCGAGTCGCTGGAGCCGCGCGGCCGCGGACTTGGTCTTCTCGCTCATGTCATCCAGTGAAACCCGCGGGACTGTGGGATGACCAGTACCTCCCTGTGCGATTCCTGTGGAGCCTCTGTCCCGGCGTCTCCAAGTCCCAGCGCCTCGATGGCTGCGCCACAGCGCTCGCACAGGGATCGGCCCGACCGTGAAGTCCATGAGCAACGAGTCCAGCCCGCAGGTTCCGGCCGAGCCGCCCCGGCCCGCGCTCCCGCAGTTCGATCCCGGCCGCCCGGCAGCCGTCGACGACACGCAGCAGCTCCCCTCCGCCCCGACGACCGACATGCAGGTGACTCCGCCTTCCACGCCGTACGCGTATGCCGCGTATGCCGCGTCGCCGAGCGAGGCGTCCCCGATCGCCGGGCCCGGGGTGCCGCTCTCACCCACCGGGCTCCCGCCGCGCGACAGGCCGGCGGTGGCAGGGGCTGCGGCCACGGACGGCCCACGATGGACCGCGAAGAAGACGGCCGTGACCGCCGGGCTCGCGCTGGTGCTCGCCTCCGCGGGCGCCATCGGCGCAGCGGCCGCGATGCCGGCCGGTTCGACCGGGGACGACGCTGGCTTCCGGGGCCCGGGCGGTGGCCGCAACTTCCCGTTCCCGGGTGGCCAGCGAGGCCTGCAGAACCAGCAGAACCAGCAGAACCAGCAGGGCACGAGTCCCCAACAGCTGCCGAACCTGCAGAACGGGCTGCCGGGTGGTGGCCTCAGCGGGCTCAGCGGGCTCAGTGGCATCGACCCGAACCAGCTGAGCCAGCTCGACCCGCAGGACCTCCTCAGGCAGCTGGGTCAGGACGACCAGAGCGGCCAGGGCGGCCAGGGCGGCCAGGGCGGCCAGGGCGGCCAGGGCACGCACCCCTTCTCCGACGGACAGGACGACTCCGGCTCGGGCACGTCCGGCGGCACGAGGACCACCTGAGCCGCACTCCCGTCAGTGGTCGCGCAGCTGCGCGGCAAACTCCTCGAGCGCCCTCGTCGCCCGGTCGACCTCGTCCTCGACGCGGGCGACGAGGGCTTCGTCGGCCAGCCGGCCGGCCGCCCCGAGGTCTTCCACCTGCCGGCACACGTCGGCCAGGACCACGGCACCGAGGTTGGCCGCAGTTCCCTTGAGCGCGTGACCGATCCGGCCTTGGCTCTCCGCGTTCCCGCCGCTGCCCGCCTCGCGCATCTCGGCGACGCGCTGACGGGAGCCGGCTCCGAATCGGCCGATGAAACGGAGCAGCATCGACGGGTCACCGGGGTCGAGGTCGAGCAGCTCCTCGAGGCGCCGCAGGTCGAGCACGCGGGCGTCGACGGCCCGTGCGGGGCCACCGCTCGGACGGGCGTCTGCGCTGCCCGCTCCCCCTGCCGCAGCTGACCGCGGTGCCGCGTCCGTGCCCGTCCAGCGTCGGAGGGTGGACGCGAGGAGCGAGACGTCGATGGGTTTGGTCAGGAAGTCGTCCATGCCCGCCTGCAGGCAGCGCTCCCGTTCGCCGGCGATGGCCGAGGCCGTCATCGCGATGACGGGCAGACGTTGGCCGGGTGCTTCACGAGCTCGGATCGCGCGGGTGGCGGCGTAGCCGTCCATCTGCGGCATCTGGCAGTCCATCAGGACGGCCACGAGCTTGCTGCCCTCGATCCGGTACGCCTCGACGCCCTCCACCCCGTTGCCGGCGAGCCGGACGGCGTATCCGAGGCTCTCGAGCACACCTTGGGCGACGAGCTGGTTGACCTCGTTGTCCTCGACGACGAGGACCGTGCCCAGGTGTCCGTCAGCTCCCGGAGGTGGGAGCACCGGCCGCAGCGACTCGGTCGCCAGCGCTCTTCCGACGACGTCTGCCATCGCGTCGAAGAGCGAGGAGGGCATGACGGGCGCCGTCAGGACCGCGTCGACGCCGGCGTCCTTCGACGTCGCCACGTCGGGAGGTGGCACGTGCGCGCACGCGAGCACGACGCGTACGGCGGCGAAGCGCTCGTCGGAGCGGATCATCCGGGCGACCTGCAGGCCCTCGGCCCCCGCGGAGGGATCGTCGAGGACGACGACGTCGATCGGGCTGCCGCCGCGGTCGGCACGGTCGAGCTGCACGAGGCCGTCGGCACCGGACGTCGCGGAGGTCACCGACATCGACCAGGTGGTCAGCTGCTCCTCGACGCGCCCCCGGTGCGCCTTGTCGGCGCCGACGACGAGGACCCGAAGCCCGGACACGGCTGCCGCCTGCGACTGCGATCGGCCGACGCTACGCGCCGAAGCCGCCTCGAAGGCGGCGGTGAACCAGAACGTGCTGCCGTGCCCCGGCTCGCTCTCGACTCCGATCTCGCCGCCGAACGCCGTGACGATCTGCCGGCTGATCGCGAGCCCCAGCCCGGTGCCGCCGTACTCGCGCGTCGTCGAGGAGTCACCCTGTGAGAACGACTCGAACAGCCGGGAGCGCACCTCGGGATGGATCCCTGCACCGGTGTCGGTGACCTCGACCCGCAGCACCGGACCGGCCGGGGTCAGCCGGTCGAGGTTCAGGCGGACGGTGACGCTGCCGGCATCGGTGAACTTCACGGCGTTCGTCGTGAGGTTGGCGACGACCTGGCCGAAGCGCACCGGGTCACCGGACACCATGAACGGCACGTCCGGCCCGTGGGAGACGGACAGGTCGAGCGACTTGGCGCGAGCTCGCTCACCGAGCAGCGCGACGCTGCGCTCCAGCACAGCAGCCGGGTCGAAGTCGACCGACTCGAGCTCGAGACGGCCGGCCTCGATCTTCGACAGGTCGAGGATGTCGTTGACGAGTCCGAGCAGGACGCGACCGGCCTGGTCGATGCCGTCGGACAGACGCCGCTGGTACGGCGTCAGCTCGGTGCGCCCGAGCAGCTCGGCGAGGCCGATGACGCCGTTGAGAGGCGTGCGGATCTCGTGGCTCATCGTCGCGAGGAACGCCGACTTGGCGCGCGAGGCGTCCATCGCCGCGTCTCGCGCCCGGGCCAGGCGCTCGGCGGTCCACTCGCGGTCGGCCACCCGGGCGAAGAGGGCGGCGATCTGCGTGATCATGGCAGTCTCGGACCCCGCGAGAGGCGTCGCGCTGCGCATGTCGAGAACGAGGACGCAGGCGACGCGTCCTTCGTTGACGACGGGTACGGCGACCATGGTCGGCCGGTCCGGCGAGTGCTCGACGACGACCGACCGGGTCGCTGCGGCGCGGGCTGCGACGTCCATCCCGACGTCGACCGGTATCGCGCTCGACTCGGTGCCTGCCGCTGGTCGGATCGGGGCGCCGAGGGCGCCGTCGGCGTCGATGAAGGTGGCCACGACGGGGCGCCACGTCGTGTGACGCGTCACCTCGAGCAGGACCGCGGGCAGGGCGTCCTCGAGGGTGGCGGCCTCGTTGGCTGCCGTCGCCATCGCCGTGACGAGGCCGAGGGCCTCCTCGGACTCCTTCTTCTCGGTGATGTCCTGGGTCGTGCCGCCCATTCGACGCGCGCGGCCCTCGGGGTCGCGCGTGACAAGGCCCTGTCCGCGGATCCAGGCGACGGCACCGTTCGTGCGGACCACCCGGGCCTCGAAGTCGAATGCGTCGTCGGCCTCGAGCGCGGCGCCGACGACCTCGGCCACGCGGGCGCGGTCGTCCGGATGGATGCGCGCGAGGAAGCCTTCGTAGGTGGGGGTCAGGCCGGTCCGGTCCAGGCCGTAGATGCGGTAGAGCTCGTCGGACCACGACACGAGGTCGGTCTCGACGTCCCACTCCCAGCTCCCGATCCTCGCGATCGACTGGGCCTCGGCGAGCTGGTCGAGCAGCTTGCGCTGGGCGCTGTGCTCGCTGACGCGGTGCATCCAGCCCCGCCGCGTTCCCGCGTCGTCGACGAGCGGGGTGTGCGACACGAGCGCCCAGAAGCGGTTGCCCTGCGCGTCGAGGAGGCTGCACTCGAGGTTGTCGCCGGGAACGCCGTGGGTCGCGAGCTCCGCGAGGTGGTGGCGGAACTGCTCCTTGCCGACGTCGTCGACCGCCTCGAACACCGAGAAGCCGACCATGTCGTCGGGGGCGCGGCCGAGCATCTCGGCCATCCGCGCGTTGGCGAAGATCGTGCGCCCGGCCTCGTCGAACACCCAGAGCCCGTCCGGCGACGCCCCGACCATCCAGCGGTAGAGGTCACCCTCGACTGCACTGGTCTCGCCCGGAACATCCGACATGTCACGATCTTCGCGCATGGACGGGCGCACCGCCCGCATGTCTCCCTGTTTCGGCACGGCAGCCCGTCAGGTGAGCCTCCCCTACGGTGACACCCCCGGGGCCGGGTGCGACGATCGGTGGCAACCCCGTGCCACCGCTGCACCACCGAGCGGCCCCCCACTGATCGGAGCACCACGCATGTCCGACGTCCGCCCGTCCGGAGAGCCGACGCCGATCGAGGCGAACCATGACCGCGACGAGCCGCACGAGGCGAACGTGGGAAGCCGGCTCAACTGGTTGCGAGCCGGCGTCCTCGGGGCCAACGACGGCATCGTCTCGACGGCCGGCGTCGTCGTCGGTGTCGCCGGCGCGACCGCGGACAAGGCCGCCATCGTGCTCGCCGGCCTCGCAGCCCTGTCCGCCGGCGCCATGTCGATGGCCGCCGGTGAGTACGTCTCGGTCAGCACCCAGCGCGACTCGGAGCGGGCCCTCATCGAGCTCGAGACGCGTGAGCTGCGCGAGGACCCCGAGGGCGAGCTCGAGGAGCTGATCCAGATCTACGAGGCCAAGGGGATGCGTCGTGAGCTCGCCGCCGAGGTCGCCCGCGAGCTCACCGCCCACGACGCGCTGGCCGCGCACGCCGAGGCCGAGCTGGGCATCGACCCGACCGACCTGACGAACCCGTGGCACGCGGCCGGCGCCTCGATGCTCGCCTTCGTCGTCGGGGCCATCCTGCCGATGCTGACCATCACCTTCAGCCCGGCGTCCTGGCGCATCCACGTCACCGTGCTCAGCGTCGCCGCGGCCCTGGCCTTCACGGGCTGGGCGAGCGCCCGCCTGGGGCGCAGCCCCGCGACCCGGGCGGTCCTGCGCAACGTCGGGGGTGGCCTGCTCGCCATGGGCGTGACGTATGCCATCGGCGCGCTCGTCGGGGTCAAGCTCGGCTGAGCGGCCCGCCAGGTACACGGCATACGGCATACGGCATACGGCATACGGCATACGGCATACGGCATACGGACTGCTCCGTTCGACCAGCGGGAGGCCGGCCCTTCGGGTCCACTGGAAGGCATCGACCGAGACGCCACCAGGAGACGTCACTAGGAGCGCAGCGATGAGGTACATGCTGATGATGCACGTGGGGCACGACGACGGCAGGGAGGTGCTGCAGTGGGCCCCGCAGGACGTCAAGAACATGATCGAGTTCCAGCACGCGTTCGACCGTGAGCTGGAGGAGAACGGCGAGATGGTGTTCAACGCCGGGCTGAGCTGGCCCGACCAGGCCCGGATCGTCCGCTACGACGGTGGGGCGCCGGCCGTCACGGACGGGCCGTTCCCCGAGGGCAAGGAGTTCCTCATCGGCTTCTGGGTCGTCGAGTGCGACAGCGAGGAGCGGGCGTATGCCATCGCTGCCCGGGCGTCGTCCTCGCCCGGCCCCGGCGGGGCGCCCATGGGCGTGCCGATCGAGGTGCGCCCGCTGGCGGGGCCACCGCAGGTGGACGCCTGACCGAGGACGTCGCTCGCTGCGGGCAGGAAGCCCGTGAAATGCGGGCCGCCCCACCGTCCCTGTCGGGACGGTGGGGCGGCGGGGCGGGCGGGACCGTCAGCTGCTCTGCAGCTGGTGCTCCTCCACGGCGGCCTCGCGCGTCGTCGCGTCGATGTAGGCACGGGCCTGGTCGTCGGGAAGCCGCATCCGGTAGGCCATGGCGTAGATGGCGAGCGAGACGACGAAGAGCACCGGGATCGCGGTGCCGAAGCCGATGACGCCGAGTCCGCCGTCGTAGTCGCCGAGCCACGACACGAGTGTCAGCGAGCCCAGCCACGGCAGCACCCACAGTCCGGCCTTGAGGTCGAGCGACTGGCCGCGCAGGACTCCGGTGGCCGAGAAGACGGCGAGCAGGACGAAGCCGATGAGCACGGCGACCATGAGCTTCCAGTCGGTCTGCCAGCCCGACCAGTACACGATGAGGTTCGAGCCCCAGAACGCGAGGAACGGCACGACGTGCCCGCCCGGCAGGCGGAAGGGACGCTCGGCGTCCGGCACCTGCTTGCGCAGCGCGGCCAGCACGAGCGGCCCGGACGCGAACGAGAGCACGGTGGCCGAGGTGATGAACCCGACGAGCTGCTGCCAGCTCGGGAACGGCAGGAACGCGATGAGCCCGATGACGAAGGCGAGCACGAGCCCGATGACCGGCGCGCCACGCTCGCTCGTGCGGGCCAGGGCCTTCGGCGCGTTGCCGTTGCGAGCCATCGCGAAGGAGATGCGCGAGGTGACCGTCGTGTAGATCAGGCCGGTGTCGCCCGGAGAGACGATGGCGTCGACATACAGCAGGATCGCGAGCCACCCCATGCCGAGGATCGTCGCGAGGGCGGCGAGCGGGCCGAAGTCGTTCTTGAACGCCAGGTTGGCCCAGCCGCCCGACGAGCTCAGGGTCGCCGGGTCGAGCGCGCCGATGAAGGCGACCTGCAGGAGGACGTAGATGACGGCCGTGATGAGCACCGACCCGATGACCGCGAGCGGCACGTTGCGCTTCGGGTTGTCGGTCTCGCCCGCGAGCTCGATCCCCTGCCGGAAACCGAGGTAGGAGAAGACGATCCCGCTCGTGGCGATGGCGGTGAAGACGCCGTGCCAGCCCGAAGGCGTGAACCCGTGGCTCGTGAAGTTCTCGCCGTGGAAGGCCGCGACGAAGAACGCGGCGATGACGAGCAGGATGATGAAGAGCTTCCACGACACGAGCGCGTTGTTGATGCGCGCGAACCAGCGGACGCCGTAGTAGTTGATGACGACGAAGATCGCCATGAGCACGACCGCGGCGGTGTAGCCGAGCGGGGTCAGCGTGTAGACCGGCTCGCCGGCGATCATGTGCTTCGTCGTGAAGTCGGCGTACTGGGTGCCGTACTGCAGCGCCGCCTCGACCTCGATCGGGGCCGTGGTGCCCACTGCCACGTAGGTGATCCACCCGCTCGTGAAGCTCGCGAAGTTGCCGAACGCCATGTGCGGGAAGCGGACCACGCCGCCGGACAACGGGAACATCGTGCCCAGCTCGGCGTAGCAGAGCGCGATGAGCATGATGAGGATCGCGCCGAAGACCCACGACAGGATCGAAGCGGGGCCAGCCTGCTGCGAGGCGTTGAGGGCTCCGAAGAGCCATCCGGACCCGATGATCGAGCCGACACTCGCAAAGAGCAGGCCGACGACGCCGACGTGCCGTTTGAGGACCGGTGTCTCTTGTTCGTCTCTTGTTCTGGTCTCGACTGTTGCCATGGGTTGCCTCTCGTCGCGGTCGCATCGCCGCATCGGTGCGGCAAGACGCGGCAGAGGACGTACCCGATCCGGACAAATCGAACCAAAGAGGCGTACCCCGCGCACGACCACGACGGGTGCTGCCGGTGCGGTTCGAACCATGGGCCCCTGACGGGGCTGTAGAGTCGAGGTGTCCCAGCGCCCGTCCGCGGCGCGCCCGCCGGTCCGGCGCTCGGGACATCGGGCGCGCGATGGCGCGTCCACCGGGACTCGAGCCGAGTCCGCCGCCGACACCGGCTCACGGTGTCGTCCGGGGGGCCCAGCCCGCTCGACGTCCTCCGCGTCATCAGGAGGAACATGGCAACGCGCGTCCGCCGCCGACCGACCGACGGCCAGGGCTCGAAGCAGGTCCAGAACAACGGCCAGCGAAAGACGACCCAGCGCCGGGACGAACCGGCCCCGCTCATCCCCGTGCTCGCGCGCCGGGTCCGCGAGGTCGAGGCCCGCGTCTCCAGCAAGGGCAAGGCCAGCCCGACGAACCGAACGAAGTTCCTCGTCGTAGCCCTCCTCATGCGCTCGGAGCGCGCCCGGGTCCGTGAGGACACCTCGATCCCGTCGGCGACCCGCGCCGACCTGCTCAAGCGACTCGACGGCATCGCGACGATCCTCGCGCAGGTCGCGGCCCGGGACACGAGCCTGCTGACGCTGCTCGACGCCAACGCCAAGCCCGGCCCCGCGGCGCAGCAGATGCGCCGCGACTGGCTGCTCGAGTCGGGCGCCGAGCTCGCCGAGGAGGACCTGGTCATCACGGCCCCCGAGCCGCCGCGCCCCGTAGTCCCGGCCCAGATCGCAGCCCGGCAGGTCATGCCGCAGTCGGTGCCGTCACGCGCACTCGCCAACCCGTTCCTCACGCCCGACCTCGGCCGCGTCCAGAGCGACTACCACCCCAACCGCCTCGCCGGCTGGGACCTGCTCACCCCGCTCTACCGCGCCTTCGAGCAGGGCGCCGGCGGCGAGGCCGCGTCGATGGACCTGCCCCCGACGCCGCAGATCGACCGCTTCTCTCCGCCCGGATCGCAGCTGATGGTCCACCAGTCACGGTTCCTCCAGAGCGTCCAGGAGGGTCACCGCACCTTCCTGCTCGCCGACGAGCCCGGCCTCGGCAAGACGGCCCAGTCGGTCATGGCCGCCTCGATCGCGGGCGCCTACCCGATGCTCGCCGTCGTGCCGAACGTCGTGAAGATCAACTGGGCCCGTGAGGTCGAGCGCTGGACGCCGCAGCGGCGCGTCACGGTCATCCACGGTGACGGCAACGACGTCGACGCCTTCGCCGACGTGTTCGTCGTCAACTACGAGATCCTCGACCGCCACTTCGGCTGGCTCTCGAGCTTCGGCTTCCGCTCGATGGTCGTCGACGAGGCCCACTTCATCAAGAACCTCGGGTCGCAGCGCTCGCAGCAGGTGCTCGCCCTCGGTGACCGGCTGCGGTCGAGCACCCCGGGCGGCGACCCGCTCCTCATCGCCCTCACCGGCACGCCCCTCATCAACGACGTCAAGGACTTCGACGCGATCTGGCGCTTCCTCGGCTGGATCAAGGACGGCAAGCCGACGGCCGAGATCCTCCGTCGCCTCGACGACACCGGCCACACGCCCGCCGACCGCGCCTTCTACCCGGAGGCCCGCCGCGCCGTCATCGACATGGGGATCGTGCGCCGCCGCAAGGTCGATGTCGCCAAGGACCTGCCTGACAAGCGGATCGCCGACATCACCGTCGAGCTCGACGACGACCTCGGTCGCTCGGTCCGCGAGGCCGAGCGTGCCCTCGGACGGCGCCTGGCCCAGCGCTACCGGGCCCTCCTGGCCCAGGGCGACGGGCGCGAGGAGGCCGGTGAACCGGACACCGCGCTGATGCGCCGGGTCGCGGCCTCGGAGCTGCGGGCCGCATCGGCAGAGAAGGGCACCGACAACGTGTTCTCGCTCGTGCGCCGCATCGGACAGGCCAAGGCGACGCTCGCCGCGGACTATGCCGTGCAGCTGTCGCACTCGGTCGGCAAGGTCGTCTTCTTCGCCAAGCACATCGATGTCATGGACGCTGCCGAACGCGTGCTGGCCTCGGCGGGCCTGCGCACCGTGTCGGTCCGCGGTGAGCAGACCTCCAAGCAGCGCCAGGAGGCCATCGACGCCTTCCAGAAGGACCCCGGCGTCGCTGTCGCGGTCTGCTCGTTGACCGCCGCAGGAGTCGGCCTCAACCTGCACGCCGCCTCCAACGTCGTGCTCGCGGAGCTGTCGTGGACGGCGGCGGAGCAGCAGCAGGCCATCGACCGGGTGCACCGCATCGGTCAGGACGAGCCGGTCACCGCGTGGCGCATCCTCGCCTCCGGCACCATCGACTCCAAGATCGCCGAGCTCATCGACGCCAAGCAGGGTCTCGCCGCGCGGGCCCTCGACGGCAGCGACGAGGACGTCACGTCCGGTGACACCCTCCAGCTCGACGCCCTCGTCGAGCTGCTGCGCCAGGCGCTGGTCGAGGTCTGACCGCCGGGTGACCCCGGGCCCCTGGTCCCGTCCCGGAGCACCCGGCCGGGACGTATGGCCCTACCTCCTCACCGGTCCCGGCGATGGACTGGACGCGTGCCGCGGCCCGCGGTCACGAGGAGGAGACATGAGCACCACCATGCACGCGATCGTCTACCACGGCCCCGGCCAGAAGGCGTGGGAGGAGGTGCCGAAGCCGACCATCCAGGTCGACACGGACGCGATCGTCAAGGTCGACACCGTCACCATCTGCGGCACCGACCTGCACATCCTCAAGGGCGACGTCGCCGCCGTCACCGACGGCCGCATCCTCGGCCACGAGGCGGTCGGCACGGTCGAGCAGGTCGGACCGGGAGTCAAGAACGTCAAGCCCGGTGACCGGGTGCTCGTCTCCTGCATCACCGCGTGCGGTGCCTGCCGCTACTGCCGGGAGGGCAGCTACGGCCAGTGCATCGGCGGTGGGGGCTGGATCCTCGGCCACAAGATCGACGGCACACAGGCGGAGTACGTCCGGGTCCCCTTCGCGGACACGTCGACGTATGCCGTCCCCGAAGGAGTGACTGACGAGGAAGTACTCATGCTCGCCGACATCGGGCCCACGGGCTACGAGGTCGGTGTGCTGAACGGCCGGGTCCGTCCCGGTGACGTCGTAGCGGTGGTGGGCGCCGGCCCGGTCGGGCTCTCCGCCATCATGGGTGCCAAGCTCTTCAGTCCGGCGCACGTCGTGGCCATCGACCTGGCCGATGCCCGACTCGAGGCGGCCAAGCAGTTCGGGGCCGACATCACGGTGAACCCCTCCCGCGAGGACGCCGTCGCGATCGTCCGTGACCTGGCGCAGGGTCTCGGCGCCGACGTCGCCATCGAGGCGGTCGGGGTGGCACCGACGTTCGAGCAGTGCACAGCCTTGGTCCGCCCGGGTGGCACTGTCGCCAACGTGGGAGTCCACGGCGGCCCGGCCACCCTGCACCTGGAGGAGCTCTGGATCAAGAACGTCACGATCACGACGGGACTCGTCGACACGTATTCGACGCCGACCCTGCTCCGGCTGCTGGCCGCGCACCAGGTCGACCTGGCCCGGTTCGTCACGCACCGTTTCCCGATGGGTGACTTCCTGCAGGCCTACGACACGTTCGCGGACGCCGCGAGCACGCGAGCCCTCAAGGTGGTGCTCACGGCCTGACCATCGAGAGAGCAATCCGTCGCCTCGCCGAGGCGACGGATTGCTCTCTCGATCGGGGTCAGAGGTCGACGTGCATGATCCGCAGGCCCACGCGCTCCCCCGACGGGAGCTCGTGGGCCCGCGGGACGGTGCCCACGACCGTGAAGCCGAGGCTCTCGTAGAGCTTGACGGCACCGGTGTTGGTCGCCACGACGGCGTTGAACTGCATGGCGGCATAACCGGACTCGCGCGCCCACTCGAGCGAGTCGACGACGAGCGCACGTCCGACTCCGCGGCCGCGCGCCGCTGCGGCCACCATGTAGCTCGCGGTCGCGACGTGCGCGCCGGGGCCGGGCCGGTTGCGGCCCATCTTCGCCGTGCCGAGGAGCCGGTCGCCGTCGAGAGCGACGGTCACCCGGCCGCCCGGGCCGTTCTCGAGCCAGAGGCTGCGCGCCTCGTCCTCGGTGAGGTCGGTCGGGTAGGGGAAGGTGTCGCCGGCGCGGACGACCTCCTCGATGACGGGCCACACGAGCGGCCAGTCGGTGTCGTCGTAGTCGCGGACGATGATCTTCGATGCCACTCTGACCGCCTTACTTCTGGGGGACGTTCGCCTCGAGCTCGTTCAGCCACGTCACGGGGGTCGCGTCAGACGGCATACGCCAGTCGCCACGCGGTGACAGCGAGCCGCCCGCGACGACCTTGGGACCGTTGGGCAGCGCGGAGCGCTTGAACTGGTTGGCGAAGTAGCGCTGGACGAAGACCTCGAGCCAGTGCCGGATCGTCGCGAGGTCGTATGCCGTCCGCTCGGTCTCCGGGAAGCCCGCGGGCCACTCCCCCGCCTCGCTGTCGCGCCAGGCGTTCCACGCGAGGTAGGCGATCTTGGACGGACGGTAGCCGCGACGGAGCACGTGGAAGAGCGTGAAGTCCTGCAGGGCGTACGGCCCGATCCTGGCCTGCGTGCTCTGCGGCTTCTCGCCCTCCTTCGCGGGGACCAGCTCGGGGCTGATCTCGGTGTCGAGGATCGAGGTCAGCGTCTCGGACACCTCCTCGTCGAACTGGTGCGACGAGACCACCCAGCGGATCAGGTGCTGCATCAGCGTCTTCGGCACGCCGGCGTTGATGCCGTAGTGGCTCATCTGGTCACCGACGCCGTAGGTGCACCAGCCGAGCGCCAGCTCGGACAGGTCTCCGGTGCCGAGCACGATGCCACCGCGCTGGTTGGCGATGCGGAAGAGGTAGTCGTAGCGCAGCCCAGCCTGGACGTTCTCGAAGGTGACGTCGTAGACCTGCTCGCCGCGACCGAAGGGGTGGCCCATCGCCTCGAGCATCTGGGTCGCGGCGGGTCGGATGTCGAGCTCCTCCCACGTCACCTCGAGCGACTCCATCAGGGCGATCGCGTTGGCCTTCGTGTGGTCGCTCGTGGCGAAGCCGGGCATCGTGAAGGCGAGGATGTCGCTGCGGGGCCGGTCGAGCCGGTCCATGGCCTTGGCCGCGACGATGAGCGCGTGGGTCGAGTCGAGACCGCCCGAGATGCCGATGACGACCTTGGGCTGGCCGATGGCGCGCAGGCGCTGCTCGAGCCCGGAGACCTGGATGTTGTACGCCTCGTAGCAGTCGAGCGCGAGGCGGTCCTCGTCGTCGGGCACGAAGGGGAATCGGTCCACCTTGCGGAGCAGCCCGAGGTCGCCGGTCGGCGGGTCGAGCTCGAGCTCGATGGTGCGGAAGCCGTCGGTGCGGGCCGCGAGGGTGCGCCGGTTGTCATCGAACGTGCCCTGCCGCTGCCTCTCCTGGCGGATCAGGTCGAGGTCGATGTCGGCCACCGACGCGCGGGGCCCCTCGGGGAAACGCTCGCTCTGCGCGAGGAGGGCGCCGTTCTCGTAGACCATCGTCATGCCGTCCCACGACAGGTCGGTCGAGCTCTCCCCCTCGCCGGCGGCGGCATAGAGGTAGGCGGCGAGACAGCGCGCCGAGGCGCTGCGGGCGAGCAGGTGCCGGTCCTCGGCGCGCGAGACGGTGATCGGCGAGCCGGAGATGTTCGTCAGGATCGTCGCGCCGGCGAGGGCTGCCTCGTGGCTCGGGGGGACGGGCACCCACATGTCCTCGCAGACCTCGACGTGGAGCACGAAACCGGGCACGTCCGTCGCCCGGAAGAGCAGGTCGGGTCCGAACGGGACCCGGTCGCCCGCGACGTCGATGGTCTGGCCGCGCTGGTCGTCGCCGGGCGCGAAGTGCCGCCGCTCGTAGAACTCCCGGTAGGTGGGGAGGTAGGACTTCGGCGCGACACCGAGAATGCGGCCGCCGTGGATGACGACGCCGCAGTTGTAGACCCGGGAGCCCTTCTCCAGCGGTGCCCCCACGACGACCACCGGACGCAGGTCGGCGGTGGCCTCGGCGATCCGGGCGAGGGCGTCGTCGACCGCGTCGAGCAGCGGGTCCTGCAGGAACAGGTCGTCGATGGCGTAGCCCGAGAGGCACAGCTCGGGGAAGATCGCGAGCCCCACGCCGTCGTCGTCGAGGTCGCGCAGCTGGGCGATGACTGCGTCGGCGTTGCGCTCGGGGTCGACCGCGACGATCGGCAACGTGCACGCGGCGACACGGGCGAAACCCTGGGCCCACGAGCTGTAGAAGTCCATGGGCACAGTCAATCGCACGGCCACGTGTGACCGGTGACTCCTCGCCTGACCGGTGCGCCGGGCCCAGTTCTTACTACCATTGGTAGTAGCAAGGCAGTCGCGCTACGGCATACCCAGGAGGTCATCATGTCGGACCAGAACCCGGTCCATGTGCTTCACCCCGAGGAGTCGTGGGGCTTCCTTCGCACCCACGAGTTCGGCCGCCTGGCCTTCCATCTCGTGGGCGAGGTGCACATCACGCCGATCAACTACGCGGTCGACGGCGAGCGTCTCATCTTCAAGACCGCGGAGGGCAGCAAGCTCTTCGGCGTCACGGCGAACACGGACGTCGCCTTCGAGGTCGACGAGATCGTCGGTGACCGCGCCACGAGCGTCATCGTCCGTGGCCGGGCCCGCACGCTCGAGGGGCAGGCGGCCTACATCGTCGAGCGCCTCCCGGTGCGCCCGTGGGTCGACACGCCCAAGTCCATCGTCGTCGCCATCGACGTCGACGAGATCTCCGGACGCCGCTTCGACCTGACCCGTCCTTGGCTGCGCGACCTGCCCACCGGCTGACTGGCAACGGCGGTCGCCGTCGGCGCACCCCGAGGGCGTATGCCGTTGGCGTCCTGGCGTAGGCGGTCAACGCTGACAGGCGCCGAGCCGTGGCATGGGCGCGCGTGCTGCGTCAGTGCTGCGCCCGACGCAGCACTGACGCAGCACTCACGCTGGGACGGTGGGGACGAGGGGCGACGCGAGCGAGCGTCTCGACCCGGATCAGCCGACGGCGTCCCGGGCGGCGACGAAGGCGTCGACACAGGCGCGCACGTCGGCCTCGGAGTGCGCGGCCGACAGCTGCACCCGGATCCGCGCCTTGCCGCGTGGCACGACGGGGAAGCTGAAGGCGGTGACGTAGACGCCGTTGTCGAGCATGTGGTCGGCGATCTGCGCGGCCTGGCGGGCCCCGTCCTCGCCGGGGAACATGACCGGACGGATGGGGTGGGTGCCGGGCAGCAGCTCGAAGCCGGCCTCCGTCATGAGCGAGGAGAAGAGCGCCGTGTTGGCCTTGAGCGCCTCGCGCTTCTCGGCCGAGCTCTCGACGAGCTGCAGGGCGGCCATCGACCCCGCGACGACGGACGGGGCGACCGAGTTGCTGAAGAGGTAGGGCCGCGAGCGCTGGCGGAGCAGGTCGACGACCTCCTGGTGCGAGGAGACGTAGCCGCCGGAGGCGCCGCCGAGCGCCTTGCCGAGCGTGCCGGTGAGGATGTCGACGCGGTCCATCACGCCGAAGAGCTCGGGCGTGCCACGGCCGCCGTCGCCGACGAAGCCGACCGCGTGCGAGTCGTCGACGAACACGAGGGCGCCGAACTCGTCGGCCAGGTCGCAGATCTCGTCGAGGGGGGCGAAGGAGCCGTCCATCGAGAAGACGCCGTCCGTGACGACGACCTTGCGCTTGGCGCCGGCCGCGGCTGCAGCCTCGAGCTGTGCCCGCAGGTCGGTCATGTCGGCGTTCTTGTAGCGGTAGCGCATCGCCTTGGACAGCCGCACCCCGTCGATGATCGAGGCGTGGTTGAGCTCGTCGCTGATGATCGCGTCCTCGGCGCCGAAGAGCACCTCGAAGACGCCACCGTTCGCGTCGAAGCACGACGAGTAGAGGATCGTCGCCTCGGTGCCGAGGAACTCGCTGATCTCGTGCTCGAGGGAGGTGTGCAGCGTCTGGGTGCCGCAGATGAAGCGCACCGACGCCATGCCGAAGCCCCACTCGTCGAGCGCCTTCTTCGACGCGGCGACGACCGCGGGGTCGTTGGCCAGGCCGAGGTAGTTGTTGGCGCAGAAGTTGAGCGCCTCCGCCTTGCGGGTCGTGACGTGCGCCGACTGCGGTGAGGTCAGCTCGCGCTCGTTCTTGTAGAGGCCGGCGTCCTTGATCTCCTGCAGCGTGGCGGCGATCTCGTCCTTGACTGAGCCGTACATCGGTGTCCTTCGCGGGTCGGCGGGCGTGTGGCGCCACCCAGCGTATGCCGCCCGCCGCGGGGGACGTGCCCGGCGATGCCCGGACCGACGATCTGGCGCGATCAGCCCCGACCGGCGCCGTCGACGAGGAGTCTTGAAGGACAACCGCTCACCGTGGGCGGCAGAGGGGAATCAGGTCATGACGACGAAACAGGGAAACGTCGCTCTGCTCCGGAGCGAGGTCGCGCAGCGGCTGCTCCAGGCACGGGTGCCGGCACGGCTCGCCTACCAGTGGATCGACGGCACCCCACGAGTGATCCCCATCGGATTCCACTGGAACGGGACGGAGCTCGTCTTCGGCACGCCGCCGGACTCGCCGAAGATGAGTGTCCTACGCGACGGGGTGTGGGCAGCCGCCTCGATCGACACCGAGCTGATGCCCTACAAGGTGCTCCAGGTGCGCGGGCGGATCCGCACCGACACGGTGGACGGCGTGGCACCCGAGTACGAGAAGATGACCCTGCGCATGTTGGGAGACGAGCAGGGCCAGGCCTGGCTGGCGACCCTGCGCCCCATGACATCGTCGATGAGCCGCATCTTCCTCACCCCGGAGTGGGTGGGGGTGCTCGACTTCGAGACGCGCTTCCCGAGTGCACTCGAGCGGGCCATGGAGCGCGCCGCGAGCGGTTGAGCCCCACCCGCTGGGTCATTGGCACCGGTCAGGGGCGGGCCATCTCGAGCAGGTCGTCGAGGATGTCGGGCATCCGCATGAGGAGCGAGACGTGGCCCTGGCCCTCCATGAGGTGGGCCTGCGCCCCCGCGACGTTCGTGGCGAGCCACTGCCCGTGCGCGAAGGGCACCATGAGGTCCTCGCTTCCCTGCCACACGGCGACCGGGACCTGCACCGCGCGGACGTCGAAGCCCCACGGGCGGATCAGCATCAGGTCGTCGTCGTGCCACCCGATGATCCCCTGGGCGCCGGCATGACGCGAGGACGTCGAGAGGTACTCGGCGAGCTCGCCCGTCATCGCGGCCTGGTCCACCGGGGGCAGCAGGCCGCCCATCTCGCGCGCGATGTCGTCCGCCGTCGCGGAGAACAGCGGCGTGCCGTGCTCCTCGAGGAAGGCCGTCAGGGCCTCGCTGCCCTCAGCCATCGCCGCGAACTCAGCCACGTTCTCGGGCCCCATCCCCGCCGTGTGGTCGAAGCCCTCGGCGTCGGCTGGGGCGATGCCGACGCCGGAGGTGGCGGCCAGGCAGCGCCCGGAGAGCAGCGCCGCACAGGCGAGCGCCCGGGGCCCGCCGCCGGACCAGCCGAGGGTCACGAACGTGTCGTGGCCCAGGGCGTCGAGCACCGCGGCTGTGTCGGCGGCGTCGTCCGCCACGGTGGCGGTCGTGGCGCCGTCGGAGCGCCGCGTGGAGCGGCCGTAGCCGGGGCGTGAGTAGGAGATGGTGCGCAACCCGCGCTCGGCGGCTGGGCGCTCGAGGATGCCGAAGGGCACCGCAGCCTGGGGCGTGCCGTGGTGGAAGACGAGGGGCAGGCCGTCGGCCGGACCGGTGACGAGGACCTCGAGGTCTCGACCGTCGGCGGTGCGGACGAGCTGCGTGTCGTGGCTGGCCATGACCCTCATGCAACCACGCTGAACCGGGTGTATCACCGACCGCGGAGGAGAACACTGGGTTTCAGGGGGCCGCTGCTCCCACCGCGCGGCCCGGGTCCAAGGAGCTGACCATGTCCAAGCGCGCGCTGCTCATCGGGGTCAACGAGTACGCGATCCCGGGGGCCAACCTCCGCGGCTGCGTCAACGACGTGCACAACATCGCCGGCGCCCTCACCGAGCTCTACGGCTTCGCGGAGTCCGACATCACCATGCTCCTCGACGACGCCGCGACGAAGGCCGCGATGACGCAGGGCATCAGCGACCTCGTCGACACGGCGAAGCCCGGTGACGTCCTCTACCTCCACTACTCGGGCCACGGCTCCAACGTCCCCGACACCAGCGGCGACGAGACGACCGACCACCGCGACGAGATCCTCTGCCCGCACGACCTCGACTGGAACGACCCCCTCATCGATGACTGGCTGCGGACGACGTTCGACCGGCTCGACCCCCGCGCGTCGCTCACCGTGGTCATGGACTGCTGCCACTCCGGCAGCAGCACCCGCGAGCCGGTGCGCATCGGCGGCCCCGAGCCAGAGGTCATCTCGCGCTTCCTGCCCAACCCCGACGACGAGGCCGCTGGGGGCAGCTTCACGGGGACGCCGAGCCGGGTCCGGCGCCGTCGCCCGGACGCGGACGTCCACGCCGTCGACATCACCGAGACGCTCGTCAGCGGCTGCCGGGACGACCAGACCTCGGCCGACGCGGACATCGGCGGCGTCTACAACGGGGCCCTCACCTACTACCTCGTCCAGGCCATGCGCGAGGACCCCCAGGTGACCTACCGCGCGCTGCACGCGCGGACGCTCGCCGGCCTGCGTGGGAACTACGACCAGGTGCCGCAGCTCGAGGGCCGAGCCGCACGCCTCGACCAGATCTTCCTCTCCGGGACGGGTTGAGCCGTGTCGACCCTGGTGGGGGGCACGCCCCCGACGCCGCCCGAGCCGGATGCCGTCCCGGCGGTCGAGGAGACGCCCGTCCTCGACGAGCAGCCCCTGCCCGTATCCGCGGCCGCGCCGGCAACCGTGTCCCCGCCCGCCCCCGCGTCTGCCCCCGCGTCTGCCCCCGCGTCTGCCCCCGCGTCTGCCCCCGCGTCTACCCTCGCGTCTGCGGCCGCGGCCGCGTCATCGCCCGCGCCCAGTCCGGGTGAGGGGGACGACGACGTCGACCCGTCCCGGCCCCGGACCCGCGTCCGGATCTCCCACGGCGACCTGCGCTTCGCTCGGCACCACGTCCTCGTCGGCCACTACCCCGGGAGCACCCTCGTCGGCGGCGAGGGTGCCCTCGACGAGCTGCTCGACGGGCGGCTGTCACGGGCCGCGATGCTCGGCATCTACCCGGGGCCGATCGAGACCTGCCAGGTCTTCACGGACCCGGAGCAGTGGAGCCGCCCGCCGGGCGCTGTGGTCGCCGGTCTCGGCCCGATCGGGGGGCTGAGCGCGGCGTCCCTGGCCCGCGCCATCGCCCACGCCTCGCTGACGGCCGCGCTCGGCCACCTGAAGGGCGGGGCATCGGCCCCCGACACCGAGGTCAGGCAGGTGAGCCTCTCCAGCCTGCTCATCGGCACCGGCCAGGGCGGCCTGCCGGTGCGCGACAGCGTGCAGGCGCTGCTGACGGGCGTGCAGCGGGCCAACGACCGCCTCGCCGACACGCAGCTGCCGGTGCACATCGCCGAGATCGAGGTCGTCGAGCTGTGGCAGGACCGCGCCCTCCAGGCCGTCGAGTCCCTCGCATCGTCCTTGACGAACGGCGAGCTCTCCGACTCCTTCACGGCCGAGCTTCGTCTCGAGGAGCGTCCGGGCCGTCAGCGCCGGCTGCTCTTCTCGGAGCCCACCGGCTGGTGGCAGCAGGTGCGGGTGTGCAGCGAGCCCGACGGGGGCCTCACCTTCGAGGCCTCCACCCGACGCGCGGGCACGCCGACGCGCACGGTCCCGACCCAGCGTGCCCTCGTCGACCGGCTCGTGGAGTCACTCGTCGACTCGCCGTCTCCCGACCCGTCGGCCGCCCGGACGCTCTTCGAGTTGCTCTTCCCCAACGACCTCAAGGCCCAGGCGCCCGACACGGACAACCTCGTGCTCCTCGTCGACCGCGGCTCGGCGCACTATCCGTGGGAGCTGCTCGACGACCAGGAGACGCAGGAGGACCGTGAGCCCCTCGGCGTGCGTCGTGGCCTGGTTCGGCAGCTCGAGGGATCCTCGATGCGCAGCCACGTCCTTTCGGCGACGAGCAGCCGGGCGCTCGTCGTCGGGGACACCGCGAGCGGGCTCAGCGCCCTGCCAGCCGCCCAGAACGAGGCGCGCAACGTCGCAAAGGCCTTGCGTGACAGTGGTTTCGAGGCGGAGCCGCTCATCGCCGAGAGCGGCACCAAGGTCGTCCAGGCCCTCTTCTCGACGTCCTACCGCGTCGTGCACCTCGCGGGTCACGGGGTCTACGAGTGGCCGCTCGGCGACGGCACGGACGCCACGGTCACCGGCATGGTGCTCGGCAACGGGATGTACCTCACGGCGGGCGAGGTGGGCCAGATGAGACAGGTCCCCGAGCTCGTCGTCGTCAACTGCTGCCACCTCGGGTCGATGGGCCCCACCGGTCCGGCGAGCCCCGTCGGCCCGGCCGGCGCGAGCGGCCCAGGCGCGTCGGGCAGTCCGGGCGTCTCACCAGGAACCGGGCAGCGGACCGGGAACTACCACCGCCTGGCGGCGAGCTTCGCCACCGAGCTCATCGACATCGGCGTGCGCGTCGTCGTGGCGTGCGGCTGGGCCATCGACGACGGCGCGGCGGCGACCTTCGCGACCACCTTCTACGACCGGATGCTGTCGGGCCTGACCTTCGGAGAGTCCCTCGCTGCCGCCCGGTGGCAGACGTGGAACGACCACCCGGCGGTCAACACCTGGGGTGCGTACCAGTGCTACGGCGACCCGGACTACCGGCTCGCGTCCGATGTCGTCGTGCACCGGGCCGCCACGGTGCGGCGGGCACCCGCGAGCGCCGACCAGGCGCGGGTCGAGATCGAGAACCTCAGCCAGTCGGTCGACGTCAGTCGCAACACGCGCTTCGGCCTCGACCGCCTGCGCGAGCTCTACGAGGCGCTCGCGCCCGAAGACCGCGAGGACGACGCGCTCCAGGTCCTCATCGCGCGCACCTACAACAAGTTCGGCGACTTCGACCGTGCCACGCAGTACTTCGAGCAGACGCTGGCGCACGGAGGCACTGCTCTGACCGTGCGCGACTTCGAGGTCTGGATCGACCAGGTGGTCCGCGCGGCGGCGACGGGCACCGACAGCGTCGACGACGCGGTTGCCACGATCGAGTCGGCCATCGACCAGCTGCGCACCCTTCTCGACAACCCCGCGGCCGTCGTCCTGGGCGCCCACGCGGCGGGGCGGGCGGGCGTTCTTCCCGGTGACGCGCGGGCCCCGGCTGCCGCGGTCGGCGTCGACCGGCTGTGGCGGGTGGCGAGCGCCTACAAGCGGCTCGCCCTCGTCACCTGCCCAGATCGGCCCGGCGGGGCGCGTGGCGCGGACTGGACCCAGACGCACGAAGCCCTGATCAACATGTCGGAGTGGTACGCCGCCGCACGAGCCGCGTCCGGGCCCACCGACCGGCGTCGGCACGGCGCCCTCGCGAACTGGCTCGCAGCAGAGCTGGCCCTGCGGTGGCGTCCGGTGGAGGGCCGTCCGGAGCTCGACCGGGCGGAGGCGCGCAGCCTCATCGACGAGGCGCTCACCGCCGCGCGTGAGGAGGCCTACCTGTCACCGACCTTCTGGACGGTCGCGGTCTACGGCGACCTGCGCGCGCT
This sequence comes from Terrabacter sp. 01T434, assembly GCF_056398545.1. NCBI lineage: Bacteria > Bacillati > Actinomycetota > Actinomycetes > Micrococcales > Intrasporangiaceae > Terrabacter > Terrabacter sp. 01T434. The sequence goes on from NZ_JBFTPP010000003.1 coordinate 150,126, forward strand.
CGACGCCCTCTGGAGCCAGCGTGCCACGGCCGACGAGGCGCATGAGGTCCTCGACCTCTACCACCGGGCCAGCCAGCTCGGCAGCGAGGAGCAGCTGCGTCAGGTCCGCGACCAGGTCGACTTCCTCCTCGTCATGGCCGGCACCGAGGCGCTGCGCCGCGTCGAGTTCCTGAACACCCTGCGCGACGGCCTCGTCGCGCTCGACGCCTCCCCCGGCAACCCCGACGTCAGCGGGGACACCGGAGGTACCGAGGGCACCGGGGCAGCCGAGGGCACGGTCACCGCCTGACGGCATACCTCGCGTACGTCGCGCCGCCCGCGAAGCGGCGGTGACCCACCAGGTCCAGGTCGAGGCGTATGCCGTCCGGCAGGCGTGGCGTGCCGCCACCGACGACGACGGGCACCGTCAGCAGGCGCAGCTCGTCGACGATACCGGCCCGCAGCGCCTCGGCCGTGAGATCCGGGCGTAGTCGTGCCCGACGTCCTCGCTCGACCTGTCAGTCGGGGCGTCGGTCGGGGCGGTCTCCCAGTAGACCATCGTCTCGTAGAGGCGTTGCCCGCAGAGGTACGCGCCGACGTCGCGCTCAGGGCCCGGGCAGCGCGCTGTGGTCCCACGCTTTTCGCGTCAGTCGAAGTCGCGCAGTGCCCGGTTCTCGATGTCACGGAGCACCTCGTCGGCACTCCCGGCGGCGACCTCGCCGCGGCGGCGGGCCTCCAGGACGAGCTGCCGCTCGACGTCGCTGGCCCGGCGCAGGACCGCCTCGAGCTCACGCGCGCGCCGGTCGCTCGCCTCGTCGTCGCCCGACCGCGCCCGGTGGATGCTCTGCTGCGCGGTCAGGTAGCCCTCGTACTGCGCGAGCGCAGCGGTGCGCACGTCCTCGTCAAGCGTGGACGCCTCGTCTCGGATCTGCTCCAGCGCCGCCCTGCTCGCCCGTAGGCGCAGCTCCGCCACCTCCGCGGTCTCGTCCACGTCGCTGCCCACCCGCAGCGACCGGGTCAGCGGCGTCAGCGTCAGTCCCTGGACCACGAGGGTCACGAGGACGACAGCCAGCGCGACGGTGACCACCTGCGCGCGGTCCGGCAGCGGCTCGCCGGACGCGACCACCTCGGGCAGGGCCACCGCCGTGGCGACGGTGACGACCCCGCGCATGCCCGCCCACGCGACGACCGTCGACTCGCGCCAGCCGCTCGGCATGGGATCGTCCCGCCGCCGGGCGCGCAGCCGGCTGAGCCAGGCTGCGGGATAGATCCACACCGCCCGGAAGACCACGAGCGTCACGACGACGAGGAGCGCCAACCGCGCCGTGTCCGCTCCCGTGCCCGTGGAGCGGATGACGGCCACGAGCTCGAAGCCCAGGAGGGTGAAGACGACGCTGGTGATGAGGAAGTCGGAGTAGTCCCAGACCGCGCGACCGAGCAACCAGCCACCGGAGCTCGTCGCGTCGTGGGCGTAGGTGCGCAGGTAGAGCCCCAGCGTCAGCACGGCCAGGACCCCGGAGCCGTTGACGTGCTCCGCGCCCACGTAGGCGACGAACGGCACGAGCACCGTGACCGTCGTCTCGGCGTACGCGTCATGGATCCTTGCGAGCGCGAACCGGGCGACGACGCCGAGGACGAGGCCGCCCAGCACGCCGAGGATGACCGCCTCGAGCAGCTCGACGGCGACCTGTCCGCCCGTGATGCCGCCCGTGACGGCCGCGAGGATGGCCACCTTGTAGGCCACGAGGGCCGTCGCGTCGTTGAACATGCCCTCGCCCTCGAGGATCGTGACCAGACGATGAGGCAGGCGGAGCCGCCGGGCCACGGCCGTGGCCGCGACCGGGTCGGGCGGGGAGACGATGGCGCCCAGCACCCATGCCACCGACCACGACAGCCCGGCTGCGTGCGCGACGACGGCGACCACCGCCATGGTGGCCAGGGTGAGTCCGACGGCCAGCACGAACACTGGACGGGCGTGCTCGCGGAACTCCGTCACGGTCGTGCGCTGCGTCGCGGCGAACAGCAGCGGCGGCAGCACCACCGGCAGGATCAGGGTGGGGTCGAAGGAGAGCGGGTTGACCGGCGTGACGAGTGCCAGGGCCAGCCCGAAGACGGTCAGCAGCACCGGTTGCGGCACCCGCACCCGGTCCGCGACCGGCGTGAGCACGATGACGCCGAGCATGACGACGAGGGCCAGCAGGAGGGTGCTCACCGTCTGAACCTACGTCTCCCGGACGGGGTGCCGCAGGAGGCGTGCCCCCCGGAGGTCAGGCCCTGCGCAGGGGGTGCGCGAAGGGGCCGACCCACATCAGCAGCGTGTTGACGACGACGACCACGCTGACCACGGCCGCCCATACGGGTGACAGGAGCGACCAGGCCACGAGCACGGCGGTCCCCAGCACCAACACCTTGGTTGCGACGACCAGCGCTGGGACCCGCACCCGCGCCCGGGGCGCCGCGAACAGGCCCCAGAGAACGACGGCACCCCCCGGCACGAGGATGCCGCCGAGGACGTGCGCGACGGTCGTCCCGCCGAGATGGGCACCCCAGACCGCGAGCAGCACCACGGCCAGCATCTCGACGCCGAACGCCAGCAGGTCGTTGGCGTTGACGCCACCGCCCGTCGGCCGTCTGGGAGGCTGGGTCATGCGTCGGGCTCGTCGAGGAAGGAATGGGTGAGGTCGGCGAGCTCGCGCGCCGACTCGGTGTTGACGAGCGGCCCGGCGCCGTCGATGACCTGCAGGCGCGCGGTCGACAGCTGCTTCGAGAGCTCTTGTGCGGCAGCAATGCCCGCCTTGTCCTTCGATCCGGCGACGAGCAGCACGGGCACCGTGATCGTCCGCAGCGACTCGGTCCCGTCGAAGCCCTTGAGCGCGTCGAGCACGGCGAGCATCCGCGGGCGCGAGACACCGGCATCGACGAGCTTGCCCTCGGGAACGAGCCGCATCGCGAGCCGTTGCAGGCGCAGCGCTCCCTTGCTCGGTCGCACGAGCGCGCCGCCGAGGACGAGATGTCCGACGAGCTCGGGTCGCTCCACGGCGAGGCGCAGGGCGACGCTCGCACCGACCGACACCCCGACGAAGTCGGCCTGCCGCACGCCCTGCAGCTCGAGCTCGTCGGCGACGCCCGCGGCCGCGGCACCGAGGTCGAAGCCGATGGGGTCCTTGGGCTTGAGGCCCTTCATCCAGGGGGCGGTCATCGGGCGACCGGCACCGTAGGCGGACACGAAGTCCTGCCACGCGATCGGCGACTGGCCGAGGCCGTGGAGGAGGACGATCGGGCGGGGACGGTCCTGCGGGCCGGGAGCGGACGGCATACGAAAACCCTTCAGCTCCAGTCGAGGACGACCTTGCCGCACTGGCCGGACCGCGCGGTCTCGAAGGCCTCCTCCCACTGCTCGGCGGGGAAGCGGTGCGTGATGACCTGGGTGACGGCGGCGCGAAAGCGCTCGGACGTCGCGATCATCTGCGACATGGCGTACCACGTGTCGTACATCTCGCGGCCGTAGATGCCCTTGAGCGTGATCATGTGCGTGATGACCTTGCCCCAGTCGAGCTCGTAGGACTGGTGCGGCAGGCCGAGCAGCGCGATGCGGCCGCCGTGGTTCATGTTGGCGATCATGTCGGTGACGGCCGGTGCGGCGCCCGACATCTCGAGGCCGATGTCGAAGCCCTCCTTCATGCCGAGGTGGGCCTGGGCGTCGGCGAGGCTCTCGCGCGTCACGTTGATCGTGAGGTCGGCGCCGGCGTGCTCCGCGAGCGTCAGGCGGTAGTCGCTCGCGTCGGTGACGACGACGTAGCGGGCGCCCGCGTGACGGGCGATCGCGGCGGCCATGACGCCGATCGGACCGGCCCCGGTGATGACGACGTCCTCACCGACCATCGGCCACTGCAGGGCGGTGTGCGTGGCGTTGCCGAGCGGGTCGAAGACGGCCCCGAGGTCGGGGTCGAGGTCGGCTGGCTGGATCCACGCGTTGCTCGCCGGGATGACGACGTAGTCGGCGAAGGCGCCGTCGCGGTTGACGCCGATGCCCTGTGTGCGGATGCAGAGGTGGCGCCGGCCCGCCCGGCAGTTGCGGCAGCGACCGCACACGATGTGGCCCTCGCCGGACACGCGGTCGCCGACGGCGAAGCCCATGACGTCCGCACCGACCTCAGCGACCTCGCCGTAGAACTCGTGGCCGATGACGAGCGGCGGGGTGACGGTCGCCTGCGCCCAGTCGTCCCAGCCGGCCAGGTGCAGGTCGGTGCCGCAGAGGCCGGCCCGCAGGACGCGGATCTTGACGTCCCCGGGTCCACACTCGGGCTCCGGGCGGTCGACGAGGGTGAGGCCGGGGCCTGCGGTCAGCTTGGTGAGTGCGCGCACGGGGAGAGTCTGCCACTGCCGATAATGGGTGCGTGTCCCCCACTGCCGAGAGCCCGCGCGTGGCCGGCGCCGTCTCCCGTCTCCGCTCCGCGGGTGAGCGCGTCACCCCGGCGAGGTATGCCGTCCTGCGCGTCGTCGACGCGGCCGACCTCGCCGACGAGCACCTCACGGCCGAGCAGATCGGCGCGCGCGTCGCCGACGCCGAGCCGTCCGTCCACCGGGCCACCGTCTATCGGACCCTCACCTCGCTCGTCGAGACCGGCGTCCTCTCCCACGTCCACCTCGGCGGTTCCGCCACGGTCTACCACCTCACCGAGCGGGCACCCGCCGACGAGCACGACCACGCCCACGTCCAGTGCCACGTGTGCGGACGGGTGTTCGACGTGGCCCCGGACGTCTTCGACGGGGTGGCCCGGCGGCTGCTCGACGAGGTCGGCTTCGTCATCGACACCGGCCACGCGGCCCTGCTCGGCACCTGCCGGGAGTGCACCTCCGACGCCTGAGCACCCCCTGACCGTCGAGAGGCCACGCGTGGCCGCCTCGGTCACCTCGAAAGGCCACGGCTCAGCGGCCAGACGTGGCCTCTCGATGGTCTGGAGGCGGCCAGAAGTGGCCTTTCGACGGTGAGGGCGAGGGAGGTGAGTCACACCGCCCGGACGTCGAGGAGGTAGCCCTGTGCGGGGCCGACCACAGGGACGGGCAAGCCCACCCCGGTCAGCACGGCGCCGGGCACGACGAGGCCGTCATCGGCTAGGGCCTGCTGCCACCAGGCCGGCGCGACGTGCTGCACGACGGCGGGCAGCCCCGCCTCGGCGCGGACGCGGACGGCATACGACCGGGCGGGGTCGAGGCCGGGGAGCGGGAGAGAGCCGGTCACCGCGTCGCGGCCCGTCACGAGCCGGGCGATCGTGTATGCCGCGTGGCCCCGGTCGGCATCGACCGTGCCCGTCACGAGCACGGTGCCGTCAGGGCTCTCGGAACGCACGAGGTCGCCGGTGTGCAGGAGCGGCCGCAGCTCACGCGCCAGCGCGGTCCAGCGGGTCAGTGCCGCGAGCTCGTCGTCGGAGCACGTCGTGATGTCCCACTCCAGACCGGGGTGGCCCTGGAGCGCCATGAGCATGCGGAAGCCGAGGTCGACCACGCGGTGCGTCGTGTGTGCGGTGCCCGGACCGATGTGGGTGCCCATCAGCTCGGCCGGCACGAGCAGGCTGGTCCAGCGCTGGATGCTGGCCCGCTCGAGCGCGTCGTTGCAGTCGCTCGTCCAGATGCGGTCGGTGTGGTCGAGCACCTCGAGGTCCACGCGCGCACCACCGCTGCTGCACGACTCGATCTCGAGCTGCGGGTGCCGCGCCCGGAGGTCGTCGAGCAGCCGGTAGTAGGCGAGGGTGTGGGCGTGCACCGCCGGGGCGTCGACGCGTCGACCACTCGGCCCGTCGACGGTGTGGACGGCCTCGAGGAGGTCCCGGTTGTGGTCCCACTTGATGTAGTCGATGCCGATGTCGGAGACGAGCCCGCTGATCCGTTCGAGCAGCTGCTCGAACGCCTCCGGGTTCGTCAGGTCGACCAGCTGCTGCCAGCGCCACTCGCGTGGCGAGCCCGTGGCCGGGCGCAGCACCCAGTCGGGGTGCTGCCGCACGAGGTCGCTGTCCTCGTTGACCATCTCGGGTTCGAACCACAGGCCGAACTCGAGCCCGAGGCCCTTGACGTGGTCGACGAGCGGGCCCATGCCCTCGGGCCAGACGTCGGTCGACACGACCCAGTCGCCCAGGCCGGCGCGGTCGTGCCGTCGCCCGCCGAACCAGCCGTCGTCGAGGACGAAGCGCTCGACGCCGATGCGGGCGGCCGTGTCGGCCAGGGACTTCAGGTGGTCGAGGTCGGTCTCGAAGTAGACGGCCTCCCACGTGTTGAGCACGACCGGCCTCGGACGAGAAGGGTGTCCGGGGCGGGCGCGGAGGCTGCGGTGGAGGCGGCGCGAGAGGCCGTCGAGCCCTTCGGTCGAGTGGACGAAGACGACCGTCGGGGCGGCATACGTCTCCCCGGGGGCGAGGCGCACCTCGCCGGGCGCGAGCAGCTCGCCTCCGCCGATCACGGCGTGGTGGCGTCCCGCGCCCTCCGGCAGCGCCTCGACGAGGTGCTCGTGGTTGCCGCTCCAGGCGGTGTGCACCGCCCAGACTTCGCCTGTGCGCCAGTCGAACCCGTGGGTGCCGGCCATGAGCAGGAGCGTCGCGTCGTGGCCGGTGCGGCCGCGACGGCTCGCGCGGAGGTGGGTGCCGTGGTCGAGCCGGCTGCGCTGCGGCGAGCGCTCGCGGCACCAGCGGCCCGTGAGGTCGAGCACCTCGTCGGCACGCAGCGGCAGCGGCAGGATCGCACGCAGGGCCGACACGTCGAGCGGCGCGCTGTCGTCGCCCGTGTTGGTCACGGACGCGTCGACGCGGAGCACGCCGTGCTCGTCGAGGCTGTGCCGCAGCTCGAGGCGTATGCCGTCCGGCGAGCTCGCGCGCGTCACCACTGTGGCGCCCTCGGCCGCACACGTGACGTCGTGCCAGCGCACGGCACCGGCACCCCCGGCGCGGTGCCCCGACCAGCCGGGCGTGCCCTCCCAGCCGTCGACCTCGCCGGGCAGGACCGTGAGGGGCCAGGGCGCGTCGAGCGCGCTCGGGGGAACGGGCGCCGTCGTGGCCGCGGCGAGGGCTGCATACGTCCCGGCGCCTCCCTCGAGCGCCGGGCCCCAGTGGACCACCTCGGGCAGCCCCGAGCCGCCGGGGGGCGGCTCGAGCACGAGCGCGGTCCCGGCGGACTCGATGTGGACGATGGACGGTTCGGTTGTCAGGTCGGTCACGTCATCCCTTGGTCGCGCCGAGCGTCAGGCCGGCCACGAAGTGTCGTTGGAGCACGAAGAAGATCACGAGGGTCGGGACCGCGATGATCACGGATCCCGCGGCCACGAGATTGTTGTCGGTGAAGAACTGGCCCCGCAGGTTGTTGATCGAGCTCGTGACCGGGTACTTGTCGCCCGTCTGGAGGAGCACGGTGGCCCAGAAGAACTCGTTGTAGATCCACGTCGTCTGCAGCACGGCGAGTGCAGCGATGGCCGGACGGCACAGCGGCAGCGTGATCTGGAAGAACTGCCGTGTGACGCTCGCGCCGTCGATGACAGCCGACTCGTAGAGCTCGCGGGGCAGGGCCTTCATGTAGTTGCTCAGCACGAAGGCGCAGAAGCCGATCTGGAACGCCATGTTGACGAGGATCAGACCGAGGAGGCTGTTGAGCAGCGTGCCCGAGTCGCTGACCCACAGCGGCACCGGGATGGCGCGGAACATCCGGTAGACCGGGATGAGCAGCGCCTGCGGTGGCAGGAGGTTGGCGGCCAGGAAGAAGCCGAGCAGCGCGAGGTTGAACTTGTACGAGAAGCGCGCGACGACGAAGGCGACGCAGCACGACAGGAACAGCGTGAGGATCACCGCCGGAACCGTGATGATCAGCGAGTTCATGAAGTGCAGCCCGAAGTCGCCCGCCGCCCAGGCATTTGTGTAGTTGTCGAGCGTGAACCCGCCCCACGAGACGTAGCCGTTCTTGGCTGTGTAGGCGTAGTCGCGGAACGAGTTGACCAGGGCGAGCAGCAGCGGGAAAAGCCAGATCAGCGAGATGAGTGTCAGGATGAGTGGCAGGAACCAGCGACGGCCCGACCGGGCGCCGCCCTCATGTGGCTTGAGCATCGCCTGCTGGCGCTCCTCAACGGGGTTCGAGGTGACGGACATGGTCAGTCCTCCTTCATGGCGATGCGCAGGTAGATGACGACGAGCACGCTGGAGATGAGCAGCATGATCGTCGCGAGCGCCGACCCGAACCCGATGCGGCTCGCCTCCCCGACGACGTTCTGGGTGACGAGGGCCCCGATGAGCTCGAGCCCGTTGCGGCCCTTGTTGATCACCCAGACGATGTCGAAGGCCCGCAACGACTCGATGAAGGTGACGACGACGACGATGATGTTGATCGGCCGCATGACCGGGAAGACGACCCGGAAGAACGTCGTCGTCTCGCTGGCGCCGTCGATCTTGGCCGCCTCGCGCAGCGACGGATCGACACCCTTGAGCCCGGCCAGGTAGAGCAGCATGATGTAGCCGGCGTGCCGCCAGCTGGCCGCGACCAGGACGGCCCAGAGGTTCACGTTCGGGTCGCCGTACCAGTCGGTCGTGCCTCCGGTGATCGCGTTGAGCAGGCCTTGGTCACGCGAGTAGATCAGCTGCCAGATGAAGCCGATGAGGGCCAGCGAGAGCACCACCGGCAGGTAGATGCTCGTCTGGTAGAACCGGGTGCCCGCCAACCCACGGTCGACGAGGACCGCGAAGAGCATGCCGAGCGGGGTCGCGATGAGGAACAGCACCGCGAGCCAGATCAGGTTGTGCTGGATCGCCGGCCAGAACGGCGGGTAGATCGTCGTGATGTCCCGGTAGTTCTGCAGCCCCACCGGCTTGATGCCCGAGAGCGGCCCGATCCCGTCCCAGTTGGTGAAGGAGAGCAGGACCGTGCCGATCGCCGGGAGCCAGACGAGCCACACGACGAGGAGTGTCGGCACGATGACCATGAGGCTGACGACGACCTTGTCGCGTGTCGAGAGCTGGTCGATTCCCTTGTACTTTCTCTTGCTCGCCATGTGGCTCGCCTCCCGTCAGGAACCGAAGATGCTCTTCTTCTGGGCCTGGATGCTCGTGAGCAGGCTGTCGATGTCCTTCGGGTTCTTGATGAAGCTCTGGATCGCCGGGATCATCACGGTCGAGGCGAAGTCGGGGCGGGTGTCGCGGTCCATGAACTGGGTGATCGACTTGGCGGACTTGACGAACTCGAGCGACTTCTTCTGCAGGGCGGTGTAGCCGCTCGTGTCGGCCGTGCTGTTCGTCGCGATGACGCTCGGGTCGGCCTTGAGGGCGAGCAGCTGGGCCTCGGGCTGGGAGATGTAGTGGAGCAGCTTCTTGGCGGCAGCCTCGTTCTTCGGCTTGGCGCTCATCATGTAGCCGTCGATCGGGGCCTCGACGACGTCGGTGCCGACCGTGGAGTCGATCTCGGGGAACCCGAAGAAGTCCAGGTCGTCCTGCTCGGCGCCCTTGGCGAACTGCTGCGCGACGAACGAGCCGAGGAGGTACATGCCCGACTTCTTCTGCTGGAGCGACTGCGCCGCCTCCTGCCAGGTGCGACCGAGCGAGTCCGCTTGGTGCAGCGGCAGGATGCCGGCCCAGGTGTCGAAGACCTTCTTGACCTTGGGGTCGGTCCAGTCCTCCTTGCCGGCCATCAGGCTGACGTGGAAGTCGTAGCCGTTGACGCGCAGGTTGATCTGGTCGAAGGTGCCCATGGCGGGCCAGCCGTCCTTGTCGCCGAAGGCGATCGGGGCGAGGCCGTCCTTCTTCATCTGCGCACCGAGCGCGTTGAGCTCGTCGAGGGTCTTGGGGACCTGGTAGCCCTTCTCCTTGAACAGGCTCTTGCGGTAGAAGACCGCCCACGGGTAGTTCGTGATCGGCACGAAGTACTGCTTGCCGTCGGCGCCGGTGGAGGCCTTCTTCAGGGCGTCGCTCATGCCGGTGATGTTCTTCCACACGTCGGAGAGGTCACCGACGAGCCCCTTCTCGGCGAAGAACTGCATGCGGTAGCCGGCGAACCACGTGAAGACGTCGTCGGGCGAGCCCTGCAGGTAGTTGTTGATGTTCTCCTGGAAGGAGTTGTGGTCGACGGTGTTGATCTTGACCGTCGTGCCGGGGTTCGCCTTGGCGAAGGCGTCCATGTAGGACTGGACAGCCGCCTTCGGCACGGCGTCCGACTGGTTGGAGCCGACCGTCACGGTGCCGGTGACGGCGCCGGTCGGGACGCCGGTGCTGGTGGAGCCGGAGCTGCACGCGGCGAGGCCGCCGGCTCCGAGCAGGGCGCCGACGCCGAGGGCGCCGCGCAGCAGGGTCCGGCGGTCGACTCCGCGGACGGACGGGGGAACCATGCGGGCCAGGTACTCGGCCTCGTTCGACGGGCGGGTCATTGCGGTCTCCTTTGACGCTGTGCCGGGTTCGTTGTCAGGCGAAGGGACAGACTCGAACATCCGTCACCAGAAACCTCCAACAACAAACAGAGGATGTCGGCGCCCGCGTGCCCTGTCAAGGGATTCGTCGAGACCCACAGACCTCCGCGACCGAACCGAGACCAAGGCGCGAGGGTTGCTCGCGGATGTACACCGTTGTAAACGGAATTCGTGCACGAAACCGACGGCGTGCGCGGGCTGGCCGGCTGCGTCCCACCGCACCGCCGTCGGCCACGCCGCCCGCCGGGGCCGGGCCTGGGGGCGGCCGACCGGGGCGTGACCAACCAGATGAGTGTGTTTGAAAATGTTGACATGGTGCGGAGCGAGGCGACACCCTGTGTCCCATGCGCTCATGGCCGACGAAGACCCTGGCACTCGGTGGCGACTACAACCCGGAGCAGTGGCCTCGCCCTGTCTGGGACGAGGACATCGAGCTGATGCAGCGCGCCAACATCTCGTTCGTCAGCCTCGGCATCTTCTCGTGGAGCTGGCTCGAGCCGGCCAAGGGTGAGTACGAGTTCGAGTGGCTCGACACGATCCTCGACAAGCTCCACGCCGGTGGCATCGCCGTCGACCTCGCGACCGCGACCGCCACCCCGCCGCCGTGGCTCTCGGCAGCGCACCCGGAGATCCTCCCCGTCGACGTCGACGGCCACACGCTCTGGCCCGGCAGCCGCCAGACCTGGTGCCCCACCTCACCCGTCTTCCGCGAGTACGCCGTGGCCCTGACCCGCCAGCTGGCCACGCGCTACCACGAGCACCCGGCCCTCGCGATGTGGCACGTCTCCAACGAGTACGCGTGCCACAACCTGCCCTGCTACTGCGACGAGTGCGCGCGCCACTTCCGCACCTGGCTGCAGCGCCGCTACGCGGGGCTTGACGTGCTCAACGACGCGTGGGGCACCGCCTTCTGGAGCCAGCGCTACACCGACTGGGAGCAGATCCTGCCCCCGCGGCGGTCGACGACGTTCAACAACCCGACGCACGTGCTCGACTACAAGCGCTTCAGCTCCGACGCGCTGCTCGAGCACATGCGGGCCGAGCGCGCCGTCCTCGACGAGCTCTCCCCCGGCGTGCCGGTGACGACGAACTTCATGACGCTCGACCACTTCCGCCACCTCGACTACTCGCAGTGGACGCCCACCGTCGACGTCGTCAGCACCGACCACTACATCGTCGACGCGCTGGAGCACCCCCGCGCCGAGCTCGCCTACAGCGGCGACCTGACCCGTGGGCTCGCGGGCGGCGCGCCGTGGATGCTCATGGAGCACTCGACGAGCGCCGTCAACTGGCAGCCGACCAACCACGCCAAGGGCTTCGGCCAGACGATCCGCGACGCGCTCGCCCACGTGGCCCGCGGCGCCGACACCATCGGTTGGTTCCAGTGGCGCCAGTCGCGAGCCGGGTCGGAGAAGTTCCACAGCGCCGTCGTGCCGCACGCCGGCGCCGACAGCGCGCGCTTCCGCGAGGTCGAGGAGCTCGGCCGCATCGCCGGCCGGCTGGGCGAGATCGTCGGCAGCCGCGTCGAGTCGCGCGTCGCGATCCTGCATGACTACCAGTCCATCTGGGCAGCCGAGGGCCCGTGCATGCCGAGCTCCGAGCTCGACGCCCTGACGGCTTCGCAGGCGATCCACCGTGCGCTGCACGACCGAGGGGTCACGGCGGACGTCGTGCACCCGTCAGCCGGCCTCACGGCATACGCCCTCGTCGTCGTGCCGCAGCTCTACCTCGTCACCGACGAGCACGCGGCGGCCGTCGCGGCCGCGGCCGAGGCGGGTGCGCAGGTGCTCGTCACGTACTTCTCCGGGATCAGCGACGAGAACGACCACGTCCGGCTCGGTGGCTACCCCGGCGCCTTCCGCGACCTGCTCGGCGTCCGCGTCGAGGAGTTCTTCCCGCTCGGCCCGGACGAGACCGTCGCCCTCGGCGAGGGCACCGGGACGTGGTGGAGCGAGGACGTGACCGCCCTGCCGGGCACCGATGTCCTGACGACGTATGCCGCGGGCCCCCTCACCGGCCGACCCGCGGTCACCCGTCGGGTGGGCACCGGCAGCGCCGGATCTGCCTGGTACCTCAGCACCCTCCCGGACGACGCGACCCTCGGCGCCCTCCTCGACGAGGTGCTCACCGTCGCCGGCGTCGAGCCCGCCGTCGCCGGCCTTCCCCGCGGTGTCGAGACGACCCGCCGCCGCGACGGGTCCGGCTCGTGGCTCTTCCTGCTCAACCACACGGACGCCGCGCACACGATCTCGGCAAGTGGGTACGACCTCGTCGCGGACGCTCCTGTCGACGGCACCGTCCGCCTCGCCCCGGGTGGCGTGGCCGTGCTCAGGGAGGACTGACGATGCTCGCCAGCCAGCGTCGGTCCGTCATCCTCGAGCTCGTCGAGGAGTCGGGCGCCGTCAAGGTGTCCGACCTCGTCGAGCGCCTCGGCGTGTCCGACATGACGATCCGCCGCGACATCGAGCGCCTGTCGACCGACGGTCTGCTCGAGCGCGTGCACGGGGGCGCCCTCGCCCTCGGCGACACCCGCAGCAGCGAGGAGCCCGGCTTCTCGGCGAAGTCGCTGCTCCAGCGGGCCCAGAAGCAGGCCATCGCCAAGACCGCGGCACAGCGGGTCGAGGTCGGCAGCGCCATCGCCATCTCGGCCGGCACGACGACCTACGAGCTGGCCCGTGCCGTCAAGGACATCCCGCAGCTGACCGTGGTGACGAACTCCGTCCCCGTCGCGCAGCTGCTCCACGAGTCGGGCGCACCGGGCCAGACCGTCGTGCTGACCGGTGGGGTGCGCACCCCCTCCGATGCCCTCGTCGGCCCGGTCGCGGTCTCGGCCCTGCGCGCCCTCCACGTCGACCTGCTCTTCCTCGGCGCGCACGGGGTGGACGACCGGACCGGCCTCACGACGCCCAACCTCGTCGAGGCGGAGACCAACCAGGCCCTCATCGCGTCCGCGCGGCACGTGTGCCTGCTCGCCGACTCCTCGAAATGGGGCACCGTCGGGCTCAGCACCTTCGCCGACCTCGCCGACGTCGACCTGTTCGTCACCGACTCCGCCCTCCCGGAGCGCGCCCGCGCGGCCGCGCGCGAGGTCGTCGGCTCCCTCGAGATCGTGGAGGCATGATGTCGACCCCCAGCCGGACCACCATCCGCTTCACGTCGAGGAGCCTCGCGGACGGCCGCGAGATCATCTACGTCGACGAGCCGGGCACGCCCGAGCGCACCGCCGAGGACCCGCGCCCGGCGGAGCCGCGCGTGCAGTCGGGCGAGCTGCGCCACGACGCCCTCGTCGACGACTGGGTGGCCGTCGCCGCGCACCGCCAGCACCGCACCTTCATGCCGCCCAAGGACGAGTGCCCGCTCTGCCCCGCCGGCCACGGGTCCGTGCCGTCGGAGATCCCCGAGCGCGACTACCAGGTGGTCGTCTTCGAGAACCGGTTCCCGTCGTATGCCGTCACCTCGGTCGGGGCGGAAGCCCCCGACCCGAGCGGCATCTTCGGCACGCGCCCAGCCGTGGGCCGGTGCGAGGTCGTGTGCTTCACGAGTGACCACGAGTCCTCGTTCAAGGACCTTCCGGTCGAGCGGGTGCGCACCGTCATCGACACGTGGGCCCAGCGCACCGAGGCCCTGGGGGCCATCCCGGAGGTCGAGCAGGTCTTCGCCTTCGAGAACCGCGGCAAGGAGATCGGGGTGACGCTGCCCCACCCGCACGGCCAGATCTACGCCTACCCCTACCTGCCCGACCGCACCAAGGCCCTGCTCGAGACGGCTCGCCGCCACAACGAGCGCACCGGCCGGCTCCTCGGCGCCGACATCCTCGCCGCCGAGCAGGCCGACGGCTCGCGGGTGGTCGTCTCGGGCACGCACTGGACGGCATACGTCCCCTTTGCGGCGCGCTGGCCGCTCGAGCTCCACCTGGCCCCGCACCGCGACGTGCCCGACCTCGTGGCGCTCGGCGACGAGGAGCGCGACGAGCTGGCCGTCATCTACCGCGACCTGCTCGGCCGTCTCGACCGCTACTACGTCAACGAGGACGGCTCTCCGGTCAAGCTGCCCTACATCGCCGCGTGGCAGCAGGCCCCCGCGAAGACCGGACGGGACGTCTCGCGGCTGCACCTCCAGCTCATGTCGGTGCTGCGCGGGCCAGGACGCCTCAAGTTCCTCGCCGGGTCCGAGTCCGGCGTCGGCGGCTGGGTCAACGACGTCGCCCCGGAGCGGGCCGCGGCTCGACTGCGGGAGGTCGCCCCGTGAGCGAGCGCACTCCCGCCGAGGTCGTCGAGGCGGTGGCAGCGGCCTTCGAACGGACCTTCGGCAGCGCCCCGGCTGGCGTGTGGTCGGCCCCCGGTCGCGTCAACCTCATCGGCGAGCACACCGACTACAACGGCGGGCTGTGCCTGCCGATCGCCCTGCCGCAACGGACGTATGCCGCCGTGTCCCCCCGCGACGACGGTGCCGTCCGGATGGCCTCCGCCCAGCAGGACGGCGTCGTCGAGGTCGCCCTCGACGACATCTCGCCCGAGCGGCCCGGCGACTGGGGCTCCTACGTCGCCGGCGTGCTGTGGGCACTGCGGCGTGACGGCCTGACCGTCGGGGGTCTCGATGTGCTCGTCGACTCCACCGTGCCGTTCGGGGCGGGCCTGTCGAGCTCGGCAGCCCTCGAGTGCGCGGTCGCCGCCGCTGCGAGCGACCTGTTCGACCTCGACCTGCTGGGGTCCGCCGAGGGTCGGGCGCGGCTCGCCGCGCGCTGTGTCGAGGCGGAGAACGTCATCGCCGGCGCTCCCACCGGGGGCATGGACCAGTCGGGGTCGCTGCTCTGCGAGGAGGCGGCCGCGCTCCTGCTCGACTGCCGGTCGGGCGAGACGCGGCACGTGCCCTTCGACCTCGACGCCGCGGGCTACGTGCTGCTCGTGACCGACACCAAGGCCGAGCACGCGCTCGTCGACGGCCAGTACGCCGCACGCCGCGACGCGTGCGAGCAGGCGGCGCGGGACCTCGGGATCGAGACGCTGCGCGAGATCGACCCGTCCGGACTCGATGCGGCTCTGGAGCGGCTCGGGTCCGACGAGGTACGGCGCCGGGTCCGCCACGTCGTGACCGAGATCGAGCGCGTGACGCGCGCCGTCGCGTCCCTCGAGGCCGGCGACCTCGACGAGGTGGGCCGGCTCTTCGACGCCTCGCACGCCTCGCTGCGCGATGACTACGAGGTGTCGTGCGAGGAGCTCGACGTCGCGACGGCGACGGCGCGGTCCCACGGAGCCCTGGGCGCGCGCATGACCGGCGGCGGCTTCGGCGGCTCGTGCATCGCCATCGTCAGGGCGTCCGACGCCGACGCGGTGACCGCCGCCATCGCGACGGCCTTCGAGGACGAGGGCTTCACGGCCCCGGTCTCCTTCACGGTCACCGCCTCGGGCCCGGCCCAGCGCGACTTCTGACCCCACCACCCCCCCCCCGGGTCGATGTATTTCCGCGTCCCAGATGACGCCGAGATACATCGACCCGGCCCTTCCGGTCGCCGCTGGCTAGGGTGCGTGCATGACCTCGGCGACGCCGCCCGTCCCCAGCCCGCCCCTGCCTGCTTCGGTGCGCCGCGGCTACGGTCTCGGGTCGGTGGCGACGGGGTCGTTCGGCACCGTGCCGGGCCTGCTCCTGCTGCCCTACCTCACCGATCGGATCGGGGTCCCGGCCGCAGCGGCGGGGGTCATCGTCTTCGCGCCCAAGGCGTGGGACGTCGTGCTCAACCCGGTCGCCGGACGCGTCAGCGACCGGTCGACGCACCCCGACGGGCGGCGCCGCCCGTTCCTCATCCGTGCCGGACTGCTGCTCGCCGCCGCCTTCGCGCTGCTCTTCCTCGGCCCGACGGCACCGCAGTGGCTGGCGGCCGGATGGGTGGCCGTGGCCTACCTCGCCTGTGCGACGGCCTACAGCTTCTTCCAGGTGCCCTACGTCGCGATGCCGGCCGAGATCACCGACGACTACGACGAACGCACGCGGCTCATGACGTGGCGGGTCGCGATCCTCGCGCTCGCGATCCTCGTCAGCGGTGGCGCCTCGCCGGCCATCCGGGACGCGTTCGGTCCCGACTGGGGCTACCGCGCGGTCGGCTTCTTCGTCGCGGCCCTCATCGCACTCGGCGCCTGGGGCGCGTGGCGCAGCACCCGGTCAGCCCCGGTCCGGAGCGCTGTGGCGACGAGCGCCACCTTCAGCGACCAGCTGCGGATCATCCGGTCCGACCGGCCTTTTCGCCTGCTGCTGACGACCTTCGTGCTCCAGGCCCTGGCGACCGGCGCGATGCTCGCGGGCGTCGACTACGTCGCACGGTGGGTCATCGGCACCCCACTGTCGGCGACCCTGCTCTTCGTCTGCTTCGTCGCACCTGCGTTGGTCGTGACTCCGCTGTGGCAGCGCGTCGGCACCGCGCGGGGCAAGAAGCCCGGCTACATCGTCGCGTCGTTCCTGCTCGGTGGGGGCGCCCTGGCGCTCGTGCTGCTGCGCTCCCTGCCGGACGGCGTCGTCTACGCCTGCGTGGCCGTCGTGGGCATCGGCTACGCGGGAGCGCAGATGTTCCCGCTCGCGATGCTCGCCGACGTCGCGAGTCGGACGAGCGAGGCACGCACGCGGGTCGGTCTCTACACGGGCGTCTGGACCGCCGGGGAGACCCTCGGCCTGGCGCTCGGTCCGGCCGCGTACGCCGCCGTGCTGGCTCTCGGAGGCTACGTGTCGTCACCGGGATCGACTGTGCCACAGTCAGACTCAGCTCTCACTGCGATCGCGCTCGGGTTCTCCCTCGTCCCCGCCACCCTCGTCACCGTCTCCCTGCTCGCCCTCCGCGCGTTCCCCTCCCCCACCCCCTCCTCCCCCCATTCGATGTATCCGCGCGTCACAGACGGCGCGCAGATACATCGAACCGATGACAGAGAGGGACCGCGATGACGATGGACCACGACGAGATCCGGGCGGCCTTGACGGCCCTGCGTGCCCGCGACCTGCCGACGCACGGTGGCCGCACCCTCGCCTACGTGTACGACTCGGGCCTGGCCTCTGCCGACGCCATCGGCCGGGAGGCCCTCGCGGCGTTCGCCTCGACGAACGGCCTCGACCCGACGGCCTTCCCGTCACTGCTCCGGATGGAGAACGACCTCGTCGGCATCGCGGGACGGCTCGTCGATGCCCCGGACGGATTCGCCGGCGTGGTGACGTCCGGCGGCACCGAGTCGATCCTGCTCGCCGTCCTGGCAGCCCGCAACGCCCGACCCGACATCACGGCCCCGCGGATGGTCCTTCCGACGACAGCGCACGCCGCCTTCCACAAGGCCGCGCACTGGCTCGGGGTCGACCCGGTGCTCGTCGACGTCGACCCCGTGACGAAGCGCGCCGAGCCCGTCGCCATGGCCGGGGCCATCGACGACCGCACGGTCCTCGTCGTCGCCTCCGCGCCGTCCTACGCGCACGGCGTCATCGACCCCGTACAGCCGATCGCCGCAGCTGCTGCCGCGGCCGGGGTGCGCTGCCACGTCGATGCCTGCATCGGCGGTTGGGTGCTCCCGCACCTGCGCGCGGCCGATCCCGGGCAGCTGCCGTGGACGTTCGCCGTCGACGGGGTGACGAGCGTGTCCCTCGACCTGCACAAGTACGCCTACACCCCCAAGGGCGTGTCGGTGCTGCTCCACGCCTCGGCCGAGCTGCGACGCACGCACCTCTTCGCCTCCGCCCGGTGGCCGGGCTACACGATGCTCAACACGACCGCGCAGTCGACGAAGTCGGGAGGTCCGGTCGCCGCGGCGTGGGCGGTCGTGCACCACATCGGCGCCGACCGCTATGCGTCGCTCGCCGGGGACGCGCGCACGGCGACGCTCGACCTCGCGAGCGCAGTGGACGGCATACCCGGGCTGACGGTCGCAGCTCCGCCCGACTCGACCCTGCTCGCGCTCGTCGCCGACGACTCGTGCGACGTCTTTACGATCAGCGACGAGATGCTCGACCGGGGATGGTTCGTCCAGCCGCAGATGCGCTTCCGCGACCTGCCGGCCACGCTGCACCTGACCTTCAGCGCGGCGACGGCCGCATCGTCGGACCTCATCGCCGCTGACCTCGCCGACGCGACCGCTGCGGCCCGGACGACCGGGCCCGCCAGACCCCCGGTCGAGCTCGTCGCGATGGCCTCGGCGATCGACCCGGCCACCCTCGACGAGGCGACCTTCACCGGCCTGCTCGCCGCGGCAGGCCTCGCCGGCGGCGGCGGCACGCTCGTGCTGCCCGAGCGGATGGCGGCGGTCAACGCTCTGCTCGACGCGCTGCCACCCGAGCTGCGCGAGGCACTGCTCCTCGGCGTCATCGACCGGCTCGCTCGGCCCACCCCGTGAGCGCCGTCGCCTAGCATCCACCGCGTGACGCACACATAGGGGAACAGTGGGCGCGCGGTCGGACTCCTTCTGACCGTCGGCGTGTTGGCGGGTTGCACCGCGTGGGCGAGCATCGACCAGCCGGTGCCGACGACGCCCGTCACGACGACGGCCACGACGACCACGACGACCGCGAACGCCACCGGCAGCACCACGACCACACCGGCCCCACCAGCGACCCCGCTCGCCTGCGGCACCGCGCCGAAGCCTCTCGTCGACCGGGCCGGCATGTCGATCGCCGCCCATCCGGGAGCGATCACCGCGACGACCTACGTCTTCGCTGCGACGACCGCCACGGGCGACTGGTACGTCCTCGGCCCGGACCGCGCCTACGTGCACGACGACGGGACCCTGGCGCTGGGGCCGAACGGGGACCACTCGCGCTCGTTGGCCTTGACCAACCCGGCCGGGGCGGCGGACGGGACCGTGGCGATGATCCCGCTGAGCGTCGACGTCTCGACCCGGACCCCGATCTCGTGGGAGCGGGTCTCGTGGACCGGTGACACCCTCGCGGCCGGGCAGCGGGCCGCGGCAACGGGCCATCGCCTGCCTCGACGCGCAGCGCCGAGCATGACGAAGGGCGGGCACCGCGAGGCGCCCGCCCTTGTCGTGTCCGAGACGGTCAGGCCGGGAGGATGAGTCCCTTGGTGGCCTTGGCACGCTCGAGGCGAGCGGCGACGTCCTGCCAGTTGACGACGTTCCACCAGGCCTTGACGTAGTCGGCCTTGACGTTCTCGTACTGCAGGTAGAAGGCGTGCTCCCACATGTCGAGCTGGAGCAGCGGGATCTGGCCCACGGGGATGTTGCCCTGCTGGTCGAACAGCTGCATGATGTGCGGTCGCTCGGCGATGGTGTCCCACGCGAGGATCGACCAGCCGGAGCCCTGGATCGCGTTGGCGTTGGCGTTGAAGTGCGCCTGGAACTTCTCGAAGCCGCCGAAGTACTCGGTGATCGCCGCGGCAACCTCACCCTCGGGCTGGCCGCCGCCGTCGGGGCTCATGTTCTTCCAGAAGACGGAGTGGTTCGTGTGTCCACCGAGGTGGAAGGCGAGGTTCTTCTCCACACCGTTGAGGGCGGCGTAGTCGCCCGACTCGCGCAGCTCCTCCAGCTTGGTGACGGCGGCGTTGGCGCCGTCGACGTAGGCCTTGTGGTGCTTGCTGTGGTGCAGCTCCATGATGCGAGCACTGATGTGGGGCTCGAGGGCGGCGTAGTCGTAGTCGAGCTCGGGAAGCGTGTAAGCCACTTGTCGTTCCTTTCTGGAGACCATCCGGCTCCGACCACTCTATGCCGCACCGGAGCGGCGCAGACAAGGTGTCCGGAAGCAGGGCTGTGGGTCACGTACCCACTTCGCCCACCCTCCGACGTCAAGCCGGGTTGAGGTCAAATCGGCGGCGGCTCAGGCGTTGTCGCGCCGGAGGAACGCCTCGAGGGTCTCGACGACCAGCCGGTGGTCCTCGCGCTGCGGCAGTCCCGAGACGGCGATCGTGCCGACGCAGCCGACCCCGCGGACGATGACCGGGAAGGCGCCGCCGTGCGCGGCGTATCGGCTCGGGTCGAGGCGCGAGCTGTCCTCGAACGTCTTCCCCGCGGCACGGAACTCCTCGCCGACGTAGAGGGACGAGTGGCCGTAACGGTCGACGACGGCGCTCTTGCGCTCGAGCCAGCCGTCGTTGTCGGCCGTCGCTCCGGGAAGCGCCGCGTGGAAGAGCCGCTGGCCGTTGCGTCGGATCGAGATCGCCACGGGCAGGCTTGCGGCGCGGGCGGCGGCGCGCAGGGCGACGCCGACGGCCCATGCGGTGTCATCGTCGAACCGGTCGAAGACGAGGGCGGACTCCTGGGCGGCGAGATCGTCGAGCGTGGGGTTCTGGGTCACCGCCCGATTGTCCACCTCACCACCTCGTGCGCGCGAGGCGCGCCATGCGCGCCATGCGCCTCACGCGAGGCCGAGCAGGTCGCGCACGTCGTCGGCGGTGATCGCGCCCGACAGCGAGCCGCCCTCGTCGACGACGCGCTGGAAGAGGTCCCGCTTGCGCTCCTGCAGCGCGACGACCTTCTCCTCGATGGTGCCGCCAGAGACGAGGCGGTAGACGGTGACCGGGCGGTTCTGCCCGATGCGGTGGGCCCGGTCGATGGCCTGCGCCTCGGCGGCTGGGTTCCACCACGGGTCGAGGACGTAGACGTAGTCGGCCTCCGTGAGCGTCAGCCCGAACCCGCCCGCCTTGAGGCTGATGAGGAAGGCGACAGCGTCGCCCTCGCGGAAGCCGCGCACCACGGCCTGGCGGTCGGTCGTCGACCCGTCGAGGTATGCCGTCGTCACCCCCGCCCGCGTCAGCGCGGCCTCGACGATGCGCAGGAAGCCCGTGAACTGGCTGAACACGAGCGCCCGGTGGCCCTCGGCCGCCAGCTCGCGCAGCTGGTCGACGAGGAACTCGATCTTGGCGGCGGTCGCCTTGCCGGCGTGGACCTCGTCGACGAGGACGGGGTCGAGGGCGAGCTGACGCAGCCGGGTCAGGGCGGCGAGGATCGCGACACGGTTGGACTCGGGGTCGTCGAGCAGGCCGAGGACGCGCTGGCGCTCGCGCTGCAGGTGCTGGTCGTAGATGTGGCGGTGGACCGGGTGCGGGTCGAGGGCCATGACCTGGATCTGCTTGGGGGGCAGGTCGATCGCCACCTGCTCCTTGGTGCGGCGCAGCATGAGGGGCCGGATGCGCCGGCGCAGCAAGTCGAGCAGCTCGGGCCTCTCCCCCGACTCGATGGGCTTGCGGTAGTTCTTCGTGAAGACGTCGGGCCGCGGGTAGAGACCAGGCGCGGTGAGCGAGAGCAGCGACCACAGGTCCATGAGGGAGTTCTCGAGCGGCGTGCCGGTGACGGCGACGGTGAAGGGCGCCCCGAGTCGGCGCACCGCGACGTGGGTCTTGGCCTGCCGGTTCTTGACGAACTGGGCCTCGTCGAGCACGACCCCACCCCACCGCACGGAGTGGAAGGCGGCGTCGTCGAGGCGCAGGACGGCATACGAGGTGATGACGACCTCGGCTCCGGCGACGGTGTCGGCGAGCGACACCCCACGCTTGCGCTCTGTGGCGGTGACCGCGACGGCGCGCAGGTGCGGCGCGAAGGTCTCGAGCTCGCCCATCCACGTGCCGACGACGCTCGTCGGCGCCACGACGAGCACCGGGCCGCGGGCCTCGGGCCCGCCGTCGCCGAGCTCGCCCCGGTCGTGCGCGCGGACGAGGGTGGCGATGACCTGGAGCGTCTTGCCCAGACCCATGTCGTCGGCGAGGATGCCCCCGATGCGGGCATCCCAGAGGCGCGCGAGCCACCGGTAGCCGTCGAGCTGGTAGGGCCGCAGCGTGGCCCGGAGGTCGGGCGGGACCTCGGCGAGCGGCCCGGACTCGAGCGAGCCGAGCGCCTCGACGTTGGCGGCCCACCGCGCGCTCTGCTCGTCGACGACGCCGAGGGCGACGAGCTCGTCCCAGAGGTCGGCGTGGTGGGCGCTGAGGCGGAGGCCACCGGTCTCGGGGTCGGCGATGTCGCGGGCCTCCGCGATGAGGTCGCGCAGCCGGTGCAGCTCGGGCCGGTCGAGCCGGAAGAACGCTCCGGACTCGAGCAGCATGATGTCGTCGCCCCGGGCGAGCGCGCCGAAGAGCGGCTCGAAGGGCACCTCCTCGCCGTCGACCTCGACGGAGACCCGCAGGTCGAACCAGTCGCCGGGATCGGCCTGCTCGCGCCGCTCGCCGGTGCCGAGGCGGACGACCGGGGCGGACGTGACCTCCTCGTAGGCCGGGACGTCGCCGTCGACCTCGACCGTGACGTGCTCGTCGGCCTCGAGCAGGCCCAGCGTGTCGGCGATGAACCGGGCGGCGGGAAGACCGGTGAGCACGACGCGGGGCACGAGGTAGGCGTGGCCGCCGAGGTCGGACCGCAGCGCGCCGGGCACCGAGCGCAGCGACGTCGCCGCCTGTACCGCGGCGGACTCGGCGTCGCGGTCGCGGCCGCCGACGGTGCCGAAGCGTGCGGTCGTGAACGGACGGGGGACGCCGTCATAGGCGTGGCCGAGGTCGAGGCGCAGCTCTCCGGGGACGTCGCTGACGACCCGGACGTGGACCGTGACGACCTCCGGCCGGACGTCCTCGGCCGGCTCGGGCGCCGGCAGCGGCACCTCGGACCGGACGCGGAGCCGTTGCCGCAGGCCGGGCACGACGGACCGGAGGAAGCGGCCGCGCTCGTCGGCGGGGACCCGCAGCCCGGCGAGCGCGGACGCGAGCCCATCGGGACCTAGGTCGAGCTCCTGCTCGAGGGGCACGAACGTCAGCGACCCGTCGTCGCCCTCGATCGCCACGGCGTGCACGGGGTCGCCGAGGTAGAGCTGCTCACCGCTGGCGTCCGGGGGCAGGCCGTCGATCTCGACGTCGAGGTCGAGGTCGCCGCTGCCGTCGGCGGCCCGCTTGACGAGGAGCACGAGCGAGGCCGCGTCGTCGACGACGTGGACGGGCCCGGTGATGCCCTCACCGGGCATCACCTCGATGCCGGCGGCCCGGGCTTCGCGCAGCAGGGGCCAGACGTCAGGGCTCGCGTCGAGCGACAGCGGCGGCGTCGCGGAGAAGTACGTCGTGCCGCCCGAGCCGTGCCGGGCGACGTCGTGGAGGCGCCCCATGATCCGCTCGTGCTCGGGCAGGAACCGGATGCCCGGGCGCCACTGGGGCAGGGCGTCGTGCCACGAGAGGGTGCGGTGCCACGTGCCGGCACGGGTCCACCGGGTCGGCCGCAGGCCGTAGCTGAGCTCGGGCACGCCGCGGCGGCCGCGGTGGTCGCGGTAGACGGTGTCGACGAACAGCCCGGCCGGCATGAGGTCGCCGCGTGGCTCAGGGCGCGCGGCGACGGGCTCCGGCGCCACCTCCCGAGGCCGGACGTGTCCCAGGACGTCGGACCAGTGCGGTGGCACGACCAACGGGGCTGACTCGAGGGCAGGCGTCTCGACGTCCTGGCCACCGCCGGCCGCGGGCTCGACGACCCGGCCCTGGGCGACGTCCCGCGCGGTCAGCATGAGAGCCACGACGTGCTTGCAGTCGGCGGCGACCGGGCAGCTGCACCGGCCGCTCCACAGGTGCGAGCGCCCCTTCGGGTGGGGACGCGCCTCGATGATCGTCTGGTAGGTCTCGCTGCGGCTGCCCTCGATCGTGCCGAGCAGCATCATCCCGTCGGGGCGGGTGGCGAGCGAGCGCACCCGGCGCTCGACGGCATACGCCTGCCCGCGGTCGAAGGTGCGCGAGCCCACCTGCTGGGCGATGTCGGGGTCGGTGACGTCAGCCACCCACGTCGCCCGACCCACGCTCCATGCCACCCGAGAACTCTACGTTCGCCTGCCGACAGCGTCGGGGTTCGTCCACAGCGTCCCCCGACACGGCATACGCCGTCGGGCAGGATGGGCGCATGCCGAGCACGCCTGATCCTCGTGAGCTGACGCTCGCCGACTTCCCGGTCCACCGCACGGTCACGACCCGGTGGTCCGACAACGACATGTACGGGCACCTCAACAACGCCGTCTACTACGAGCTGTTCGACTCGGCGATCAACGGGTGGCAGGCCGAGCACGTGACCATCGACCCGATGACCGACGCGACGCAGGGCGTCGTCGCGGAGTCGTCGTGCGCCTTCTACGCCGAGGTCGCCTTCCCGGCGCCCCTCGTGGTCGGGATCCGGGTGGCGCGGCTCGGCACGAGCAGCGTCACCTACCAGCTCGGTCTCTTCCTCGACCCGGATCGCGGGGCCGCGCCCGACCCCGCGATCAAGGCCCTCGGGCACTGGGTGCACGTCGAGATCGACGCCGCGACGCGCCGGCCGACGCCGATTCCGGACCACCTGCGCGCTCTCATGGAGACGGCGGTGGTGGAGGTCCCGGAGGCCTCGGCATGACCGACGGGCCGCTGGACGAGACGTGGGAGGCGTGGACCGCGCGCATCGCGGCCGATCTCGCGGCTCTCGAGGAGGACGACTGGCTGACCTTCACCGTCCACGTGCCGTCGCACGCATCGAGCGCGTATGCCGCCACGCGGGCTCCGCGCGGATGGCGCCGGTCGGGCGCCCGGTCGACCGGGCGGACTCATGTGCCCGACGTCTTCGTGCAGGTGCGCCGGCTGGCGGGCGTGCTGGCGCTCGAGTGCATCGGCGACACGGAGTTCGAGGGCGTGACCGACCTGAGCCGCGACGAGCAGGCTGCTCTGGCGGCGCTCGGCTGGGAGCGCCAGGGACGGCAACCGGAGTTCAGCCGCACGTTCACCGACGGAGCGGCCGCGGCGAGACTGGTGCACACGAGCCTCACCGAGGTCCTGGGGGCGTCGACACCCGCCGACGTCGACCTCCGCCGCGCCCCCCGACCGTGAGTTCAGGAGTGTCTGCGGGCTTTGAGGTCGCCGGTCTCGGCCAACTCGATGGCCACGGTGTGGAGCTTCTCCTCCAGCGCACTCGAGGCGAGACGCAAGACGTTGAAGGCGGCCTCCGGGGTGAGCTTGAGCCGTTCCATGAGGATCCCCTTGGCCTGCCCGATGACATCTCGGGTCAACAGTGCCTTGGACAGGTTGTCCGCCACGTCCTGCAGGGCGTCGCGTTCGCGGACCGCTCCAGCCGCCAACGAGGCGTGTGCGGCCAGGATGAGTCCGATCTGCTGCGCCTCGTCGCTGAACGCATCGGGCTTGAGACCATACGTGTTCAGCGAGCCTTCAGGGCCGACGCTGGCAGGGCCCACGCCGGCCAGGCGGTAGGAGGCGATGGACCGGGCGCCGAGTTCGACCGGACGGGACGCGAGCGTGGGCCAGCGGTTGTCGGGGAACGACTTGGCATAGACGACTGCGGCGTCGACGGCGTCGAGGCACGGGCCTTCTCGAGCCTCGTACTGGGCCTCGTCGACAGCTGACGCCGCCACGTCCGTGGTCGAGGCCGTGCGATACACCCCGTGCTCCCTGAGGGTGACGCTTGCCATCTCACATTGTGCGACGGTGCTCACCGCAGCCTCCGCGATGCGCTGGAGGACAGCGTCGTAGGAGTCCGCAGCGAACAGGTTCTCCGCGATGGCGGCGAACGCCAAGGCCAGGTGCGTGCTCGGCGCGGCCTCCACCCGTCGCCGGGTCGCCTCCTCGCGAGCCCTGGTGGCGTCGACGCGGTCGGCCGCTGACTGCTCACGCTGCTGTCGCGCCTGGTCCCGAGCAACCAGCGAGTCGGCATGCTGCGCGGCTCCCTTGCCGCCGCGGGGTACGCCGAGCTGCGCTTCCCGGGCTCCCAGCTCTCGTTCCCGTCCGGCCAGGGTGTGTTCTCGCGCGTCGGCCAGCATGTCTCGCAGGTCGGCAACCCGGTCCCGCTCGTCGGCCAGCGCATCACGACGGTCACCGACGAAATCGCGTTTCTCAGCGGCCCACTGGCGCTCGTCATCGGATGACTGCGCAGCCATCAGATCGCTCCTCCTCAACCCCCGAGCCAGGACGGATCCATGCTCCAGCCTAGGCCGTGGAAGGGGTGGGCGCCCACCTCCCGGGCTCGTCACCCGGCGAGGTGGGCCCACCTCTGGGACAGCTCGCGCCACGGTGCGGTCTCGACGACCCGGCCCCGCTCGAGGATGACGACGCGGTCGGCCTGCGCCAGCGCGGCCGCCTTGCTCGTCGCGCCGATGACGGTCGCCCCACCCGACCGCAGTGCCGCCCAGAGCTCGATCTCGGTCGCGGCATCGAGCGCCGAGGACACGTCGTCGGCCAGCAGCAGGTCGGCCTCGCAGGCCAGAGCTCGGGCGAGGGCCAGGCGCTGGACCTGTCCGCCGGACAGCCGGACCCCGCGGTGGCCGACGAGCGCTTCGGGACCGCCGGCCTCGGCGACGTCCCGCTCCATGCGAGCCGTCACTAGGGCTGGCTCGACCCGCCGGTCGGCGTGGTCGAGGGCGATGTTGCCGGTGAAGGTCCCGGACAACACTCGCGGCACCTGGGCGATGTGGGAGACCCGGCCAGGACGCAGCTCGACCTCCGGCTCGGCCAGGACCCGTCCGTTCCAGAGCACCTCCCCGGTGTGGGAGGTCAGCCCGGCCAGCGACGAGAGCAGACTGGACTTGCCGGAGCCGACCTGGCCCAGCAGGAGCACCAGCTCGCCTGCCCGGACGGTGAGGTCGACGTCCTGCACGCCGATGGTGCCGTCGTCGTGGACCGCGGACAGGCCTCGCAGGCTGAGGCTTCGCAGGGGCTCACGCAGCCCTGGCTGCGGTTCGTCTGCGGTGCCGTGCACGAGGTCCATGCCCGGCGGCAGGTCCATCAGGTCGCCACCACCGGCGAGCTCGCTCGTGGCATTCATCCAGGCGCGCACGCCGGGCGCCTCGGTCACGACCGAGCCGGCGACCCGGCCGAACCAGTCGAAGCCACTGACGGCATTGGCGACGAGCAGGGTGATGGCGAGGGGCCACGTGCCATGGAGGAAGCCCGCCCAGGCGGCGACGACACCGCACTGGACCATGACCACCGGCACGCCGTCGAGCAGGGCCTGGACCCGGTGCTCACGAACCGCCGCATCGACGCGGCCTCCGTCGACCTGACGCAGGTGCTCGTGCACCTGCGGGGTGGCCGCTGCCAGCTTGACCGTGCGGATCGACTCGAGTGCCGAGACCAACGACCGCCCGAAGTCGGCCCGTGCCGTCGAGGCTGCGGCTGCTGAACGCCCCGCCACCGGCCGGCCGAGGGTCGACGCCAACGCCGAGGTGACCATCACCACGAGGAGCACCGCGCCCGCCAGCCACGTCCCGGCGATCAGTGCCGTCACCGAGGCGACGACGAGGCCGTTGGTGAAGTCGACCCACCGGTCGGTGTAGCGGGCCAGGCGGTCGGCATCCATGGTGCGAGCCAGCACCTCGCCGGGCGGGGTGCGCACGAGTCGGCGCTGCGCGGTCTGGCCGGCGAGCACCGCCGCGCGCACCCTGAGCCGCACCTCGACCCACCAGTGCGGATAGGACCGGAACGCCTGCGACAGCAGGAGCGGGCCGATGACGAGCGAGGCCACCAGGGCCGCGGTCAGCCAGCCCGGGTTCTGCCCGGCCTGCAGGTCAGTGACCACGAGGCCCCAGATCCAGCCGGTGAGGGCGCCAAAGGCGCCGGTCAGCGAGGCGACGAGGAAGAGGGAGGCCCCGACCAGGCCCCACTGGGGCTGGATGCGGACGGTGTGGAGGACCTGCCGAGCGAGGCCCGGGCTCGGCGCCAGGGTGGGCGGCGGCGGCGGGGTGGTGCTGCGACGCACCGAGCCGATGGCGGCGTCGTCGTGGTGGTGCTCCTCCACGGCGACCTCGTGAGCGGCAGCCTCGAGCAGCCGGCGAAACGGCCCGTCCGCCACCGCCAGCCGACCGCGTGGACCCTGCTGGACGACGCGACCCGACTCGAGGACGGCCACCTGCTCGGCCCGTTCGGTCGTCGACAGGCGATGTGCGACGAGGATGCCCGTGCGCCCCGAGATGAGCCGGTCCGCAGCCCGGACCACCCGAGCCTCGGTGACCGGGTCCATGCGGGCCGTGGCCTCGTCGAGCACCACGACTCGCACGTCGCGCACGAGCAGCCGGGCGAACGCCACGAGCTGCTCCTCGCCCGCCGAGAGCGTCGTGCCGCCCGGGCCGAGCATCGTGTCCAGACCGTCTGGCAGCCCGGCCACCCACTCGGTGAGACCGAGCTCGGCGACTGCGGCCTCCACCCGGGCTCGGGGCACGTCACCGAAGAGCGTCATGTTCTCGGCGAGGGTGCCGGCGATCACCTCGGTGCGCTGGGTGACCACCCCGACCGCGGCCCGCAGCTGCTGCAGGTCGAGGTCGCGCACGTCGGTGCCTCCCAACAACACCGTGCCGGGGCCCGGCTCGACGGCCCGGGACAGCAGCGAGGCGAGCGTGGACTTGCCGGACCCGGTGCGGCCGACGAGTGCGCAGGTGTGTCCCGCCGGGACGACGAGGTTGACGTCGCGGAGGGCGAAGGTGCCGGTGCCGTAGCCGAACTCGAGGTTGCGGAACTCCACGTCGAGTGGCCCGTCGGGCAGTGGCAGACCGCCTATCGGCTCCGCCGGGGCGCCCAGCATGGCGCGTAGCCGCAGGACGGCGCCGAAGCCCTCCTGCAGGTCGGGCAGGTGGCGCGCCAGCATGTCCACGCCGCCGACGAACATCGTCGTGACGAGGAAGAGGGTGACGAGCCGGGCGGTGGACATGTCGTCGGCGAGCACGAGAGCGGTGCCGACGACGGCCACGGCTGCCAGGGCGCCGTGCAGCAGGCCGCCGCTGCGGCGCGTGATCTTTGCTTCGACCCGGAGGACCCGGTCGAGTGCCGCATGGACCCGGGCGGCCATCCGGGCGTTGCGGCGCAGCACGTGCGCCTGTCCCAGCGCGGTGCGCAGGTCGTCGCGGGCGGCGACCCCCTCCTCGGTGGATGCCGCATGGTCGGTCCACGCCGCTTCCTCGATGACCTTGCGCTCGGCGACCTGTGGCAGCAGCCGGCGCACGACCCAGTACGTCGCGAAACCCGTCAGCGGGAAGAGGACGGCGGCAGGCCACCAGGCGAGCGTCGCGACCACCCAGAGCGGCCCCGAGGCGAGCAGGGTGCGCACGGCCTGCCACACGCCCCAGCGCATCAGCTGCCCGACCTCCCAGGTGTCGTCGTCGATGCGGTCGAGCACCTCGCCGACGGCCTGCTCGGACAGCTCGGAGAGTGGCTGGGCCATCGCGGCGTCGAGCAGGTCCGCGCGCAGCGTGCCCTCGGCGCGGTCGCACACCGTCGCCCAGATGGTCTTGGCGACCGTGTCGATGACGGCACCGCCGACGACGCACACGGCCAGCAGCACGACCAGGGTCGAGGTCGCGTGCTCGGCGAGCCGGCCGGCGACCATCGACCCGAGCGACGCCGCGACGGCGCCGAAGAGCGACATCGTGAAGCACACGACCGTGAGCGGGCGACGGACCCGACGCCAGTCGACGGGGACCCGGCCCTGCGGCACACCCCCAGCCCGAGGAGACCCCTCCGGCGTCGTTCCCCTTGCGTCGTCGTACCCCACCCTGGTCACCGTCACAATCCCTGAACGCTACAGATGACCACGGACAGCGCGCCTCCCGTTTTCGGCCGCAAGCGTCCCCGACCGGACGGGGGACGCAGCCGCTAGGGTCCAGTCGGTATGGAGCTGCCCTGGCCGCTGACCGACGGGCGCATCACCGTGCGCCCGGCCGCCCCCGCCGACGCGCCTGCCTTCTTGGGCTACAAGCGCCGGCCCGAGTGCCAGGCCTACGTCAGCCGCACCGTCAACACCATCGAGCAGGCCCGCACTCTCATCTCCGACCGCACCGCCGAGCCGGACTCACTGCTGTGCGCGGTGCTCCTCGACGACCGGGTGGTCGGGGACATCGGTGGCCGCCGCTACTGGCCCGAGTCGCTGGGACCGAAGCCGAGCGACTGGGACTTCTACCTCGGCTACACCGTCGACCCGGACTCGTGGAACCGGGGAGTCGCGTCCGCCGCCGTCTCCCTGCTGGTGCCGGCACTCCACGGGGCCGGCGTGCGCAGGATCGTCGCCAAGACCTTCGCGGACAACGTCGCGTCGGTCCGGGTGCTGGCGCGGAACGGGTTCCGGCTCGAAGCCACCGAGCGCGCCGCCGTCCTGGGCCGGGACGGCCGTTGGCTCGACGACTGCACCCTGGCCCACCTCCCCTAACGGCCGGCGGCGACTCGCTTGGCAGCCCCCTTCATGACGGCGGTGTAGGCCGGTCGCGCGAAACGCTTGGCGCGCCAAGCGATCTGGCCGTCGCGGTCAGTGAGGATGACGTCGCGTCGGGCGTCGATGCCGCGCACGACGATGGCGGCGACCTGCTCGGCCGAACGCTTCGAGCCGCTCACCATCTTCTTGCCGGCGGCCTCCATCTCGGTGTCGGCGCCCTGGAACGACGCCCCGAGGTTGGTCCGGAAGAACGACGGACAGACGACCGACACGTCGATGCCGTGCGGTGCCAGCTCGTGCGAGAGCGTCTCGCTCAGGGCGACGACGCCCGCCTTGACGGTGTTGTAGGCGGCCATGCCGGGCGCGTGCACGAGCCCGGCGAGCGAGGCGGTGTTGACGACGTGGCCGCGGCGCTGCTCCTTGAACAGCGGCGTGAACGTGCGGCAGCCGCGGACGACGCCGAGCAGGTTGATGTCGACGATCCATCGCCACTCGTCCATCGTCGCGACGTCGATGCGTCCGCCTGCGGCGACGCCGGCGTTGTTGACGAGCAGGTCGAGGCCGCCCCACGTCTCGCGCACATGGTTCAGCGCCGCGTCCCATGCGTCGTCGCTGCGCACGTCGAGCGGGAGGTATGCCGCCCCCTCGGGCAGCGCGTCGGGCCGGTCGGTCTGCAGGTCGGTCGCGAGCACGTGGTCACCGCGTGCGACCAGGGCGCGCACCAGGGCGAGACCCAGACCGGAGGCACCGCCGGTGACGAGGACGCGGCGAGGGGCCGTGGGGGCAGCGGAGCGGGTGGACCTGCGGGCACGGAGCGGGCGGGACGGCATACGCCCCAACCTACTGGCGGATGGTCAGGGTCACCTTGCCGTGCGCGCGGCGCTCGTCGATCTCGGCGAGGGCACCAGCGACGTCGTCGAGCGGGTGACGCGTGCCGATGGGCGGCGCGAGCTGGCCGGACTCCAGGAGCGGCAGGATCGCCTCCCACTGGGTGCGGAGGTAGCTGGGGTCCGGCGTCCAGAAGGCGCCCCAGCCGACGCCGATGACGCTGAGGTTGTTGAGGAGCAGCCGGTTGACCTTGACCTCGGGGATCTGCCCGGCGGTGAAACCGATGACGAGCAGACGGCCCTCAGGGGCGAGGCTTCGCAGGCTGTCCGTGAAGCGGTCGCCGCCGACCGGGTCGACGACGACGTCGACGCCGCGGCCCTGCGTGAGCTCCTTGACGCCCTCGAGGAAGCCGTCGGCGAGCAGGATGTGGTGGGCCCCGGCGGCCCGGGCCGTCTCGATCTTGTCCTCGGACGAGACGACGGCGATGACACGGGCGTCCATGGCGCGGGCCAGCTGGATGGCCGCCGTGCCGATGCCGCCGGCGGCGCCGTGGACGAGGACGTCCTCGCCGCGCTCGAGCTGGCCGCGGCGGGTCAGGGCGAAGTGGACGGTGAGGTAGTTCATCGGCAGGGCGGCGCCGACCTCGAACGACACGTCGTCGGGCAGCGGGAAGACCATGGCCGCGGGCACGGCGACCGTCTCGGCGAAGGCGCCGAGGACGGGAAAGGCTGCGACGCGGTCGCCCGGGCCGAACCCGGTGCCCTCGCCGGCCTCCCGCACGACGCCGGCGCACTCCGCGCCCGGCACGAACGGCAGGTTCGGGCGCATCTGGTAGAGCCCGCGGCTCATGAGCACGTCCGGGAAGCTCACCCCGGCCTCGTGCACGTCGACGAGGACGTCGCCGGCTTCGAGGGTGGGCTCGGGCGCGTCCTCGACGGTGACGGCGGCGGGTCCTTCGAGGCTCGTGATGCGCGCTGCTCTCATGCCACGACCCTAGTCAGGAGGCGGCCTCCGGGGTGATGGTGAAGGTCACACGCATCAGGTCGGCGTCGCGCGAGCTCGGGCCGACGGCGAGCTCGAACTCCCCCGGCTCGACGACCCGGCGGCCCGCGGCGTCGACGATGGAGCAGGCCGCGGCCGGGACCTCGACGCGCGTCGTGACCGACTCCCCCGCTGGCACCGTCACGCGGCGGAACGCCTTGAGCTCCTTGGCCGCCCACGTGACGCTCGAGACGACATCGGTGACGTAGGCCTGCACGACTTCGTATGCCGTCCGCTCGCCGGTGTTGGTCAGGGTGACCTGGGCGGCCACGACGTCGTCGGGCGAGAGGTCGCTCGCCTCGAGGCTCAGGTCGGACCACTCGACGGTCGTGTAGGTCATCCCCTCGCCGAAGACGAACTGCGGCTCCTGCGTCAGGTCGGCATAGCGGTGGCCGTGCTGGCCGCGGACCTGGTTGTAGTAGGTCGGTTGCTGGCCGACGTGCCGCGGGACCGAGAGGGGCAGGCGTCCCATCGGCTCGATGTGGCCGAGGACGAACTCGGCGATGGCGCGGCCGCCGCGCATGCCGGGGCTGAAGGCCTCGATGACCGCCGCTGCGCGCAGCGCGCTGGGCGGCAGGACGTTGGGCTTGGAGTGCAGCAGCACGACGACGACCGGGGTGCCGGTGCCGTCGAGCGCGTCGACCAACGCGTCGAGCAGGGCCACCTGGCCGCCCTGCAGGTCGAGGGTCGCCGTCGAGCAGCCTTCTCCCGTCAGGGCGATCGTGTCGCCGAGGACGACGACGGCAAGGTCCGCGGCGCGGGCTGCTGCGACTGCCTCGTCCAGCTGGTCAGGGTCGGTGGGGGCCGCCACGGAGACGGGAGGGCGGGGCTGTCCGTCGGGGAAGAGCGGGCCCTCGGGGTCGGGAACGAGGATCTCGATCTCGGCGCCGCGGGCGTGGGTGACGGACCAGGTTGCGGGCACGACCGACCGGAAGCCGTCCAGGACGGTCTCGACGGTCTCGCGGGGGTGGCCGTCTGGCATCCAGTCGACCTGGCCGGACGCACCGGCCCAGTCCCCGAGATTGGCCTGGGGGTCGTCGGCGTTGGGTCCGAGGACGGCCACCGTGCGCGGGAGGTCGCTCACGGCATACGGCAGCGTGCCGTCGTTGGTGAGGAGCACGAGCGAGCGCCGGGCGACCTCGAGATTGAGCGCCGCGTGCTCGGCGCAGCCGATGACGAGGTGCTGGCGCTCGGCGTCCGGCGGGCGGGGGTGCTCGAAGAGGCCGAGCTCGAGCTTGAGCCGCAGGACGCGACGCGCGGCCTCGTCGACGTGGCGTTCGTCGAGCAGGCCGCGGGTGACGGCCTCCTGCGCGGCCTCGAAGAAGGCGGGCGTCGTCATGACGAGGTCGTTGCCGGCGCGGACCGCCACGGTCGCGGCCTCGACGTCGTCGGCGCACACCTGCTGCTCCCAGACCATCCGGCCGACGTTGTCCCAGTCGGTGACGAGCGTGCCGGTGAAGCCCCACTCCCCCTTGAGCACCTCGTCGAGCAGCCAGCCGTTCGCCGTGACGGGGACGCCGTCGATGGCCTGATAGCCGAGCATGAACGTGCGGCAGCCCTCCCGGACCGCGCGCTCGAACGGCGGCAGGAACCACGACGTGAGCTTGCGCCGGCTGAGGTCGGCCTCGCTGGCGTCGCGTCCTCCCTGGGTCTCGGAGTAGCCGGCGAAGTGCTTGGCACACGCGAGCACCGCTGTGGGGTCGTCGAGTCCGTCACCCTGGTAGCCGCGGATCATCGCGGCGCCGAGCTCGCCGATGAGGTGCGGGTCCTCGCCGAAGGTCTCGCCGACCCGTCCCCAGCGCAGGTCGCGGGTGATGCAGAGCACCGGCGAGAAGGTCCAGTGGATGCCGGTCGCCGAGACCTCGACCGCGGTGGCACGCGCGGCACGCTCCACGAGACCGGGGTCCCACGAGCAGGCCATGGCGAGCTGGGTCGGGAAGATCGTCGCTCCCGGCCAGAACGAGTGGCCGTGGATGCAGTCGTCGGCAGTGAGCAGGGGGATGCCGAGGCGGGTCTGCCCGGCCAGCGCGATGGCCTCGATCATCCGTTCGGGCGAGGCGTGGAGGATCGAACCGGCGAGCTTGGTGCCGACGATGTGGTCGAGGTCGCCCCGCGCGTCGAGCTGGAGCATCTGGCCGACCTTCTCGGCGAGGGTCATCCGGCCGAGCAGGTCGTCGAGGCGCTCCGCCACGGGCCGTGACGGGTCCCGGTAGGGCGCGCTGCTGGTCTGGTGTCGTGCGTCGTCGGCGGCCACGGATCGACGCTAGCCCAAGCCGTCACCTGCCTGCGCCGACCATCCGCGCCACCTAGTCTGAAGAGGTGATCGAGCCGCTGACCCGCCTGCCCGACGGGACCATCAAGCAGGTGAACCCGATCACGGGCACGAAGGTGTGGACCCTGCCCGGGCGGGGGGCGAGGCCCACGGGGCTGCCCGGCCACCACCCCCTGCCGATCGACCCCGACGACCACGACCGCCACTGCGCCTTCTGCTGGGGTCGCATGCTCGAGACGACCCCAGAGATCGCCCGCCTCGTCCATGGGGACGGTCGTTGGGACGACCTGCGCGGCGTGCTCGCCGAGGACCTCGGCAGGACCGACGCCCAGTTCCGCCTCATCCCCAACCTCTTCGAGATCCTCAGCTACGACTACTGGCACCTGGCCCACGGCTGGGAGCCCACGGCCGAGTCCCGAGCCCGGCGCACGGCATACCTCTCGACCCCGGCTGGACGCGAGCACGTCACCGCCCTTGCGCGCATCCGGATGCGGGCGCGCGGCACCGCGGGGGCGGACGCCGAACCGCTCGCCGAGGACGACCTCGAGCGCGAGGCGGTCGGCCTCTTCGCGGGCAACCACCAGGTGGTCATCGCCCGGCGGCACTACGTCGACGACGCCACGGACGACTCGCAGCTCGCCGGTTCGGGCACGCTGACACCCGAGGAGCACTGCAAATACATGGAGTTCACGATCCGGGCCATGCACGACCTCTACCGCGACAACGAGTGCGCACGGTACGTGTCGGTCTTCCAGAACTGGCTGGAGCCGGCCGGTGCGTCGTTCAACCACCTGCACAAGCAGGTCGTCGCGATCGACGAGCTCGGGGCCCAGAAGGAGCGGGAGGTCGAGCGCCTCCGCGCCGAGCCCGACCTGTTCGCCCGCTGGGGCGCGGAGTATGCCGCCACGCAGGGCCTCGTCGTCGCCCGCACCGAGCACGCGGTGGCATTCGCCGGCGTCGGGCACCGCTACCCGGCGCTCGTCGTGCACGTCACTGACGGTGAGGGGTGCCCGTGGGAGCTGACCGAGGACCAGGTGCGCGGCTTCTCCGACCTCGTCCACGCCTGCCACGCAGCGACCGGGGTGCACATCCCCTCGAACGAGGAGTGGCACCACCGGCCGCCGTCCGTCGATGTCCCGATGCCGTTGCGGGCCGTGCTCAAGTGGCGCATCTCGACCCTGGCCGGCTTCGAGGGTGGGACGCAGATCTACGTCAACACGATCGACCCGTGGGCGGTCCACGACCGGGCCGTCGCGCAGCTGCGTGAGCTCGCGGCGGACGGACTCATCTCGGACCGCGTCGAGATCGTCTGATCGGCCCGGTCACGCCCCACGGGAACTCAGATCTGGCTGCCGTGACCCTCGATCCGGCCGACGTTGCCGTCCGCGCCGATGGGGCCGGTGCCGCTGTCGGCACTGTCGGAGCCTCGACCCGTCACCTGCTGGAGGCGGTCGATGTGCTCTGAGGCCTGGGCCTTGGTGAGGTCGCCCGGCAGGGTTTCCCCGGCCTCGCGGGCCAGGGTCTCGAGGTAGCTGCGCTGCGCGCCGGTCATCGCCTCGTCGCCGGTCACCCAGTCCTCGGGGTCCTTGACCGCGGAGTCTCCGCCGGGTCCCGCACTCGCGGGGTTGGTGGCACCGATGACGTCGTCGCTCGAAGGTGTGTTCGATTCGCTCATGTCCCGCTCGTACCCACTTCACGCCCGATGAGCACGGGCGAGCCACCGCTGGACGAAACGCCCGAGGCCCGGACTGGGTCGGTCGCCGGTCGTCGGTCAGAAGGGCGGTGGGTCCGGATCGTCGGCACCGACGGGGCGGGGCTCGCGCAGGCCGGCACGCCAGTCCTTCGGTCTGGTGACATAGCGGCGACCGGCCGTCGTGGTCCACTCGAGTCCGTCGTCGTCGACAGGCTCGGACCGCCAGATGCCGGCGGTCTTGAGGTTGTGGTGGAAGCGCTCCTTGGCGTGCAGGTTGCCAATGGCCGTCGGCCCCGACGGCCAAGGAGTCTCATGGTCGAGGTCGCAGCGACGGGCGAGCACTTCACAGCCGGGACCCCGGCACACCCCGTCGACGGCGCGCACGTGCTCGACCATCTCGCGTGTGGGTCGATAGGAGGCACTCGGAGCGCTCAGGGCGCGGCCGGTCCGGATGTCGACCGGCAGCGTGCGCCACACGGAGCCGGCACGCGTCATGATCTCGCGGGCGTGCCGTGCGGTCACCCAGCCGTGTCCGGGCAGCTCACAGGCCGCGTCGCTCGTGCCGACGGCCACCTCGAACGGGACGACCAGCCACGCCATGGCGGGTGCGCCGGCGCCGGCCGCAGCCGTGGCGGCGTCGAGGGGTCCGTGGAGCAGCGCATGGGCTGCGAGGTCGGATCGGAGCTGGTCCAGGGAGCGGGGGTCACCGGCGCTGCGCCGCTCACGAGCCGCGGCGTCAAGACGGTCGAGGACGGCCGCGATGACATCACCGGAACCCACCAGGGTCAACGAACCCATCCCGTCCCCGGTCTGGCGTCCGAAGACCCCGCGTCGGCTCCGCGCATGGTCACGCCGCTCATCCGAGCCCCGCTGGTCGACGGACGCGATCGCCCGGCGCAGGCGCGTGACGAACGTGCGTTGGGGCACCGGCTGACCGTCACGGCTGGGTGCCAGGACCGCGGCCTCGACCGTCGCGACATCGGCGTCGGGAAGCTGCGCCGTCTCCGAGACCACCTGGAGGGCGCGATGCAACGACAGCTCTCCGTCACGCATCGCCTGACGGATGACTCGATGCCGGCGCGGCGCCGTGGCGAGGTCGAGACGCCTTGCCACCTCGCCAGCGCCGACCCCGGTCGCAAGGGCGATCTCGTCCGCCACGATGCGGTCGGTCGAGACGTGGACCGACGCGGCCGCGACCTGTTGGGTCTCGACGGAGTGGAGGGCGGCGTACGCGTCGATGAGGTCCGCCTCGACCTTCGCCTTCTCGACCTCGAGCGCCTCGATCTCACGCAGGAGGTGGTCGCCCTCGATCGTGAGGTCAATCTGGAGATGGGCCTTGGTGTAGCCGTCGTCCAGCGGTGGGGCCGCGACGCGCGGTGAGCTGACAAACGGCGTCACACCGGCCCCCTCACCCCTCGGACGAACACCACCCCAGTCCTTCAATTAGAACATATGAACGAGTGGAAGGATAGGGCTCATCCACGTCTATGGACAGCCGGGTTCGCTTGCGGGACAAGGCGCCTCAGCGCGCGAAGGCCATGGACTCCGTGACGTCGCTGCGGAGCATGTCGCGCCGGTCGAGCAAGTAGTTCTGGCGCATCAGCCAGGGTGCGGCGTCCCCCTGCTGGGGCAGATCGTCCTCGGCGCGCCGGACATAGCCCGACGCGAGCGGCAGCAGTGGCTGGCCCGCCATTCCCTCCGGAGCGTGCGGCGTGGCCACCCGCCACGCGTTCTGCTCCATGTGGCCCAGCAGCCGGCACACGTAGCGGCTCGCGAGGTCGGCGCGCAGCGTCCACGAGGCGTTGACGTAGCCGACGCACACCGCGAGGTTCGGCACTCCGGCGAACATGAGCCCGCGATACACCGTGAGGTCACCGGTCGCCCGGGCCTGCCCGTCGACCGTGATGGCGATGCCGCCGGCGAGCCTGATCCGGAGCCCGGTTGCCGTCACGACGATGTCGGCATCGAGCTCGCGCCCCGAGTGGAGGCGTATGCCGTATGGCTCGAACGTCTCGATCGTGCCGGTGACGACGTGGGCCCGTCCACTGCGCACGGCCTCGAAGAGGTCACCGTCGGGGACGACGCAGAGGCGCTGGTCCCAGGGGTCGTAGGTGGGGGTGAAGTGGTCGGCGACGAGGTCCGTCGAGCCCAGCGACTTCGCGGCACCCTTGGACAGCAAGGACTTCATGACCGCGGGGCGACGGCGGCTCAGCTCGTAGACGCCCATCGTGCCGAGGACGTTCTTGTAGCGCGCCGCGGTGCCGGCAGCTCGCGCGGGCAGGACCTTCTGCATGACGTCGCGGACCCGGTCCTGGCGCGGCAGCGACGCGATCCACGTCGGCGTGCGCTGGAGCATCGTCACGTCGGCACCGGCCTCGGCGAGCGAGGGCACGAGGGTCACGGCCGTGGCTCCCGATCCGATGACGACGACCTTGCGACCCGTGACGTCGAGGTCGTCGGGCCAGAACTGCGGGTGCACGACCTGTCCCTGGAAGGACTCGAGGCCGGGCAGCTGCGGGTCGTGCGGCCGCTCGTAGTCGTAGTAGCCGCTGCAGAGGTAGAGGAACCCGCACGTCAGCTGCTGACGCGCGCCGTCGCGCTCGACCGTGACCGTCCAGCGCGCCTCCTCGCTCGACCAGGACGCTGCGACGACCTGGTGGCCCAGACGGATCCGATCGGCGATGCCGTGCTTCTCCGCGGTCCGGCGCAGGTAGTCGAGGATCTTCGGCCCGTCGGCGATCGCGTCGGGGTCGGTCCACGGCTCGAACGGGAAGCCGAGCGTCATCATGTCGGAGTCGGATCGGACGCCGGGGTAGCGGAAGAGGTCCCAGGTGCCGCCCAGGGAGTCCCGCGCCTCGAGGATCGCCCAGGTGCGCGAGGGGCTCATGGTCGACAGACGGTAGCCCGCGCCGATGCCGGAGAGGCCGGCTCCGACGACGAGGACGTCCAGGTGCTCGAGATCGCTCACCTCGCCATTCTCACCCACGCGTCCCGGACTGTGACGCTGGCCGCCTGACCGGCTACCGGACGGTAACCAGCGGCTACCCTCGGGCGGGTGACGACGGCATACCCCCACCTGCTCGAACCGCTCGACCTCGGCTTCACGACGCTGCGCAACCGCGTCGTCATGGGCTCGATGCACACGGGCCTCGAGGACCGCGCGAAGGACTTCGACCGGCTCGCGGCCTACTACGCCGAGCGCGCGAGGGGCGGCGTCGGGCTCATCGTCACGGGCGGCTTCGCCCCCAACCTGGCCGGCGCCCTCTACCCCGGCGGCTCGGTCCTCGTGTCCGAGCGCCAGACGCGCCGCCACCGGGTCATCACGAACGCCGTGCACCGCGAGGGCGGCAAGATCGCCCTCCAGATCCTGCACGCGGGCCGCTACGCCTACCACCCGCTCGCCGTCTCGGCGTCGGCCGTGAAGTCCCCGATCTCGCGCTTCACCCCGCGGGCACTCAGCGCGCGCGGCGTCCGGAGCACGGTCACGGCATACGCCCGCTGTGCGCGCCTGGCGCGCGAGGCCGGCTACGACGGCGTCGAGATCATGGGCTCCGAGGGCTACCTCATCAACCAGTTCCTCGCGCCGCGCACCAACCAGCGCACCGACGAGTGGGGCGGCTCGCCCGAGAACCGTCGCCGTCTGGCCGTCGAGGTCGTCCGCGCCGTGCGCGCTGCCGCGGGTCCCGATTTCGTCGTCGTCTACCGCCTGTCGATGCTCGACCTCGTGCCCGACGGACAGTCCTGGGAGGAGGTCGTCGCCCTGGCCCACGAGGTCGAGGCAGCGGGCGCGACGATCATCAACACCGGAATCGGCTGGCACGAGGCCCGCGTCCCGACGATCGTCACCTCGGTGCCGCGCGGCGCGTTCACGCGCGTCACCGCGAAGCTGCGCCCCGAGGTGGGCATCCCGGTCGTCACGAGCAACCGCATCTCGATGCCCGACCTCGCCGAGCAGGTCATCGCCGACGGCAGCGCCGACCTCGTCTCGATGGCGCGCCCCTTCCTCGCCGACCCCGGCTGGGTCGCCAAGACCGCGACCGACCGCGCCGACGAGATCAACACGTGCATCGCCTGCAACCAGGCCTGCCTCGACCACACCTTCGCCAAGCAGACGGCGACGTGCCTCGTGAACCCGCGCGCCGTCCGCGAGACGACGCTCGTGCTCGCTCCGACCCGCCGCTCCAAGCACGTGGCCGTCGTCGGCGCCGGGCCCGCTGGCCTCGCCACCGCGGTCGCCCTTGACGAGCGTGGCCACCGCGTCGAGCTCTTCGAGGCCGCCGATGACCTCGGCGGACAGTTCGCCCTCGCCCTGCGGATCCCCGGCAAGGAGGAGTTCGCCGAGACGATCCGCTACTACCGCAGGCGGCTCGAGCTCGGCGGCGTCAAGGTCCATCTCGGCCGCCGTGCAGAGGTCGACGACCTCACCGAGTTCGACGAGGTCGTCGTCGCCACCGGTGTCGAGCCGCGCCTGCCCGACGTGCCCGGCATCGACCACCCGAAGGTCGTGACGTATGCCGCCGCCATCCGCGGCGAGGCGCCGCTGGGTGAGCGCGTGGCCGTCATGGGCGCCGGCGGAATCGGCGTCGACGTCAGCGAGCTGCTCACGCACGTCGAGTCCCCGATGAGCGTCGATCAATGGATGGCCGAGTGGGGGGTCGGGGAGCCGGACGCGTCTCGCGGCGGGCTCGTCGAGCCGCACCCGTCTCCGTCACCGCGCGAGGTGCACCTGCTCCAGCGCAAGACCACGCCGATCGGCAAGGGTCTGGGCAGGACCACCGGCTGGGTGCACCGGGCAGCGTTGAAGGCCAAGGGAGTCCACCACCACGTCGGCGTCAACTACGAGCGCATCGACGACGCGGGCCTGCACATCACCCACGGCGAGGACCGCACGGACCCGCAGGTGCTCGACGTCGACACCATCGTCGTGTGCACCGGCCAGGAGCCGGTCAACACGCTCGGCCCGGAGCTCGCGGCCGCGGGAGTCACGGTGCACGTCATCGGCGGCGCCGACGTCGCGGCGGAGCTCGACGCCAAGCGCGCGATCCGACAGGGCACCGAGCTCGCCGCGACGCTCTAGACGACTCCCCCGAGGTAGGCGTCGACGAGGCGGGCCGCGTCGCCGGCACCGTCCTCGGCACGGACCCGCTCACCGAGGGCGTATGCCGCTGCGCGCACCCCCGGCGACAGCGCGACCTCGAGCGCCTGCCGCAGCCGGGCGGCCGTCAGGTCCTTGCGGGCGATGGGCGCGGCGGCGACGCCGAGGTCGGCCATCCTCCTGCCCCAGTAGGGCTGGTCGGCAGCATGCGCGACCACGACCTGCGGCACGCCCGCACGCACGGCCGCAGCCGTGGTCCCGGACCCGCCGTGGTGGACGACGACGGAGCACCTCGGGAAGAGCACGTCGTGCCGTGCGTGGCGGATCCCCAGGATGTCGGCCGCCGCAGCAGGGGCCCCCACGCGCACCGACAGCCCGGCAAGACCCTCGCTGACGACGCCGCGCACTCCCAGTCGACCGAGCACGGCCGCGACGTCGCGCACCACGGCGCCGGGGTCCGGCGTCGGCATCGACCCGAAGCCGACGTAGACGGGCGGGGCGCCCCCGGCGAGGAACGCCTCGAGGTCCGGGTGCAGCGGCTCGTCGGAGGTGTCGTCACGCACCCAGTAGCCGGTCTGACGCAGCGCCGGCGGCCAGTCGGCTGCGGGCGGGACGACGCACGGGCTCGCCGCCAGCAGCGTCGGGGTCGTCTCGGCCGCAGCGGCGTACGCCCGGAAGTGCTGTCGTGGCAGTCCTCTTCGCGCCCGCACGACGTCGCCCGAGGGACGGAAGAGGTCGAAGGCCACGCGCCCGGCGAGGCTGCTCCACGCGAGGTTCATCGGGGACGAGGCGCGCGGTCGGAGCGCCAGCGCGACCGAGGCGCCGTGCGCGCTCGGCCAGACGGGGGCGAACACGGCGTAGAGGTGCGGCTTGACGGGCCCCCGTCGGCCGCCGGGCGTCAGCAGCGCGTCGACGAGGTCGAAGGTCAGGGCGCCGGACACGACAGCGTCCGCCTCCTCAACGAGGCAGGAGACGTCGCTCGCGAGGGCGCCGGCAGTCGCCGCCATGACCTGCCGCATGAGCCGGGCCTCCCGCACCTGGGTGCGGGCGGACCCTCGGAGCGAGTCCCGCCCGAGCCCCTCCCGCAGCGGCGCCTCGAGGTCGAACGACAGGGGCTCGAAGTCGACGCCGCTGCCGGCCGCGACATGACCGAGGTCGGCGGGCGCGGCGAGCGACACGGCATACCCCATCCGTCGCAGGCGCTGGCCGAGCGCGACGAGCGGTTGCACGTCACCGCGGGACCCCATGCCCAGCAGCAGGATCCGCACGTCAGCCCTCGCCGAGCTGCGCGCGGACGCGCGGCACGACCTCCTCGGCGTAGAGCCGGATGCACTCCATCCGCTGGTCGTGCGGGAGGGTGCCGAAGGAGTACTTCAGCTGGAAGCGTGAGAGTCCCAGCACCTGCACGGTGTCGACGATCTTGGCCGCGACCGTCTCGGGCGACCCGCAGTAGACCGCCCCGTCCGGGCCGAGCTGCTGCAGCGCCTGCTCCCTGCCCATGGGCGCCCAGCGACGTTCGCGGCCGAGCTTGTTCATGTAGGGCAGGAAGTGCGGCATGAACTCCTCGCTCGCCTGCTCGTCGGTCGCTGCGACGTAACCGGGCGAGTGCACACCGATCGGCAGCTCGGGCTTGCCCATCTCGGACAGGGCACGTCGGTAGAGGTCGGCGAGTGGGGCGAACTGGCGGGCCGA
Organism: Terrabacter sp. 01T434; assembly: GCF_056398545.1. Classification (NCBI taxonomy): domain Bacteria; kingdom Bacillati; phylum Actinomycetota; class Actinomycetes; order Micrococcales; family Intrasporangiaceae; genus Terrabacter; species Terrabacter sp. 01T434. Next base: position 193,242 of record NZ_JBFTPP010000003.1, read on the forward strand.
CCCACCGATGATCGCGATGACGACCGGAAAACCGTAGTGCGCGGCACGGACCACGGACTGTGGCGTGCCGCCAACGCCCACCCAGACGGGCAGATGGCCGGACTCCGTTGCGGGCATGACCTTCTCGACCCGCACCGGCGGCCGGATCGAGCCTTCCCAGCGGACCGGCTGCTCGGCGACGACGGCCGCGAGCAGGTCGAGCTTCTCCTCGAAGAGCGTCTCGTAGTCCCCGAGGTCGAGGCCGAAGAGCGGGAACGACTCGATGAACGACCCACGCCCGACCGTGATCTCGGCGCGTCCGCCGCTGATCGCGTCGACGGTCGAGAAGCGCTGGAAGACGCGGATCGGGTCGTCGCTCGAGAGCACCGTGACCGACGTGCCGAGCCGGATCCGCTCGGTGCGACCTGCGAGGCCGGCGAGCAGCACGTCCGGCGCGCTGACGGCGTAGTCGTCGCGGTGGTGCTCGCCGATGCCGAAGAAGTCGAGGCCGAGGCGGTCGGCGAGCTCGCCCTCTGCCAGCACCTCCCGGATCACCGTGGCCGGGTGCAGCGGCGTGCCGTCCGGACCGTTGGCGATGTCTCCGAAGGTGTCGAGGCCGAGTTCGAGGCTCATGGGCCCATCGTAGGTATGCCGCCGACCACCCACGTGCGCCCGGCGTCCGGGTCCCAGCGCCGCACCGACTCGATGGTTCCGTCGAGCGGCGGCACCGTGCCGAGGACGGCGAGGGCCGCGCCGACCTGCTCCACGGCCAGTCCCCGCGCGATGGTCACGTGCGGCGTCCAGCAGTCCACGCGCACCCGCTCCGGGATGTCGGGCGCCGCCTCCATCGCGCCGGCGACCGCCCGGTGGAGCGCCAGCAGCTGGGCCGTGGGCACGACCAGCCGCGCGAGCACGAAGCGCCGCGAACCCATGACGAGGAGCGGACCGAGCCGCACCGGCACGGGTCGCATCCCCGCCAACGCGTGGACGATCCGCGCCTCGACGGCCTCGGGGACGCTGCCGGCGGCCGACAGCGTCAGGTGCGGGGCGTTCGTCGTCCCCTGGTGCCGGGCCTGGCTGGGCAGACCCGCGTCGGCGAGCGCCGTCCACTCACGACGCACCTGCGTGTCCGTGTCGGCGTCGAGCACCCCCTCGACCGAGTGGAGCGGCATGCTCAGGCGACCGGCTGCGCTTCGGGCGCCGCCGGTCGCTGGGCCGCTCGCCGCGCTCCTCGGTCGACGTTGAGGCCGAGGCCGAGGTGCTCGGCGACGAACGCGCGGATGACGGCCTCGTGCTCGTGCCACCGCCCGTCTCCCACCGGCACGACGACCATCGGCAGGTCGAGGGTGTCGAGGACCTCCAGCTCCATCTCCCGGCGTCGTCGCATGAACTCGACGTAGCCCTCGAATCCGCTGAGTCCGCAACGGAGTCCGAGCCCTTGGCGCGTGTGGTAGGTCACGACGAAGTCGAGCCACTCGGCGGGGCGTTCCGACGCCGCGCGCTCGAGGGCGGGCAGCGGGTCGCCGGCGTCGAGGTAGACGAGGGCGGGAGCGTGCGACCGGACGGCATCGACGAGCCCGGCGACGTGGCGCGTCAGCACGTCGACCGGCTGGTCGGCGCGGGCGACGAGGGCGCAGACCGGGTTCTGGAGCAGGACGCACTCCCAGACGTGGACGACATCGAGAGTCGTGGCGCCGAACCGACGCCAGCTCTCGGTGAGCACCTGCGAGTGGAGCTCGGCGGAGACGTCCCCGTCGTAGGCGTCGTGCAGACGGAGTCGCTCGACCAGCTCGGGCGGGAGACCCTCGTGCTGCTGCTCGCGCACCACCCACGCGTCACCGAGCGGCTCAGCCGCCCGGAGGAGCGCCTGCGAAGCCTGGGGCGACTCGGCCGCGATCGCGAGCAGGTCGCCACGGCTGAGGACGGCCACCTGCTCGAAGTCGACGGGATGGTCGGTCCGACCCTCGGCCCAGTGCTCCGCCGCGACCTGCTGGTCGGCGAGCCACGCCGCGATGGCGTGGGAGGTGGTGCTCTTGCCCGATCCGGGGAGTCCTTCGACCATGACGAGCGCGCTCACGGCACCCACCGTATGCCTCGGTGCGTCCGTCGGGATCGTGTGACACCGTGGGGCCGTGGAACCAGCCGACGTGCCCGTTGACCGGGGGCCTGTGCTCCGCGAGCCGGCCCACCGGGTCTCGCGCCGTGCCGTCCTCATGTGGACGATCCAGGCCCTCGCAGTGCTCGCCGTGCTGCTCGCCGGACAGGTCGTGTGGTGGCTCGTCGACGACAACCCCTCACGATCGCTGCACTGGATCGTGGGTGCGGTCTGGCTCGTGGCCGGGGCGGCGTATGCCGTCGCGATGCCCCAGTGGCGCTACCGCGTGCACCGTTGGGAGGCGACGTCGCGAGCGATCTACACCCAGAGCGGCTGGCTCCGGCAGGAACGCCGCATCGCCCCGCTGAGCCGGGTGCAGACGGTCGACCTCGAGCGCGGCCCCGTCGCCCAGCTGCTCGGTCTGGCGTCGGTGACCATCACGACCGCCTCGGCCGCCGGCCCCGTCACCATCCACGGGCTGGACCTGCCCGTCGCCCACGAGCTCGTCGACGCCCTCACGGCGGCAGCCGTGGCCGAGACCGGCGATGCGACGTGAACGACGACACCGACGGGTGGCGCCGGCTCGACGCGCGGATGCTGCTCGTCCACCCGCTCGAGACGCTGATCCGCTTCCTCCCCGCTCTGCTGGCGGTCGTGATCTTCCGGTCCGGCTCCGACACCAACGACCGCTGGGAGCTGTATGCCATCCCGCTCATCGTCGCCTTCGGCGTCCTGCGCTGGCTGACCACCCGCTACCGCATCGCCGACGGCCAGATCGAACTCCGGCGGGGCCTGTTCACGAAGCAGACCACGACCGCGCGGCTCGACAAGGTGCGCACCATCGACCTCACGGCCCGGGTCTACCACCGGCTGCTCGGACTGGCCAAGGTCGAGGTCTCGACGGCCGGCGGCCACCACGACCGGCTCGTCCTCGACGCGCTGGGCGTCGACGCCGGGCGCCGGCTCCGGGCCGAGCTGCTGCACCGCCTCGACCCCGCCGTGACCGGACTCCCCGCGCCGACCGGCGCACCCATGGCGGTCGACGACGTGCCACGCGAGGCACCGCCTCCCGTCGACGACGAGCTGCTCCTGCGCCTCGACCCCATGTGGATCCGCTACGCCCCGCTCACGGTCACCGGACTCGCGAGCGCCGCCGCGATCGTCGGCTTCGCCACGCAGGGCTTCTCGCGCTTCTCGCAGGAGCGGTCGGTCTTCCGCGACGGCGCCTCGCTCGTGTCGCGGTTGTCGTGGTGGGCCGACGTGCTGCTCCTGCTCGGCATCGTGTCGCTGCTGGCGGTCGGTGCGTACGTCCTGACCTTCTGGGGCTTCCGCCTGACCCGCAACCGGCTGGGCACCCTGCACACGCGCCGCGGCCTGCTGACCAGCCGCGAGACGAGCATCGACGCCGCCCGCGTGCGCGGCATCCGGCTCGACGAGCCGCTCGGCCTGCGCCTCGCCGGAGCCCGCCGGCTCAAGGTCGTCACCTCAGGGCTGCTGCGCGAGCAGGGCGGCTCCGACTGGCTGTGCCCGCCCGCGCCCGCCGACGTCGTCACGCCACTCGCCCTGCGCATCCGACCCGACGAGGCCGCCGTGTCGGGGCCGCTGACGCCGCACGGCCCAGCCGCCCGGCGACGCCGTCTGACCCGCGCGGTCGCGCCCGCCACACTCGTCGCCGTGGCCCTCGTCGCCGCCCGACTCCTCTGGGACTGGCACGGCTCGCTGCTCGTCCTCGTGCCGCTGCTCCTCGTCGGCGCGGTCGCCCTGGGTCAGGACCGCTACCGCGCCCTGGGGCACACCGTGACTCCGGGCCACCTCGTGTCGCGCCACGGCTCGCTCGACCGGCAGCGCATCGTGCTCGACCGCGACGGCATCATCGGCTGGAAGGTCGAGCAGTCGTTCTTCCAGCGGCGCGTCGGCGTCGCGACGCTCGTCGCCACCACGGCGGCGGGCGCACAGCACTACGACGTCGTCGACGTGCCGCTCGAGCAGGCGTATGCCGTCCTGGCGCACGTCAGTCCGGACCTGCTCGCCGACTTCGCCTGAGCCGCCGGCCTCCACCGCGGTCGAGTGGCCCGGTGCGCCGACGGACCGCCACGAGCCGTCCGGCTGCGCTGTCGTCGTGCTCAGCACCCAGCCGCGTCGGGTCTCGTGGCGGTCCGTCAGGTCAGGCAGACGGCATACGAACCAACCGTCAGAGGCGCATGGACGCGCCGACCTTCTGGGTCTGCTCGTCGACCGCACCGCCGAGGCCGTCCTCGGCCGCGACGTCGCTCGCCGCGACCGGTTCGGTCTGGACCATCTCGCCGACTCCCTCGCCCGGCGCGGTCTCCTGGACCGTGAGCGAGAAGTCGTCGCCGTGCTCACTGACGCCCGCGACGACGGCGTGCTCGACGGCCGCGACGGCATACTGCCGCCGAACGACCTGCGGGTCACGCCTGAGGTCCCTCACGAGGGCGACGGCCAGCCCGACCATGATGACGAGGAAGGGCAGCGCCGCGACGATCGTGACGTTCTGCAGGCCGGACAGGGCGTCCTCACCGCCGATGAGCAGCATGACCGCAGCGACGGCACCGGTGGCACCGCCCCAGAAGATCACGGTCTTCTTCGACGGCTCGAGCGTGCCCTTCTCCGAGAGCGTGCCCATGACGATCGACGCTGCGTCGGCACCCGACACGAAGAAGATCGCAACGAGGAGCATGACCACGATGGCCGTCACCGTCGGCCAGGGCAGGTTGCCGAGCATCGCGAAGAGCGAGCCCTCCGGCGAGGACTGGGCGGCGATGTCCTTGCCACCCTGCTGCTGCGCGATGCCGGCGCCACCGAAGATGGCGAACCAGATGAGCGAGACGACCGACGGCACGAGCAGCACGCCCGAGACGAACTGGCGGATCGTGCGGCCGCGTGAGATCCGGGCGATGAACATGCCGACGAAGGGCGTCCAGCTGACCCACCACGCCCAGTAGAAGATCGTCCAGCCGGCCAGCCACTGCTTCATGCCGTTGCCGCCCGCGGCGTCGGTGCGCGCCGACATCATCGCGAGGTCCTTGAAGTAGGAGCCGATCGTGGTCGGGACGAGGTTGAGGATGAAGACCGTCGGGCCGACGACGAAGACGAACAGGGCCAGCGCGAGCGCGAGCACCATGTTGATGTTGGACAGCCACTGGATGCCCTTCTCGATGCCGGACACGGCCGAGAGGATGAAGCAGACGGTGAGCACGACGATGATGGCGATGAGCACCGCGTTGCCGACCTTGCCGATGCCGGCGACGATCTGCAGGCCGGAGCCGATCTGCAGGGCACCGAGGCCGAGCGAGGTGGCGGAGCCGAAGAGCGTCGCGAAGATCGCGAAGATGTCGATGACCTTGCCGGCCGGGCCGTTGGCGCGCTTCTCACCGAAGAGCGGCGCGAAGGCCGAGCTGATGAGCAGCGAGCGGCCCTTGCGGAAGACGCCGTAGGCGATGGCGAGGCCGACGACGGCGTAGATCGCCCACGGGTGCAGCGACCAGTGGAACATCGTCGTCGCCATGGCGGTCTGGACGGCGGCGGGGTTGCCCGCCGCGCCGGTCCCGGGCGGCGGCTTCACGAAGTGCGTGAGCGGCTCGGTGACGCCGTAGAACATCAGGCCGATGCCCATGCCGGCGGAGAACATCATCGCCACCCACGACGACGTGCGGAACTCGGGAGCCTCGCCGTCACCGCCGAGCGGGATGTTGCCGTACTTGCTCGCCGCCAGCCAGATGACGAAGACGACGAAGCCGGACGCGACGAGCGAGAAGAGCCAGCCGGTGTTGTGGACGACGAACTCGAGGCCCGCAGAGGCGCTCGTGCTCAGGCTCTCGGTGCTGAGGGCGCCCCAGAGGACGAAGGCGATGGCCACCACGGCAGCAACACCGAAGACGACCTTGTCGACTCGGGAACGCGGGGCATCCTCGTGGTTCACGGGTGGTGGCTCGAGCGCCGGGTGCAGCACGTCGTCGGGACTCTTGGTCAGTTCACTCATACGTCATGGACGGCACCCGACGAAGGCGCCGTCTGTCTCCTCACAGTTACGTGTCACAGATGTCTCGGGGAAACGTCCACTGTGTCGAAGGTGGGTGGACCTGCGCAAAACGAGCGGTGCGTCGCGTCGGTGCCCACGGCATACGCCCCCGTGGATCTCGTTGTATGCCAGTGGCTTCCGAGCCGCTTACACGGTTGAGTGAGATGGCCCACGACAAATGCCGAAAGGCCACGAACCGGTTCGGTTCGCGGCCTTTCGACGGCGCGGTCAGCGGGCGGAGCCGACCAGCTCGGGCTCGTGACCAGGGGCGCCCGGGGCACCTGCCACGCCCGGGGCGCGGCCGTCGGAGACGATGTCGTCGTCGTGGTCGAGCATGCTCGACTCGTCGAAGCGGTCCTGTCCGGCCAGGACGCGAGCTGCCTTCTCCTTGTCGATCTCGCCGACCCAGGTGCCGATGAGGACGGTCGCGATCGCGTTGCCGGCGAAGTTCGTCAGGGCGCGCGCCTCGCTCATGAGGCGGTCGATGCCGACGATGAAGCCGACGCCCGGCACGAGGTCGGGGCGGTGGGACTGCAGGCCACCGGCGAGGGTGGCGAGGCCGGCGCCGCTGACGCCCGCAGCGCCCTTGCTCGCGATGATCATGAAGACGAGCAGGCCGATCTGCTGGCCGATGCTGAACGGCTTGTCCATCGCCTCGGCGATGAAGAGGCTCGCCATCGTCAGGTAGATCGCGGTGCCGTCGAGGTTGAAGGAGTAGCCGGTCGGCACGGTGATGCCGACGACCGGGCGGGAGACGCCGAGGTGCTCCATCTTGGCGATGAGGCGGGGCAGGGCCGACTCCGACGACGACGTCGACAGGATGAGGAGGAACTCGCGGCCGAGGTACTTGAGCAACGACCAGACCCCGAAACCGGTGACGACCTTGAGGATGGTGCCGAGGAAGAGGAAGACGAAGATCGCGCACGTCGCGTAGAAGGCGACCATGAGCAGGCCCAGGCTCTTGAGCGAGCCGATGCCGGTCGCGCCGACGAGGGCGGCCATGGCACCGAAGGCGCCGATCGGGGCGACCCACATCACCATCGCCATGAGCCGGAAGACGAGGCGCTCGAGGTGCTTGATCCCGAGGAGGATCGGCTCACCGGCGCGGCCCATGCTCTGCAGCGCGAAGCCGACGAGCAGCGCGATGAGCAGTGCCTGGAGCACCGAGCCCGACGTCAGCGCGGAGACGAGCGTGTCGGGGATGAGGCCGAGGACGAAGTCGACGGCTCCCTCGGACTTCGCCGCGATCTGCGCCTGGCCCGACTTGGCGACGGCGGCCGTGAGGTCGAGGCCCGCACCGGGCTTGACGATGTTGCCGACGACGAGCCCGATCCCCAGGGCGACGGTCGACATGGTGATGAAGTAGGCGAGGGCGAGACCGCCGACCTTGCCGACCTGCGCGGCGCGTCGCACCGAGCCGATGCCGAGGACGATGGTGCAGAAGATGATCGGCGTGATCATCATCTTGATGAGGTTGACGAAGCCGGTCCCGAGGGGCTTGAGGCTCTTGCCGACCTCGGGGAAGGCCCAGCCGACGAGGATGCCGGCGACCATCGCCACGATGACGGCGATGTAGAGGAAATGGGTGCGGTCGCGCTTGGGAGCCGAGCCCGGGCGGGCGTCGACGGCGCTGTCGGCGGTGGAACTCACGGTGACCTCCGTTGGCTGGGTCCACGCGCTGGGCACGGGACCGGTGATGTGACGAGGCTGCCGCCCGCAGTGACTAGGGTCACCTTTGTGTTCATTGAGTTCTCGCGGCCGGACGTATGCCGTTGAGCTCGGTCCCGGCCTCCGTGACCCGCGTGCTCGGCGCGCCGGGTCGCTGGAGCGTCGCGGCGCAGACGTTCGCGCTGCAGGTCCTCATCGCCGTGCTCGTCGTCGGGGCGGGGCTCGTCGGCGCGTACGGCCAGGCGCAGCGCGCCGGTGACCAGCAGGCGATGGCCCGCGCCCTGGCGGTCGCGGAGACGATGGCGGCGACGCCGAGTGTCATCGCTGCCGTCCAGGGCCCGAACCCCTCGGCGGCGCTCCAGCCGTACGCCGAGCGCGTGCGCGTGGAGTCCGGTACGGACTTCGTGGTCGTCATGAGCCGCGACGCCATCCGCTACACGCACCCGGACCCGAGCCAGATCGGCAAGAAGTTCATCGGGCACACCGAGGACGCGCTCGCCGGCGGCGTCGTCGAGGAGGACTACACCGGCACGCTCGGCCCGTCCTCGCGCGTCGTCGTGCCCGTCAGCGACCGGGGCAAGGTCGTCGCGCTCGTCTCCGTCGGCATCCGCAAGTCGGCCGTCGGCGAGCGGGTGCGCGCCCAGCTGCCCGTGCTGCTCCTCGCCGGTCTCGTGGCCGCCCTCCTGTCGGGACTCGGGACGGCCCTCGTGTCGCGACGCATCCGCCGGCAGACGCACGGCCTCGGCGAGCAGCAGCTGCGCGAGATGTACGAGTACTACGACGCCGTGCTGCATGCCGTCACCGAGGGACTGGTCATCACCGACCTCGACGGGCGGCTCCGGCTCGCCAACGACGAGGCGACGCGCCTGCTGGCGCTGCCCGCCGACGCCGTCGGCCGGCCCGTCGCCGACCTCGGCCTGGGTCCGGCGCTGACGGCCGCCCTCACCGACGACGCGTCCCACGAGGACGAGCTGCACGTGACGTCCGCCCGCGTGCTCGTGCTCAACCGCGGTCCGGCCCGCTGGCAGGGCCGGCTGCTCGGCCACGTCGCGACGCTGCGCGACCGCACCGACCTCGAGGCGCTGACCGGTGAGCTCGACTCGGCCCGGGGACTCACCGAGGCGCTGCGCTCGCAGGCGCACGAGTCGGCGAACCGGCTCCACACGATCGTCAGCCTCATCGAGCTCGGGCACACCGACCGGGCCCTCGACTTCGCGACCGACGAGCTCCAGGTCTCCCAGGTGCTCACCGACCGCGTCGTCGGCTCGGTCGACGAGCCGGCCCTCACCGCGGTCCTCCTCGGCAAGGCGGCCGAGGCCCACGAGCGCGGCATCGCCTTCGAGATCGAGCCGGGGTCGCGCTGGCCGCAAGGGGTCGCACCCACGCGCGACGTCGTGACGATCGTCGGCAACCTCATCGACAACGCCCTCGACGCCGTGACCGGCGAGCCCGGGCGCACCGGTGCGTCCCGGCCCGAGCGGCACGTCCGCTTCGACGCCAGGGTCGAGGGGGCGTATGCCGTCCTCCAGGTCTCCGACGACGGGCCGGGTCTGCCTCCCGGGGCGGTCGAGAACGCCTTCCGGCGCGGCTGGTCGACGAAGGAGCAGGGCAGCGCGGGCCGGCGCGGCATCGGTCTCGCCCTTGTCGCCCAGACCGTCGAGCGGCTCGGCGGGACGCTCGAGGTGTCCGGACCGCCGGGAGCGACGTTCACCGTCCGGCTGCCGGTGAGGGGTGGCGATGACTGAGGCGTCCGGGCCCCGTGCGCTGCGCGTCCTCGTCGTCGAGGACGAGCCGATCGCGGCGGAGGCCCACACGGCATACGTCGGCCGTGTCGACGGCTTCGAGGTGGTCGCGACCGTGGGAACCTCGCAGGCGGCGCTGAAGACGTTGCAGGACAAGGAGATCGACGTCGTCCTGCTCGACATGAACCTGCCGGACCGACACGGGCTCGACGTCGTCCGAGCCATGCGCGCGGCCGGACACCGGGCCGACGTCATCGCCGTGACGTCGGCGCGTGACCTCGAGGTCGTGCGCGCGGCCGTGTCGCTCGGGGTGGTGCAGTACCTGCTCAAGCCCTTCGTCTTCGCGACTCTGCGGGAGCGGCTCCTCGCCTACCGGGCCTACCGCGACCAGGTGACGAGCGGCGCGGAGATCGGCACGCAGGCCGAGGTCGACGAGGTCTTCGCCGGCGCGCGCGTGGCGGGCGAGGTCCGGCTGCCCAAGGGGATGGGCGAGGAGCTGCTCGCCAAGGTCACCCGGCTGCTGCGCGAGTCAGAGACCGGACGCTCGGCGAGCGAGCTCGGCGAGGCGCTCGGCGTCAGCCGCGTCACGGCCCGCCGCTACGCCGAGTATCTCTGCGAGACCCGGGTCGCCGTGCGCCGGTCGAGGTATGCCGGGGCGGGCCGTCCGGAGGTCGAGTACCTCTGGGGTCGCTGACCGCTCAGACCGTCGCCGGCGTCCGGCGGCCGAGGCGCGCGAGCACGCGCTCCTGACGGTCGGCGTCGTCGGGAACGGGCAGGGCTGGCTTGCAGACGCCGTCGTCGTAGAGGTGCTCGCCGAAGCCGTCAGCCGAGCGTTCGAGCATGTCGAGCTCGGAGTCCGTGAGGCGCTCGTCGAGACCCGCAGCGGCGGCGATGTCCCAGCGGTGGACGACGAGGTCGAAGCCGTGGAAGGCGACGATGGACTTCCCCACCGTGGTGCGGCCGAAGACGCCGTCGTACTCCATCCCGGCGACGGCCGGGTCGGTGAGCAGCTCGCGCATCCGCTCCAGGTGGACGCGCCAGGCATCGCCGGGATCGATCGAGGGGTCTGAGTCGAGGTCGACTGACGTTGCGGCGTCGACCCCGCGCTCGGCGAGGAACGTGCGCTGGCTGTGGATGACGTGGGCCAGCACGTCCCGGGCACTCCAGCCCTCGCACGGGCTCGGGGCGTCCCAGTCGGTGGCAGGGACGCGGTCGACGACGGCGCCGAAGGGTTCGGCGAGACGGAGGTAGGAGCCGAGAATGTCGGCGGTCGAAGAGGTCATGCCGTCACCGTAGGGGCCCGCTCGTCGGTGGGTCTTGATACTTTCCGACACGTGACGACGTCAGCCGGGTCGGGACGGACGGCGGCCCGCGACGACATCGAGCGGGCCCACCTGGTCGACCCCGCCGACCACACGTGGTCGATCGCCCGGGCCTCGGTCTCGCCGGACCTCGGCGACCTCGCCCGACGCTTCTGGATTCCCGTCTGGGACGTGCCCGAGGGACGCGACTCGGTGCAGCGGGTGCTGCAGTACCCCGTCTGCCTGGTCGTGCTCTCGGACAGCTACGCGCGCTTCTACGGCGTCGTCTCCGGCCTGTCGCGCACGATGCTGACGGGTCGCGGCTGGGCGGTGGGCCTCATGCTGCAGCCCGCTGCCGGCCACCTGTTGACGCGCGCGCCGGTGCGCCGGATGACCGACCGGTTCGTGGACCTCACGACGATCCCCACGATGAACGGTGCCGCACTGACCCGGGAGGTCCGGTCACTCATGAACCTCGAGCCCACCTCCCCCGATGCACAGGCACAGGCCCGCGGGGTCCTCGAGGACGCGCTGCGAGCACTGCTACCCGTCGACGACGAGGGGCTGCTCGTCAACGCGATCGTCGAGGACGTCGAGACCTCACCTGAGCTGCTCCGCGTCGACGAGCTCTGCGCGCGCTTCGACATCGGCGAGCGCACTCTGCAACGCCTGCTGCACAAGCGGATCGGGCTGGGACCGAAGTGGCTCATCCGGCGGCGCCGCCTCCAGGAGGCCGCCGACCGGCTGCGGGACTCCGACGCCGAGCTGGCCGGCATCGCCGTCGACCTCGGCTATGCCGACCAGGCCCACTTCACGCGCGACTTCCGCAAGGCGACGGGACTGACTCCGGGCGAGTTCGCCGCCCGCTTCCGCTGACCGGCCGCCGGTCCGGAACTAGCTCGCGAGGACGTGGGCCTCGCCATGGGTCTGACGGCGGAGCGCCGCAGCGCACTCGGCGACGACGGCGACCGCGAGCGCCGCCGCGGTGTCGTCGGCGGGCTCGGGCACGATGCGGCTCACGATGCCCTGCGCCGCGAGGTCGAGCACCCCGACCTGCTGGAGCTGGGCCATCTCGGCGGCGTGCGACACGTCCCCGTGGACGATCGCGCTCGCACCCTCGGGCGGCAGCGGCGACAGCCAGGCGTGCTCCGCCGCGATGACCTCACGTGCCGGCAGGAGCGCGAGCGCCCCACCGCCACAACCCTGCCCGAGCACGACGGACACCGTCGGCACCGTCATCGTGGTCAGCGTCGCGATGCACCGCGCGATCTCACCGGCGATCGCACGCTCCTCGGCGTGCGCCGACAGCTCGGCGCCGGGGGTGTCGATGACGGTGACGAGCGGCATACCCAGCTCCTCGGCGAGGCGCATCGCGCGACGGGCCTCGCGGAGCGCGCCCGGCCCCATCGGGGATGTCGGTGACTGTCGCGCACGGTCCTGCCCGACGAGGACGCACGGCTGCCCGTCGAGCCGGGTCAGGGCCACGAGCATGGTCGAGTCGCGCTCGCCCTCGTCGGTGCCGTTGAGCCGCAGCGTGCCGGTGGCCCCGTGGCGCAGCAGCTCGCGCACCCCCGCCCGGTCGGGTCGGCGGGTGACCTCGATCGACTCCCAGGCGGACAGGTGCCGGCTCGGCTCACCCTCGCGCCGATCCAGGCGAGGCACGGTCGGGGGGTCGACGAGGACGCCGAGCGCCCGGTCGACGAGCATCGGCAGGTCCTCGGCTGCGACCACGGCGTCGAGCACCCCCTTGGCAGCGAGGTTCTCGGCCGTCTGCACGCCCGCCGGGAACGGCTCGCCGTTGAGCGCCTCGTAGACCTTGGGGCCGAGGAAGCCGACGAGCGCGCCCGGCTCGGCCACCGTCACGTGCCCGAGCGATCCCCACGACGCATACACCCCGCCGGTGGTCGGGTGGCGCAGGTGCACGAGGTAGGGCAGCCGCGCGGTCCGGTGCGCCATGAGTGCCCGCGAGATCTCGACCATGTGGACGAACGCCGGTGTCCCCTCCTGCATGCGGGTGCCACCCGACGCCGTCGAGGCGAGGACGGGCAGGCCTTCCGCGGTGGCGCGGCGGACGGCGGCCGTGATGCGCTCCGCCGCGGCCCGGCCGATCGACCCGGCGAGGAAGCGGAACTCGTTGACGACGACGGCGACCGGACGGCCGCGCACACGCCCGCGCCCGGTGAGCACCGACTCGTCGGTGCCGGCCCTCGCTGCAGCGGCCTCGAGCTGGAGGCGATAGTCCTCCGGCTGCCCGCTGATGTCGATGGGCTCGTCCCACGACTCGAAGGAGGCGGCGTCGAGCACGAGGTCGAGCAGCTCGTGGGCGGTCCACGGTCGACGCGCCATCACTCGCCCTTCAGCCAGGCGCGGATGGCCGGGCCGTCCTCGTCGAGGGTGGGGGGCGCATCGTGGTCGCGACGCGTCACCTCGGCGCCGGCGCCGTCGAAGAAGCGCAGCGGCGGGCCGGGCAGCGTGAGCGGGCCGAGCGTGGGGTGCTCGACCTCGACGATGAGCCCCTGGCTCGCGGTCTGGTCCCACGCATACACCTCGTCGAGCGTGCGCACCTTGCCGGCGGGCACACCGACCTCGGCGAGACGGGCGAGCAGCGGCTCGGCGTCCCAGTCGGCGAAGGCCGACTCGACGACCTTGATGACCCGGTCACGGGCGGCGACGCGCTCGGCGTTGGTCGCGAGACCCTCTGCGGCGGGGTCGAGCCCGAAGGCCACGCACAGCCGCTGCCACAGCCCCTCGCTGCCGACGGCGATCTGCACCGACCCGTCGCGGCAGTGGAAGAGGCCGTAGGGGCTGATCGACGGATGGTGGTTGCCGGCCGACCGGCCGACCTCGCCCGCGACGGTCCAGCGCGTGCCCTGGAAGGCGTGCACGCCGACGACGGCTGCCAACAGCGACGTGCGCACGACCGTGCCCCGGCCGGTGCCGTGGCGTTCGTTGAGGGCCGCGAGCACGCCGTACGCGCCGTACATCCCCGAGAGCAGGTCGGCGATCGGGACACCGACCCGCTGGGGGTCGTCCGGGCCGGAGCCGGTCAGCGACATGAGCCCGGCCTCGCCCTGGGCGATCTGGTCGTAGCCGGCACGCCCGCCCTCGGGACCGTCGTGGCCGAACCCGGTGATCGACAGCACGACGAGGCGCGGGTTGCGCTCCATGAGCGACTCGATGCCGAGACCGAGACGCTCGAGCACGCCGGTGCGGAAGTTCTCCACGAGGACGTCGGCCCGGTCGACGAGCGCGAGCAGCACGTCCTTGTCGGCCGCGTCCTTGAGGTCGAGGGTGATCGACTCCTTGTTCCGGTTGGCCGACAGGAAGTAGGTCGACTCCCGCCGTCCCTCCTCGCCGACGAAGGGTGGTCCCCAGCCGCGGGTGTCGTCCCCGCGTCCCGGCGCTTCGACCTTGATGACGCGGGCGCCCAGGTCGGCGAGCATCATCGTCGCGTGCGGCCCCGCGAGGGCGCGGGAGAGGTCGACGACGAGGACGTCCGACAGGGGTCCGGCGGACTGGGGGGCTGAGGTCATTCGGTCACCATCCAGGGAGGGGTGGGCCACGGCTGGCTCAGTGGCCTAGCCAATAGGTCAATGGTCCGACTGTCAATAGTATGTTCCCATGTCAGCATCGGGGCTGCCCCGCCTCACGAGAACCCGGCTCTACGAGCAGGTCGCCGAGCAGATCAGCGCGTGGATCCAGTCCAACGGCCTCGCGCCGGGCGACCGGCTGCCCCCCGAACGCGAGCTCGCGCAGCGTCTCGGCGTCAGCCGCGCGACCCTGAGCCAGGCCCTCGTCGCGCTGGAGGTCATCGGCGTGGTCCAGGTCCGGCACGGCGACGGCACCATCCTGGCCGAGGCCCCGGGACCGAGGCGCATCGTCGAGGCGATCCGCGCCCACGCCCATCGGCTGCCCGAGATCATCGAGACGCGCGACGCCCTCGAGACGAAGATCGCGGCCCTCGCCGCCACGCGTCGGACCGCCGACGACCTCGCCCGCATCGACGAGGCCATCGCCGAGATGGCCCGGGACGTCGAGGCCGGTGGCCGCGGCGTCGAGGGCGACGAGCGCTTCCACGGCGCCGTGACGGCAGCCGCCCACTCGCTCCTGCTCGCCCGGCTCATGGACGAGATCCGTGACCTGATCCGGGAGACGCGCATCGAGTCGCTCTCCCAGCCAGGTCGCCCCGCCGACTCGCTCAGCGGTCACCGGGCCATCGCTGACGCCATTCGCTCCGGCGACCCCGACGCAGCCGCCGCAGCCATGCACGCCCACGTCGTCATGGTCAGCGACGTGGCGGTGCTGCGAGACGGGTCGTGACCTCGCCCACCTGAGGACGTATGCCGTGTGGCCGGCCCTCAGGCGCTGGCACCCTCAGGCGCTGGTGCCCTCAGGCGCTGGTGGCCTCGCGGTGGCGGCGGGCGAGCTCGAGGTAGACCTCGGCATTGGCGCGGATGCGGGCCAGACCCGGGTCGTCGATCTCGCGCCGGACCGTTCCGGGCACGCCGGCGACGAGCGACCGGGGCGGGATGACCGCGCCCTCGGGCACGACGGCTCCGGCGGCGATGAGGCTGCCGGCGCCGATGTGGGCGCCGTTGAGCACGACAGAGCCCATCCCGATGAGGCAGTCGTCCTCGATGGTGCAGCCGTGGAGCACGGCGCGGTGTCCGACCGAGACGCCGGACCCGATCGTCGTCGGGTGACCGGCGTCGGTGTGCACGACGACACCGTCCTGCAGGTTGCTCCGCTCACCGAGGACGATGGGGTCGAAGTCGGCGCGGAGCACCGCGGTGTACCAGACGCTCGAGGTCGCCCGGAGGTCGACGGCTCCGACGAGGTCGGCGCTCGGCGCCACCCAGGCGGTCTCGTGGACCACCGGGGTGACACCGGCGAGGGTGACGATCACGTCAGCTCACCAGGACCGCGTCGCGCGTGTGCACCTCGGCGGTGGACATCTTGCGACGGATCCACGGCACGAGCGCGAGGAGCACGCCGGCCACGACGAGGGTGATGACGCCGTTGACGAGGTAGTACGCCGCATCGCTGAGGCCGCCCATGGCCTGGATGAGCTGTGCGGCGATGGCCTGGCCGGCGGCGCTGCCGAGGAACCACAGCGCCATCGCCTGGCTCGCGAAGGCACGGGGCGCGAGGCGCGTCGTGGCGGAGAGGCCGACCGGTGAGAGGCACAGCTCGGCGACCGTCTGCATGACGAAGACCCCACCGAGGATGTAGACCGGCGCCGTGTTGCCCTGGAAGGTGGCGAAGGCCCACGACATGGCGAGCGCGGACAGGCCGATGATGGCGACACCGAGGACGAACTTCATCGGCGTGGAGGGGAAACGGCCGGCGCGCTTGGTCCAGATCCAGCCGAAGATCGGGGCGAGCAGCACGATGGCGAGCGGGTTGATCGACTGGAACCACTCGGGGTTGATCGTGACGCCGGCCGTCTGCTTGACAGTGTTGTCGGAAGCGAAGAGCGCCATCTTGCCGGCGGCCTGCTCGAAGATCATCCAGAAGAGCATCGCGCCGATCCACAGCGGCAGGTAGGCCGCGAGGTGCGACTTCTCCTCGCGCTCGACCTTGGGGCTGCGGAACATCATCGTGAAGTAGGCGATCGGCGTCAGCACGGCGACGATCGAGATCGCGTCGATGACCTGGTCGAGCACCGTGTCGCGCCACAGGCCGGCGAGCACGACGACCAGCGCGAAGGCGACGACGGCGCCCAGGGCGAGGGTGGTGACCCGGCCGCGCTCCTCGGGCGAGAGCGGGTTGGGGACGTCGTCGACGGCGGGGCCAAGAGCCTTGCGGCCCACGACGAACCACGTGATGGCGATGGCCATCCCGACCGCCGCGGCGGAGAACCCCGCGTGGTAGCCGTAGTGCTCGCGCAACCAGCCCACGACGAGCGGCGAGAAGAACGAGCCGATGTTGATCGACATGTAGAAGATCGAGAAGCCGCCGTCACGACGGGCGTCCTCGGGCTTGTAGAGCGTGCCGACCATGGAGGACACGTTGGGCTTGAGCAGGCCCGTGCCGAGCGCGACGAGCGCGATGCCGAGCCATGCGGTGGCCTGCGCCGGGACCGCGAGGCAGACGTGGCCGGCCATGATGACGACGGCGCCGTAGAGCGTCGAGCGCCGGGCACCGAAGAGCCGGTCCGCGGTGAAGCCGCCGATGATCGAGAGCAGGTAGACGGACGCGCCGTAGATCGCGACGACGGCCGTGCCGGTCGTCTTGTCGATGCCGAGGCCGCCGTTGGCCGCGGTGTCGACGAGGAAGTACAGCAGGATGGCGCGCATCCCGTAGTAGGAGAAGCGCTCCCAGAGCTCGACGAAGAAGAGCGTCGACAGCCCCTTCGGGTGTCCGAGGAAGGCGCGGTCGTCCGCGCTCGAGCCGACCGGCGGTGTGGGCGGTCGGCTCTGGGTCTGTGTTGACATGCGTTTCTCCCAGCCCTCGTGAGGGCAGTCTCGACAGTGGGACAACCTCCCCAAACTAAGGGGGTTGCACGGTCGGACTCAAACTCGCGAGGTGCGCGCAACCCCCCTGCGCAGCGCAAGGGCGTCCTTCAGAACGCCCGTGGCGAGCGCCGCACCGACGCCTTCACCCGCACGGATACGCAGGTCGAGAAGGGGCTCGAGGCCGAGCTCGCGGAGCACCAGCGCATGGGCTTTCTCACGTGAGCGCTGGCCCGCGACGAGGTGCGCCGCGACGGCCGGCTCGAGGCCCACCGCGGCGAGTGCACACACGGACGTGGCGAGTCCGTCGAGCACCACCACGCCGCCCGACTCGGCCACTCCGAGGACGATGCCGGTGAGGACGGCGAGCTCTCCCCCGCCGAGTCGCCGCACGGTCTCGGCGGGCCCGACCCGCCCGACCCGGGCCAGGGCCCGCGTCACGACGTCGCGCTTGCGGTCGAGCATCGCGGCGTCGGCGGAGGAGCCTCGACCGACGACGTCGTCGGCCGGCACCCCGAGCAGGGCGGCCGCGACGGCCGCCGCCACGGTCGTGTTGCCGACGCCGACCTCGCCGAGGGCCACCGGGCCGGCGCCCGCCAGAGCGACGCCACGCGTGCGCCCGAGAGCCAGCAGGCCGGCATACGCAATCTCGTCGAGAGCGTCGGTGGTCACGAGATCGCCTCTGCTGCAGTGAATCCCGGCGTCGATGAGCTCGACGTCGAGGCCGGCGGCGTGCGCTGCGACCGCACCCATCGACGTGCCCTCGCGGGTGGCGCGTGCCACGTCCGCCGTGACCGACGGGTCGAACGCCGTGATGTCGTATGCCGTCACGGCGTGGTCCGCGGCCGCCACGACGAGGGTGCCCCGTCCGTCCACCGCAGTCAGCGCAGTGATGCGGTCGAGGACGGCGTCGAGGACGCCGAGCGAGCCGGGCACGGTGAGCAGGTCGTCGGAGCGGTCGCGGGCGGCGACGACGTCGGCGGGCTCCGGAGCGCGGAGGTGGGAGGGCGGGGCGTCGCGCTCGGTCCAGCGCTCGTGCATGACGACCTGGTCGAGCGGCAGCCGCTTCGACCAGCCGGCGCGTTCGAGGCCGGGCTCGGGTGGGCGCTCGTCGGGCCAGCCGAGGCAGAGCCAGCCCAGCGTCTCGACGCCGTCGGGCAGGCCGAGCAGGTCGGCGAGCTCGGCCGGCTCGAAGAGGGTGACCCAGCCGAGTCCGAGACCGTGGGCCCGGGCCGTCAGCCAGATGTTCTCGATGGCGGCGGCGCACGACCAGAGATCGGCGTCCGGGAAGGTCGCGCGTCCGAGCACGCCGGCCGCCGGGGTGCGGCGGTCGCACGCGACGACGATGCCGACGGGCGCCTCGCGGATGCCCTCGAGGCGCAGGTCGAGCAGGCCGCGCGCGGACTCCTCGGCCATCCCGGCGGCCTGGCGCAGTCGGCAGCGGTCGGCCATCAGCGCCGCGGCGTCCCGGGTGGCTGCCTCGGTGACGACGAGGAAGCGCCACGGCTGGCTGTGCCCGACCGACGGCCCGCGGTGGCCGGCCGTGAGCACCGCGGTGAGCACGTCCGACGGCACGGGGTCAGGTCGGAACCGACGGATGTCGCGGCGCGCGCCGACGACCCGCTCGAGCGAGGCGAGGTCGTCGCGCAGGGCCCACGCGTCGGGCGCCTCGGCCCGCTCGGCAGCCGACGACGGATCGCCGATCGTGGGTACAGGCCTGCGGTAGGTCACACGCCCGACCCTAGTTCGGGGCCGTCTCGATCCACCCACGGGTCGCGCCCAGCACGCGGCTGCCGTCGGTGTCCGCGAGGGACATCCCGACGAAGGCGGTGGCGCCCTCGGACGTCTGCCAGCGGAAGCGGTAGTCGGTGGAGGTCGCCGCCTCGGCGATGGCTGCGGCGGCGTCCTGCGACGACTGGGCGTTGGCGAAGGCCCCCGCAGACCGGGCGAGGTAGGCCTCGAGCTGGGCGGCATACGGGTCCGAGGCCCGGGCGTCGTCGGGTCGCGCGACGTTGCCCACGAAGTCGCTGGCGACGGCGGCGGGCTCGATGACGGAGACGTGCACCCCGTGGGCGAGCATGACGACGGCGAGCGACTGCATGAAGCCCTCGACGGCGAACTTCGCGCCGCAGTAGGCGTCCGCGAAGGGCTGCCCGACGGCGCCGCCGACGCTGGTGACGGTGAGCACCGTGCCCGAGCCCGCCTCGCGCATGTGGGGCAGGACGAGCTTGGTCAGGGCGACGGGGCCGAGGTAGTTCACCTCCAGCTGGTCCCGGACCTCGTCGAGGCTCAGCTGCTCCGCCGTCGCGACGGCGCCCCTGCCGGCGTTGTTGACGAGGACGTCGATGCGGCCGTGGTCGGCGAGCACGCCGTCGACACAGGCGCGCGCGGCATCGTGGTCGGTGACGTCGAGTGCGCGGACGTCGACCTCGACGCCGGCCTGTGCCGCCGCCTCGGTCAGGGCGGTGGCGCGCGTCGTGTCGCGCATCGTCGCGACGACGGTGAGCCCGCGACGCGCGAGCTCGACCGCGGTGTGCAGGCCCATGCCCGAGGAGGTTCCGGTGACGAGGGCGACCGGCTGACCGTTGGCGTTCATGTCGGTGAGGCTACGCCCGGACGGTTCGGGCCGTCGATGTCGTCGAGGGTCGTCGAGGCCGGACTCGATAGCCTCCGGTCCCTGATCCATCCCTGGACGTGCCGAATCGGTGACGACGAGCAGTGGGCGGGGGCCCCGGAGAAGGAACCGCCCGAGGTCCCTCACGTCTGGCGACCGCGAACCTGATCGGCCTGCCGGCCGGGACGGCCCCCACAAACCCTAGGCCGAGGGCTGCGGGGCTGGTTCGGCGTCGATGTCGTCGAGGCCGGCGATGACGATCTCGAGGAGCCGGGCCAGCTCGTGCCGCTCCCTGTCGGACAGGCCACGAAGCGTGTCGCCCTCGACGACGTTGGACTCCCGGACGGCGGCGCTGAAGAGCGACCACCCGTCCTTGGTCAGCGAGACGAGCGTCCGGGTGCGGTTGGACTCGTCGGGCCGGCGCTGGAGCAGCCCCCGTCCGGCCATCTTGTCGAGCCGGTGCGTCATCGACGACGGTGCGACGTTCGAGAGGTCGGCGAGCTGGCTGGGGGTCAGACACGTCTCGCCGGCCCGCGCGAGGGCTGCGAGCACGGCCCACTCCCCCTGGGTCAGGTCGAGGTCGGCGAACTGCCGGACGTACCACTGGTCGAGCTTCTTCGTCACGGCATACACGGCGGTGATGACGCGCTGCACCGACTCCTCACCACCGGCGGCGACGTAGGTCGCGACGTCGGCGGCATGCTCCTGCTGGGCGGTGGGTCGTCGCTTCGCTGCCATAGGACCGCATTGTCGCATTGACCGTGGCTGGTGCTACTCTTTCGATCTCGAACTTCGATGACGAAATATTCGATGCCGAAGCTGCGTTGACCACCTGGTCCGCCTCCCCCGTCCCCGAAAGGGTGTGAAACCCATGCGCACCAAGCTGCTCATCCTCGCGTCGTCCATCGGCATGCTCGGTTGGGGCACCGTGCTGCCGTACCAGTACGCGTATGCGGCCAACACCCGCGGCTGGGGCGCTCTCACGGCCGCTCTGGCCAGCACGCTCTTCTCCGTCGGCGCGCTCGTCGCGGCACCCTTCGCGGGTCGGCTCAGCGACCGCTTCAACCCGGTCACCGTCGCCGTCGTGGCCAAGCTGCTCGCGGCCGTCGGCGTCGGCGGCCTGGTCTGGGCGCAGTCGGCCCCGGCCTTCCTCGTCGGCATGTTCGTCTTCGGCTTCGGCCTGACCGCCGCCGGCCCTGCCGCGTCGGTTCTCGTGCTGCGCTGGGCCGGGAGCGACGACCGCCGCAAGGTCTTCGCCTACAAGTTCACGGCCGAGGCCATCGGCATGGCGGTCGGCGCGTTCGTCGCGGGCCAGATCGTCGACCTCTCGCGCGTCGACGGGATGACCTTCGCCTTCGTCGCCGCCGGCGTGGGGTTCGCGATCTCGGCCGTGCTCATCCACGTCGCCGGCATCGGTGCACCGAGCGAGGTCGCTCCCGACCTGGCTGCCGATGAGGCCGAGGCCCGGATCGGCACGATGGAGGCCCTGCGCCGCATCTTCGCCGTGCGCGCGCTGCGCTGGACGGCCCTCGTCACGGTGGCCCTCGCGCTCGGCTTCTACGCCCAGTTCGAGTCGGGTCTGCCGGCCTACGCCCTGACCGTCCTCGACGTCCACGCGTCGGCGATCGGCCTCGCCGCCGCCGTGAACTGCCTCGTCATCGTGGCGCTCCAGGTCGTCGTCGTCCGCGTCACGGCGCGTCGCAACGCCGCCAGCCTGCTCATGGTCGTGGGCGCCGTCTGGACCCTCTCGTGGGTCGTGCTGTCGGCAGCCCAGCTGGCGCCCGAGATCGCCTCGGCGCTCTTCGTCACGACGTTCGGCATCTTCGCCGTCGGAGAGACGATGTATGCCCCGGTCCTCAACCCGCTCACCGCGAGCCTCGCCCCCCAGGGTCTCGTCGGCACGACGCTCGGCACCTTCACCGCGATCCAGACGACCTTCTCGGCCCTCGGGCCGCTCGTGGCCGGCGCCCTTCTCGGCATGGGCCTCGCGAACGGCTTCCTCGCCCTGCACCTGGTGATCAGCCTCGCCGCCGTCTACGGCGCGTGGCGCCTCCGGGCCGCGCTGCGGGACCGCCGCGCCGAGGAGCACCGCCGGGCCGCCGTCGACGTCCCCGTCGCGGCTGCCCCAGCGGACCACGGCGACCCGGTCCTCGTCGCCTGAGTCCTCAGAACGCCTGAAACCCCTCGATCCACCAGATAGCCGGGGAAGTCAGGACCAAAGCCTCTGGCGCCCGCTCTGGTGGCGAGGCACGGTGAAGGTAGAAGAGGAAAGGAGGTGAGGACGATGTCACAGCTCCTTGAGAGAGAACGTGTCGGGACTGAGCACCTTCCGAGGTTGTTCCGCAACCGCACGGTCGACTACACGCTCCTGGTCCTCGGTGCCGTGGTCGCAGCCTTCGGCGCGTACACCTACCTGGTGCCGGCCAGCTGGATCCTGGCGGACCTGAGCGAGGCCTGGTACCTCGGCAGCTGGATCGCAGGCGGCGTTCTGCTCACCGCAGGCTTCGGCATGCTCGGCGCCAGCATCCGCGACCGGTCTGGTCGCTGGACCGCGGACGCAGTGGTGAGCTTCGTGCTCGGGCTGCTGAGCCTGGCCGGAGCGGTCGCCGCAGCAGTAGTGCTCGTCATCTGAGCACCTGAGAAGAGGTGATGCCGGATCGAAGCCCCCGTCAGCCGGGGGCTTCGATGCCGTCCGGGGTCGTGGCCGCCCCGGTCACCGCGCGTTGAACGTCTCGATCCGCTCGATCGCCTCGGCCACTGCCGTGGTGCCGGCCGCGAAGCTCAGCCGCACCGAGCGGGCCCCCGCGCGGTCGTCGAAGTCGCCACCCGGCGTGATGGCGACGCCGACGTCCTCGAGCAGCGCCTTCGCGTATGCCGCCGAGCCGCCCCAGCGGGCGAGCTGGGGACCGAGGTCGGCCCAGTAGTAGAACGCGCCGTCCGGGGGCGCCGACTCACCCCACCCGAGCCGGGCTGCGTTGTCGAGCAGCAGTCTCCGCGTCCGCGCGAACTCGGCAACGGCTTGGTCACACTCACGGTAGGACTCCTCGGCGAAGGCCGACACGGCGGCATACTGCGCCGGCGCGGGCGGGCACAGCGAGACGTTGCCCGCGAGCGCGTCGACGGGCCGCACGAGGTCCTCGGGCAGCAGCATCCAGCCGAGGCGCCACCCCGTCATGCCCCAGTACTTGCTGAACGAGGAGATGACGAGCGAGGACTCGTCGCTCTCCGACGCGCAGACGCCCCGCGGGTCCGCTGCGCCGGGGTCGGGATAGGTGACGCCGTGGTAGATCTCGTCGCTGACGAGGCGCACCCCGTTGGCCGCGCACCAGCCGGTGATCGCGGCGAGCTCGGCGCGGTCGACCATCGTGCCTGTCGGGTTCGCCGGCGAGGCGACGATGAGCCCGGCGAGCGGCCCACCGGCCTGAGCGGCGTCGAGCAGGGCGGGCGTCGGCTGGTAGCGGGTCTCGGGACCGCAGTCGATCTCGACGACCTCACAGCCGAGCGAGGTGAGGATGTTGCGGTAGGCGGGGTAGCCCGGCCGGGCGAGGGCCACGCGGTCGCCGGCCTCGAAGGCTGCGAGGAAGGCGAGGACGAATCCACCCGAGGAGCCCGTCGTGACGGCGACGCGAGAAGGGTCGACGTCGAGGCCGTACCAGCGGGTGTAGTGGGCGGCGATCTCCGCCCGCAGCTCACGGATGCCGAGCGCCGACGTGTAGGTCAGGGCCCGGCCGGACGCGTGGATCCGCGCCGCGGCCTCCGAGACGAGACGGGGCGCCCCGCCCGACGGCTCACCGGCGCAGAGCGACACGACGTCGCGACCCTCGGAGCGCAGCACGGCCACCCGGTCGAGCACGTCCATGACCTGGAATGGCGCCACCTGCGAGCGCCGCGAGGGATGGAGCGGTCGGGCCGGACGGACGGTCTCAGGGGTCACCCCTTCAGTCTGCCCGAACCCTCGACACCGGAAACGCGCCGTTCACCCCCCGTCGATAGCCTCGTGCGCATGACGATCGCCCACCACGCCGACGCCTCGACACTCACCGACAAGGAGGTGCTGACGTGGGAGGGCTTCGGCGTCGCGATCCGTGAGCTCGCGACGCTCGTGGCCGACTCGAGCTTCCGCCCGGACGTCCTCGTCGCGGTGGCGCGTGGCGGCCTGATCCCCGGTGGCGGCCTCTCGTACGCGCTCGGCATCAAGCTGACCGACGCGATCAACGTCGAGTTCTACACCGACGTCGAGGAGACGCTGCCCGACCCCGTCCTGCTCGCGCCACATCTGGACACCGAGAGCCTCAAGGGCCGCCAGGTCCTCGTCGTCGACGACGTCGCCGACTCGGGCCGGACGCTCGCCCTCGTGCTCGACCTGATCCAGGAGCACGGCGCCGAGGCCCGCAGTGCGGTGCTCTACGGCAAGCCGCGCTCGATCGTGACTCCCGACTACGTCTGGCGCCAGACCGACCGGTGGATCGTCTTCCCGTGGTCGGCCGAGCCGCCCGTCTCGGGTTCGCAGGTCACCGCGGCCCCCCGCGCCGACTGAGACGCCCGACGAAAGAGTGGCCCGACCACACTGACCGGTGCGGGCGGCGGTGCTAGACAGTGGTCCATCACTGCGAAAGGGCCAGCCATGACAGCGTCGTCGTTCACCTGCAGCCTCATCGAGACCTCCCGCCTCACCACCAACGTGTGGTCGAGCGGCCCGGACGACGGCGTGCCGATCCTGCTCGTGCACGGCAACCTCTCGACCGGCGGCTACTGGCGCTACGTCGCGGACGCCCTCGGTGAGCTGGCCGACGACGTCCGGGTCATCGCCCCCGACCTGCGCGGCTTCGGCCGCACCGAGGCGCTCCCCATCGACGCGACCCGGGGACTGGGCGACATGGTCGAGGACGTGCACGCCCTCCTGGAGACACTGGGACTCGCCGACGAGTGCCGCGTCATCGCCGCCGGCTGGTCGATGGGGGCGGGAGTCCTCGAGCAGCTCATGGTCGAGCACCCCGACGACCTCGCGGGCGTCGTCCTCGTGGCGCCCTTGTCGCCACACGGTTTCGGCGGAACCGTCGACGCCGCAGGCACGCCCGCGTTCGACGACGGCGCGAGCACCGGTGGTGGCGCCGCGAACGCGGACTTCGTGCGGCGCCTCGCCGAGAAGGACGCCGGCGAGCAGGACCCGCAGAGCAGCCCCCGCGTCGTCATGCGCACCTACTACGGTCCGGGCGCCAACGCCGAGAACGTGGACGAGGACTTCCTCG
Source organism: Terrabacter sp. 01T434 (assembly GCF_056398545.1). Taxonomy (NCBI): domain Bacteria; kingdom Bacillati; phylum Actinomycetota; class Actinomycetes; order Micrococcales; family Intrasporangiaceae; genus Terrabacter; species Terrabacter sp. 01T434. Next base: position 218,384 of record NZ_JBFTPP010000003.1, read on the forward strand.
TCGACGAGCTGCTCCTGACCCGGACCGGCGCCGACTTCTACCCCGGGGATTCGACGCCTTCGGAGAACTGGCCCGGCCTCGCCCCCGGCACACGGGGCGTGCTCAACACGATGACGCCCACCCACTTCGACGCCACGGCGATCGTGGACCTGGAGCGCAAGCCGCCGGTCACCTGGGTCCACGGCTCCGCCGACCAGGTCGTCAGCGACACCTCGCTCTTCGACCTCGCGACCCTCGGCGCCCTGGGCGCGGTCCCGGGCTGGCCCGGGATGGACGTGCTCCCGTCCCAGCCGATGGTGGCCCAGATGCGGGCCGTCCTCAAGCGCTACGCCGCGGCCGGCGGCGCCACCCGGGAGGTGGCCCTGGAGGGGATCGGACACGGCATACCCCTGGAGGTGCCGGCCGTGCTCGCCCGCGAGATCGAGTCGCTGATCACCGACTGATCCCAGCGGACGGTCGTAGGGTGCGGGGCATGGACCTCGGACTGCACATCGCCAACTTCACGTGGAGCGGCGGCTCCGCCACCTTCGTCGACGACCTCCGGCGCAGCGCGAAGACCGCTGAGGACGTCGGCTTCACCAAGATCTCGGTCATGGACCACGTGTGGCAGATCGGGATGATCGGCCCGCCCGAGCACGAGATGCTCGAGGCCTACACCGCGCTCGGCTACCTCGCCGCTGTGACCGAGCGCGTCCAGCTGCTCGCCTGGGTCACGGCCGCCGTCTACCGCGAGCCGGGGCTGCTCGCCAAGGAGGTCACCACCCTCGACGTGCTCTCGAGGGGCCGGGCGATGCTCGGCATCGGCGCCGCCTGGAACGAGGAGGAGTCCGTCGGGCTCGGTCTGCCGTTCCCGGGCACGGCGGAGCGCTTCGAGCGTCTCGAGGAGACCCTGCAGATCTGCCTCCAGATGTGGAGCGACGACGACGGGCCGTATGCCGGCAAGCACTACCGGCTCGCCCGCACCCTCAACTCGCCGCAGTCGGTCCAACGACCGCACCCGCCGATCCTCATCGGCGGCGGTGGCGAGAAGAAGACGCTGCGCCTCGTGGCGCAGTACGCCCAGGCCTGCAACCTCTTCGACAGCCCCGACCTCGCGCACAAGCTCGAGGTGCTGCGTGGCCACTGCGAGACCCTCGGCCGCGACTACGACGACATCGAGAAGACCGTCATGGGTCCCATCGACCCCGGTCCGAACGGCGAGAACGTCGACGCCACCCTCGAGCACCTGCGGGATCTCGCCGCGCTCGGCGTGACGCACCTGCAGATGGGCGTGGGTGACGGCTCGAGGACCGACGTGCTCGAGCTCATCGGTGAGCGGATCATCCCCGAGGCCGCCAAGCTCTGAGCGAGCCACCGCCCGACGACCATTGGTCGACGACGGTCTGCACACCCGGCGTGTCGCCCCGCGTGTCGTCCGTCGAGCGCGACCAATGGTCGTCCGTCGGCGGGGAGCCTCAGCTGAGGATGTCGCTCCGGCGGAAGCGGCGGTAGGCGAGCATCGTGAAGGCGACCGCCCAGACGAGCGACCACAGCGCGCCGTGCACCATGTCGGTCCAGTCCGGCGAGACGGCGAGGGCGTCCTGCCAGGCCCGGGAGTAGTGCCCCGGGAAGGCGTTGCGGTAGGGGTCGAGCGCGTCGAGCTGGTCGAGGATGTTGAACAGGATGCTGACGAGCACGGCGCCCCCGACCGCCGCGAGGGGGGCGTCCGAACGCGTCCCGATCCAGAAGGCGATGGCCGCGATGGGCAGCAGCGTCACGAAGATGTAGCCCATCGCGAGGGCGAGGCGCGGCAGGAACTGGCCCCACGAGAGGTTCTCCCCGAGCGGGTTGGTCAGCGGGTCCCAGCCGTAGGCGATGCCGCCGACGAGCAGGCCCCAGGCGGGCAGGAGGACCGTCGCCAGCAGGGTCGAGGCGATGCCGATGGCGAGCTTGCTCGTGAGCAGCCGGGCCCGCTGGACGGGCGCGACGAGGAGGTAGCGCAGCGATGACCACGACGCCTCGGACGGCACCGCGTCGCCGCAGAAGAGCGCGGCAAGGAGCACGAGGAGCAGCTCGGAGGCGAGGAAGACGAGCACGAGACTGAAGTTCGCCGCCCCGCTCTGCGCGAGGTCGAAGATCCGGGTCGACGAGCCGCCGCGGCTGTTGCTCGAGCGCTGCCCGAAGGCGAACGACCCGACGAGGACGAGGGGCAGGGCGAGGAGCAGCCCGAAGGCCCAGAGCGTGCGTCGCCTCCCCCACTGCCGGCCCAGCTCGGCCCGCCACGAGAGGGGGTCACGCACCTGGCGGATCTCGCTGCTCGCGTCGGCAGACGTCGGCTCGATGACCTCGAGCAGCGCCTCACCGGGGGCGTCACGGGTGTCGCTCATCGCGCCCTCACCTGTCTCAGTCGCTCGACGAGGGACGAGCCCTCGTCTCCGGGCTCGGCCGGCGCGCCGGGGGCGGAGGCCGAGGAGATGACCCCGAGGAAGACCTCCTCGAGGTGACGGCGGCTGCTGACGCCGACCACGGGCAGCCCCGCCGTGACCGCCGCCGCGACGACCTCGGCCCGGCCCCGGTCGGCCACGACGACGACCCGCGTCGGGGTGTCGACGCGCACCTCGGTGATGCCGTCGGTGGCCTCCAGGGCGTGCACTCCGGCCCTGATGACGTCGTGGTCGACGTGCTCGGGCAGGTCGACGATGGTGGTGTCCTCGCTGTCGACGAGCTCGGCGACCGGGCCCTGCGTGACGACCCGGCCGGCGTGCATGACGACGACGTGGGTGCAGGTCATCTCGACCTCCGCGAGCAGGTGGCTCGACACGACGACGGTGCGCCCGGTCTCGGCGTAGCGGCGCAGGATCGGGCGCATGGCGGCGATCTGTGGCGGGTCGAGGCCGTTGGTCGGCTCGTCGAGGATGAGCAGCTCGGGCAGCCCCAGCATGGCCTGCGCGATCCCGAGGCGCTGCCGCATGCCCTGGCTGTAGGACTTTACCGGTCGGTCGACGGCCCCGCCGAGGGCTGCGACGTCGAGGGCCTCGTCGAAGTGGGCGTCCTCGGGCGCCCGCCCCGTGGCGGACCAGTAGGCCTCGAGGTTCTGGCGCCCCGTGAGGTGCGGCAGGAAGCCGGGACCTTCGATGAGGGCACCGACCCGGCCCAGCACGCGCGAACCGGCCGAGACCGGCTCGCCGAGCACGTGGACGCTCCCGGCGTCGGCGGAGATGAGGCCCATGACCATCCGCATCGTCGTCGTCTTGCCGGCGCCGTTGGGCCCGAGGAGCCCGACGACCTGCCCCTTCTCCGCGCGCCACGTCACGTCGTCGACGGCGCGGTGCCCGTCGGCATACGTCTTGACCAGCCCCTCGACGACGAGCGGGATGTCGGCGAGGTCGGGGCGAGCCGGCAGGTGCAGGCGGCGACGACGGCGGACGAACCACCCGAGGACCGCGGCGAGGAGCAGCAGGACGAGCGCTGACAGCGCGAGGAGCGTCTCGGTGTCGACGCCGCCGGCAACGCCCCCGCCGACCGCGGCACCGGCTGCGACGGGAAGCGTCAGCGCCGAGGCGCCGGAGATCCGGATGGAGCTCGGGGTGCGCGAGTTGGAGTAGGTCGACTCGGTGCTGGTCAGCAGCACGCGCCAGCGGGTGCCGGCAGGCAGGTCGTAGGTCGCCCCCGGGAGCGAGATCGTCACGGGCGTCGGGCGGCCCGGCGTGACGGCGAGCCGCACCGGGGCCACGAGGGGGTTCGTCAGCGTCACCGAGCCTCCGGTGACGCGCCACACCGAGGCGAAGAGTGTGACGTCGGGCGCGTCCGAGGTGACGGTGAGACGCATCGTGGGCGACCCGACGACCGTGGTGGCCTCGGCGATCGGCTCGGTGTCGAGAGCCGTCGACTGACCCGGCAGCGCCGCGATCTGGTAGGTCGAGAGGCTCACCCCGAGCGCCGCGAGACCGGGCACGGCGATGAGCGAGGCCGGCTGTCCGCCGGGCGGGTGCAGCAGCGAGCCGGACGCCGTCGCGAGCGGCAGCTCGCGGGTCCGGAGCGGCGCGCCTGACAGGCCGGGGTATGCCGTGAGGGTGTGGAGCGTCGTCGGCTGACCGGCGCGACTGGCCGGGATGCCGTAGGTGAAGGCCGCTGTGGGAAGGGCGGATTCGCTCCGGCTGGCAGACGCCTTGTCGCGGACGTAGTGGTCGAGCCAGGTGTATGACGCCTCGAGCTCCTCGCTCTCGTGCGTGCTGGCGGCGTCGTGCCCCCCGTCGCTCCAGCGCACGGCATACGGCGTGCCGGCGGCAGCGAGGGCCGAAGCGGTGGCGTCGGCCTGGTCGAGACCGAAGAGCGAGTCTCCGACGCCCTGGACCAGGAACGTGGGTGCGGTGACGGCGTTCATCGTCGGCTTCGGGCTGTGCGCCCGCAGCAGGGCCGTCAGCTGCGTCGAGGCGGCGCCCGTCTCGGAGGCCTGGACGAAGAGGCGACAGATGGTCGGGTCGAAGCGGCCGCAACGGGCGCCGGCGACGGCGCTCTGGCCGCTGCTGCCACGGAGAGCCGAGAGGAAGAAGTTCGTCGCCCAGACCTGCTTGAACGGTCCTGCGACGTCGACCGGGGCACGACCGGCCGCCGTGGTGGCGGGGGTCGTGACGGCGGCCTGGGGGAAGAAGGAGTCAGCGAGGTCGTTCCACGTGATGGCCGAGACGACCCCGTCGACGCGGCGGTCCGCGCCCGCCAGCATGAGCCCGAGCGCCCCGCCGTACGACGCGCCCATGACACCGGCGCGGGGGTCTCCCGGGGCGTCGAGCTCGACGTCGGAACGCTTGGCCGCCAGGTCGAGCAGCGTTCTCGCGTCAGCGATCTCGTAGGCCGGGTCGTTGAGGTGGATGCGGCCACCGGACTGGCCGTGGCCGCGCGCGCTCCACGTGATGACGACGTAGCCACGGGCGCGTAGGTCGTCGGCCTCGCTCGTCACGGAGTCCTTGGTGCCGCCGAAGCCGTGCGCGAGCAGGACGACCGGGTGCCGGCCGCTCGACTGGGGCCACACCGACACGTCGAGCCGCACCGGCGTGCCGTCGGGCTCGGCGCGCACCGGGACGGTCGTGACCTCCGGCGACACAGGGTCGGCAGCCGGCGCCGAGGCCGGAAGTGGTGCCGGAGCCGCGATCGCTGCCGGACTGGGCGCGATGGCCAGACCCGCCCCGATGGCGAGCGCGGCGACGAGGGAGGCCCGGACCGACATGGGCACATCACATCACGCGCCACTCGTTGAACGGTCATCGAGCGTCCAACGTTGGCACCGCGGCTCAGTCGCGCGAGAGCCTCTGCTCGAGGACGTATGCCACGACGATGCAGACCACGAGGACGATGCCCGGAGGGAGGAATCGGGCGGCCCCCTCGAGCTTGAGCCACTCGTACGGTGCGACGGTGAACTCGAAGAGCGAGAGGTCGAGCAGGTAGCGCACGATCGGCAGCACACCGAAGAGGAGGCCGATGCCGCCGACGACGTTGATGACGAAGCGCGTGCGGACTCCGGTGTCGTCCGGCTGCTGGGGCTGCGACACGGTCACTCCTGTCCGTCGATGAGGTGCTGCTGACCGGTCGGCGGGGCCGTCTCGCTCAGGCCCCCAACCTACGGGTCGGACGACGGGAGCTCCGCCAGACCCGTGTTAGATACGACCATGGCCACCACTTCTCTCGGAGACACCCCCGTCCACACCATCGGCGAGCTGCCGGCCGTGGGCTCCCCCGCCCCGACGTACACGCTGACCGGCACGAACCTGCGAGACGACGTCACACCGCCGCAGGGCAAGCGCGTGGTCCTCAACATATTCCCGAGCGTCGACACCGGCGTCTGCGCTGCGAGCGTCCGCCGCTTCAACGAGATCGCCGCCGGCCTCGAGAACGCCGCGGTCGTCTGCGTCTCGGCCGACCTGCCCTTCGCCCTGAACCGGTTCTGCGGGGCAGAGGGCATCGACAACGTCGTCGCCGCGTCATCGTTCCGGTCGGGCTTCGGTGTCGACTACGGGGTGCGGATGGAGAACGGCGGCTTCGCCGGGCTGCTCGCCCGCGCCGTCGTCGTCATCGACGCCGACGGCACCGTGGTGCACACCGAGCTCGTCCCGGCCATCGGCCAGGAGCCCGACTACGACGCCGCGATCGCCGCGCTGGGCTGACCGCCATCCCCACCCGTGGTGGCGGGAGCGCCGCCGCCACGGGTGAAGCCGCGGACACCCCGGACGAGGAGCGGCCAGCATCCGGCCAGCAGCATCCACGCGGCGATGCCGGTCATGAGATCGGTCGTCGCGAAGCGCGCACTCAACGGGCCCGACAGGACGTTGCCGACCGGCAGCGCGACGAACGAGATGAGCACGTCCCACGACACGACGCGCGCGAGCCGGTCGTGCGGCACGCCCTGCTGGATGGCCGTCTGCCAGCCGACGTCGAAATAGAGCAGTCCGGCCTGGGCGACCACGGCCGAGCCCATGACAGCCACGAGGCCACCGGGCCACGCGAACGCGAGCGGGTAGAGGGCGAACAGGCCCAGGGCCGCGAACGCCCAGAGCAGCATGCGGCGCGGTTGCAGCCGTAGGGCGACGACCCCTCCCAGGAGGCCGCCGACGCCGAGGGCCGCTGTGATGAGACCGAGGGCGTGCGCGCCGCCGAGGTCGCGGACTGCAGTCACCTCGACGAGGACGATGAAGATGCCGGTGGCGACGTGGAACATCGCCGCAGACACGAGACTGGTCCACAGCCAGTCGCGGGCCCGGATCTCGGCCAAGCCCTCGCGGACCTCCGTGAGCATCCCGGCTCGTGGGGCGAGGCGCTCGGCGCGGGCCCGGAGCCCGGCGACGCAGACTGCCGACCACGCGAAGGTCAGCGCGTTCACGGCGAACCCCGGAACGGGCCCGAGCTGGGCGACGACGAGACCGGCGATGACGGGTCCGGCGACCTGGGCGCTCGACTGGAGGAAGCTGATCGCACCGTTGGCGGTCTGCAGCCCCTCGACCGGAACGATGAGCGGCCGAAGGGAGACGAACGCCGGGTAGAAGAACGCGCCCGCCCCCGACATCACGGCGGCGAGCGCGGCGAGGAGCGCGACGGGCGGGCTGCCGAACGCGGCGAAGGCGACCGCCAGGCCGCCGACGGAGGCCGCCCTCGTGAGGTCTGCGATGACCATGATGCGGTGCGGCGTAACACGGTCGGCCCAGACACCGCCGACACTAGTTAGACATCTGACTATCTGTCAACGAATAGTCAAAGCGCTGCACCATTGGCCGCGACCCTCTGCGACACTGGCGCCATGGCGAGAGCACGGCAGGACTCGGTCGACCGGCACGTGGCGCGTTGGAGCGGTCTCCTCGAGAACATGGACGCCGAGGTCGAGGGCGCGGTCACGCGCATGCAGGCGATCACCAAGCGGCTGCGGGCCGACGACCACGCCAGCTATGCGGACACCGACGACACCATCGAGGACTATCACACCCTCCACGCACTGATGAGCCAGCCGTTCCCCGAGGAGGCGACCCCGGCACAGCTCGCCGACTCGTGCGGCGTCACGCGAGCCGCGATGACCTCCCGCCTCGACCGACTCGTCCAGCGCGGACACGCGACTCGCGAGGTCGACCCGATCGACCGACGCCGCATCCTCGTTCGCCCGACGCCGTCCGGACGAAGCCTGTGGGAGAAGGGAATCGAGGCCGGCATGGCCCGCGAGAAGGCTGCCTTCGCCGGCCTGACGGCCAAGGAGCTGGTTGCGCTCAACGCCCTGCTGCGCAAGATCGTGCTGCACCTCGAGGGCGAGGCGTGATCGCCCGGCTCGGGCTTCAGCCGGTCTGCACCTGAACCTCGGTCAGCCCGACGTTGTGGGTCGTGGGACTGACCCCGGTGATGTCGAACCGGACGCTCGTCACCGTCCGCGCCGGGAAGCTCACGATCCACTGCGCCCCGTTGTTCGGAAGCGCACCGACGGTGACGCTGCTGCCGTCGCTGAACCGCAGGACCCCTGACGTGACCTGGTCGTCGGCGTTCGGGCGGTCATAGAGCACGACCTGGCTCACGGTCACCGGCACGGCCCACTCGAGGTTCACCCAGCTGCCGCTCCGACCCCCGAGCGTGGCCCATTCCCGGCTGCTGGCAGTGGGATAGCCGAGTGCATAACCGTCGACGACGTTCTGGGCCGCCTGGCCCGTGGGGGTGTTCTGGGAGGAGGCCGTCACGCTTGCGAGCGGCGCGACGTTGGTGGTGAAGGCCTGGAGCTCGGCGAGTCCCACGTTCGACGTGGTCGGACTCACGGAGTCGACGCGGAAGCGCAGGCTCGTCACCCGGCGCGGCGTGAAGCTGACGACGAACGCACTGCCGTCGTCGGGCAGCGCGCCCACAGGGACGCTGCTGCCGTCGCTGAACAACAACGTCCCCGCTGTCACCCGGTCGCTCAGGTTGGGCCTGTCGTAGAGCACGACCTTTTCCAGAGTGTGGGGGCCGGGCCAGGTGACCTGCAGCCAGCTGCCGGCGCGGCCACCCACGGTCGCCCACTCGTTGGGGTGCGCGACGGGGTAGCCGGCGACGACGCCGTCCACCGCCTTGGCCGCGGTCTGGCCCGTGGCCGCATTCTGCGACGACGCCGTGATCGAGCCGACCCGAGCCGCGTTCTGCACGCCGCCGAACTCGCTACCGACGGCATACTGCCGGCTGAACCACGGCGCGCTGCCACTTGCCAGACAGTCCGATGCCGTCTGGCAGACGTTCTCGTCGTGCGGTGCGTAGGCGAGGAAGGTCGCGAGCTTCTCATCGGCCTGCGCCTGCGTCAGGTTGGCCGGCAGGCTGCTGACGCCGTAGCCCCGATAGCCCGTCAGCTGGTGCCGGTAGCCGTACTGGTACTGCGCCGCGCGCACGAAGTAGGCCGTGGAGTGGTGGTCGCTGTGGTCGCCGTCGCCGTACTGGCCCACGTAGTCGTGGGTGCGGATCAGGACCGGCCGGAACATCTTCATGAGCGTCAGAAGGCTGGAGACCAGTCCATCACGCGAGTAGGTGGCACTCCCGTCCAACGCAGTGATGGTGGGGATCGAGGACTGCCAGAGCCGCTGGAGGCTCTGCCCCTGGTTCACCGCGAAGCCAGAGCCATCATCTCCGTCCGGGAGGCGGAGGAACACCAGTGCGACCGACGGTCGGCCCGCCAGGGTGTCCTGGACCACCGCCTGGCCGTTGACCTGGATGCTCTCGGGGGTCCAGGCGTCGGCAGCGTCGGCCATGTGGGCCACGGCCGCGCGCGCCCCCTCCTCACGCCCCTGCCAGTACGCGGCGCCCAGCCCGTCGTCCCCTGCCGTGACGAACACCGTGACGGTGCAGCGCCCGGCCGCGACGTCGTTCTGGACGTCGGGACCCAGGAACAGCTGGTCGTCGTCCTCGTGAGCCGCAACGTTCATGACGACGTTGTTGCCGCACGTCACATCTGCCCGGGCGACCGGCGCCTGGTAGATCGACGCGCCGATGAGCATTCCCGTCATCACGACCGAGACCCGCCCCCAGGCCCACCGCATCTGCCTCCGACGCCCGACATGCCCCCATAAAATGGTCAAGAGCCCCCCTTAGACCCATAAATGCTTTCCCCAAATTGAGTAAAGCATTGGTAAAGAAGGGGTGGACCAGAATGCGCAAATCGGCGCAGGCGTCAGGGGGTCGCCCCGCGCGGCGCGGGGGACGGCGGGGATCGGGCGTCAGTCAGAGAGTGTCGTCGTCGACCCAGTCCAAGGTGCGCTGCACCGCCTTCTTCCACGAGCGGAAGAGTCGCTCGCGCTCGTGGACGTCGAGCTGCGGCGACCAGCGACGGGCCTCGCCCCAGTTCGCCCGGATCTCGTCGGTGCTCTCCCAGTAGCCGACAGCCAGCCCGGCGGCATATGCGGCGCCGAGCGCGGTGGTCTCGGCCACGACCGGACGCACGACGTCGACCCCGAGCAGGTCGGCCTGGAACTGCATGAGGGTCTCGTTGACGACCATGCCACCATCGACCCTCAGCTCGGTGAGCGGTACACCCGAGTCGGCGTTCATCGCCTCGAGCACCTCACGGGTCTGGAAAGCCGTGGCCTCCAAGGCTGCTCGCGCGATGTGCCCCTTGTTGACGTAGCGCGTGAGACCGACGAGCGCCCCACGCGCGTCGGGGCGCCAGTGCGGCGCGAAGAGCCCGGAGAAGGCCGGCACGAAGTAGGCGCCGCCGTTGTCCTCGACCGAGGCCGCCAGCGTCTCCACCTCCTTCGCGTCCTTGATGAGCCCGAGGTTGTCGCGCAGCCACTGCACGAGCGAGCCGGTGACGGCAATCGAACCCTCGAGCGCATACACGGGTCGTGCATCCCCGAGCTGGTAGCAGACCGTCGTGAGCAGACCGTGCGTCGAGGCGACGATCTCCTCGCCGGTGTTGAGCAGCATGAAGTTGCCCGTGCCGTAGGTGTTCTTGGCCGTGCCGACATCGAGGCACGCCTGCCCGAAGGTCGCCGCCTGCTGGTCGCCGAGGATGCCGGCCACCGGGACGTCGATGAGGATGCCGGGCTTGCACGTGCCGTAGACCTCGGACGACGAGCGGATCTCGGGCAGCATCGCGAGCGGGACACCGATCGCCTCTGCGGCCGCGGCGTCCCAGTCGAGGGTGCGCAGGTCCATCAGCAGCGTGCGCGAGGCGTTCGTGACGTCGGTGACGTGGATGCCGCCGTCGCCCGCGCCTCCGGTGAGGTTCCACAGCAGCCACGAGTCGATGGTGCCGAAGAGCAGCTCTCCGGCCTCGGCGCGCTCGCGGGCGCCCTCGACGTGGTCGAGGATCCAGCGCGCCTTGGGTCCGGCGAAGTATGTCGCGAGCGGCAGCCCGGTCACGTCCTTGAAGCGTTCGACACCGCCGTCGCGAGCGAGCTCGTCGCAGATCGCCTGGGTGCGGGTGTCCTGCCAGACGATGGCGTTGTGGATCGGCTTGCCCGTCGCGCGGTCCCACACGACAGTCGTCTCGCGCTGGTTCGTGATGCCGACCGCAGCGATGTGGGTGGCGTTGAGGTTGGCCTTGCCGAGCGCCCCACCGACGACGGCCCGGGTGTTCTGCCAGATCTCCATGGGGTCGTGCTCGACCCAGCCCGCACGCGGGAAGATCTGCCGGTGCTCCTGCTGGTCGACGGCGACGACGCGCCCCCTGCGGTCGAACACCATGGCCCGCGTGCTCGTGGTCCCCTGGTCGATCGACACGACATGGCTGCGCTGCTCCGTCGGCATGACCAGACCGTACCGTCGCGGTGAGTGGGCGTCACGGGTCGCGCCGTGGGTCGCCACCGGTTGCCCAGCGGGCTCGTCCACCCGCGGTACTACGGCATACGGCATACGGACGCGGATCGATAGAGTGGGCACCTCGACAGCGACGTGAAGGGAAACCGATGACGAGCCCAGTGCGGCTGGACACGGAGTACCGGGCGCAGGCGTGGAAGCGTCTCGCCACCAAGCACTTCGACGTGCTGGTCATCGGGGGCGGGGTGACGGGCGGCGGGGTCGCCCTCGATGCCGCGACGCGTGGCCTCTCGACGGCCCTCGTCGAGCAGCGCGACTTCGCCTCGGGCACCTCGTCGCGGTCCTCGAAGCTGTTCCACGGTGGGCTGCGCTACCTCGAGCAGATGAACTTCGACCTGGTGCGCGAGGCGCTCAAGGAGCGTGAGCTCATGCTCAGCCGCATCGCCCCGCACCTCGTCAAGCCCGTCGCGTTCCTCTACCCACTGACCAACCGGGGCTGGGAGCGGCCCTACGTCACGGCCGGCCTGACGCTCTACGACTCCATGGGCGGCGCCCGTTCCGTCCCGCGCCACAAGCAGCTAACCCGCACCGGCGCCCTCAAGCTCGCGCCGGCTCTCAAGCGCGAGGCCCTCACCGGAGGCCTGCTCTACTACGACGCCCAGGCGGACGACGCACGCCACACGCTGACGACGGTCCGCACCGCGGCGGCATACGGCGCCACGGTCGTCGCCTCGGCACGCGTGGTCGAGCTGCTGCGCGCCGGCGAACGCGTCGTGGGCGCCCTGGTCGAGGACGTCGAGACCGGCGAGCGCACCGAGGTCCGGGCGTCCGTGGTCATCAACTGCACGGGGGTGTGGACCGACGACATCCAGACGATGGCCGGCGGCCGGGGCCGCTTCCTCGTCCGCGCCTCCAAGGGGGTGCACATCGTCGTGGCCCGCGACCGGATCAACTCCGAGACCGGGCTCATCCTGCGCACCGAGAAGTCCGTGCTCTTCGTCATCCCGTGGGGCACGCACTGGATCGTCGGCACGACGGACACCGACTGGGAGCTCGACCTCGCCCACCCGGCGGCGACCCGCGCCGACATCGACTACATCCTCGAGCACATCAACGCCGTGCTCAAGGTGCCGCTGACCCACGACGACATCCAAGGTGTCTATGCCGGCCTCCGGCCCCTGCTGTCCGGCGAGAGCGAGGACACCAGCCAGCTCTCGCGCGAGCACGCGGTCGCCCGCCCCCAACCAGGGCTGATCTCCATCGCCGGCGGGAAGTACACGACCTACCGCGTCATGGCCGCCGACGCCGTCGACGCCGCGCGCGAGGACATCGGCGGCAACGTCTCCGACAGCGTCACCGAGTTCATCCCACTCTCGGGCGCCGAGGGCTACGTCGCCCTCGTCAACCAGATCGACCGGCTCGCCCGCCACCAGGACCTGCCGGTCTGGCGCATCACGCACCTGCTCGAACGCTACGGCTCGCTCGTCCACGAGCTCTTCGCCCTCGCCGAGGACGACCGCTCGCTCTACGAGCCGCTGCCCGGCGCCGAGGAGTACCTCAAGGTCGAGGCGTTGTATGCCGCGACGCACGAGGGAGCGCTGCACCTGGACGACGTGCTCGCCCGCCGCACCCGCATCTCCATCGAGACGCCGAGCCGGGGGGTGGAGAGCGCCCGCGCCGTCGCGGACATCATCGCGCCCGTGCTCGGCTGGGACGCGGAGCGGGTCGAGGCCGAGGTGGCGGGCTACACCGCCCGCGTCGAGGCCGAGCTCGAGTCGCAGAAGGAGCTGGCCGACTCCGAGGCCAACGCCGAGCGCCTCAGCGCCCCGGACGCGCGCCGCATCCCCGTCAGCCGGGCGCCCGAAGGCTCCTGAGCGCGGCCGCGCGGGCCAAAGGCTCGACAACGGGCTCACCGACGGTCGGCGTTCCTACACTGACGGGATGAGGACTCGACGCGGCGTGCCCGCGGTGGCTGCCGCGCTGGCGGCGTTCGCCCTGCTGGCCGCCGGGTGCGGCACCCCCAACCCGACGGCGCAGGCCCGGCTCGAGGGTCACGCGACCGGCCACCCGACGGCGAGCGCCGCCGAGCACGCCGCCACGGGGCTCGCCGCAACCGGGCACGCCGCCCCACGGCCCGTCGCACCGGCCGAGCCCGCAGCCCTTCGCGCAGGCGAGACGATGGTGACCGTGACGTCGCCGGTCCTCTACACGCCCAAGGCGCCGACGACCGGCACGGACGACTACCGCTGCTTCGTCCTCGACCCGAAGGTCGCCCACGACGCGTTCGTCACGGGCTTCGACATCGCGCCCGGACAACCAGCCGAGGTGCACCACGTCATCCTCTTCCGGGTGCCTCCGTCGGCGGCCCCGGCGGCCCGCGCCAAGGACGCCGAGAGCGGCGGCAACGGCTGGACCTGTTTCGGCGGCACCGGACTGGGCTCGCGCGGGGCCAGCCTCGACGACGCGCCGTGGGTGGGCGCCTGGGCGCCCGGCGGCCGCGAGAACGTCCTGCCCGCCGATGTCGGCATCCCGTTGCAACGCGGCTCGCTGCTCATCATGCAGGTGCACTACAACCTCCGGCACGGGGTCACACCCGACCGCACCTCGGTGAAGCTGCGCCTGTCGACGTCGACGAAGCTCAAGCCGCTCGAGACGATGCTCTATCCGGCACCGGTCGAGCTGCCCTGTCGCCCAGGCAAGTCCGGGCCGCTCTGCGACCGCTCCGCGGCCGTCGCCGACGTCACCGCACGCTTCGGGGCCATGTCGGGGCCGATCGTCAACGGCCTGCTCCTCGTGTGCAACGGCACGGTCATCCCGACCCCCGGCCCCACCCAGTCCTGCACCCGCCAGGTCGAGGAGCCCGCCACGATCCGCGCCGTGGCCGGTCACATGCACCTGCTCGGGTCGTCGCTGCGCATCGAGCTCAACCCCGGCACCCCGCGCGCCAAGACCCTTCTCGACATCAAGGTGTGGGACTTCGACAACCAGGGATCGATCCCGATACCGGCCACGGCGATCCGTCGCGGCGACTCGATCAAGGTGAGCTGCACGCACGACCAGGCTTGGCGCGACAAGCTGCCCGACCTGCAAGGACTGCCCGAGCGCTACGTCGTCTGGGGCGAGGGCACGACCGACGAGATGTGCCTCGGCCTGCTCAGCGTCACCCGTCCCTGACGCGTCGGCGACACGCTTCAGGCGTGCAGAATGGGGTCGTGAAGACTGACGTCCTCGTCGTCGGCGGTGCTGGCGTCGACACCATCGTGCGGGTCGAGACTCTGCCCGTCCCGCTCGCCGACTCGCACGTCGTCCCGCCGATCGGCACCTTCGTCGGCCACACGGGCAGCGGCGTCGCGCTCGGCTGTCACCGACTCGGCCTCACCACGCGGTTCGTCGACGTCATCGGCGATGACCACGAGGGTCGGATGCTGCTCGACCGTTTCGCAGCCGAGGGCTTGCACTTCGAGCACGTCGTCCACGAGAGCGGGACCCGCCGAGCGGTCAACCTCGTCGACGCGGCCGGTCGACGGATGTCCTTCTACGACCCGCGCCACCCCTACGACCTGTCCCCCGACCCGGCGCTCTGGCGGGGTCCGTTGGAGCACGCCCACCACGTGCACGCCTCGATCATGCCGTGGACGGTGGGAGCGCTCGAGGACGCCGCCGCTGCCGGGGTGACGAGCTCGACCGACCTGCACGACTGGGACGGGCACAACCCGCACCATCGGCCGTTCGCGTATGCCGCCGACCTCGTCTTCGTCTCGGGCTCCCGTCTCGACGGGATCGAGCACGACGTCGTCGCGGACGTGCTCGATCGCGGCCGGGCCCGGCTCGTCGTCGTCATGGACGGCGCGCGGGGCAGCCGGGTCACGGTGCGCGACGGCGGCTCGTTCGCGGTGCCGGCCGTCGACATCGACGGTCGGCCCGCCATCGACTCGAACGGCGCGGGCGACGCCTACGTCTCGGCGTTCCTGTACTCGTGGCTGGCGGGCGGCGACGCGCGAGCCGCGGCGCGGAGCGGGACGGTCGCGGGGGCGTGGGCGTGCGGGACAGCGGGCACGCACTCGAGCCTCATCGGCGGGGACGAGCTGGCCCGTGAGCTGGGCGCGCACTTCGGCGGCGGGTCACGCGGGGGGAGCATCTCCTGAGTGGTCCCCGGCGATGTTGACGAGCCAGCCGATGCCGAACCGGTCGTTGACCATGCCGAACTCGTCACCCCAAGCCTGCTTCTCGAGCGGCATGGTGACGGTGCCGCCCTCGGCGAGGCCGTCCCAGAAGCGGCGCAGCTCGTCGCCGTCGTCACCGCTCAGGCTCACCGTGATGCGCGAGCCCTCCTGGTAGGGCATCCCCTCAGGGGTGTCGGACGCCATGATGGTGTAGCCACTCGGGGTCTCGAGCTGCGCGTGCATGATCTTGTCGGCGGCGGGGCCGGCGTCACCGAACTCGCCGAAGGTCGACAAGACGAGCTCGCCGCCGAAGATCGTCTTGTAGAACTCCATCGCCTCTCGGGCGTTGTCCTTGAAACCGATGTAGGGGTTGAGGCGGGATGCCATGGACGTGCTCCTCTCGGCTGGTGCGGTATCCACCACCGTAGAACCGCCTGCCGACAGCCACAGCCCTTTCAGTACGAGCGTCGTGAGCGCGCGGCACCGCGGTTGGATCCCAGGGGAGCCTGCGAGCGACCGTCGTCGGTCGGCCCGAGTCCTCCCTGGCAGCCCGGGCAGTAGAACATCGTGCGCTCACGCGTGGGCTCGCCGATCATCGCCACCCGCAACGTGGTGCCGCACCGCCGGCACGGACGGCCGCTCCGGGCGTGGACGTAGTGCGCCTCGTCGAGGCGGTAGCTCCCCGTGCTCGACTGCACGGCATGGCGACGACCGTTGTCGATGAGGCGGTGGGCCCGCGCCACGACGCGCTCGACGGTCTCGCGGCCGAGCTCGTCGGCGGGCGTCCAGGGCGGCACGCGCTCGAGGAAGAGCGTCTCGGCGCACCACATGGTCCCCACACCGGCGAGGTTGCGCTGGTCGAGCAGGGCCTGGCCGATCGGGACGTGGCTGCCCGCGACGCGGTCGACGGCGCGGTCGAGGTCCCAGTCAGGGCCCAGGACGTCGGGGCCGAGGTGTCCCACGACGTCGGACTCGCGCGCCGTCGGCACGAGGTCGAGCATGCCGAGTCGCAGCCCGAGGGCCGTCCAGTCCGGCGCCGCGACGAGGGCCCGCAGCTGCGGGTTGCGCCGCCACCGGGTGGCGAGCCCCGGCGTCGCCTCGACGCGCCACTGGCCCTCCATGCGCAGGTGCGAGTGCAGGGTGAGTCCGCCCTCGATCCGGTGCAGCACGTGCTTGCCCCGGCTCACGACCTCGAGCGTCGTGCGACCGGTGAGGTCCACCGTCGAGATCTCGGGCCACCTCAGGTCGGACTCGACGATCTCGCGGCCCGCGAGCGCCTCGTTGAGGCGGGTGGCGGTGCGCCACACCGTGTCTCCCTCGGGCACGCCACCTCCTGGTCTCGGCTCCTCTGCGCGGGCGACGCTGCCCTGCTGTCTGCGCCCCTCCACCCTAGACAGCCCGGCAGCGCCGGCGCCCTGTGACCGCCGTCGGGGACTGTCGGCGAAGACCCTCGCCAGACGACCCTCGCCAGCAGGCTCCTCCCGGTCAGCGGCGCAGGCGCAGGCCTCGCGGGGTCATGTGGAATCCGGCCTGTGAGAGCGCCTGGACGAGCGGGTGGTCCGAGCCGAGGACCGAGGCGCCATCGGCCTTCTCGACGGTGAGCCGGCCGAGAGCACCTTCACGCACGGCGAGTGCGAGCGCGTCGGCCGCGGCCTGGAGGTGCTCGGGGTCGTCGGACCAGCAGAGCATCGTCTTGCCCCCACGCTCGACGTAGAGCACGAGCTCGCCGTCGACGAGGACGACGAGGGCTCCCGCCTTGCGGCCCGGCTGGTGACCCTTGCGGCGGGAGGCCTTCGGGGCGCCCTCGTCATCGCCGTCCTTCGCAGCGGCCGGCTCGTCGGCTGCGGCGTCGGTCAACCCGCGCTCGGGCCAGCTGATGGCGGCGCCGTAGGGGTTTGCGGGGTCGCTCGCGGCGAGGACGAGCGCCGGCGGCCCGGTGCGCTCACGACCGCGCTGGCCGCCCCGTCCGGACGCAGCGGACCCAGCAGGCGTGGGCGCGAGCCACTCGTCGCCGTCCGCGGCGTCGACACGCCTGCCGCCGCCCTCGTCGCCGCCAGGGAGGCGTGACATCGAGCGGAGTCGGTCGACCGCGCCGGTCGAGGCGAACTGCGAGGCGCCGAGTCCCTCGACGAAGTAGCCGCGCCGCACCTTGCCGGCCTCCTCGGCCGCCGCGAGCACTCGGTACACGGCCGCGAAGCCGCCAGGCACGTCCTCGGTGACGACCGAGCCACGGGTCAGCACGCCGTAGCGGTCGAGGAGCAGCTCGGCGTTGGTGACGGCGCGCACGGTCGGGTCGGACTCGGCCGGCGGGAGGGCGGTCCATCGACCCACGCCCGTCGACGGCCCGGACCCTGCGGCCCGGCCGGCTGCCAGCGCCTTGGTGGTCGCTGCGTTCTCGGCCGCCTCGACCTGGGCGGAGCTCGTGCCGGCGAGGGGGCCCCGGAGCGAGCCGAAGCGGCCCAGCGAACCGCGCCGGCCGGCATACCTCGTCGACCGCGGGCCGGCGCTGGTGCGCTTGTGCGCCGTGCGGCCACCGGCCAGCAGGGCGCGCAGCGGCGCGATGGTGTCGTTGGTGATGCGGCCCGACCACAACAGTGACCAGAGCGCGTCGTTGAGCTCGGTGTCGCCGAGGCCGACGCGGGTGGCGAGCGCCCGGAAGAAGTAGGCGCCGCCGCCCTCGAGCGCACTGAGGACCGCCTGCTCGTCATCAGTGAGATCGACGACCTCGGGCGGGGTCAGGGTCAGGTGCGCGGCGTCGGCGAGGTGCAGGCTGACCCAGCCGTCGTCGCCGGGGAGCGACCCGTGGCCACGCCAGACGACCTCGCCCGAGCTCATCACCTCGTCGAGCAGGGCCGGGCGGTAGTCGGCCACCCGTGCCGGCAGGACCAGGGACTCGAGGGCGCTCGCCGGCACGACCGCACCGGTCAGCTGCTCGACGGCGCGAAGCAGCCCCTCACGCCCGCGCAGACCGCCGCCGACGCCCTGCCACTGCGGCAGGAAGCGCGCGAGGTCAGGCTGCGCGACAGGCTCGACCTCGTGGCGCAGAGCGGCGAGCGACCGCCTCCGGAGCAGCCGGAGCACCTCGGCGTCGCAGAACTCCGGGCCGTGGCCACCGCCGTTCTCGGTCGGGAGGAGCTCGCCCTCGACGACCCGCCCGGCCGAGACCAGACGGCGCAGCGCGTCGTGGACGACCGCCGGCCCGACGCCCCACCACGCGGCGACGGTCTGGACGGCGAAGGGGCCGTGGGTGCGGGCGAAGCGGGCGACGAGGTCGGCCAGCGGGTCGGGCGCCGGCTCGAGGAAGGCCTGCGGCACCCCGACGGGCAGGGCGGTGCCGAGGGCGTCTCGCAGGCGGGCGGCGTCCTCGATGGCCGCCCAGCGGTCGTCACCGCCCACCCGGACGGCGATGACGCGCCTGGCTGCCTCGAGCTCCTTCAGGGCGGTCTCGACGCCGGTCGGCGCGAAGCCCTCGGCGGCGCGGGCCACGATGTCGCGCACCGAGAGCGGGCCGAGGACGCGCAGCAGGTCGGCGACGTCCTCGCCGTCGCGGGCTCCTCGCTCGGGCGTCAGCCGCTGCAGCTCGGCCTCGGTGCGCGCGACCGCCTCGGGGTCGAGCAGGTCGCGCAGTGCGAGCGCCTCGCCCTGGCCGAGCAGCTCGGAGAGCAGCGACGGGTCCAGCGCGAGCGCAGCGGCGCGTCGCTCGGCCAGCGGCGAGTCGCCCTCGTAGAGGTACTGGGCGACGTAGCCGAAGACGAGCGACTTCGCGAACGGGCTCGGCTGGCTCGACTCGACGTCGACGACCTTGACGGCGCGCGACCGGATGTCGCCCATGAGCTCGACGAGGCCCGGCACGTCGAAGACGTCCTGGACGCACTCGCGCACGGCCTCGAGGACGATCGGGAAGCTGGGGTACTGGCTCGCCACCTCGAGCAGCTGGGCAGCCCGCTGCCGCTGCTGCCACAGGGGCTGGCGTCGGTCTGGACGCCGACGCGGGAGGAGAAGGGCACGCGCCGCGCACTCCCGGAATCTCGCTGCGAACAGGGCCGATCCGCCGATCTCCTGCGTGACGAGGGCGCTGACCTCCTCAGGCTCGAGGGTGACGAGCTCGACGAGCTGCTGACCGATCGCCGCGCCGTCCTCGAACTCGAGGTCGGGCAGCCGGAAGACGATGCCGTCGTCGCCGTGCATGGCCTGGACGTCGATGCCGAAGCGCTCGCGCATGCGCGCCGCGACGCACAGTGCCCACGGGGCGTGCACCTGACCACCGAACGGCGAGAGCACAGCCACGCGCCAGTCGCCGATCTCGTCGCGGAAGCGCTCGACGACGATCGTGCGGTCGTCGGGGACGTGGCGCGTCGCCTCCTTCTGCTCCGTGAGGTAGCCGATGAGGTTGTCGGCGGCCCACTCGTCGAGCCCGGCAGCCGTGACCCGCGCCCGGGCCCGCTCGGGCGTCAGGCCGACGATCTCGCGGACGAAGCCACCGAGGGCGCGGCCGAGCTCGGCGGGCCGTCCCTGCTGGTCGCCCTTCCAGAACGGCAGCTTGCCGGCCTGACCGGGGGCCGGGGTGACGAGGACCCGGTCGTGGGTGATGTCCTCGATGCGCCACGTCGACGTGCCGAGGGTGAAGACGTCGCCGACGCGGGACTCGTAGACCATCTCCTCGTCGAGCTCGCCGACCCGGCGGCCGGGGCCCTCGCCGGAGGCGAGGAACACGGCATACAACCCCCGGTCGGGGATGGTGCCGCCACTCGTGACGGCGAGGCGCTGGGAGCCGCGGCGGCCGGAGAGCGTGTCGCTGACCCGGTCCCAGACGATGCGGGGACGCAGCTCGGCGAACTCGTCGGACGGGTAGCGGCCGGCGAGCATGTCGAGGGTCGCCTCGAGGACCGAGCGCGGCAGCGAGGCGAAGCTCGCCGCCCGGTGGACGAGAGCCTCGACGTCGGCGATGGTCCAGTCGTCCATGGCACACATGGCGACGACCTGCTGGGCCAGGACGTCGACCGGGTTGGCCGGGACGCGGAGCGACTCGATGGCGCCCGCCCGCATGCGCTCGACGACGACGGCGGTCTGCACGAGGTCGCCGCGGAACTTCGGGAACATCACGCCCTGGCTGACGGCGCCGACCTGGTGGCCCGCGCGGCCCACGCGCTGGAGTCCGCTCGCGACCGACGGCGGGCTCTCGACCTGGATGACGAGGTCGACGGCGCCCATGTCGATGCCGAGCTCGAGGCTGCTCGTCGCGACCACGGCAGGGAGGCGACCGGCCTTGAGGTCCTCCTCGATGGTGGCGCGGTGCTCCTTGCTGACCGAGCCGTGATGGGCCCGTGCCAGCACCGCAGGCGCGCCCCGCGAGGCACCGGCCTGGGCCATCACCTGCGCGGGCGGCTTCGTCGACAGGGCCGCGAGGGTGGGGACCGGCAGGCCCTCCTCCTCGGCGAGCCGCTCCTCCCAGATCTCGTTGAGCCGTGAGGTCAGCCGCTCGGCGAGACGACGCGAGTTGGCGAAGACGAGGGTGGACCGGTGCTCGGCGATGAGGTCGACGATGCGCTCCTCGACGTGCGGCCAGATGCTCGCCTGCGGGGCGTTGCCCGCGGCCGGTCCCGACAGGTCGGGCACCCCGGGCGAGATCTCGGCCGCCGAGCCCGAGAGCTCGCCCATGTCGGGGACGGGCACGACGACGTCGAGCTCCCACTGCTTCGTCGACTTCGGCTGGACGATCTCGACCGGCCGGCCGCCCGCGAGGTAGCGCGCCACCTCCTCCACCGGACGCACGGTCGCCGAGAGCCCGACGCGCTGGGCCGGCTTGGGCAGCAGGGCGTCGAGCCGCTCGAGGCTGAGGGCGAGGTGTGCTCCGCGCTTGGTGCCGGCGACGGCGTGGACCTCGTCGAGGATGACCGTCTCGACGCCCTTGAGGGCCTCGCGCACCGACGAGGTGAGCATGAGGAAGAGCGACTCGGGCGTCGTGATGAGGATGTCGGTGGGCGTGCGGGCGAAGGCCCGACGCTCGTTGGCCGGGGTGTCGCCCGAGCGGACGCTGACGCTGATGTCAGGTGGCGGCAGCTCGAGCCGCGTGGCGGCGTGGCCGATGCCCACGAGGGGCGCCCGCAGGTTGCGCTCGACGTCGACCGCGAGCGCCTTCATCGGCGAGACGTAGAGGACGCGGCAGCGCTCGAGCCGCTCCTCGGGCACTGGCTCGCTCGCCATGCGGTCGATCGCCCAGAGGAAGGCGGACAGGGTCTTGCCCGAGCCGGTAGGGGCGACGACGACGGTGTGGTGGCCAGAGCTGATCGCGTCCCACGCCCCCGCCTGGGCGGTCGTGGGCGCGCTGAAACTGCTCCGGAACCACTCGGCGGTCGCCGGAGAGAAACGGTCGAGCACGTCGGCCCGCTTGCCTTTCGCCATCGGGCTCAGCCTGCCACCCCGCACCGACATACCCCAGCCGGCACAGGCCGCGTTCCCGCGCCGAGCCCGGTCAGTCCCGGTCAGTCCCGGTCAGTCCCGGTCATGGAGGACGAGCACCGGACAGTGCGCGTGCTCCGAGCACGCCGAGCTGACCGAGCCCAGCAGGAGCCCGGCGAAACCGCCGTGCCCACGGCTGCCGACGACGAGGAGCGAGGCACCCCTGCTGGCGTCGATCAGGACGGTGCGAGCCGAACCGTGGACCACGCGCGCTTCGAGCTCGGCCGGTCGCTCGTCGCCGAACACCTCGTCGAGCGTCTCCCGCATGACGGTTTCCGCGTCGAGGTCGGGGCGCCAGTTGACGTCCACGGGTGCGTTGAAGCTCGGCGGGTAGTCCCACGCGGTGACGGCCTCGATCGTGCTCCCCTCGCTCGTGGCGAGCCGAACCGCCCAGCGCAGCGCCTGCTTCGACGACTCGGACCCGTCGACCCCGACCACGACCCGACCCGGCGGGGCGTCGCCGCCCGCGTCGATCGTGCTCTCGCGGCTCTCACGGCTCTCGCGCTCGGCCATCCCCGTCCCCCTCTCGTCGGCCCCAGCCTGTCACGGGGGGCGGCGGACGCGCAGGGGCTTTGGTCCCCTCGCCGGGCGGCATACGAGCACGCATGCCGTGTCGGCTCAGCGGGCGACCTCGCGGTGCGAGCCGTCGAGGCGTCGCGTCCAGCCCCGACGGTCGAGGTGCTCGAGCAGGGGGATGACGATGCGGCGGGTGCTGTCCAGGGCCTTGCGGGCGTCGCTCGTGGTGAACGGCTGAGGGAGCGCCGCGAGCTGCCGCATGGCGAGCGCCGGCGCGTTCGGCAGCAGGACGACGTCGCCGGGGAGCCGGAGGATGCGGCCGTTGCCCTCAGCGGCTGCGAGCTCGCGGGGCCCGAGCCCGGCCGCGTCGAGCTCGTGCTGCTCCGGCGCCGTGAACGGGCTGCGCCGCAGCCGCTCCTCGATCCTGCCCAGGGCCGCCTCGGGCCCGCTCGCCAGGACCGCGGCACGGCCCGGGAGCCCGACCCGACCGTCGCGGACCTCGAGCCCGGCTGCGGCGGCGAGATCGGCCACGAGGGCCCGGTCGGGCGCACCCGCGGCGGCTCGGGCCGCCTCCAGGGCCAGCACGGGGTCGATCGGGGCCGAGTCGGCGCGCTGCTGCACGGCCACGCGCAGCCGGCTGGCCGCGTCCAGCCACGCCTCGTCGTCGACGAGCCAGGCGCCGCGGCGCGTGACGGTCGCGGCTGGACGCCCACCGGGCGGCACCGGGATCCCGAGCGACACGGCGTCGGCCGGCGTCATCCAACCGCGGCGGGCGACCTCACGGGCGAGGTCGGGCGCCCCGTCGAGGCCGCGGACGACCTCTGCCCGCCGAGCGGCCGAGCCCCGGCGGTCGAGCACCGGCGGGTCTGCGTCCACGACGACCGCGCCCACGACCTGGCGTGAGCCGGGGTCGCGCAGGAGGATGCGGTCCCCGCCGACGACGGGCAGGGACGCCGGGAGGGCCAGACGCACCGCACCCGGGCCGAGCGGGCGCACCCTCGCCTCGACCGCGAGGGTGCCGAGATGGACCATGACGTGCGACGGGAGCCGGTCCGAGTCGACGGGGTCGTGCTCGTCACCTCCGGCGCCGACAAGCCGTGCGTCAAGCGTCGTCGTGACGTGCCAGGCGCGGGGCGTGAGCAGCGCGTCGCCGCGAGTCACCTCGTCGACCCCGACCCCACGCAGGTTGACCGCGACGCGGGCCACGGCGGGCACCTCGTCACGGGTTCGACCGAGACTCTGGAGACCGCGCACAGTGACCGACTGCGAGGCACCGGTCGTGCGGTGGACGACCAGCTCGTCGCCGAGCCGGATCGTCCCGGCGCCGAGGGTGCCGGTGACGACGGTCCCGCTGCCCCGGACCGAGAAGGACCGGTCGACCCACAGGCGCGTGCGTCCAGTCCGGTCGGGGGCCGGCAGGGAGGCGACGAGGTCGTCGAGGGCGACCCGGAGGGCCTCGATCCCCTGGCCGGTGCGGGCCGACACCGCGAGCGCGGCGCTCCCGGCCAGGCTCGTGCGGCCCACCTGCTCGAGCGCCTCGGCGAGGGCAGGGCCGGGGTCGGCGAGGTCGCTGCGCGTCACGACGACGAGACCGCGCGAGATGCCCAGGGCATCGACGGCCGCGAGGTGCTCGGCCGACTGGGGACGCCATCCCTCGTCGGCCGCCACGACGAGCAGGACAGCCGGCGCGGGACCCAGCCCGGCGAGCATGTTGCCGATGAAGCGCTGGTGTCCGGGCACGTCGACGAAGGCCACGTCCGCGCCCGAGGCCAGGGTCGTCCAGGCGTAGCCGAGGTCGATCGTCATGCCACGACGGCGCTCCTCGGCCCAGCGGTCGGGCTCGATCCCGGTCAGGGCCCGCACCAGGGTGGACTTGCCGTGGTCGACGTGCCCCGCGGTCGCGATGACGTGCACGGTCAGTGGCCGCTCGGGTCGTCGCCGCCGCGAACCGCGAGGATGGCCCGCTCGACGTCCGGGTCGCGGGCCGGCGGGACGCAACGCAGGTCGACGAGGCAGCAGCCCCGCTCGACGCGCGCGACGACGCCGGTCTCGCCGCGCCGCAGACGCTCGGCGTAGGCCTCGGGGAGCGCGACGGCCCAGCCGGGAAGGGGCAGGCCTGGCGCTCCCCCGCCACCGACCCGTCCCTCGACCGGGACGACCTCGCCCGAGACCGCGGCGGCCAGGCGCTCGGTGCGGGCTCGGAGCCGGTCGAGGTCGACGTGGAGGTAGTCGGTGACCGGGGGGACCGGCCCGCGCAGGGTCGCCTCGAGGGCCGCGAGCGTGAGCTTGTCGACGCGCAGCGCACGGGCGAGGGGATGGCGTCGCAGTCGCTCGACGGTGGCCGCATCGCCGAGGACGAGACCGGCCTGGGGTCCGCCGAGCAGCTTGTCGCCACTGGCCGTGACCAGGGTCGCGCCGTCGGCGAGCGCCGTTGTGGCGTCGGGCTCGTCGGGCAGCATCGGGTCGGGGCGCAGCAGCCCGCTGCCGATGTCGACGACGAGCGGTGCGCCCAGTGTCGCGAGCTCCTGCACGGACGCGGCGCTCGTGAAGCCCTCGACGCGGAAGTTGCTCGGGTGCACCTTGAGGACGCAGCCGGTGTCGGGTCCGAGCGCGGCGGCATAGTCGGCGAGTCGCGTGCGGTTCGTCGTGCCCACCTCGCGCAGGCGGGCGCCCGTCGAGGCGATGAGGTCCGGCAGCCGGAAGCCGTCCCCGATCTCGACCATCTCGCCGCGGCTGACGAGCACCTCCCGGCCCGATGCCAGGGCGGTCGTGGCGAGGACGAGCGCAGCCGCGCCGTTGTTGACGACGAGGGCGTCGCCCGCAGCCGGCACGGCGGCGCGGAGCGCCTCGAGCGTTCCCCGACCGCGCCGGGCACGCGCCCCCGTGACCGTGTCGTACTCGACGTCGACGTATGCCGCGGCCGCCACGACCGCGTCCACCGCGGCGTCCGAGAGGGGCGCCCGGCCGATGTTGGTGTGGACGACGACACCGGTGGCGTTGAGGAGAGGCCGGAGAGTGGTGCTCCTGGCCGGCAGAGCCGCCCGCGCGGCCGCGACGACGTCGTCCGGGGCGATCTCACCCGAGCGGACGAGTGCCTGCGCGGAGCGCACCGCGGCCTTGACCGTCGCGGCACCGTGCCGGGCGGTGGCCGCGACGAGCTCCGGGTGCGCCATCAGCACGTCGGTGCGTGGGACCGTCCGCCGCGGATCTGCCTGCGCCACACCGACTTCCTCTCCCGCAGAGATTTGGCGGAGGTGGACGGGAATCGAACCCGCCAGGCCGAGATGCTCGGCCTCACCGGTGTTGAAGACCGGGGGGACCACCAGGTGCCCGGACACCTCCACGCCCACCGTACCCATCGCCCGCTCGACAGGCTCAGGGGGCCGGACGGCATACGCCCGTCGACGGTGGGGTATGACTGCTGGCGTGGACACGGTGCGACTGACCCAGTTCGCGCACGGCGGCGGCTGTGCGTGCAAGATCCCGCCCGGCGAGCTCGAGGAGATGGTGCGCGGCCTCACCGGGATCGCCGACGCCGACCTGCTCGTCGGCCTCGACGACGGCGACGACGCGGCCGCCGTGCAGATCACCGACGGCCTGGCGGTGCTGGCGACGGCCGACTTCTTCACCCCGGTCGTCGACGACGCGTACGACTGGGGCCGCATCGCTGCGGCGAACGCGCTCTCCGACATCTACGCCATGGGCGGACGCCCCGTCCTGGCCGTCAACCTGCTCGGCTGGCCCCGCGACGTCCTCCCTCTCGAGCTGGCCGCCGAGGTCCTGCGCGGTGGCCTCGACGTCGCGCGCCTCGCCGGCTGCCCGGTGGCGGGCGGCCACAGCATCGACGACCCCGAGCCGAAGTACGGCATGGCCGTCACCGGCGTGGCCGATCCCCATCGCCTGCTGCGCAACGACGCCGCCGCTGCCGGTCTGCCGCTCAGCCTGACCAAGCCGCTGGGGGTCGGCGTGCTCAACAACCGGCACAAGGCGACGGGTGAGGTGTTCCCCGAGGCTGTCGCGTCGATGGTCGCGCTCAACGACGTCGCGAGCCGGGACGCCCTGGCGCACGGCGTGCAGGCGGCCACCGACGTGACAGGCTTCGGCCTGCTCGGGCATCTCTTCAAGATGGCGCGCGCGTCGGGCGTGACGGCCGTCGTCGACGCCGCCGCGGTGCCCTATCTCGACGGTGCGCGCAGCTCCCTCGCGGATGGCTTCGTGCCCGGCGGTAGCCGGCGCAACCTCGACTGGGTGCGCCCTCACCTCGACGCCTCCGTCGACCTCGACGAGCTCCTCCTGCTGGCCGACGCCCAGACGAGCGGCGGTCTGCTCGTCGCCGGCGAGATCCCCGGCGGCACCGTCATCGGCGAGCTCGTGCCCCCCGGCGAGCACGTCATGCGGGTGCGATGAGCCGTCTGGACGACCTGCTCGAGCAGGCTCGGGCCGGCCTGCGGCGGCTCACGCCGGAGCAGGCCCGGGACGCTCAGGCGCGTGGGGCTCTGCTCGTCGACACCCGCACCGAGACGCAGCGCGCCAGGCAGGGAAACCTGCCGGGTGCGCTCGTCATCGACCGCACGGTGCTCGAGTGGCGACTCGACCCCAGGAGCCCGGCCCGGATCCCAGAGGCCAGAGACCTCGACGTGCACGTCATCGTCATCTGCCGCCAGGGCTACAGCAGCTCGCTGGCCGCCGACTCGCTGCGGCGACTCGGGCTGACCCGCGCCACCGACGTCATCGGTGGCGTCGAGGCCTGGCTGGCCGCCGGGCTGCCCCTGTCGGAGGAGCCGCCCGACGTCCGTGAATGACCCCAGCGGTCAGCGGCGCCTGTCGGCGGTGGCCTCGGGGGTCGACGCGGAGGCGGACGAGGTGCCCGTCCGGGGCGCCGGCTTCTTCGTCAGCATGGGCAGCGCCATGCCGACGAGGGCGATGATGCCGACGACGGTGAAACCGAGCGTGTAGGCCTTCTGCTCGCCGATGAGCGAGGAGATGAGCAGCGGCCCGACGATGCCGCCGATGCTCCAGCCGATGAGCATGAGGCCGTAGATCGCACCGGCGTTGCGGACGCCGAAGAAGCGACCGGCCGTCGAGGGCATCGTGCCGAAGGCGCCGCCGTAGCAGGTGTAGACGAGCGCGGCGAGGATCGCGAAGAGGATCGGCGACGCGACGTGCGGGATGAGCAGCAGGCAGACGCCCTGGATGCCGAGGATCCCCATGAACGCCGGCATCTTGCCGATCCGGTCCGAGAGCCAGCCCCAGAGGATGCGGCCGCCGCCGTTGAACAGGCCCAGCACGCCGACGAGGCTCGCGGCTGCCGCGGCCGAGTAGCCGGCGACGTCGCCGGCGCTGCCGGCGGCCACCGAGATGAGCGAGATGCCGGCCGTCACGCTGAGGGTGAGGATGGCGGTCAGGAGGTACCACTGCGGGGTGCGCAGGGCTTCCTCGGCCGTGAAGTCGACGTCGGGGACCGGGTCCTTCGTGTGCGCCTCGGCGCCGTGGCCGGCCGTCGCGGGCGCCATTCCTGGCGGGACGTAGCCGGCGGGCGGGTTGCGGAAGAGGCTGGCCCCGATGACGACGGCCACGAGGTAGCCGATCCCGAGCGGCAGGAACGCCTTGGTCGGCATCGACGGGTCGGCGGCGATGAGCCGCTGGCCGAGCGGAGCGGTGATGACCGCGCCGAAGCCGAAACCGGCGACGGCGATGCCGGTGATGAGGCCCGGCTTGTCGGGGAACCACTTCTGCAGCATGGCGATCGGCACGATGTAGGCCATGCCGAGGCCGAACCCGCCGAGGATGCCGTAGCCGAGGATGAGCAGCCAGAACTGGTCCTTGTCGGCGAACGAGGCGAGGATCACGCCGAGGCTGTAGATGATGCCGCCGGTGAGGGCGACGGTCCGCGGACCGCGGCGGTCCTGGATGCGTCCGCCGATGTAGCTGCCGACGAAGATCATGCCGATGGCGACCTCGAACGGCACGGAGGCCTGCGCCTTGGACCAGCCGAAGGCGTCGTGGCTCTGGATGGCCTTGGCGAAGACGCTCCACGCGTAGACGGCGCCGATGGCGAGCTGCACGAGCACGCCCGCCACGAGGATGAGCCACCGGTTGCCGCCCGGTGAGGCGGTGCTGTCGTTCCGAACCGCACTGGTGCTCATGAGGCTCCCCTTCTCGTCCTGGTGGTCCGGCGCGTCAGCGCGCCGTGGTGATGGAGTCGTCGACGACGCCGGCGGCCCGACGCTTCTCCAGCCGCTCTCGCTGCGGCTCGACGGTGTACTTCGGGTCGATCGCCGAGACCATGCCGGCCTCGAAGACGCCGAAGCGGGTGCACGCCGAGGCAGCCATGAGAGCCGCGCCGCTCAGGGCAGCAGCGATCCGGTTGCCCCCGAGGGCGACGGCACCGACGGCACCACAGATCGTCAGGGCCCGGCTCGCCTTGAGCAGGCGGCCGGCCTTCCCGGTGCGCAGCGGCTCGGACAGCGTGGGCCCGAGCTGGTCCTGCATGCGTTCGAAGGCCACCAGCTCGGCGACCGCGCTCACGGCGGCGAGCTTGCGCGCTGGGCCGTTCTCGCGCGACGGCACGGTGACGAGTGCGAGCCCGGAGGCCGCGAGATTGGCGGAGTTGACGAAGACGAAGGGCAGCTCGCGGTAGGACTCGTGCCACGTCGGGGTGGCCGTGTCGGCGAGCAGCACCGCGGTGTAGGCGGCGAGCGGGGGCGCGAAGAACGCCGACCCCACGGTGGCCGGTCCGTCCGCGAGCTTCAGCACCTTGGAGACCAGGCTGAGGACGCCGGATCCGCCGGCACCAGAACGCCGCTCGAGCAGCGGGCGCCCGATCTCCGAGGCGAGAGCCGCACTGGCGAAGCTGCCGAAGGCGGTCAGGATCCACGACCCCACCGACATCGGCGAGGTGAGCTTGACGGTCCGCATCATGTTGAGGGCGCGGCTCGGCTTGCCGAGGTCCTTGGCGAGCGCCGCCCCACCGAGGGCTGCACCGGCGACCGCGCCGATGCGCCCGACGCGCTGCAGCGCGGGGTAGCCGCGAGCCGCGCCGCCGGCACCGAGCAGTGCCGAGCCCGCCGCGATGCCGCCGAGGAAGAGGTATGCCGCCACCTCCTTCTCCCACGGCGCGGGCTTGACGATGTGGCGCCCGTAGTAGCTGTCGAAGCTGACGTCGGGGACCATGATCGACTCGTCGCGGCGCTTGCCACCGTTGCGAGCGCCGCCTCCGTTGCCGCGACGGCGCGGTCGCTCCGGCGGGCGGTCGGCGTCGAAGGGGTTGGTCGTCACTTTCGCCTCCCGACGAAGGAGGCCGCTGCCATCGCGAGCATCGTCAGCCCCGCGTAGCCGGCCTTGCGGAACATGTCGGGCAGGTCGGCGGTCGTGACCCGCGGGTCCGGCGGCAGGCCGTAGACCTCGGGCTCGTCGAGGAGCAGGAACGTCGAGCCGGTGCCACCGACACCGTCCTTGTCGTCGACGCCGTAGAGGCGCGCCTCGCTGTAGCCGAGCTCGTGCAGCTGGGCGACACGGGCCCGCGCGGTGGCGCGCATCTCGTCGAGGTCGCCGAACTTGATGGACGTCGTGGGGCAGGCCTGGGCGCACGCGGGCGTCTGTCCGGCGCCGAGCCGGTCGTAGCAGAGCGTGCACTTCTGGGCGATGCCGACGTTCTTGACCTCGCCGTTGGTCTCGGCGTGCGACGGCGGGTTCTGGTGCGAGCCACCGCCCTTGTTGCCTGATGCACCGGCGGCCCCGGTGCCCTCCGACCCCTTGATGCTGATGCCGTGGGACTGCGGGCCCTTCTCGTGGCCCTCGTGGCCGCTGCGGCGCTCGATGACGCCGAAGGGGCAGGCCGCCACGCAGTAGCCGCAGCCGTTGCAGACGTCGTCCTGGACGACGACCGTGCCGAACTCGGTGCGGAAGAGCGCGCCGGTGGGGCAGACATCGAGACATGCCGCGTGGGTGCAGTGCTTGCAGACGTCGGAGGCCATGAGCCACCGCACGTCCGGCAGTGCCGTGTCGGTCGGGCCGGGGCCAGCCGCAGCGCCCTGGCGCAGCTCACCGGGAGCCGTGAGCGTCGCGGTCGCCGTGCCCCCGCCACCAGCGACGGCGGGCTCGTCACCCGAGCGCACCGACGGCATACCGAGGGAGACGAGCTTGCGCCCCGACTCACGAGCCTGCTCGATGCGGTCGGTCGTCTGCTCGACGAACGCGACGTGTCGCCACGTGCTGGCCCCGAGGGCGCCGGTGTTGTCGTAGGACTGGTTCAGCAGGTCGAGACCGTCCTCGGGAATGCCGTTCCACTCCTTGCAGGCCACCTCGCACGCCTTGCACCCGATGCAGATCGAGGTGTCGGTGAAGAAGCCCTTGCGTGGCTCGTGCCGGTCCCACGCGGCGTCGGCCGCCGGGTCGGTGGGGCCAGAGAGCTGGTTGCGCCAGAAGCCCATCGTCAGCCTCCTCTCGTGTCGGGGGTGGACTCGGGGTGGCCGGTGCGCAGCTCGTTGCTCGTCATGACGGTGCTTCCGGCGCGCGACTGGTGCTCCGCGACGAGCCGCAGCAGCGCCTCACCTGCCGGTCGGCGGCCGGGCATGATGTCGCACGAGCCTGCCTTGCTCTCCTGGATCTGCACGTTGGGGTCGAGCGCGATGCCGAGCAGGTCGTTGGCGGCGTCGCCGCTCACGACCGCGTTGCCGCCGACACCCCAGTGGTAGGGCAGCCCGATCTGGTGGATCGTGCGGCCCCGGATCAACAGAGGCGTCATGCGCTCGGTCACCATGACGCGTGCCTCGATGGCCGCGCGGGCCGACACGATGGTCGCCCACCCGCCGTTCTCGAGACCCCGCTCGGCCGCCAGCTCCGGCGAGACCTCGCAGAAGAACTCCGGCTGGAGCTCCGAGAGGTAGGGCAGCCACCGGCTCATGCCACCGGCCGTGTGGTGCTCGGTCAGCCGGTAGGTCGTGAAGACGTACGGGTAGACGTCGGCACCGGGCGCGTCACCGGAGGGGCTCCACAGGTTGTCCTTGCGCGGGAAAACCTTGCGCGCCGGGTTCGACTGCTGCGTGTAGAGCGGGTTGCTGACCGGGGACTCCTGCGGCTCGTAGTGGGTCGGCAACGGCCCGTCGAGCATGCCCTTGGGCGCGAAGAGCCACCCCTTGCCGTCGGCCTGCATGACGAACGGGTCGTCACCGGCAAGACCGGCGGGACCGCCCGTCCCCGGCTCGGGACGGTAGGAGGGCGCCTTGTCGGGGACGAAGTCCGGCACGTCGTGACCGGTCCACTTGCCTGCCTCGGCGTCCCACCAGATGTAGCGCTTGCGCTCGCTCCACGGGTTGCCGTCGGGGTCGGCCGAGGCGCGGTTGTAGAGGATGCGGCGGTTCGCCGGCCACGCCCAGCCCCAGTCGAGGGCGGTGAGGTCCTGCTCGTGCCCGGGCCTGCGGTCGGCCGCATGGTTCTTGCCGTCGGCGTAGACGCCGGTGTAGATCCAGCAGCCGCCGTCGGTGGAGCCGTCGGCCTTCATCTCGGTGTAGGCCGAAAGAGGCTGTCCCGCCTTGTCGCCCGTCAGGTGGCGGCCGTTGATCTCGGCGAGCACCGCCTCGGCGTCGGGGTCGCCGTGCTCGTCCGTGGGGTAGTCCCACGTCAGGTCGAGCAGCGGACGGTCCCGCTCGTCGGTGGAGTCGGCGAGCAGCTCGCGAACCCGGCGACCGAGCTCGTAGAAGAACTGCAGCTCGCTCTGGCAGTCGCCCGGGGGCTGGACCGCCTGGTGGTGCCACTGGAGCATCCGCTGGGTCTGGGTGAACGACCCGCTCTTCTCGGTGTGCGCGGCCGCGGGGAGGAAGAAGACCTCGGTCTCGATGTCCTCGGTCTTGAGCTCGCCCGAGGCGATCTCGGGACCGTCCTTCCAGAACGTGGCGGACTCGATCATGTTGAAGTCGCGCACGACGAGCCACTTGAGGTGGGCCATGGCCTGCCGCTGCATGCGCCCGTGCGCCGAGCCGACGGCGGGGTTCTGGCCGAGCAGGAAGTAGCCCTCGACCTGGCCGTCGAGCATCGCCATCGTCGTCTGGTAGGTGCCGTGCGCCCCGCTGAGCCTCGGCAGGTAGTCGAAGCACCAGTCGTTCTCGGCGGTCGCGGCCTTGCCCCACCACGACTTGAGCAGGCTCACGGCATACGTGTCGGCGTTGGCCCAGAAGCCCTTCTGCTCCTTGTTGCCGATCGCCCCGAGGTAGTCGTCCCACGTGTCGTGCAGGCCCGCGACGGGCATCGCGAGGTAGCCGGGGAGGATGTTGTACAGCGTCGGGATGTCGGTCGAGCCCTGGATGCTGGCGTGCCCGCGCAGCGCCATGATGCCGCCGCCCGGGCGGCCCATGTTGCCGAGCAGCAGCTGCACGATGGCGGCGGTGCGGATGAACTGCGCGCCGAGCGTGTGCTGGGTCCAGCCCACGGCATACACGAACGCGGTCGTGCGCTCACGGCCGCTGTTCTCGGTGACCGACCGCGCGAGGTACTCGAAGTCGTCGACGCTGATGCCGCACGTGTCGGCCACCATCTCCGGGGTGTAGCGGGCGTAGTGCCGCTTGAGGATCTGGAAGACCGTGTTGGGGTCCTGCAACGTCTCGTCACGCAGCACCCGGGCGTGCTCGAGCGCCGGCCCACCGGAGCCGTGCTCGTCACCGGCGGCGCGCTCGGACTTGGTGTGGCCGTGCTCGTGGCCGGCCGCGGGACCGCCGATGGTGCCGGGCGTCTCGTCGTCGTCCCCGTCGGCGCTGGCGTAGGCCCACGTCTCCTGGGAGTAGTTGCCCTTCTCGTCGTCGTAGCCGGAGAAGAGCCCGTCGAGGTCCTCGGTGTCCTGGAACTTCTCACTGACGAGCGTCGCAGCGTTGGTGTACGCGACGACGTACTCCTTGAAGTAGAGCTCGTTGTCGAGGATGTACTTGATGAGGGCGCCGAGCAGCACGACATCACTGCCGGCGCGGATCGGGATGTGCTTGTCGGCCGTGGCCGACGTACGCGTGAAGCGCGGGTCGACGTGGATGACCCGGGCTCCCTTGAGCCGCGCCTCCGTCACCCACTGGTAGGCGACCGGATGGCACTCGGCCATGTTCGATCCCTGGATGACGATGCAGTCGGCGTTGGACAGGTCCTGCACGTACTGCGTGGCGCCGCCGCGCCCGAACGAGGACCCCAGACTGGGGACCGTGGAGGAGTGTCAAATACGCGCTTGGTTCTCGATCTGGATGGCGCCCGCGGCGGTGAAGAGCTTCTTGATGAGGTAGTTCTCCTCGTTGTCGAGCGTCGCTCCGCCCAACGAGGCGATCCCCATGGTGCGCCGCAGCGGGCGCCCGTGCTCGTCGTGGTCCTGCCAGGTGCGACGTCGCGACTCGACGAACCGCTGCGCGACCATCTCGACGGCCGTCGACAGCTCGATCGGCTCCCAGTCCGTGCCGCCGGGACGGCGGTAGAGCGCCTTGCGCTGGCGGCCCGGGTTGTTGACGAGCTGCTCGCTCGCGGATCCCTTGGGGCACAGACGGCCCCGCGACACCGGCGAGTCCGGGTCGCCCTCGATCTGGACGACGCGGCCGTCCTTGACGAAGACGCGCTGGCCGCAGCCGACGGCGCAGTACGGGCACACGCTCTGGACGACCTTGTCCGCGGTGGCGGTGCGGGGTGCGAGCTCACGCGTGTGGGCTGAGGTCACCGCGGGCCCACGGCCGAGGAAGTCACCGGAACGCACCTGCCGGACGACCGGCCAGGACAAGAAGGTCTTCTTGGGATCCACCGCTGCACCTCTCTGGACTGGGCGACCGCACCATGAGAGCACGACTGTCTGCGAGACGCCACAGAAGCAATACCCATTCCGGCGACGTCGCACACGGGCGCCCTTCACGCGCTGACTAGACTCGACCACAGATGACGAGCGAGCCCGAACCGACCCCTACCCGCGCGCCCGGACACGCGAGGTCCGTGGTCCGAGGGCTGATGGCCCTCGGGCCTCACCGAGGTGCCCATCGCGTCGCGATCCGCGCGGGGGTCTCCGTCCTCGTGCCCCTCCTGGCGCTCGTCCTGCTCGGTCACGTGGAGTGGACGGCGTATGCCGCGTTCGGTGCCTTCACGTCGCTGTACGGCCGCAACCACGCCCGACCCGAACGAGCCGGGATGCAGGCCGTGGCCGGCGGGTTCCTCACGCTGGCAGTGACCCTCGGCGTCCTGGTGTCCCTCGCACCTGACTCACGCTGGCTCGTGGTGCCCGTCGGCGCGCTCCTCGCCGCCGGCGGCTCGCTCACGTCCGACGCGTACGGCTGGCACCCACCGGGACCGCTCTTCCTCGTCTTCGGCTTCGCCGTGAGCGCCATGGTGCCCGCGACACCGGCGACGGTGCCCGTGGCCGCAGGCATCGCCGCCCTCAGTGCCCTCTTCTCGATGCTCGTCGCACAGGTCGGCGTCCTGCGGGAGCCGGCGTCGTGGTCACCACCCGTGCTGCCCGTGCCACGATTCCGGGACGCGCTCGCCTCACCCGGCGCCGTGACCCACCTGGTTCGCTACGTCGTGGCGCTCTCGGTCGCAGGCGGCGTCGCCACCGCCCTGGACTGGCAGCACCCGTACTGGGCCATGGTCGCCGCAGTGGTCGTCCTGTCGGGCCCCGACCTGCTGTCCCGGCTGACCCGGGGCGTCCAGCGCGTCGTCGGCACGCTGCTCGGGCTCGGCGTGGCCGCCGTGATCCTGCAGTGGGGGCCCTTGGGCGTCGTCACGGTGCTGGTCATCGTCGTGCTCCAGGTCCTCACCGAGCTGTTCGTGGGCCGCAACTACGCCGTCGCCCTGCTCTTCATCACCCCGCTGGCCCTGCTCATGGGACAGCTGGCCCACGCCTCGCCGACCGTTCCGCTCCTGCGTGACCGCCTGCTCGAGACCGTGCTCGGCGCCCTCGTGGGAGCCGTCGTCCTGCTCCTCGTCCCGGATCGCCTTCGAGCCACCACCGCGTGACGACGGTTGGGAGCATCAGCCTGCCGGGCGGCATACTCACGTGGTGACGAAGAACCTCAGCGAGCGCATCCCGCGGGACCCCGATCCCGACGGCCTCTACGAGGTCTTCACCGAGTGGACGACCGAACGCGGCCTGACCCTCTACCCGCACCAGGAGGAGGCGTTCCTCGAGATCCTGAGCGGCAGCAACCTCATCCTGTCGACGCCGACCGGCTCCGGGAAGTCGCTCGTCGCGACCGCCGCGCACCTGACGGCCCTCGCCGACGACCGGGTCAGCTTCTACACCGCGCCGATCAAGGCGCTCGTCTCCGAGAAGTTCTTCGCCCTGTGCGAGCAGTTCGGCGCCGACAACGTCGGCATGATCACCGGCGACGCTTCGGTGAACGCCGACGCCCCGATCATCTGCTGCACGGCCGAGATCCTTGCCAACCTCGCCCTGCGAGAGGGGAGCTCGGCCGACGTGGGCCTCGTCGTCATGGACGAGTTCCACTTCTACTCCGAGCCCGACCGCGGCTGGGCCTGGCAGGTCCCGATCATCGAGCTGCCGCAGGCGCAGTTCGTCCTCATGTCGGCGACCCTCGGTGACGTCACGATGTTCAAGGACGACCTGACGCGGCGCACCGGCCGCTCGACCGCCGTCATCACGGGCACCGAGCGTCCCGTCCCCCTCGAGTTCTCGTATGCCGTGACGCCCCTCCACGAGACCATCGAGGAGCTGCTCGAGAAGGACCGCGCGCCCGTCTACGTCGTCCACTTCACGCAGGCGGCCGCCCTCGAGCGGGCGCAGAGCCTCATGGCCGTCAAGATCACGACCCGCGAGGAGCGCGAGGCGATCGCCGCCCGGATCGGCAGCTTCCGCTTCGGGTCCGGCTTCGGCCGCACGCTCTCGCGCCTCGTCCGGCACGGCATCGGCGTGCACCACGCGGGGATGCTGCCGAAGTACCGCCGCCTCGTCGAGCAGCTCGCGCAGGACGGCCTGCTCAAGGTCATCTGCGGCACCGACACCCTCGGCGTCGGCATCAACGTCCCGATCCGCACCGTCCTGCTGACGGGGCTGACGAAGTTCGACGGGACGAAGCAGCGCACGCTCAAGGCGCGCGAGTTCCACCAGATCGTCGGCCGTGCGGGTCGCGCCGGCTACGACGCCCGGGGCTGGGTCGTCGCCCAGGCACCCGAGCACGTCATCGACAACCTCCGTGCCGTCGAGAAGGCGGGCGACGACCCCAAGAAGCAGAAGAAGATCCAGCGCAAGAAGGCGCCGGACGGCTTCGTCAACTGGTCCGAGGAGACGTTCGAGCGGCTCATCGTCGCCGAGCCCGAGCCGCTCCAGCCACGCATGCGCGTCTCGCACTCGATGCTCGTCAACATCCTTGCGCGAGAGGGCAACCCGGTGGCTCACGCCGCACGGCTGCTCTCCGACAACCATCACGAGGTCAAGGACCAGCGCCGGCTGCAACGGCACGCGCTCGTGCTGGCCAAGGAGCTGCTCACCTCGGGCGTCGTGGAGCGTCTCGCCACGGTGGAGGGGTCCGGCCGTCGGCACGCCCTGACGATCGACCTGCAGCGCGACTTCGCCCTCAACCAGCCGCTCGCCCCCTTCGCCTTGGCCGTCATGGACACCATCGACCCGGAGTCCGACTCCTACGCAAGGGATCTCGTGTCGGTCATCGAGGCCATTCTCGAGGACCCCCGCCAGGTGCTCTGGGCCCAGGAGTTCAAGGCCCGCGGCGAGGCCGTCGCCGCGATGAAGCTCGACGGCATCGAGTACGAGGAGCGGATGGAACGGCTCGAGGAGGTCACCTGGCCCAAGCCGCTCGCCGACCTCCTCGAGGTGACGCTGACGGCCTACCGCCAGAGCCACCCGTGGATCTCGCAGGACGCCCTCTCGCCGAAGTCCGTCGTGCGCGAGATGTACGAGCGCGGCATGACGTTCAACGAGTTCGTCTCCTACTACGGCCTGTCCCGGTCGGAGGGGCTCGTGCTGCGCTATCTCACCGACGCGTACCGCGCGCTGCG
Organism: Terrabacter sp. 01T434; assembly: GCF_056398545.1. Taxonomy (NCBI): domain Bacteria; kingdom Bacillati; phylum Actinomycetota; class Actinomycetes; order Micrococcales; family Intrasporangiaceae; genus Terrabacter; species Terrabacter sp. 01T434. The sequence continues at coordinate 255,718 of NZ_JBFTPP010000003.1, forward strand.
CCGCACCGTCCCGGAGAGCCACCGCACCGAGGAGCTCGAGGACATCATCGAGTGGCTCGGCGAGCTCGTCCGGCAGACCGACTCGAGCCTGCTCGACGAGTGGGAGGACCTCGTCAACCCCTCGGACGCCGTGGCCCAGCAGGCCGACGTCGCTCCCCCGGCCCGGCCGGTCACCGCCAACGAGCGCGCCTTCACCGTGATGATCCGCAACGCCATGTTCCACCGGGTCGAGCTCGCCTCCCGCGACGAGTGGGAGGCGCTCGGCGAGCTTGAGGCCCGCGTCGCCGAGCTCACCGACCCGCCGCAGAAGGTCGTCATGGACGCCCAGGCGTGGAACGACGCGCTCGGCGCCTACTACGACGACCACGACGCCATCGCGACCGACCAGGGCGCCCGCTCGCCCGCGCTGCTGCAGGTGGAGCGCACGCCGACCGAGTGGCGCCTGCGCCAGGTCGTCGTCGACCCGGAGGACGACAAGGACTGGGGCATCACGGCCGTCGTCGACCTGGCTGCCAGCGACGACGCCGGCGCTGCCGTGCTGACGGTGACCGGCTTCGAGAGGCTGGGTGGCTGAGCGTGGGACTGCGTGAGACGCCCCGCGAGCACGACGGAGTCCTCGTCGAGCCCGAGGGTGGCGGCAACGGCACCGGCGTCCTCGTGCTCTCCGGGTCGAGCGGCCGCGTGGAGCGCGACCGGGCCCGACTGCTGGCCGGGACCGGCGTGTCCGCCGCCCTGACGTACCGCTGGTTCGGCGGTGACGGCCAGCCGGCCGGCATCTGGGAGTACCCGCTCGAGTCCTTCGCCCCCGCGGTCGCCTTCCTCGCCGAGCGCTGCGACCGGGTCGTGCTCCTCGGCGTCTCCAAGAGCGCCGAGGCCTTCCTGCTGTACGCCGCCGACGACCCGATCGTCGACGCCGTCGTCGCGCTGGCGCCGAGCCACGTGGTGTGGGCGAACGTCGGTCCCGGGCCCGACGGTGAGCTGCGTCCGCAGCACTCGTCCTGGTCGCGGAACGGCGAGCCGGTCCCCTTCGTGCCCTACGACGACGACGCCGAGCCGGTCGGCGACCCACCAGCCTTCGCGCCCGTCTACACCCGGAGCCTGCGCACCGCCGCCGACCGGGTCGCGGCCGCGACCATTCCCGTCGAGCGCTTCTTCGGCGACGTACTGCTCGTGGCGGGCGGTGACGACGAGGTCTGGCCGTCGGTGACGTTCGCCCAGGCCGTCCAGGCCCGGCGGCGCGCCCTCGACCTGCCGACGACCCTCGTCACGCATCCGGAGGCCGGGCATCGCGTCGTCCTCCCGGGCGAGGCGGTCGCGTCCGGTGGACAGCGAATGGCGCGCGGCGGCACCGAGGCAGCCGATCGCGCCCTCGGCGAGCGGGCCTGGCCGGAGATCCGGCGCGTGCTCGACCTGTCGTAGCCCACGCCGTCGTAGCGCGCCGGAGGAGCATCCTCGGCGGGTATGTTCCCGAGTGGCCTCATCGGGCACCCTCAATCGACAGGATGGCGTTCATGGACTCCACCGACCTCAAGTCCGCGTCACGGCGCGCCGGCGACCACCCTGCGCTGGAGACGGCGGCCCGCGTGGGCTACGCCGTCAACGGCGTGCTCCACATCGTCATCGGCGTCATCGCCCTGCAGCTCGCCCTCGGCTCAAAGGGCAAGAGCGCCGACCAGTCGGGAGCCCTGGGCTCGATGGCCGACAACGGGTTCGGCCTGCTCCTGCTGTGGGTCGCCGTCGTCGCGTGGCTGGGTCTGGCGCTGTGGCAGGTCACCGAGGCGATCACGGGTGGGTGGCAGACGAGCGACCGCGTCAAGGCAGCCGCGAAGGCGGCCGTCTACCTCGTCCTGTCGTGGACGGCGTTCAAGTTCGCGAGCGGCCATGGGAGCTCGAGCAAGAGCCAGACCACCGACTTCACGGCGAGCCTCATGAAGCAGCCCGCGGGCCAGTGGCTGGTGGCCGCCGTGGGTCTGGCCGTCGTCGGTGTCGGCGTCTACCACGTCGTCAAGGGGTGGAAGAAGAAGTTCCTCCAGGACCTCGAGTCCCACCCCGGCGAGTGGATCGTCAAGGCTGGTCGCGTCGGCTACATCGCCAAGGGCATCGCCCTCGTCATCGTCGGCGGCCTCTTCGTCCTGGCTGCGTTCCGTCACAACCCGAGCGAGGCCCGCGGCCTCGACGGGGCCCTGCGCAACCTCCTCGGCGCCCCCGGCGGTCCCGTGCTGCTCGGTCTCGTCGCCCTCGGACTCATCGCCTTCGGCGTCTACTGCTTCGGCCGCGCTCGCCACGCCGACGTCTGACGCTCGCTGCACGCGGCTCGCACGCCGACGGCCGGGAACCCCAAGGGTTCCCGGCCGTCGTCGTCGTGAGGGGGCGGCGTCAGCGCGACACGGCCTCGCGGACCGCTCCCGTCACACGGTCGCCGCTCTTCCGGCGCCGCAGGTAGTTCCACGCCAACAGGGCGCACACGATGCCGTTGACCATCCCGACGAGGATGTCGAGGAGGTGGTGCATGCCGCGGTAGAGCCGGGCGTAGCCGACGAGGAGCGGGATGATGACGCAGACCGCTGTGACGAGCCGTCGCAGCCAGGCCGTCTCGATCCGCTGGGCCATCAGCGCGAAGGTCAGGTAGAGCGCCGTCGAGGCGCCCATGTGGCCGCTCGGGTAGCTCGAGGTGGGCGGCGCCGGGTCGAGTTTATACACGGTGGGCCGCGGCCGGTCGGCGATGGCGGTGGCGGCGACGAACACGCTGGCCTGGATCGCGATCGCGATGGCCGGCACGACGGCATACCACCACTGCTTGGTGCGCCACCAGATCAGGGCCACGGCGATCACACACACGCCGATGACGATCTCGGTGTTGCCGATGTGCGACCACACCATCGTCACCGAGTTCATCAGCTCGGTGCGGCCGGCCGCGACCGACTTGCTGAGGTCGTTCTCGGCGGGCAGGCCACCCAGCGGGCCCATGATGAGGAAGCCGATGCCGACGATCGCGGCGAAGAGCACGAGCGCCGGCGCCAGCGCGCGTACGGCGAAGTCACGAAGAGCTGACCCGACCGAGGGTCGCGACGAGTCCAGCTCGTAACGGTGCACGAAGGTGTGGTTCACGTGGTGCCTTTCGATGACTCGGGTCCGGTCTCGCCCTCCGGCGGAGGGGAGTCGTCCGGACCGGGGTTCCACCCGAGGTATCCGATGTAGGAGGCCGTGCCGAGCCCGATCCCGAAGAGGATCCCGGCGACGACGTCCGAGGGGTAGTGCACGCCGAGGAAGACGCGGTCCAGTGACGTCAGGACGACGTATGCCGTGAGGCCGGCCACCAGCCACCGGCGGGCCACCGGGGTCAGCAACGGCCAGAGCAGCAGCGTCATCACGGTCGCGATGGCGGCGGCGCAGGCGACGTGTCCGGAGGGGAAGCTGTAGCCGGGCGCGTGCGAGACGGGGTCGCTGACGACGGGCCGGGCTCGGCGCACGACCTCCTTGAGGACGAGCTGCAGGTTCCAGGCGACCATCATCGTGATGAACGCCCACAGGCAGTGGGTCGCGAGCTCGCGGTGACGGCGCCAGACGACGAGACACACGGCGGAGGCGACGATGAAGACCCACTTGGGCTGGGTCATCTCCTGCCAGACCAGCAGTGTCGACTTGAGCCACGGGTTGTCGCGGGTGATGTCGGTGGCCGCCACGATGAGGCGCTGGTCGAGATCGATGACGGGTCGGAACTTCTCCCGCGCGAAGAACGCCAGGGCGGTGATCGGCACGGCGAAGGCCACACCGTAGGCGACGGCCTTGAACAGTCGCCGACCCCAGCTGGGTCGACCGACCCCCCGGGTGGCCGGCCGGGGACGTCCTGCCTCGCGTAGGTCAGCCAACGCGGACCACCAGTGACTCGGGCAGGATCCGGACGCCCAGCGACAGGTGCTCGCCGATGGGATCGCCGTCGATCTCCGCCTCGACGGGGCGACCGGCAGTGACGGTGAACTCGCGGCCTCGCAGCCGGTCGAGACGACGGTGGCCGGCCCGGTGGCGGGTCACGAGGTCGGAGATGACGGAGAGCCAGCCGAGCGCACCCTTGGGCGCGACCACGACGCCGTCGAGGAAGCCGTCGTCGACCTTCGCGTCAGGCATCAGCTCGAGACCACCCTGGAGCGTGCCGCAGTTGCCGATGACGACGGTGCGCGCGTGCCGGCTCACCGAGCCGCTCGGCTCGTCGTGGTCGCGCTCGTGGTCGCCCTGCTCACCGATGACCCCGGCGCCACCCTTCGCGCTGACGTCGACGCGGAAGCCACGGCTGAAGAGCTGGCGCAGCCCGCTGAGGACGTAGGCGACCCAGCCGACGACGGCCTTGACCTTCTCGTTCGTGCCCGCCATGACCTGGCCGTCGAGGCCGAGACCCGCCATGACGAGGAAGACCTCCTCGTCGTCGTCGACCTGCGATCCGCCGTCGTGGGTGCCGTGGCTGCGGCGCGGCTCGATCGGCCGGTCGGACACTCGCATGAGCCCGACGTCGATGCGCCGGTCGGTGCCGCCGAGCAGCGCGCCGACGGCGTTCTCGAGCGAGTCGACGGGCAGGTCGAGGTTGCGGGCGAGCAGGTTGCCGGTTCCTCCGGGAAGCAGCCCGAGAGCCACGTCCGTGCCGACGAGCGCAGAGGCAACCGCGCGGACGGTACCGTCGCCACCCAGCGAGGCCACGACGTCCGACCCGGCCCGTACCGCTTCACGGCCCTGCTTCTCGCCGGTCTCCTCCGCGGTCGTCTCGATCCACGACGGGTCCTCCCAGCCGTGCTGGGCTGCGGCCTTGGCCACGAGCTCCTTCGCCGCGTCGAGGTCGTCGACCTTGACGGGGTTGTAGACGACGGTGAGGCGGTGGCGAGCGCTGGGGGCGTCGGGCATGTTCGGGATCCTAGGGCTCAGGGCATGGGGCGAGGCGGCCGTCGGACTCGACCAGCCCGTGACATACCCGGACTCCACACCCAGCCGACCACCAGCACACCCCCAGCCCACGCCCAGCCGCGGGAGGCGGCACAGCGGTAGCCTCCGGACGTGTCCACCATTCGCCGGCGCCTGGCCGTCGCCCTGCTCATCGGGGTCCTCGCCGGTCTCGTCGTGCCCTTGGGCCCCGCCGGCGAGACCCTCACCCATGTGCTCACCGGGTTCGTGGCCGGCGGCCTCGCCTTCGCCGTGCCGTTGCTCGTGCACGTCCTCGGACACGACGCCCCCTCCACGCGAGCCCGGGTGCAGGGGCGTGACGGCGACGCTGCGTGGTACGACGTCGTCGTCATCGTCGTCGGCCTGGCCAGCTTGGCAGGCGTGGGCGTCCTTCTCATCGGCGGTCAGTCGAAGGGCGTAGCCCCCGTCATCGACGCCCTCATCGGCGTGGGCGCGGTCGCGGTCGGCTGGCTGTGCGTCCACACCGTCTACGTCCTGCGCTACGCCCGCGTCTACTACGCGAGCCCGACGCCGCCCATCGACTTCAACCAGGACGAGGACCCGACCTTCTCGGACTTCGCCTACTTCTCCTTCAACCTCGGTATGGCCTACCAGGTCTCGGACACCGACCTCAAGACCTCCGACATCCGGCGCGTGGTGCTCGGGCACACACTCCTCGCCTACCTCTACGGCACGATCGTCATCGCGTCGACGATCAACCTCGTTGCCGGCCTCGGCGGCTCAAGCACGGGGGGTTAGTCGACCACCGGGCTGGTCACGGGCGTCGCCGTCGCCGTCATGGCGTCTCCGCTACACCGCAGCCGACTCGAGGGTGGCACGGGCGGCATCGCCGTCGGTGCCCGGTGGCAGGACCGTGAGGACCAGCCGCTGGTAGTTGCTCAGCGACAGCATGATGTGGTCCGGGTAGCGGCTGTGCTCGAACCAACCGAGGTGGGTGATGCCCAGGGGCGTGTGAACCCTGCTGGGTGCGTCGTCCCATGGGCCGCGCTCGTAGCCGATCCGGGCGATCCGCGCATGCACGCGCTCCTGAACGGCGACGTCCAGCAGCGGCACCTCGATCCCGAGGTCGGTCGTGCGCGGCCACCACACGCCGTCGGATGCATCGACCCCCAGATGCCGCGACAGGGCGAGGCGACTGGGAGGCCCGGTCGCAGGTGCCGTCGGATCGGTGGCGGACGGTGAGGCCACGGGAGGGGAAGTGGCGTCGGGCGTCGGCACGGGCATGGCGTTCACAGCGGCTCCTCGGGAGCGGTGGTGTGACGGGTGGACCGCGGCTCGCTCGTCACTTCCCGCCGTCGAGGCCGACACCGCGCAAGGATCGGACCCTCTGCCGTCTGCCGACGCTGATGACCCCGGTCGGGCCATCACGTCTCCCTTTCAGGCTACGCCCGGTCGGCCGACAGGAGCAGGCGCCACGGTGCCCAAAAGCGAGACGTCAGCCTTCGCCCCCCTCGTCCGGGTCGTCGTCGTCGTCGTGACGTTCCGTCTCGTAGCTCTCCACGAGGTCCCACGCCCGCTCGTCGCGGCCCACGGTGTCATCGTCGTCGCGATCGTTCATGGCCTGTCCGAGAGCCCATTCCGGAGGTGGGGGCCGGGCGGGATCCGGCTCTGACGTCGCGGACATGTCCCTCACCCTCCAGGCGATGGCGCGGGCGGCAGCCCGCGCCACCATTGTCTCACCGCGCGAACCGGCGCCACAGGTCCTCGGCCCCCACCACCGGGACATGTCAGGCGTAGGCTGCGGACTCAGGGTTGACGCACGGTGCGCTGCAGATCGGAGTCCGCGATGTCAGGCGATGCGCGGGTCGAGCCGCCACCCGGTTTGCAACTCGTGGCGCTCAGGTCGGCCGTGCATGCGGCGCGCTGCGACGTGGACGCCCTGAGGTCCGGAAAAGTGGATCCGGCCCTGCTGGTGGCCGCTCGCGCCGTGCTGCTCGACGCGCTGGAGAGCCTTGCGGCCGAGCTGGTCAGACGACGGCTACCCATGCCTCCGGCGCTCCGTGACGACCTGCGTCTCCAGCGGGGCATCCACGGCGCTCGCCGCCTCAGGTAGCAGCCAGCCGCGCCTTCTCGTCCTTGACCCACAGACTGAGCAGGCCGCCGAAGTGCGCGAGGAACCGGTCGCGCTCGTGCGCCGGGTAGGTCGTGACGACGGTCGAGCGCAGCAGGCTGTCGAACGCGTCGGACTGCACCCACTCGAGGACCGCGGCGTCGAGGTGCGGGAGGTACCGGTCGCACCAGGCCCAGTAGGCGTCGGTGTCGAAGTACTCGTCGGCGATCGCGAGGTAGGCGTCGAGCTTCTGCTCGTCGGTGAGGTCGTCACGGTCTGCGATGTCGAAGTAGCGGCGCATCTCGAGGTCCATCGGCCCCTTGCGCCCGGTGACGAGGCAGAAGGTCGACCAGCGCACGAGGGCCTTGATGGCCCAGGGGAAGTAGTAGTGCAGCGACGTGACGGCGACGTCGGGACAGGCGTTGGCGTAGTCGATGGGATAGACGTCGTCGCCCTTGACGAGCATCTCGCACGAGTTGAACTCCCAGCCGAACATCGCGTTGACGATGCGGCTGATGGCGGCGGTCTGCTTGCCCGCGGAGGGCTGCAGGAAGTCGTAGCTCACGGCATACCGGTTGTGCATCGGCTGCTCGGGACGGAAGTCCATGACCATCGTCTCGGGCCCGATCGACAGGGCGCGCGCGAAGTGGTCGTACTCGATGGTCGACTGGAGGTGCATGAGCATCTCGCCGGACTCGTCGTAGGCCTTGATGAGGTCGGTCTCGTCGTTGATCCGCGAGACACCGCGCCAGCCGCCGCCGTCGAAGGGCTTCATGTACATCGGGTAGCCGAGCCGGTTGGCGATCGCCTTGAGGTCGAACGGCCGGTTGTACTTCGCCGACGTGTAGGCCCAGCGGACGTTGTCGACAGGGTGCTTGTAGGGCACGAGCCAGGTCTCGGGGACCTTGAGCCCCAGACGCATGAGCGCGACGTAGGCGCTGTGCTTCTCCATCGACTGGAAGGTGAAGGGGCTGTTGAGCAGGTAGGTGTCGTTCATCAGCGCGGCCTTCTTGAGCCACTCGCGCGGGTGGTAGTACCAGTAGGCGAGGCGGTCGATGACGAGCTCGGTGCGCACCGGTTGTCGCAGGTCGAACGGCTCGATGGTGAGGCGCTCGCTCGTCAGCTCGTGGGTGACGCCGTCGTCGGTCGTGATCGGCCCGACGAGCGCGAGCAGCGACTCGAACGCGGTGGGCCAGTCCTCCTCGGCCCCGAGCAGCAGCCCGATGAGGTGTGTCCTGGTCGTCGATGTGGTCGACGGGATGGACTGGTCCTGCCGTGCGGTGTCGGTCATCGTGCTGCTCCTACCGTCGGGGGCGGGTCATCGACTGCGATCCTTGCAGGAACGGCGACATCTGTCGCTGGTCAGTCGTGGTGTGCTCGGGCGAGCAGGTCGGGCAGGTGGGGATGGAAGGCGGCCTTCCACGAGCGCCAGTCGTGCCTCCCCGGCACCTCCGCGAACGTCACGTCGTGACCACTCGCCGCGAGCGTCTGCGCCATCTGCCGGTTGTTCCTCAGATTGCCCTCGTCGGCCCCGCACGTCATGACGATGCGCGCGTCGGTGCGACGACGACGCGCCCGTCGTACGTGGGTGACGAACGTGGTGACACGGTCCCAGAACTCGAAGTCCTCCTCGTCGTCGACGCGCTTGCGGAAGAACGACCCGGACTGGAGGAAGAGTCCCCCGAACGTGCCCGGGTGGCGCCACTCGGCCTGCAGCGCGGCCAAGCCGCCGAGGCTCGCGCCCATGACGGTGGGCCGTCCCGCGGTGGCGTATGCCGTCTGCAGCACCGGGAGCACGTGCTGGGTCAGCGCTTCGGCGTGGTCGGGGTTGGCGGCATACCGTTCGTTGCGTGGACCCGGCTCGAGCAGGGCGACGCGGGTGGGCGGGATGCGTCCGGCGTCGGCCGCCGCCCGCAGGGTCGACGACAGGCTGGCCCGCCGTGAGTACTCCGGGCCGTCGAGGGCCACGAGCAGCGGCAGCGGGTCCGGCCGCCGGGTGCCGACGGGCGTGACGACGGTCAGGTCCACGTCGCCGACGGGCGTGCCGTTCACGATGAGCCTCGTTCGCGCCATGCCATGACCCTATGCATGGGACCTCTGCACGGGCCACCGCCACCGCCTCGCGATCCAGAGCTTGCGACGGATGCGTTTGTGCCCGAACCACATTCGCTGTCCACAGAGCGATCAGCAGCATTGACGTCGAGTCGAACAGGTGTTCTACTTGCGGTAGTCGCCGATCGAGAGGAGGGGTCTCGTGCCGTACGTCGCATCCTCCCGCGCGGGCCTGCTCGGGGTCGAGGACGACCAGGTCCGGAGCGCTGCCATGGCGGACGTGCAGGGCAGTCTCACGGCGATCGGTGAGCGGGCGTTGCGCACCATCGAGGCACTGGAGGCGGAGAAGGCGCGGGTCGAGGCCCGACTGCTCGCGGCCTACGGCGCGCTGCACACGATCGAGTCCCAGCAGGTCCAGACGCTGGCGCTGACGCCCGGGTCCCTGCACGTGTCTGCCGACCGGGTCGTGACCGAGGAGATCGCCCTGGCCACGGGGGTCGGCATGGGCGAGGTGGCCCGGCGACTGTCGCTCGCCACGTCGCTGCGACGGCACCGGACGATCCTCGCCGCGCTCCGGTCCGGCGCGACGACACTGCACCGCGCCCTGCAGGTCGCGTCCGAGACGACGGCTCTGTCCGACGCCGACGTCGCGGCCGTCGAGGAGGCCGTGCTCGCGCCCTGCCGGGACGGACGGGCCCTGCCACAGCGGACGTTCGTGACCCGGCTGCGGCGTGCGATCGCCTCCGTCGACGGCCGCGGGTCGGACGAGCGACGGGCCCACGCGCGGTCGCGGCGGGGCGTGTTCGGCCGCCTCACCGGTGACGGCATGGGCTGCCTCACCCTCGTCGCCGACGCCGATGCGATCGCTGCGGTCATGGACCGGCTCGACGGGGAGGCCCGCGCGGCACGAGGTGCGGGCGATCCCCGTACTCTCGACCAGCTGCGCTGCGACCTCGCCACCGAAGCGCTGCTCCGGAGCCACCTCGAGGCGCCGCAGCCGGTGACCGGGACCGGCACCAACACCACGTCGAGCACCGCACCAGCTGCTGCATCGCATGCCGGCGGGCCAGCCACCACGGACTCTCCGGACCGGCCCGTCCCGGGCGACCCCGTGAGAGGTCAGCCGGCCGGCATGGTCTGGCTCATCGTGCCCTTCGAGGTCGCGACGGGGTCGTCCGACGCCGCCTGCGAGCTGCCCGGCCACGGTTGGGTCACGGCCGGCCACGCCCGCGAGATCATGACGCGCCCCGGGTCGGCCTGGCGCAGCCTCCCCGTCGACCTGCGCACCGGCGAGGCCCTGTCCCGGCCCACGCGCTCTTACCGCCCGACCGCGGCGATGGTCGAGCACGTGCAGTCGGTCGACGGCCGGTGTCGCGGGCCGGGCTGCGAGGTGGTCGCGACCCGCTGCGACCTCGACCACGAGACACCGTGGCCGAGCGGTGAGACGTCGGTCGACAACCTCTACTCGAAGCATCGGCCGCATCACAATCTCAAGACCGACAACGTGTGGACCTCAGCGCCCGTTGCCGAGGGCGGGCTCGAGTGGACCACCCTCACCGGCCGCACCTACGTCACCTATCCCAAGGACTGGCGGGAGGGAATCGCCCCGCCGGACCGCGATGCGACGCCGAACCCTCCCCTGACCGATGAGGCGCCTCCGTTCTGATTCGGTCCAGGCGCGCGAAGTCGTGGCCGTGAACCTCCTGCCCAGTCGATAGTCTGAGCCGACTGCTGCTGCGCCACGAGGAGCCGACGATGGATCCACGACCTCCCCTCCCGCCCTTCACCGAGGAGACGGCACGCCAGAAGGTGCAGGCGGCCGAGGACGCGTGGAACACCCGCGACCCGGAGCGCGTCTCGGGGGCGTACACGGAGGACACCTCGTGGCGCAACCGCGGCGAGCACGTCCTCGGCCGGGCGGCCGTGGTCGAGTTCCTGACCCGCAAGTGGGAGCGTGAGCTCGACTACCGCCTGCGGAAGAACCTGTGGGCCTTCTCCGGCAACCGCATCGCCGTCCGTTTCCAGTACGAGTCGCGTGACGCCGACGGGCAGTGGTGGCGGTCCTACGGCAACGAGCAGTGGGAGTTCGACGACCTCGGCTACATGCGCCGCCGCGAGGCGAGCATCAACGACGCGCCCATCGACGAGTCCGAGCTGCGCATCACTCCCGGCGAGGGCGAGCTGCCCGTCTTCTGACCATCGCTTCTGAGTTGCCCATCCCCGTGCGTTCCACGGACGTTGTCCACACCCCCCAGGAACGGCGGGGGCCCATCCACCGGGTCCCGCCGCGGTCACGGTGACACGTCGACCGAGTGACAGCATGGGGCCACGAACCGAGGAGGATGCATGGGCAAGGCACGTCGCAGGCAGCGGCAGGGGGCGCGACGCAGCTCTGGTGACCCGTGGGCCGGGTCCGCATTCGGTCCGGCCGCGTCCCGCGGTCCTGCCTTCGGCAGGTCGGCGTCCGGCACCAGCACGACCGACGCGGAGCCGTCTGCCGCCGAGGTGCGCGGCGTGCTCTTCGAGCTGCTCGGCGAGGCGTCCGACGCGCTCGACCGGGCGGACGAGCACGGCCTCGACGTCGTGGCGGCCTCGGTGGCCGCCCTGTGCTCCGCGCCGACCACTCAGCGGACGGTCGTGATGGCTCTGGTCGACTCGCTGACGACGGCGACCACGCACGCCTGGCAGCTCGGCTGGCAGCCTGCCGACCTCCACCGACTCGTCGGCCGACGGCTCGGCGCCCCGGATCAGCAGGTCGTCGTCGACGTCATGAGCCACGAGCTGGCGCAGTACGCAGCCGCAACGGTCGACCGCCGGTGGTTTGCCCAGCTGCGCGAGCTGGACGACCGGCCGCCCGCGCCGCGGTCCAGCACGTGGATCGACGCCCGGCGAGCAGGTGGCACCGACTGGTTCACTCTCGTGTCACAGATCGTCAGCCTGCTGCACCTCCTCGCCCGCGTGCCCGCCCTCGAGCGCCTGACCTCCCTTCCGGGTGAGGCCCTGCCCGGTGAGGCGGCGCCGGGCCAGCAGGAGCCCCGCGACGCCGCCTCGCCGGCTGCCGATGAGCGCATCCTCAGCCGCGTCCGCATGCTCCTCGCCAAGGCGGAGTCGACGACGTTCGAGGCCGAAGCTGCCACCTTCACTGCCGGCGCGCAGTCGCTCATGGCACGCCACAGCATCGACGCGGCACTGCTCGACCGGGACGCAGACCGCCCCGACCGGAACGGCCCTCAGGGCAGACGCATCGGCATCGACAACCCTTACGAGGGCCCCAAGGCCGTGCTGCTGCAGGCCGTGGCCTCGGCCAACCGGTGCCGCATGGTCTGGTCACGTGAGCTGGGCTTCGGCACCGTCGTCGGCTTCGAGCCCGACCTCGACGCGGTCGAGCTGCTCTTCACCTCACTGCTCGTGCAGGCGACCCGCACGCTCGCCGCCGCGGGTTCACGCAGCACCCTCCACGGTGGCAGCCGCACCCGGTCCTTCCGGCAGTCCTTCCTCTCCGCCTTCGCGGACCGCATCGGTGAGCGGCTGCACGAGGCCACAGCGCATGAGGAAGAGGCCGCGGTGGCCGCTCACACCGGTGGACGCGAGCTCGTGCCACTCCTGGCCGCCCGGGCGGAACGGGTCGACGAGACCCTGGGCTCCTGGTTCCCCGAGGTGCGCCAGGCCAGGATCAGTGCGGCGCGCGACGCCGAGGGCTGGCACTCCGGTCGGTCGGCGGCGGACCGGGCCGAGCTCGGCGCAGCGCGCGGCTTGGAGGGGAGCTAGCGTTTCGGCTTCTTCACCTTGGGCGGCAAGGTCGCGACGTGGTCGCGAGCACGGTCGAGCCACGCGGACTGCGTCTCGTCGTCGAGCTCCGCGGGCAGTGACAGGTAGCCACCCATCGGTCGCCCCTCCGGCCCGAAGGGCCCACTGCCCGGCAGCGCCCGCAGCTCCTCGAGCCCGGCCTCGTCGAGCTTGACCCCGACGTTCGGACCGAAGAGGCCGGCGAACATGTTGCCGTTGACGAAGGCGCCCAGGCTGCCGAACATGGGCTTGACCTCGACCCCCGGAGCGTCCTTCACGAGGGACCGGAAGTGGGCCTTGGCCTCATCGGAGTGCTTGGGCATCTGCATGGCCCCATGACACCACCACGCGCCACCCCACGGGGTCGGTTCAGTGCCGTCCGGTGTCGCGGACCACCGCCAGGAAGACCGCAGCGACGAGCGCCGTGACGCCGCAGATCGCCCAGACGACGAGGTAGCCGGACAGGGACGCGTGAGCCGTCGCCTCGGCGTCGACGGTTCCGGAGGATGCGAGAGCGATCGCGAAGACGCTCGAGGCGAACGCTCCGCCGATCGTCTTGGTGGTGTTGGTCAGGCCCGTCGTCAGGCCGGTGTGCGTCGGTGGTGCCTGGGCGGCCGCGGCCGTCGGCAGACCGGCCACCAGCGCGCCCGAGCCCAGACCGGCGACGACCATGTTCGTCATGGTCTGCGCGAGAGTGTCGTGGAACGGCAGGAAGAGCAGGTAGCCCACCGCGACGAGCACCGCCGCCACGACCATCGCCACGCGCGTGCCGGTGCGGTGCGCCAGGAGGTGGAGCAGGAGCGCGCCCACCGCGAGCGACAGCACGTAGCCACCGATGATGATCGAGACCTTGCCCGCCGAGGCGCCGAGACCGTAGCCCGTGACGGCCGGGTCGGTGCGGGCGAAGGTCGACAGCGGGATCTGCGCGCCCAGGACCGAGACACCGAAGAGGAAGGCCGTCAGCTGCACGGGCCACTGACCGCGCGCGCCCAGGACGCGCAGGTCGACGAGCGGTTCCGGGTGAGCCAGCTCGACTCGCGCGAACGGCACGAACGCCGCACCCCCGCCAACGAGGAGCACCCACGGCCACACACTGCCCGGGCCGACGACCCGCAGGAGGACGAGTCCACCCATCACGAGGGCGAGAGCGAGGGTCACGAGCCAGAAACCGCGCCAGTCGACCGATCCGTGGGCCAGCACGGGCGACTCCTCGACGCCGTACCAGATCGCGACGAGGGCCAGCGTCACGACGACGGCCGGGAGCGCGAGCAGCGCTGTCATGCCGAGGGACTCGGCCAGTGCGCCACTCGTCAGGGCTCCGGCGATGACACCGAGCTCGAGACCCGCGACCAGCAGTCCGGCCGCGCCGCGCACGCGACTCTCCGCTCCCCCGGTGCGGCGGTGGATGATCGCCACCTCCATCGGCAGCCACACGACGTAGAAGCCCTGGACGGCCCAGGCGACGAGGAACACGCCGAAGCTCGGCGCGAACGCGACCACCCACGAGGCGAGCGCCGTGACGACGGTCGACAGCAGGAGCACGCGTCGGTGGCCGATGAGGTCGCCGAGTCGAGCGAGCAGCGGCACCACGAGTGCCGACACGATGAGCTGTGCGGCCTCGAACCAGTTGACGTCGGCATCCTTGATCGACAGGTGCCGTGCGATGTCGGTGAAGATCGGGGTGTAGTAGCCCTGCAGCACCCCGCTCGCGAGCTCGACGCAGATGAGGAAGCCGACGACCCTGGCGATCGGGCTGCGGGCAACGGCCCGGGCGGCATCCGTGACCGCCGTGCTGTCTGACATGCGGGTCCTGTTCTCGCTCAGAGCTGTTCGATGAGACGGCGGTACCACGCGACGCCGTCGCGGAGGTCGTCGATGCCGATGCGCTCATCGACCCCGTGGATCGAGGCACGCTGCGCGGCGGTCATCCGGAACGGGGTGAATCGGTAGACCCGCGGCCACACGCGGTGGAAGTGGCGCGAGTCGGTCGCCGCGAGCATGACGTACGGCACCGCGACCGTGCCCGGGAAGACGTCCCTCAGCGTCGACTCGAGGAGGGCGTATGCCGCGTCGTCCGTCGGCGACACCGGACTCGGTTCGTTTCCGCTGACCATCACCACCTCGACGTGAGGGTCATTGATGGTGCTTCTGATTCGCGCGACCGCGCCGTCCACGGTCTCTCCGACCATGACGCGCATGTTGACGTGGGCGCGTGCCGTCGCGGCGATGACGTTCGCCCCCGGCGAGCCCGAGAGCTGGGTGACGGCGACGGTCGTCCGTGCCATGGCGGCGGTCTCGTGGCCGAGCTGCGGCAGGACCCGGGAGAGGACGGGGCGCAGGCGTCGCGCGTGACGGAACGCCACGGCATACGGCATACGCGCGTGGGAGCCGGCGCGCTCGAGCATGTCGAGGGTGGCGTCGGGCAGGTGGCTCGGGAACGGCTTCCTCTCCAGGCGCAGGATCGCGCGTGCGAGCCGGCTCGTCGGGCCCATCCGGCGCGGCGCGGAGGCGTGACCGCCGTCGCCGCGAGCGATGAGCTCGACGTCGACGGTCCCCTTCTCGGACACCCCGACGACGGCCATCGGCGCGTCGACACCGGGCAGGGCCCCCTGCACGATGGCGCCGCCCTCGTCGAGGACGAACCACGGCTCGACCCCTCGCTCTCGCAGGACCGCCACGGCATCCTGGGCGGCCCGGCCCGACACCTCCTCGTTGCAGCCGAACGACAGCCACACGTCCCGTCCGGGCGTGACGCCGTCCTCGATGAGGTCCTCGACGGCCTGGCACGTCGCCACGAGCGAGCCCTTGCAGTCGAGCGCCCCACGGCCCCAGACGTGCCCGTCGGCAAGGTCGCCCGCGAAGGGTGGGTGCGTCCAGGCGGACGCCTCGCCGACGGGCACGACGTCGAGGTGCCCCATGAGCACGACCGGCGCCTCACGCGTACGACCCGGCCAGCGCACGAGCAGCGCGTCCCCACCGATGCGCTGCACCTCGCAGGCCGCGTGCAGACGCGGGAAGCGCTCACGCAGCTCGGCGAGGAGCGCCTCGAAGGCCGACCGGTCCTCGAGCGCCGGGTCCCAGTCGGAGACGGTCGGGATGCGGATCAGCGCCCTCAGCGCGTCGACGGCAGCGTCGTGCCCCTTCATGAGCCGGAGCGTATGCCACCCTGCCCGCCAGGACCATGGACGCGACCGGCGCCCGCTCCACCCGCGAGCGCGTCACGGGTGGAGCGGGGTCAGCCCGAGGCCTCTGGATCAGGCGGACGGCGCCGCCGTGGCAGCCGCCGAGCCGTGCTCCAGCGCCTCGACGACGGCTCCGCAGAAGTCGGGCAGGTCGTCGGGATTGCGGCTCGTGATGAGGTTGCCGTCGACGACGAGCGACTCGTCGACCCACTCACCGCCGGCGTTGCGGATGTCGGTCTGCAGGCTCGGCCACGACGCGAGGCGACGGCCCTTGACGACATCGGCCTCGATGAGCGTCCAGGGTGCGTGACAGATCGCGGCGACCGGGCGACCGGACGCGACGAAGTCGCGCACGAGCGCCACGGCGTCGGCCTGCATCCGCAGGCTGTCCGGGTTCGCCACGCCGCCGGGCAGCACCAGGGCGTCGAAGTCCTCGACCTTGGCGTCGGCCACGGTCATGTCGACCGGCTTGGTGTCGCCCTTGTCGAGGTGGTTGAACATCTGGACCTCCCCGGCCTCGGGGCTGACGACGACAGCCTCGTGCCCGGCGTCGGTGACGGCCTTCCAGGGCTCCGTCAGCTCGACCTGCTCGATGCCCTCGCTCGCGACGAGAAATGCGACTCGCTTGGCCACGTGGCCCTCCTCTGCTCGCCCCGGACGGGGCGCTCGGTGTGCTTCGGTGTCTCAGGTGGCGTCCGGCGCCACCTTCGGCTCCTACCCGCACCGCGTGCCCTTGTCACCTGTGGCTCACCGGACGCCGCTCATTCCGACGACCTCGACGAGGTCCGTCCACACCCTGTCCACAACTGTGGACAGACCTTGGACACTCGAGAGCCGGGAATGGGTACGAGCCGTTCGTGACGAACTTCGGATACACCCTGATGACCGAGCAGAGCGGCCCCAAGGACCTCGTCCGGTGGGCCCTGCGCGCCGAGCAGGCGGGCTTCGACTTCGAGGTCTCGAGCGACCACTACTCGCCGTGGCTGACCGAGCAGGGCCATGCCCCGTATGCGTGGTCGGTGCTGGGCGCCGTCGCGCAGGTCACCGAGCGGGTCGAGCTCATGACCTACGTGACGTGCCCGACGATGCGCTACCACCCGGCCGTCATCGCCCAGAAGGCCGCGACGATGCAGCTGCTCGCCGACGGCCGCTTCACCCTCGGGCTCGGCAGCGGCGAGAGCCTCAACGAGCACGTCGTCGGCGAGGGCTGGCCGGGCGTCGTGACGCGGCAGGACATGCTCGTCGAGGCCATCGAGATCATCCGCAAGCTGCACTCCGGCGAGCTCGTCACGCACCACGGCGACTACTTCGACGTCGACTCCGCCCGGGTCTGGGACCTGCCCGACATCCTCGTGCCCGTGGCTGTCGCGGTGAGCGGGGACATGTCGATCGAGCGGCTCGCCCCGCTGGCCGACCACATGATCGCCGTCCAGCCGGAGGCCGAGCTCGTCGACACCTGGAACCGGACCGAGGGCGCCGAGCGCATCGGCGCCGGGGCTCGCGCCATCGGTCAGATCCCGATCTGCTGGGACCCCGACGAGGAGACCGCCGTCGCCCGCGCCCACGAGCAGTTCCGCTGGTTCGGCGGCGGCTGGGCCGTCAATGCCGACCTGCCGACGCCGGCGGGCTTCGCCGGGGCGACGCAGTTCGTGCGCCCGGAGGACGTGGCCGAGTCGATCCCGTGCGGACCGGACCTGGACCGGATCGTCGAGGCGGTGAGCGCCTACTGGGAGGCCGGCTTCACCGACATCGCCCTCGTGCAGGTCGGTGGGGACGCCCAGGAGCGCTTCCTCGACGAGGCCGCCGAGCCGCTCCTGCAGAAGCTGCGTGCCGCCGCCGGCTGACGGGTCAGGCCGCCTGCCGGTCCGGGCGCTCGAGGGAGAGACGCTCGCGGCGCTTGGTGATGTCGGCGCACTCGAGGCAGACCTCCTCGGGGACGAGGCCGAGTCGGATCAGGCCGGAGAAGAGGACGCAGCCGACGCAGATCCCGAAGACGGACTCGAGTGCCGGGAAGATCACCATGACCACGCCGATGGCGACGACGCCGACGATCGCACCGGACGCCCCGGTCAGGAGGGCGAAGGCCCAGAGGGCGGTCGCGGCGACCGTCATGACGGCGCCGATGGTCGCCGCGAACCGCTTGGGCGGGCCGGCCGTCGGCCGCTTGTCCGCGGAGACGACGGGTCGGATCCACCGCTGCACGAACCGGGCGATCGGGCTGGCCGAGGGTCCGAGCGCGGCCCGCAACGTGAAGTCGACGGCGAGGACGGCATAGAGCCACCAGGCCGACGAGACCAGGGCGACGACGCCGATGACGAGGACGACGGCGGCGATGAGCCGGACGGTCACGTCGTCGACCACGGCAGGGAAGCGCGAGGAACTCATCCCAGCATTATTGACTGCATAAGGCATGCTTATGCAAGTCGTTCATCATCCGGACCCGGCATACGCTGACGCCATGGCCCTACACATCGGTGCGCACGTCGACCAGGAGGACCCGATCGCCGAGGCGACGGCGCGCGGAGCGTCGCTCTCGCAGATCTTCCTCGGCGACCCCCAGAGCTACAAGGGCCCGGTCGTCCGGTATGCCGGTGGCGCCGAGGCGCTCAAGGCCGACGCCGAGGCGGCGGGTGTCGACCTCTACGTCCACGCGCCCTACCCGATCAACGTGGCGAGCCTCAACAACCGCATCCGCATCCCCGGCCGCAAGCTGCTCCAGCAGCACCTGACGGCGGCCGGTGAGATCGGCGCCAAGGGCGTCATCGTCCACGGGGGCCACCTCGGGGTCGACGAGGACGCGGCGAAGGGCTTCGACAACTGGCGCAAGTGCATCGACGGCCTCGACCTGCCGGTGCCGCTGCTCATCGAGAACACCGCGGGCGGCGACAACGCCATGGCGCGTCGGCTCGAGGCGATCGCTCGGCTGTGGGACGCCATCGGCCAGGCGTCCGGCAGCGACAACGTCGGCTTCTGTCTCGACACGTGCCACGCCCACGCCGGCGGCAACGACCTCGGCACGGTCGTCGACGAGGTGCGGGCCATCACCGGGCGCATCGACCTCGTGCACGCCAACGACTCCCGTGACGAGTTCGACTCCGGCGCCGACCGGCACACGAACTTCGGCTCCGGCCTCATCGCCGGAGAGGCGCTGGCCGAGGTCATCCGCGCGGCGGGAGCGCCCGTCGTCTGTGAGACACCCGGCGGCCTCGTGGGCCAGACGGCCGACATCGCGTGGCTGCGGTCGCAGGTCGACTGAGCCCGTCGGCTGCCGACCTCCGGTCAGGAATTCTTGACCAACCCTGGACCCGCCGCGCCCTCCGGGGCCCGTAGGTTACTCATGGGTTGCGTTGGGGTCGTCGACGATGCCGGTCCCGCGCACCCCCTCGCGAGCGCCACGTCCCCCCACCTCCTCCTCGGTGGCGGGGCGCGGCGCTCGTGCGTCGGCCATCCGGTCGGCGAGGAGCGCCGCGACGCGCAGCTGCTCGGCGGTCGGCCGCACGACGTGCGTCGAGGCCGTCACCCGGAAGTGGCCGATGACCTCGGTGCCCCGCCGGACGACGACGGCCGCGTAGCCGTCGGTGGGCAGGCCCACCCGCTCCACCCGGATCTGCCGGCCGCCTGTCGTGACCCGACCGTCTGCGTCGACGACGGCGTCGTTCCACCGGGGGTGGTCGGGTGCCCACGTGCACCGGTCGGCACCGAGAACCGTCGTGATCGCGGTGGCGATGGCAGCGGCCCGGGCCTCCTCCGTCGTGTCGGCAGGGAGGTCGAGCAGGTGCGTGAGGCCCGAGATGTAGCCCTCCCGGCGCTGGGCAGCCGCCTGCTGCCGCCGACCCCAGAGCGCGATCTCCGTCACGGCGAGCCCCACGACCACGAGGGCGACGGCGAGCTCCAGGTCGGCCTGGCGGTGGATCGAGAGCGAGTAGAACGGCTCGGTGAGGAAGAAGTCGAAGCTGCCGGCGGCAGCGAGGGCCGCGAGGACCCCTGCGATGCGGTCGCCCGTGGCGGCGGCAGCGACGACCGGCAGCACGAGCACCATCGCCGCAGTGCTCGGGTCCATCGTGTCGCGGAGGAGCCCGAGGACCGCGCCCACGACGATCGGCAGGAGCACGGCGCCCCACCGCATCAGCGTGCGGTGGTCAGCCAGCCAGTCGTTGGTCATGACTCCACGCAACACCCGTCGACGTGGGGACGTCAGCCCTTCGGGACATCCTGATGCGATCTTGACGCCGTCCTGACGAAGCGGGAGTACAAAGGTGGGGACGACGCCGACGAGGGAGGACGCCTGTGACCGGGACGGGGAGGGTCGATGACCCGTGGGTACTGCGCACGCCACCGGGCACGTCGGACTACACCATGTACCGCGACGACGGCGCCACGCCGGCGCAGCTCGTCTGCCAGGTCGGGTCGACGCGGCTGACGTACGACGCCAGGGTCGTCGACGACCTCCATGCCTGGCTGCGCGAGCAGGGCGACTGGGTGCCGCTCGGCGCGGCCGACGAGCAGAAGCCGGCGAAGGAAGGCACCGTGGAGGCATGGGCGCGGTCCGAGTCCAACCCGCTCGGCGGGTGGTACGGCCTGCGCAAGGGCTACCGCGGCCGCGCCGGGATGTACCTGCCGCCGTTGCTCGAGGAGCTGGGCCTCGCCGAGCTCGAGCACCAACCGCGCAACAACCGCATGCGCGCCCGCTGACGCGTCGGGAACGTTCTATCGCAGGGACATTCGGGTCGCTAGCGTCGGCCACATGCTGAGCACCTCGACCTTCACGACGTCCGACTTCGACGTCACCGACTACGTCCCCGACGTGACGACGGCGCTGCCCACCGGGCACCTGCGCATGCGCAAGACGTATGCCGGCGACGTCGCGGGGCGCAGCGTCACCCAGTTCACGTCCGCCTTCGACCAGACCTCGGGGGTGGGCACGTACGTCGCGATGGAGTCCTTCGAAGGCACGGTCGCCGGGCGACGCGGCGCGTTCAACTTCGTGCACGCAGCCTCGACCAGCGGCACTGACCGCGCCAACGAGTACGGCCTCATCGTGCCGGGCAGCGGCACCGACGAGCTGACCGGCATCGAGGGGACCGTGCGCCTGCACATCGACGTGGACGGCACCCACCGGATGGACTTCGACCACAACCTCGGCTGACACGGGTGTCTCGACTAGCCGACGGTGACCTTCAGCGAGGCGAGCACGTCGGACCGGGAGTCGGACACGAGCACTCGCACCGTGTAGGTGCCGGCGGTGGCCCAGGCGTGGCCGCCCTCGACGGTGGCCGTGCCGTCCGACGCGGTCGTCACGGCCGCGTCCTCCGTCACGGTGCCGTCGCCCCACTGGACGCGGGCCGTGTAGCCGGTCGACGCCGGGACGCCGCCCTTCGCCGTGCCCAGCGTGACGTCGGTGTCGGCGCCGGCCTTGGCCGTGGAGTCGGCGCCGGCCGCGACCTCGAGGGCCGAGCCGTTGTCAGCGACCGCGAAGACGTGGATCCGTCCCGTCGTCTTCGGGTCACCGGCCTGCGTCGGCAGCGTCACGGAGTCGACCGTCTTGCCGGCCGGGACCGTCAGCGGCGCCGTGGCGAAGAGCTTCACCTGGCAGCCGTCGGTGCCCGTCCCGTTGAGGCGGTAGGCCATCTGGATGGCGATGACGTTCCCGAACTGGGGCGAGCCACACCAGTCGCCGTACTGCACCTTGTAGCTCGTGCTCGAGCCGTCGGTGAAGTTGACGGTGGCGGTGGTGTCCTGGTTCTTCTGCGTCGCCGTGCCGATGAGCGACAGCTTCGTCGCCCCCGGGGCCAGGGTCACCGGGAGGGTCTGCCCCGCACCGGTGGCGTTGTCCTTGGTGCCGACCGGGACGCCCGGCATCGAGAAGCGCAGGTCGGTCCCGGGGACGCTCAGCAGCTTGCCCGGGACGCCGCCTGCAGCGACGAGCGCCTCACGGGACAGGCCCGCCCGGTCGCCGTCGCAGGGCACCGAGTCACCGACGTTGCCGAAGCACACGGAGTCGAAGCCTGCGGCATACGCCGGCGTGGACGCCTGGTGCACGGTGGCGCTGCCGAGCGTGGAGGCGGTCTCCTTGCCGAGGATCACGGAGACCTTCGGCTGGTACGGCCCGGGATCGGCATACGTGTGGCTCCCACGGACGGTGGACGAGCCGAGGTCACCGGCCTCGATCGTGCCGGCCGAGGTGCTCCCGTCACCCCAGGCGATGGTCGCCGTGGCGGAGGAGGCGTCCGTCCCCTTGGCGACGCCACCCGAGAAGGTGGCGACGGTGCCCGACCACGCCGTGTCCTCCGCGACCTCGAAGGGCTCGGCCGCCGAGACCTTCAGGCCGGTGTGCTGGGCCTTGGAACCGTCGGTGAGCAGCTCGAGCTCGGACAGGTTGGGCGCCGCGCCACCGGCCGTGGCCGTGACCACGAGGCGGTAGGTCGTGAACGTGCCCGTGTGTGCGATCTCGAACGGACGCGTCTGCACCCGCCACGGGAAGGTCTGGGCCGTCCTCGTGTCGAGCGTCTGCCACGTCTTGCCGTCGTCCTTGCTGCCCTCGAGGCGCCATGCCGACGGGTCGCCGGCCTTCGGTCCCGAGGTGACGGTGTACCAGGTGGCCCGCTGGCCGACGCCCGACAGGGCGAAGGTCACCGACGGCGTGGCCGACGTGAAGGCCACCGACGTGCGCGAGGTGTTGTCGAAGAGCGCCTTGGCGTCGTCGCCCGACGCGAGGTCGGTCGCCGTCGCGGTGCCGCGGCCGGGGCCGGTCGCGTCCTTGAGCGGGTTCGGCGCCTCGGTGCCCTGCGTCAGCGACGGCGGAGCGTCCTGGGCGCGGGACCCGAAGTCCGAGGGCTTGGCACCCATCGCGAAGTCGACCGTGGTCGGGCCCGCGATCTCGTCCTGGCTGATCGAGACGCTCTTGTGCTTGGCGCCGTTGACCGTGACGCCCTGGACGTAGATGTTCGTCTCGGAGTTGCCAGGCGCGTTGACGACGAGGTCACCCTGCGTGCGCTTGACCCGGACCTGCTCGAACTTCGGCGAGCCGATGGCCCAGTTGGCCGAGCCGACCTGGAGCGGGTAGATGCCGAGCGAGGACAGGACGTACCACGCCGACATCTCGCCGTTGTCCTCGTCGCCCGGGTAGCCCTGGCCGATCTCGCCACCGACGTAGAGCCGGCGCATGATCTCGCGGACCTTCTCGGCCGTCTTCCACTGCTGGCCGGTCCAGTCGTACATGTACGCGATGTGGTGGCTCACCTGGTTGCTCTGGCCGAGCATGCCCATCCGGACGTCGCGGGCCTCGAGCATCTCGTGGATGACGCCGCCGTAGCCGCCGGGCTTGGTCGCCGTCTCCGGCGTCGCGAAGAACGTGTCGAGCTTCTTCGCGAGCGCGTCACGGCCGCCGTAGAGGTTGGCCAGGCCGTTGCCGTCGAACGGGGCGTGGAAGGCGAAGTTCCAGGCGTTCGTCTCCGTGTAGTCCCCGCCCCAGGCCTCCGGGTCGAAGCTCGACGGGAACGTGCCGTCGGCGGCGCGGCCCTGGAAGAAGCCGACCTTCGGGTTGAAGAGGTTGCCGTAGTGCGTCGCCCGCTCGAGGAAGTACTTCGACTCCTCGGTCAGCTGGGCACGGCGCGCCTCCGGAGTGGCCGGGTCCTTGGCGAGCTTGGCCGCCATGGTCCCGATGCCGAAGTCGTTGACGAGCCCCTCCAGTCCCCACGACACGCTCTCACCGGTGTTGGTGCTCGTGTAGCCGAGGAAGGTGGAGGTGTCGAGTCCCTTGCGACCCACCGCACTCGACGTCGGGAGCACCGTCGCGTTCTTCACGGCCGCGTCGTATGCCGCGAGCGGGTCGGGCAGCTT
Organism: Terrabacter sp. 01T434; assembly: GCF_056398545.1. Lineage (NCBI taxonomy): Bacteria > Bacillati > Actinomycetota > Actinomycetes > Micrococcales > Intrasporangiaceae > Terrabacter > Terrabacter sp. 01T434. The sequence continues at coordinate 279,574 of NZ_JBFTPP010000003.1, forward strand.
GACGCCCTTCGCGTACGCGTCGGCGAAAGCGACGTCCGAGCTCGTGCCGGTCATGAGGTCGGCGTAGCCCGGCGAGCTCCATCGAGCGACCCAGCCGCCGTCGCGGTACTGCTGCACGAAGCCGTCGGCGATCTCGGCCGCCACCTCCGGGTAGAGCAGGCTGTAGGCCGGCCACACGGTGCGGTAGGTGTCCCAGAAGCCGTTGTTGACGTAGATCTTGCCGTCCTTGACGGCGGCGTTCGTCGTCGTCGCGGTGGCCGAACCCGACTTGGCCGCAACGGGGCTCGCGTACTGGTAGCGCGGAGCAGCAGCCGTGCCGGTGTTTTCGAACTGGCTGTTGGGGTAGAGGTTGAGGCGGTAGAGGTTGGAGTAGAGCGTCGTGCGCTCGGAGTCGTTGGCGCCCTTGACGCTGACGACGCCGAGGCGGGCGTTCCAGGCCTCCTTGGCCGCGGCACGCACGGCGTCGAAGTCGCGGGACGCGAGCTCGAGTGCGTGGTTCTTCTTCGCCTGGTCGAGCGAGATGAACGACGTCGAGAGCTTGAGCGTGACCTGCTTGTCGGTGGTCGTGTCGAAGGTCGCGTAGCGGGTGCCCGTGTGACCGTTCGGAGCGGTGCCGACTGCCGTGGCGGGCCGGTCGAACGTGCCGTAGACGAACATCCGGCTGCGGCCGGCGGACAGGCCGCTGCCGTTGTCGACCCAACCGGTCATCGTGCCCGAGGCCGCGTCGACGGCGAAGGTGCCGTTGTCGTCGATGGTGTCGACGACGAGGTGTCCCTTGACGGCCGAGGCCGGAAAGGTGAACCGGTAGACACCGCCGTGGTCGGCCGGGGCCGTCTCGGCGGTGAGGCCACCGGCTAGAGCGACCTTGTAGTAGTCGGGGTGAGCCACCTCGGTCGCGTGGTCGAAGGCGAGGCCGCGACCTGAGGCGCTGCCCGTCGGCGTGCCGGTCGCCACGGACGGCATGACCGACATCTGGTTGCGGTCACCCATCCACGGGCTCGGCTCGTGCGAGACCGCAAGACCTTGCAGCACAGGGAGGTTCGCCGCATTGTTGGCCGACTGGTAGTAGTACTCCCACGACTGGGAGGTGGCGTTGGTGACCGGGGTGAAGAAGGTGAAACCGTTGGGCAGCGCGCTGATCGGCAGGTTGTTGCCGCGCGAGAAGCTGCTCGATGCGTTGGTGCCGCGTCGCACGTCCACGTAGTTCGTCAGGTCGGCGCCGTCGATGACCGCCGGCTTCGCCTGCACCGAGACATCATCGATCCAGCCGCCGAAGCGGGTGTCCTTCGTCGCCCCGCCGGTGTTGTCGTAGCCGACGAGAACCCGGTCGATCGTCTTGCCGGCGGCGACCTTGCCGACGTCGAGGGAGACGGCGTTCCACTGGTTGGCGTAGAGGATCTTGCCCTTGCCCTGGCCGCTCGGGCTCGCGGCGACTCCGTGCTGGTCGTCGGCGCCGAGGTCGGACAGGTAGGTGCCGTCCGTGAAGCGGACGTCGAGGGCGGCATACGTCGACGGGTACTCGAGGTCGCCGGCGATCATGTCGGGGAAGATCTTGTAGCTGAGCCGGGTCTGCGCGGTGACCGGTAGGTCGACGTCGAACAACCGGTTCCACGCGTAACCACGGCCGTCGGCGGTGTGGCCGCCGGAGTAGCGCAGCGCCTTGACGCCGGTCCAGCCGACGAGCGGCTTGATGTTGAAGCCGGAGATCGGGCCGGAGCCGACGACGGTCTTCATCGGTGTGGCCGGGCCGGATCCGGTGCTGCCGTCGGAGAGGTCCCAGTCGGCGAGCTGGACGATGCCGCCGGAGTGGACCGCGGTCACGTCGAGCCGGTAGTACGCATACGTCGCCGGCGTCGTGACATCGAAGGTGCGCTTGGCGAAGCGGCCCGAGAAGTCGATGCCGGTCCGGCGGTCGAGGTCGGTCCACGTCGTGCCGTCGCTCGAGCCCTGGAGGGTGAAGTCCTTGGGGTCGCGCTCGGGCGAGTCGTTGGCCGAGGTCAACGAGTAGCGCAGCGCCTTCGCCGGCGTGCCGAGCTGGTAGCGCACCCAGCCGGCCGAGGCGAAGGCGAGCCACTTGCTGTCCGGGTTGGCGTCGGCGAGGTTCGAGGCGACCTCACCGGGCGCGTTCTCTGCGCTCGCCGTGACCCCGACGACCGACCCGAGGAGGCTCCCGTCCGCGCTCGCGGTGCCGGAGACGTTCTGCTGTCGCGGTCCATGGGCGCCCACCTCGACGGTGGAGAGCTCGGGCTGCGGTTGACCGGTCTCGAACGAGGTCGAGAAGTCACCCGCACCGGCAGCGGCGGCGGGTGCCGACCGCGGCGCCCCGGCAGTGCCGCCGAGCGCATCCGCCTGGGCGGGACCGGCGATCGCCCCTACCGTCGCCGTGGCCAGGACTGCCAGGGCGATGACGCCCCTGTGGATCCCGGTTCTCTTGGACATGGGTTCCTCCGTGCTCGTCGTTGAGCCGCTCGTCTTGAGCCGTGCTGAGTCTGAGTCGGCACCAGCGACGCCGAGCCGCGTTCCGACCCTGCGAGACTTCCCCTACCGGACAAAGGGCGTCAACCGCTCAAAACGATCCTGTCCGGTCCGGACATCGAATCGGACAGAACTTCGTGTTTCGGGCCGGCGCCGGCACGCTGACGTTGCGATCCCTGCCGTCCTCTGGTCAGACTGCGGGCATGACAGCGTTGTCTGACCATCGGACAGCCACCCGCCCGACCATGGCCGACGTCGCCGCCGAGGCCCACGTCTCCGTCAAGACCGTCTCGCGCGTGGTCAACCACGAGCCCGGCGTGCGTCCCGACACGGCCGAGCGGGTCCGCGCCGTCATCGAGCGGCTCGGCTTCCGTCGCCACGACGGCGCCCGCCTCATGCGCCAGGGCCGGACGTTCACCATCGCCCTCGTCGTCGAGGACCTCGCCAACCCCTTCTACTCGCAGATGGGTGCGGCCGTCGAACGCGAGGCGCGCATCCGGCAGCACCAGCTCATCACCGCCTCCGCCGAGGGGTCCCCCTCCCGCGAGCGCGCCGTCATCGAGGCACTGGTGGACCGCCGGGTCGACGGCATCATCGTCGTCCCCGCAGATGAGAGCGCGTCCTCGGATGCCGTCCTCGAGGCGAGCCACACCCCGATCGTCTACATGGACCGTCCGGTCCGCGGCACCCCCCGGGACACCATCCTCAGCGACAACCCCGGCGGCATCCGCAGCGCCGTCGAGCACCTCGTGGCGCACGGCCACCGCAACATCGCCTTCTACGGGGACGACCCCGCCTTCTGGACGGCGCGGCAGCGCCGCGACGCATTCGTCGCGACCCACGAGGGCCTCGGTCTGCCCAGCAGTCCGCGGGTCTCCATGGGTCCCCACACGGCCGCCTCGGTGCAGGAGACCCTGACGCAGTGGTCGCGGGGCCGCGAGCCGGTCACCGCGGTCGTCACGGGCAACAACCGCATCACCATCGCCGCCCTGCTGGCCCTGCGGGAGCTGCGCCTGCCGCTGTCGCTCGTGGGCTTCGACGACTTCGAGCTCGCAGGCCTCATCGACCCTCCGGTCACCGTCGTGCACCAGGACCCCGCTGCCATGGGGCAGAAGGCCGCCCAGCAGCTCTTCGCACGCCTGCTCGGCGACGAGTCGCCGGCCCAGACCGTCGTCATGCCGACCCGGCTGATCGTGCGCGCCTCCGGCGTGCGACGTGCGACATCACAGCGCTGAGTCGCCGAAGGCGTCCCCCACCGACCCGAGGAACACCTGCCCGTGTCCGAGACGACCGTGTCAGACCCGACCCGCCTGCCGAGCCCGCTGGGCAGCGCACCTCGGTTGCGACCACGGCAAGACGGAGGCGTGGATCGTCCTCGACGCCGAGCCCGGCGCCTGCGTCTGGGTGGGCTTCCGCGAGGAGCTCCCGACTAAGCAGCTGGCCGAGCTCGTCGAGGCCCAGGACGAGCGCCTCCTGGCCGCTCTCCACCGCATCGAGGTGTCTGCCGGTGGCACCGTGCTCATGCCCGGCGGCCAGCCCCATGCCATCGGCGAGGGTGTGTTCGTCCTCGAGCTGCAGGAGCCGACCGACCTGTCGGTCATGCTCGAGCACCGCCGGTTCGGTCTCGAGGAGGCGCACGCGTTCCTCGGGCTCACCGTCCCCCGCGCCCTCGAGAGCGTCGACCGTGGTCCTCAGTCAGTCGTGCGGCGGATGAAGGCCCGCACCGCCAGGGGGGCGACGACGGCGGTGATCGCGACCGACCAGATCACCGTCGTGAGGACGGGATAGTGAAGGGGCAGAGCGGCGTCGGGCAGGGCTGCCGGACCGTTGCCCCACAGCTCACGCATGGACTGGACGAGTGAGCTGATCGGGTTCCACTCGGCGATGGTGCGCAACCAGCCGGCCATGCCCACCGTCGGTGCAAAGGTGTTGGCCAGGAACGTGATCGGGAAGATCGTCGTGAACATCAACCCGTTGACCGCCTCGGGCGAGCGCATCGACGAGCCGACCAGTATGCCCACCCAGATCATGGCGAAACCGAAGAGCAGCAGCAGCGCGAAGGCGAGCAGCGCCTTTCCGACGCCGTTGTGGATCCGCCAACCGATCGCCACGCCCGTCAGCGACATGACGAAGATGCCGATGCTCGAGTGGATGATGCTGTAGATGCTGCGCCCGACGAGCACCGAGCCCCGCGAGATCGGGAGTGAGCGGAACCGGTCGATGATGCCCTTGCCGAGATCCATGTTGAGGCCGATCGCCACGATGAATGCGGAGAAGGCCATGGTCTGGGCCATGATCCCCGGCATCAGCCACTCCCGGTAGTTGAAGCCAGGGATGACGATCGAACCTCCGAAGACGAAGGCGAAGAGGAGCACGAACATCACCGGTTGGATCGTGACGTCCGTGAGCATCTCGGGCTGGCGCTTGATGTGCTTGAGGTTGCGCCACACCATCATCGCGATCTGCCGCGCGCGGCCGGGTGGCTCGTAGTCGTGCGGCGCCGTCCGCGCGCTCGTGGGGGCCACGCCGGTGGTGGAGGTGGTGGTGGCGACGGTCCGGTCGGTCATCGGGACTCCTTGGCGGAGGTGGAGCTGGTGTCGGGGGACTCGCCGGAGCCGGGAGCGTCCGGCTCGGTGCGGTGTCCGGTGAGGCTGAGGAACACGTCGTCGAGGCTCGGACGCTGGAGGCCGAGGTCGTCGAGGACGATGTCGCTGCGCTCGAAGACCGCGGCGACCCTGGTCATGTCGTGCAGGCCCTCGGCGGGGGCGGTGAGGCGTCGCGCCGGGACGTCGACGTGGACCCCCTCGACATGGGCGGCGAGCAGGGCGCGGGCGGCCTCGACCTGGTCGGCGTGCGAGACCGTGAGGACGATGGCGGCCTGACCCGACTGGTCCTTGAGCTCGAGCGGCGTGCCCTCGGCGATGATCCGGCCGTGGTCGATGACGACGATCCGGTCGGCGAGCTGGTCGGCCTCCTCGAGGTACTGCGTCGTGAGCAGCAGCGTGGTGCCGTCGCGGACGAGGTCGCGCAGCACGTCCCAGAGCTCGACGCGGCTGCGCGGGTCGAGGCCCGTGGTCGGCTCGTCGAGGAACAGCACGGGCGGCGTCGCGATGAGGCTGACCGCGAGGTCGAGCCGGCGACGCATGCCGCCGCTGTAGTCCTTGACGACCCTGTTGCCGGCGTCGGTGAGCGAGAAGCGCTCGAGCAGGTCGCCGGTCAGCCGGCGCACCTCTCCCTTGGGCAGGCCGTAGAGCGAGCCCATGAGCCGGAGGTTCTCCCGGCCCGTGAGCAGCTCGTCGACGGTCGCGGCCTGGCCCGTCAGGCCCATGCTGCGGCGGACCAGCTCGGGCTCACGGACGACGTCGTGGCCGGCGACGCGGGCGGAGCCGCTGGTGGGTTGGCTCAGGGTCGTCATCATGCGGACGGTGGTGGTCTTGCCGGCGCCGTTGGGGCCGAGCAGACCGAGAACCGTGCCCTGCGGCACGGAGAAGCTGACGTCGTCGACGGCCGTCATGTCGCCGAAGCATTTGACGAGGTGCTCGGCCTCGATGGCCGGGCCCGAGGACCGTTCGCGCGCGGCGCGCGCATCGGAGGTGATGGTCATGTGAGGGCTCCCCAGAGAGTCGTGCGTGAGGTGTGAGCTGCCGCGTTGACCACGGTAGGCGTCATCACCGACAGCCTCGATGACGAAGTGAACGCCGTCAACATCTTTCTCCTCCAGCACCCACCCTCGGCACGCCGCTCCGTGAGTTCGCCCACGGCGTACGCCCTTCCGAGTCTCACCGGGCACCATCCGGACGCTCCCGTGCGACGCTGGACGAACGCACCCAGATCGGAGACGGCCATGACCCAGATCGCCCCGCGCCCGCACCCCGGCGTCCGCACCCCGCTGCTGCGCGAGGTCTACGGCCGGCTCCTGCGCGGCCTGCGCACCCGCCAGGGCCGCACGCTCGCCGAGGTCGCCGCCCGCGCCGGCATCTCGGTCGCCTACCTCTCCGAGGTCGAGCGCGGCCTCAAGGAGCCCTCGTCCGAGGTGCTCGAGGCGGTGTGCGTGGCGCTCGGGTCGAGCATCACCGGCCTCGTGGGCGCGGCCCACCGCGAGCTGCGCGACCTCGTCGGCGACGTCCCGAACGGAGGACGTGTCCTGGACCTGACGTCCCGCGCCGGGTCGAGCATCGCGTCCCCTGCGGAGGCGCCGGCGCCGACCGGCACCCTCGCCGACACCACACGATCGGTGCTCCTCGCGGCGTGACGATCGACGGAGCCCCCGGTCAATCCCCGTCGAGGCGGACCTCCGTCGCGCGCTCGACGACGTGGTCGACGACGCCGAACTCCACGGCCTCCGCGGCCGTGAGCACCTTGTCGCGGTCGGTGTCGAGGCGCAGCTGCGCGACCGAACGCCCGGTGTGCAGGCTCAGCACCTCCTCGACCTGCGTGCGCACTCGCAGCAGCTCGTCGGCCTGCAGGGCGAGGTCGCTGACCGTCCCCTGCCCACCCGCGGACGGCTGGTGGAGCAGCACCCGGGAGTGTCGCAGCGCGAAGCGCCTGCCGGGCTCCCCTGCCGCGAGGAGCACGGCCGCGGCGGACGCCGCTTGGCCGAGGCAGTACGTCGCGACGGGCGCCGGCACGAACTGCATCGTGTCGTAGACGGCCATGAGCGCCGTGAACGAGCCCCCGGGGCTGTTGACGTAGAGCGACACCTCCCGGTCCGGTGCGACATCGGCGAGGTGGAGCAGCTGGGCCATGACGACGTTGGCGACCCCGTCGTCGATCTCCGTGCCCACGAAGATGATCCGCTCCTGGAGCAGCCGACTGTAGATGTCGAAGCTGCGCTCCCCGGCCGGGGTGCGCTCGACGACGTAGGGGATCGTGTAGCTGCTCACCGCAGTCCCACCTTCCGCTCGACACCGACCGGGCGGACGTCGGTCAGCGCGCTGACGACGTGGTCGACGATGCCGTATGCCGCGGCCTCCTCCGCACTGAACCAGCGGTCGCGCTCGCTGTCGTGGGTGATCTGCTCGACGGTCTGGCCCGTGTGCTGCGCCTGCAGCTCGTTGACCCGGCGCTTGACCGCCTTGAGGTTCGCGGCCTGGACCTCGACGTCGGCGGCGGTGCCCTGGATGCCGGCGGACGGCTGGTGCATCATGATCCGCGCGTTGGGCAGGGCGAAGCGCTTGCCGGGGGTCCCGGCGCCGAGGAGGAACTGTCCCATGGAGGCCGCGAATCCCACTGCGAGAGTGGAGACGTCGTTGGGGATGACGCGCATCGTGTCGTAGATGGCGAGACCGGCGGTGACAGAGCCTCCGGGGCTGTTGACGTAGAGACTGATGTCGGAGCGCGGGTCGCGCGCCGAGAGCAGGAGCAGCTGGGCCGTGATCCGGTTCGCGATCGGGTCGTCGACCTCCGCCCCGAGGACGATGATCCGTTGGTGGAGCAGCTGCATCGACAGCTGGTCGTCGAGCGCCGCTGGCATGGGTGAGTCGGTCATCCAGCCATCATGGGCGTGCACGGTACGGACGGGAATCCTGCTCTGCCACGGGCAGATCCGCCGAGAGCAGATGAGACGTGGTGCCCGCCGGGCCGGTTGGTGGCATGCTCGGGGCCATGGAAGCCGACGTCGTCGTCGTGGGAGCCGGTCTCGCCGGACTCGTCGCCACCGCTGAGCTCGCCGACCGCGGGAAGCGGGTCGTGCTCGTCGACCAGGAGGGCGAGCAGTCCCTCGGCGGCCAGGCCTTCTGGAGCTTCGGCGGGCTCTTCCTGGTCGACAGCCCGGAGCAGCGCCGGATGGGCATCAAGGACAGCCTCGAGCTCGCGACGCAGGACTGGATGGGTTCGGCCCAGTTCGACCGGGACGAGGACTTCTGGCCACGCAAGTGGGCCGAGGCATACCTCCACTTCGCCGCCGGCGAGAAGCGCGCGTGGCTGCACGAGCAGGGCCATCGGCTCTTCCCCGTCGTCGGCTGGGCCGAGCGCGGCGACGGGCGCGCCGACGGGCACGGCAACTCGGTGCCCCGCTTCCACATCACCTGGGGCACGGGCCCCGGGCTCGTGGAACCGTTCGTGCGACGGGTCCGTGCCGCCGTGGCGAGCGGTCGCGTGACCTTCGCCTTCCGCCACCGCGTCGACGAGCTCGTCCTGACCGTGGGCACCGTGACGGGCGTACGCGGTCGCGTCCTGGCGCCCGACGGGGTCGACCGCGGCCGGCCCAGCAGCCGCGAGGAGGTCGGCGACTTCGAGATCACCGCCCAGGCCGTCGTCGTGACGAGCGGGGGCATCGGCGGCAACCACGACCTCGTGCGGCAGGCCTGGCCGGAGCGGCTCGGCGCGCCACCGACCCGCATGGTAGCCGGGGTGCCCGCCCACGTCGACGGCCGGATGCTCGGCATCACGCAGGCGGCCGGCGGTCGGGTCATCAACCCCGACCGGATGTGGCACTACACGGAGGGACTGCGCAACTGGGACCCCGTCTGGGACAACCACGGCATCCGCATCCTGCCCGGCCCGTCGTCCCTGTGGCTCGACGCGCGGGGCCGCCGCTTCCCGGCGCCGTACTTCCCCGGCTTCGACACCCTCGGCACGCTCCGTCACATCACGCACAGCGGCCACGACTACTCGTGGTTCGTGCTGACCCAGCGGATCATCGAGAAGGAGTTCGCCCTGTCGGGCTCCGAGCAGAACCCCGACCTCACCGGCAAGGACGTCAAGCAGGTGCTCGGACGGGCCCGCAAGGGAGCGCCCGGACCCGTCGAGGCCTTCAAGCGTCATGGCGAGGACTTCGTCGTGGCGGACACCCTCGACGAGCTGGTCCGGGGAATGAACGCGCTCACCGGTGACGACCTCATCGACGTCGAGTCGCTGCGACGCACGATCGTGGCGCGCGACAACGAGATCGACAACGACTTCACCAAGGACGCGCAGATCACCGCAGTCCGCGGGGCGCGGAACTATCGCGGTGACAGGCTGATTCGCGTGGCGAGTCCGCACAAGCTGCTCGACCCGAAGGCCGGCCCGCTCATCGCCGTACGGCTCAACATCCTCACCCGCAAGACGCTCGGCGGCCTCGAGACCGACCTCGCCGGACGCGTGCTCGGGCCGGGCGGCGAGCCGCTCCCGGGGGTGTATGCCGCGGGCGAGGTGAGCGGCTTCGGCGGGGGCGGCATGCACGGCTACAACTCGCTCGAGGGCACCTTCCTCGGCGGCTGCCTCTTCAGCGGGCGCACGGCCGGCCGGTCGGTCGCCGCCGCGCTCTGAGCGTCCCCCGCCATCCCTCGAACCGGTGTCAGCTGACGTGGGCGGGGACGTCCAGCTGCTCACGCTTCTCGACGGGACCGGCCTCCGTCGGCTCGGGTGCCGTCCTGCGCTCTGCCGCCGTGGCGCCGAGGAGCACGAGAAGCCCCGACGTCGCGAAGCCCGCACCGACCCAGAGCGGCGAGGTCCAGCCGAGCCCGGCGCTGATGGCCAGGCCCGAGATCCAGACGCCGAGGAAGTTGCCGACGTTGAAGGCCGCGATGTTCGCCGAGGAGGCCATCGTCGGCGCTCCGGAGGCGTGGCCGAGGACCCGCATCTGCAGGCCGGGCACGGTCGCGAAGCCGAAGAAGCCCATGGCCAGCAGCATGGCCGCCGACCCCGCCTCGTTGCCCGACAGCAGCGCGAAGGCGACGAGCGAGACCGCGAGCGCGAGCGTCAGCGTGACGAGCGTGCGAGCCAGGGCGCGGTCGGCCCAGCGGCCTCCGAGGAGGTTGCCGGCGAAGAGGCCGACGCCGAAGAGGACGAGCAGCCACGGCACCGCCGACTCGTCGAAGCCGGTGACGCGGGTCAGGAGCGGCTCGACGTACATGAAGGCGCCGAACATCCCGCCGAAGACGAGGACGGTCATCGCGAGCGAGAACCAGACCTGGCGGTTGCGGAAGGCTGCGAGCTCGGCCCGCAGGGTTGCGGCACGTTCGGTGGGCTCACCGGACTCCGTCTCTGGGGCGGCGTCCGGGACGAGGACCGCGATGCCGACGGCCGCAACGACCCCGACGACGGCGATGAGTGCGAAGGTCGCGCGCCAGCCCCACTGCTGCCCGACGAACGTCCCGAGCGGGACACCGAGCACGTTGGCGAGGGTGAGCCCGCCGAACATGATGGAGATCGCGCCGGCCCGACGGTCGGGTGACACGAGCGAGGCTGCGAGCACCGAGCCGATGCCGAAGAAGGCGCCGTGGGCGAGGGCCGCGACGACCCGGCCGGCGAGGAGCATGCCGTAGCCGGTCGCCACCGCGGAGAGGGCGTTGCCGACGATGAACAGGACCATGAGGGCGAGCAGGGCGCGCTTGGGTCGCCAGGCGCCGAGCACGAGCGTCAGGCCCAGCGCGCCGACGACGACGGCCAGGGCGTAACCGCTGATGAGGTAGCCGGCCACGGGGATGGTGACCCCCATGTCGGTGGCGACGGTGCTGATGAGGCCGGCGATGACGAACTCCGTCAGGCCGATGCCGAAGCCCCCGAGGGCGAGGGCGATGAGACCGAGTGGCATGGGTGCCGAGTCCTTTCCTTGACAGGATGCGGGCGCCGATCCGAGCCTCTCTGCTTTCGCCGGTATGCCGCGTGTGCAACTAAGTGATGTCGAGTGACGTTAGTTGCAGGCGCGGCATATTGCAAACGCGCGTTATGATGGTGCGCATGGGAATCGCAGACTCCGCCGTCGAGGTGCGCGCCTCCGGGTGGCGCACCCTGGCCGCCCTGCACGGACACATCGAGAGCGCCCTCGAGCGAGAGCTCGTGCGCCGCCACGAGCTGTCCGTCGTCGAGTTCACCGTCCTCGACGCCCTGTCCCGTCAGGACGGCTGGCACATGCGGATGAGCCAGCTCGCTCGCGCAGCCGCCCTCTCGTCGTCCGCGACCACCCGGCTCGTCAACCGGCTCGAGGACCGCGGGCTGCTGACCCGGGTGCTCTGCGCCGATGACCGCCGCGGCATCTACACCGAGCTCACCGACAAGGGCTGGGCGCTCTACCGCGAGGCCGCACCGACCCACGACACGGTGCTCGAGCAGTCCCTCGAGAGCGCCGGCGAGGTGCCCGAGCTGGCCGCGCTCGTCCGGTTCCTGCACGGGACGCCCGGTGGCGGGACCCGCCGGGCCAAGGCGCGCTCCACGGCACCCGCCTGAGCGGCCGCGTCATTCGGGACCTTCAGCCCTGTTGGGCCACGAGCCATCTGGGCAGTCTGGGGTGCTGAGGCCGGGGCGCCCGGCACGAGGGAGGAACCATGAAGCTCGACGAGCTGCTCAGCAAGGCGAATGACACGATCACGGTCCGACGCGTCTACGGCGAGCCGTACGAGAAGGACGGCCTGACGGTCATCCCGGCCGCCGTCGTCACCGGGGGCGGGGGTGGTGGCTCCGGCCACGACGAGAAGGGCGAGTCGGGTGAGGGCGCGGGCTTCGGCATGGCCGGACGGCCGGCCGGCGCGTTCGTCATCAAGGACGGACAGGTCACCTGGCGGCCTGCCGTCGACCCGAACCGGCTCATCGCCATCGTCGGGCTCGTCGTCGCCGCCTACCTGGTGAGCCGTCCCCGGTTCTTCCGGGCCAAGGCACGGGCCGTCCGCGAGATCAGTCGCGCCCGGCGCCACCACTGAGGTCGGCGAGATCCGTCAGAGGCGGCCGCGGACCGGGGTGCGCTCGACGGGGTCGCCCCCGTCGGGCATGACCATCTCGGCCCGGACGCCGAGCAGACGCACCTCACGCCCCGGGTCGAGCGTCTGCGCCAGGGCGACGGCGGCCTCGATGACGTCATCGCGTTCGGTCGTCGGAGCCGGGAGCTTGCGGGCCTTGGTCGAGGTGTGGAACGGGGCGTAGCGCACCTTGAGCGTGACACGGAAGACCGGGCGTCCCTCCTTGACGGTGTCGTCGAAGGCCTGGGAGGCGAGCTCGCGCACGGCGTCCCGCACTTCCTCCGCCGTCGTGAGGTTGCGTTGGTAGGTGGTCTCCCGGCTGTGCGCCCGCGCGATCCAGGGCGAGTCGTCGACGACGGCCGACCCGATGCCGCGACCCAGCTGGGAGTACCAGAGGCCCATGCGCGGCCCGAACTCGCCGACGAGGACGGACTCGTCGGCGTCGGCGAGCTCGCGCACCGTCGTGATCCCGTGTGCGGCCAGTCGCTTGGACACCTTGGACCCGACGCCCCACAGGTCGATCGTCGGCCGGTCGCCCATGACGTCGAACCAGTTCTCCCGGGTCAGGCGAAAGGTGCCGCGCGGCTTGCCGAAGCCCGTCGCGATCTTGGCGCGCACCTTGTTGTCACCGATGCCGACGGAGCAGTGCAGCTCGGTCGCCTCGAGCACCGCTGCCCGGACTCGCTCGGCGAACGCCTCCGGGTCGTCAGCGTCGACCCCGAGGAAGGCCTCGTCCCAGCCCAGCACCTCCACGACGACCCCGAGCCCGCGCAGCGTGTCCATGACCCGCTCGGACGCCTCGGTGTAGGCCGGGGCGTCGACCGGGAGGATCACCGCGTCGGGCGCCTTGCGCGCGGCGAGGCGCAGCGGCATACCGGATCCGACGCCGAACTGACGGGCCTCGTAGCTCGCCGTGGACACGACGGCGCGCTCGGTCGGATCACCACGACCGCCGACGATGACCGGCAGGCCCGCGAGCTCGGGGTGACGCAGCACCTCGACGGCGGCGATGAACTGGTCGAGGTCGACGTGCAGCACCCAGGTGGTGCGACCTGCACTCATCCCGTCATTGTGCCCGTCGGGTGCGACGACGGCGCGCCGTCAGCCCTGCGCGGACCGGTCGCGTCGGGCACGCCGGGCCGCTCGCTCGCCGACCGGCTCACCTCCGCGGAAGGTGTAGGCGGCCGGGCCCTCGGAGGCCACCTCGCGGTCGGGGACCTCGGCGGCGTCCTCAGCATCGGCCTCGGCGACGTCGATCTCGGGAGCGGGTCCGGCGGCGGCATCCTGTGCCCGAGCCGCCAGCATGACGCCGTGGAAGAGCATGGCGGCGGCGAGCGCTGTCAGGGCGAAGGCCGAGATCATGAGGGGCATCTCCGTGTGCGAGCCGCCGATGGCGGAACGGAGCACATGCAGGCCACCGGCGATCGCCCCCACGATCGCGGCTCCGACGAACCAGATGATCGTGACCGGTGTCATAGGTGTACCCACGGAGTCACTGTCGCACAGGTCCGCACGGACCGAGCGCAGCCAGGGCACGACGCAACACGACCGGCGCCGCGCCTGTCCTGCCGGGACAGGTCGTCACCGGATGCGCTGGCCTCGCGGGCTTCGCGGGCTTGGACGCCTTCTCGGGCTTGGACGCCTTCTCGGGCTTGGACGCCTTCTCCGGCTTCGACGTCTTCGCCGGCTTCGCGGCCTTGACCGGCTTGACGGTCTTCGACGTCCCGGGGTCGTTCGCCCGGCCGGAGCTCGGGGTCAGCGCATCGGGCGAGAGGGTCGGGACTCCACCACCCACCATCGAGCGCGCGGCCGGCGCCGACGTGTCGATCTCGGCGCCGAACGCCGATGGCGTTGGCGGCACTACCGGAGCCACCGGCATCCTCGAAGACGAGGCGACCGGTGACGGCGGCACGGCGGCTTGCGTCGACCGGGCGTCGGGGACCCAGCTCGAGCTGACCGGGACCAGCGCCGTCGCGACCTCGTCCTGGCGGGCGGGGCGGTCGCGCGGCATCACCGAGGCCGCCATCAGGGCCACGACGGCGACGCCGAGGAAGAGGCCGGCGCCGCGTTGGCCGCCGACCAGGGAGAGCGAGATGTGACCGCTCACGAGGGCAGCGCTGGCTGCCAGGAGGGTGGAGACGCCGATGACGACGAGGGCGCCCGTGACGCCGCCGACGAGGAAGCTGACGACGAGCAGGACGGCGAGCGCTGCGAAGCCCCGGACCATCCCCGCGGGTGCTCGGTGCGGAGCCCGGTGAGAGGCTCGAGCCTCTACGAGCAGGTCGACAAGCACCGGCTGGCCCGACGTGTGGTCGACCAGGAGGCTCGGGCGGCTCGGGCGGCTCGGCAGCGTGAAGGAGGCGTCCTCGATGGCCGCAAATCGGTCTATTTCGGACAGCACAGGGTCAGTGTGGGGCATCTCGGGCTGGGCGCGCACCTCGAGCTCGCCGTCAGGGGCGCGTCCGGGCCGCGGCGCCGACCCGGCCGCCGCCCACAGCTGCCAGCCGCGTGGGGGCACGGGCCAGGACGGGTCGGGCAGCCAGCGCTCGGGATCCCCATTCATGGGCGTCATGCTCGTCGTCACCGGACTCACACCTCCTGCGCTGGCACAAGGCACCGTGTCGCACCTGGTGCCCCTACGCGAGCACAGTAGGGCGGAACGTCAGGCTTTGTCCTGTAAATGGTAAAGAGAAGGCAAAATTCAGCGTAAATCGCTGCGCGGCGGCTCGAGAGGTGCCACCGGGTGCAGGTCGCCCGCGAGCCAGGCTCGGGTCTGGTCGGCGAAGTGCGGGTCGCGCGCGTCGCCGCTCGCCCCGAACGGCACGACCCAGCGGCTCGCGTCTCGGTCGCCGAGGTCCCAGACGTAACGCGCCACGGGACCGCCGTAGCAGTGGTCGGTCACCCCGGGCGCACTGGCGGCGGCGAGCACGCACCCCTTGTCCCCGCCCACGGGGTCGCGAGGCACGGCAGGCGCGCCGCCGGACCTGGTGAGCGCGTGGACGGGGTCGAGCCAGTGGCGCTCACCCCACGACGTCAGCGAACCCGCTTGAGCGGCAGCACGTTCGAGCGCCACGCGTACGCCCTCGCTGACCTCGATGCCGTGGTCCGGGCCGAGTCGGGCCATCGAGTGCCAGCCGGCACCGATCTGGGTCACGACGTCGGTCCACGCGGCGAAGAGGCTCGAGTGACCGCTCGGCTCGTGCAGCACCGCGAGGAGCGGATGCTCGGAGAACCAGTGCACGAGCGCCGTGCGCCAGGCGGCGAAGAGCGCCGCCCCCGTGCTGCCGGCGTCGCTGCGCCCGTCCCAGGCGAGCAGCTCCGACCGCACCGCTGCGGCGTCCCCGGTGACGTCCGCCGACCCGACGAGCTCGCGCATGAGGTCGGCCTGGCCGTTGAGGGTGTCGACGTGGATGGCCCCGCAGTGGTCCGCCGTCAGCCGCTCCCCTCTCTCGGCGGGCGACTCGAGGAGCGACCGGATGCGGTCGGCCCGGAACGACGTCGCGTACTCGATGCCGAGGCCCCCGCCGCTGCGCCGGTCGTTCGCGCTCACCATGACGTCGGGCACGTCGCGAGCGGGTCCGTTCCGGTAGCCGCGCCACTCGTGCCTCGGGTCCCAGGCCGCCACGGGAAGGACGGCGCCGATCTCGTCACGCTCGGGCACGCGACCGACGACGAGGTGCCGCATGCGGCCCGAGACGTCGGCGACGAGGGCGCTGTTGACCGGCTCGACCCACCGCGACAGCGCCGCCTCGACGTCGGCGACCGTGCGTGATCGAAGGAGCGGCAGGAAGGCGCTGAAGCCGAGGTCCTCCTCGACGTGCGTCGGGGTGCGCAGGCTGTAGGCGGCCGGGGCCGCGCCCGGCGGCGACGGCTGTACGTCGCCGACCGCCCGCTCCATCTCCGCCTCGAGCCCGGTGACGACCGGCCCGCGGGACGTCACGCCGACGGGCACGGTCACGTCGGCCCCGCCCCGCAGGCGCAACGTCTCGGTGGTGGCGCGCACCGGCTCCCAACCGCCCGGTCCCCTGGCCTCGAAGACCGGCGAGCCGTCCGCTCCGGTCCCCACATGGCGGAGGGACTCGAGCGTCAGGTCCTGGTAGTCGGCCATGGCGTTCGTGATGCCCCACGCGACGGTGCCGGTGTGCGCGAAGTGCTGCACGCCGGGCACGCCGGGGAACGTGAAGCCGACGACGTCGAACTCGGGGCACGCGAGCCCGACCTGCTGGTAGCAGCCGGGCAGCTCGATGGTGCGGTGCGGGTCGCCGGCGATGAGCGGCAGCCCGCTCGCGGTCCGGTCCCCACCGATGACCCAGGCGTTGCTGCCCGACGCCTCGGCGCGCTCGACGCCCTCGGCGTTGAGCAGCGCCAGGGCGTCCGTGCCGAGACGCTCGGCGACGTGCGCGTTGAACAGCTTCGACGGGAATGTCCCGAAGACCAGGTGGATGCCCCAGAAGATGCCGAGCGGCGTCCACGGCTCCCAGGGGCGCGGCGCCGCGGCATACGACCCGAGGTCGAGCAGCGCGACCTCCGGTGTCCCGGTGAGCCCCTCCGCGAGCGCTTCGTTGACACCGTCGACGTATGCCGTCAGCCACGTCCGCGTCTCCGCGTCCAGCCGCTCGAAGCAGCGCCGCACCGTCGGCTCGAGCAGCACCTGCCGGGCGAAGCGGTCCCACGCGAGCCCGTCGGCCCCGACGTACTCGGCCGTGCGACCCTCCATGCGCCACCGGTGGTGCTCGATCTGCCAGGCGCGGTCGAGAGCGGTGACCCGGCCCTGGAGCCAGGCCAGCTCCAGCAGGTCGTCGGCGCGCAGGTGTGGGACGCCGACGGGGTCGCGCCGCACCTCGGTGGTCACGTCGCGTCCTCCTCCGACCTGCTCGATCCAGCGGGGGCCTCAGCGTAGCGACGAGGTCTGACCAGCAGCTCGTGGAGCGCCTGCCCTCGGCCGCTCGACCACTAGGTTTGGAGCATGGCAGCGCGGGAGCGGAACGTGCTCGGCGGCGAGCTCGAGGCGTGCGGCACGGACCCCGTGACGGGCTTCTACCGCGACGGCTACTGCACGACCGGGCCCGAGGACCGGGGCAGTCACACCATCTGCGTCGTCGTGACGACCGAGTTCCTCGACCACCAGCGCAGCGTCGGCAACGACCTCGTGACGCCTCGTCCGGAGTGGCGTTTCCCCGGCCTGACGCCCGGCGACCGGTGGTGCGTCGTCGCCAGCCGTTGGCTCGAGGCGCACCAGGACGGCGCTGCTGCGCCGGTGTTCCTCGCGGCCACGCACGCGCGCGCCCTCGAGGTCGTGCCGCTCCAGCTCCTGCAGTCGTATGCCGCCGACGTCCCCGACGACCCGAGCTCGCTGCTGTGAGACGCCTCGAGGCCGACTGCTCGCAGTGCTTCGGCCTGTGCTGCGTCGCCCTGCCGTTCGCGCGGTCCGCCGACTTCCCGGTCGACAAGGCGGCGGGCGAGCCGTGCCGCAACCTGCTCGCCGTCGACCTGAGGACCCGGGTGGGAGGCCTGCTCCGGAGCGCGCGCGCCGCGGTGGGGACGGTTCGCGCATAGCGGCACGCGACAGCCGCGCACCGACGACAATCGAGGCACTGTCCACGTCGAGCACCGGAGTCGACCGTGTCTCGAGCCAGGGTTGCCGCAGCGCTCGCGCTGTCGTGCGCCCTCACCCTGGGGGCGTGCTCGTCCGGCACGCCCGTCATCGAGCTGAGCCAGGTCGCCGGAGCGTCCGGCACGCCGGTGCCGACGGAGACGGTGACGGTCACCGAGATCGACAGGCAGACCGTCACCGCGACGACGACGGTCGTGGCCACGGCGACCGTCGTGGCGACGCCCACGGTCACCGTCACCGCACCGGCGGCGCCGACCCTGACCACGAGCACCGTCTTCAACCGGCCCGTCGCACTCGCCGACTGCACGAGCCTCGTCATGGACGTGCGGCTGCTCGACCGGATGTCCTTGTCGGGCAATGCTGCAGCCCTCCAGCTCGACCTCATGGCCCAGCACCTGGCCCGGCTCGGAGCCAACGGTGCACCTCCGGGCCTCGACGCCCCCAGCTACTACGGCCGGCTCGCCTCCCTGGGACTCTTCGCCCGGGCCGCCTCGGGCGAGGCCAGGGCGAGCTCGCCCGTGGCGGCGAGCCGCTATGCCGTCATCCGCCAGGAGACCGGGGTCCTGCTGGCGCTCGTGAACGGAGCCCTGGCGACGACCTTCACGCTGCCGGCGCCCCCACCGCGACCGACGCCGACCACCACTCGCTGACGCGGCTCAGCGGGACGGCGGCTCGGCGTGGATCCGGCGACTCAATCGAGTGTGCGACGGCGGCGCCGGCACCCGTGACCAGACGGCGCGCTGCAGCGCCAGGGTGACCCACCCGGCGAGGGCCATCCCGACGACGTTGATGACGAGCTGGAGACCGCTGCCGCGCACCTCCGCCCACGCGCCGAAGGCGAGGCCGAGCGCGACGTTGCCTGCGGCGGGGATGGTCGTGACCGAGATGAAGACGCCGCTGAGTCCTCCGAGCTTGGCCGACGTCAGGGAGAGCACCCCGGCCGCAGCAGCGAGCACGGCGACGATGAACGACCACTTGTCCGGCGCGTAGATGAAGTGGGTGCTGGGACGGTTGCCCGTGATGTCGTCGAGGGTCACCCAGCCGAGGGCGCGTCCGACGAGCCCGGCCAGGCACGTGACGACGATGGCGACGAGGAAGCCGACGACGAGAGCCCGCGCCGCGACGGCGAGCAGGAGCGGTCGCCGCCGGACGAGCGCGACCCCGAGCGCGGCGATGGCGCCGAACTCCGGGCCGAGCACCATGGCGCCGATGACGAGGATCTGCGAGTCGAGGACGATCGCGATGCCGGCGATGAGGGTGGCGAGCGACATGAACGACAGGAACGTCCAGTTCAGCTCGCTGTCGTCGTAGGACCGCTGCGCGACCTGCGCCCACACGACGGCGTCGGCGCTGCTGCCCGGCGTCGCCTCGTCCGCCTCGAAGCCGGCCCGCGAGACCCACGTCGTGACCGGCTCGATCTGCAGGGTCCCGTCCCGGTGCACGCCGAGGTCGTGGAGCCGGTCGACGAGGACGTCGGCGCCCTCCCGGGCTACGTCGGCCTGGACCACGTCGCCGACCGGGCGCACCGCCGCCCCGCGCAGGACCGACAGCGTGCTCACGGCCGAGGAGTCGGAGAGCACCTGCATGACCCGCTCGGTGAGCTCGTTCGGGATGGTGACGGTCAGTCTCAGCATGTCGGACAGTCTGCCGCCCGGTTGACAGGTGTCGCCTGCCGCCACGACAGTGACATCTGATCATCCGAACAGATGAAGGGGATTGCCGTGAGCTCCGTCGCCGGACTCGACGGGTGCGCCGCCCCCTGCGTGCACCCCGAGAAGGTCGCCCTCGCCACCGACAACGCCCCGGGAGTCGACGAACTCGCCCGCGTCACCAGCGTCTTCAAGCTGCTCGGCGACCCGACCCGCGCCCGACTGCTCTATGCCCTCCTCGAGGCCGGTGAGCTCTGCGTCTGCGACCTCTCCGCCGCGACCGGTACCGCCGAGACGACCGTCTCCCAGGCCCTCCGGCTGCTCCGCGCCTCGGGTGTCGTCACCGGACGGCGCCAGGGCCGCAACATCTACTACCGCCTCTCCGACGCCCACGTCAGGCTGCTCCTCGACGTCACCCGCGAGCACGCGCTCCACGACGGGGGTCGGCGTCGATGAGCCGCGGGCACTCCCACGGGCGCTCTCCCGGACACGCAGGCGCACGACACCGCTGGCGCCTCGCCGTCGCCTTCGGCCTCGTGGCGGCCTTCTTCGTCCTCGAGCTGGTGGCCGGCCTGACGTCGGGTTCGCTCGCCCTCCTGTCCGACGCGGGACACATGGCAGCCGACGTCGTGACCCTGGGGGCGGCCCTCGTCGCGACGCGGATCGCAACTCGCGCCGACACGACCGGACGCCGCACCTTCGGCTCCTACCGGGCCGAGGTCTTCGCCTCCGGGCTCGCGGTGCTGCTCATGCTCGGCGTCTCCGTCTACATCGCCGTCGAGGCCGTCAGGCGCATCGGGTCGAGCCCCGAGATCGCCTCGGGCACCATGCTCGTCGTCGGCGGGATCGGTCTGGTCATCAACGTCGTCGCCCTGTTCCTGCTGCGCGGTGGCGCCGCCGAGAGCCTCAACGTCAAGGGCGCCTACCTCGAGGTCGTGGCCGACACCGTCGGCTCGGTCGGGGTCATCGCGGCGGCCCTGCTCGTGGCCGCGACCGGGAGCGCCTGGTGGGACACCGTCGTCGCCCTCGCGATCGCCGTCTTCGTCGCGGTGCGCGCAGTCGCACTCGGGCGCGAGGTCGTGGCCGTCCTCGGCCAGCACGCACCCACCGGCATCGAGCCGACCGACCTGCTGACCGCGCTCGGTGAGGTGCCGGGCGTCACCGAGGTCCACGACCTGCACGTGTGGACCCTGACGTCGGGCATGGACGTCGCGACCGCGCACCTCGTGACCTTGCGCCCCGACACCGGACCGGAGGTGCTGGAGGCCGCCAGCCGGATGCTGCGCGAGCGCTTCCACGTCGCCCACGCAACCCTCCAGGTCGAGACGACCGACCGGTCCACCTGTCAGGGCGCCGACTGGTAGGACTGCCGCCGCGACCCTGGAGCCTTGACGCCAGGACCCGCGACCGACAGTGTGACCCAGCGTGACCTCTCAGGCCGAGTCCTCCCCCGCGCTGCGGGCTCGGCTCGCCGCCGGCGCCGCCTTCTTCGTCCAGGGCCTGCTCTTCATCTCCCTGACGACCCGCCTTCCCCAGGTCCAGCTGAAGTGGTCGCTCGACGAGCTCGCGGTCAGCGGGCTGCTCCTCATGGTCGTCCTGCTCGCCGGCGTGGGCTCGGTCCTTGCCGAGGTCGTCGCGGCACGCTCGTCGAGCGCCGTGGTCGTACGCGTGGGGCTCGTCGTCGCGACGCTGGGCTTCGCGGTGCTGCTCGTGGCGCCGGCCTTCGGCGTCTTCGTCGCCGGGCTGGCGGCCTACGGGCTGGCGCTCGGGCTCGTCGACGCCTCCTCGAACATGCAGGCGGTCACGGTCGAGCACCTCTACCGTCGCCCGATCCTGCCGTCGTTCCACGCGTTCTGGACCGCCGGTGGCATCCTCGGCACCCTCGTCACGCTCGCGACGTCGGGTGTCGAGCTGGGCCCGGCCCTGCTGCCGCTGCTCGCCTTTCCCGTCGCGGCCCTCGCCGCGCCCTTCGTCCGCCGTGACCGGCTCGCCGCGACCGACGCCACGGTCGACGTGCCGTGGCGGCGCATCGCCCTCCTCGGGATCGCCATGGTCCTCTTCTACATGGTCGACACCGCGGCGACGACGTGGGGGCCGGTCTACCTCGACGGCACCCTGCACGCCCCGTCCGCCCTCACCGCCCTGGCCACGCTCCCCTACCTCGTCGCGACGCTCCTGGCCCGTGCCGTCGGCGACCGGCTCGTCGACCGGCACGGCGCCGTGTGGCTGCTCCGGATCAGCGGGGTCGTCGCCGCGCTGTCGCTGGCGGTCATCGTCTTCGCCCCGACGTGGGGCGTGGCCGTCGTCGGCTTCACCATCCTCGGTGGCGCCGTCGCGACGATCGCGCCGCTCAGCTTCTCGGCGGCGGGCGCCATCGCGGGAGGCGAGGACGCGGGCTCGTCGGGCGAGCGCATCGACAAGACCGACCAGGTGGTCGCCCGGTTCAACCAGTTCAACTACGTCGGTGCACTGCTCGGCGCAGTCCTGACCGGCGCCGTCGGGTCGGACAACCTGCGCCTCGGCTTCGCCGTGCCGATGGTGCTGATCCTCGGGATCATCCCGCTCGCGACGCAGTTCGCGATCATCCGGCGGCGGGGCATCCCGGCCGGCTCGAGCTGAACACCCCTCGCAGCGTGGTGAGCGCCGGCCCGACTCCGTCCCGGGGTATGCCGCCCACACCGAAGGCGAGCCCGTGGCGGGGCGGCTGCTCGAGGTGCCGGACTGACAGCGGCTCGACGTGGACTCCTGCGGTCAGGGCCGCCTCGGCGATCGTCACGTCGTCGAGAGCCGGGTCGCGGAACAGGGTGCACAGGTGCAGGCCCGCGGCCGAGGGAATGACCTCGAGCCAGTCGGCCAGACCGTCGGGAGCCGTGAGACCGTCCAGGAGCGCCTCGCGCCGGGCCCGGTAGACCTTCGTCGCACGCTTGACGTGGGCAGCATGGTGCCCCTCGGCGAGGAAGGCGGCGAGAGCGCCCTGGGTCACCGCGTCACCGTCCCAGACGGTGACGCGCTTCGCCTCGCGCAGGGCGGCCGTCAGCGTCGTCGGCGCGATGGCGTAGCCGACCCGCAGGGCCGGGAGCAGCGACTTGGAGAAGGACCCGACGTAGACGACCCGGCCGTCACGGTCGAGGCTCTGCAACGGCTCGAGCGGCCGGTCGGCGAAGCGGAACTCGCTGTCGTAGTCGTCCTCGACGATGACGGCGCCGTGACGGACCGCCCACTCCAGCAACGCGATCCGCCGTGCCAGCGACATGGCCACGCCGGTCGGGTGCTGGTGCGAGGGCGTGACGTAGACGAGGCGGGCGGTGTCGGGCAGGGCGTCGACCACGATCCCCTCGCCGTCGACCGGCACACCGCGCACGACCGCGCGGTGGGTCGCGAAGAGGCGCGCCACAGCCGTGTAGCCGGGGTCCTCGACGGCGACGACGTCACCCGGCTCGACGAGCACCCGCGCCACGAGGTCGAGAGCCTGCTGCGCGCCGGCAGTGGCCACCACGTCGCCACCTGAGGCGACGACGGAGCGGGACCGGCCGGCATACCTCGCGATCTCCGCCTCCAGACGGCTCCCCGCCGCACCGGGACCGGGCGCGTCGTAGGTGCCCGCCGACAGGCGGCCCCGGCGCAGGGTGGCGCTGACGAGGCGGCGCCACGTCGCGAGCGGGAAGAGCGAGGCGTCCGGGACCCCCACCGAGAAGTCGAAGGCGACGCCGGACGGGCCGGGTGGCGGCGCCACCGGGTTCGCCCACAGCGCCGTCGGCGTGACAGCTCCCGGGCGGGCGCGGCGGGCCGCGGGCGTGGGCGGGACGCAGCCGCTGGCGACGAAGGTGCCGGCGCCGCGGCGGCTCTCCAGCAGCTCCTCGGCGAGGAGGCGGTCGTACGCCGCCGTCACCGTGCCGCGCGAGACGCCGAGGCTCGCCGCGAGGTCCCGGGAGGCCGGGACCCGGTCGCCCCCGGCCAGACGGCCGTCGAGGACGGCCGCCCGCACCTGCGCGTAGATCTGGGCGGAGAGGTCGCCCGAACCACTGAGACTGACGTGGAGGTCCACAACCACAGTCTGGATTGGCCCAAACAACCTGGCAAGAAGTGGCGCTTCAGATCGGTCCACTCGGACCGGATGCTGGAGGCATGGCGACAACCGCAGGTCTCACCCGCACCAGCCCTGCCGTGACCGGGGGTTCGCTCACCGTCGCGCAGGGAGCCGCCCTGTCGGTGGGCGCCGTGCTCGGCACCGGGGTGATCACCCTGCCCGCGCTCGCGGCGGCGGTCGCGGGACCCGCGTCCCTGCTGGCCTGGGCGGCGCTCGTGCTGCTGTCGGTGCCGCTCGCGAGCACGTTCGCCGCGCTCGGGGCGCGCCACCCGGACGGTGGCGGCGTCTCGACGTACGTGCGACGCGCCTTCGGTGAGCGGGCGGCCGGCGCGGTGGGGTGGTGCTTCTTCTTCGCGATCCCGGTCGGTGCGCCGCCTGCGTCGATGATGGCCGGTGGCTACGTCGCGGACGTCGTCGGTGGCGGCCGCACCACCACGGTCGTCGTCGCCGCGGGGCTGATCCTCGGGACGGGGGCGATGAACCTGGCCGGCCTGCGGTTCTCGGGTCGCGTGCAGCTCGCGCTCGCCAGCGTGCTCGCGCTGCTCATGACGGCGACGGTCGCGGTCGCACTGCCGCACGGCAGCACGGCGTCGCTGACCCCCTTCGCCCCGAACGGGTGGGCCGCCACCGGCACCGCCGCCGCCGTCCTCGTCTGGGGATTCGCCGGCTGGGAGGCGGTGGCCTCGCTCGCGGGGGACTACCGCGACCCGCGCCGGGACGTGCCGCGCGCCACGGGCATCGCCGTGGTCGTCGTCGGCGTGCTCTACCTCGGCCTCGCCACGACCAGCGTGCTCGTGCTCGGGCCGGCGGCGGGCCGGAGCCAGGCGCCGCTCTCGGACCTCATGGCCATCTCGCTGGGCGAGCAGGCCCGCGTCGTGACGGCCGTCGTGGCCGTGCTGCTCACGATCGGCGCGATGAACGCGTACTTCGCCGGCGGGTCGAGGCTGGGAGCGGCGCTGGCCCGCGACGGGGTCCTGCCGCGGCTGCTGGCTCGAGGTGGCGACGCCGGTGAGGTGCCGCGCCGCAGCATCGCTCTCGTGACGGCCACCTCGGCGCTCTCGCTCGTCGTCGCGGTCGTGCGGGGCCTCGGGCTCACGCCGCTCATGCTGCTCGCGACCGGCTGTTTCACCCTCGTCTACGTGCTCGGCACGGCCTCGGCCCTGCGCCTCCTCCCGCGCGGCACCGTGGCCTGGTGGACGGCCCTGGTCGCCTTCGTCTCGGTCGCCGCGCTGCTGGTCGTCAACGGGGTGCACGCCCTGTGGGCCCTCGGGCTGGCCGTCCTCTCGCTCGGCTATCGGTCCGGTGTCCGAGGATGGGAAAGGCGTCCCAGCGCAGGCCCCTAGACTTCGCCGCCGTGACGACGACACAACGCGCGGAGCGCACACCACTGACGCGGTGGTTCCTGGACGCCGAGGAGACCGACCCGGGCGGGTACTACGAGCCAGAGAGCGAGGCCAGGGCCCAGCAGCACGTCCAGCCCTGGTGGCGCGTCATGTGCCTGACCGGTGTCGACTACTTCTCCACGCTCGGCTACCAGCCCGGCATCGCGGCGCTGGCCGCCGGCGCCCTGTCGCCCGTCGCGACGCTCGTGCTCGTGCTCATCACGCTCTTCGGCGCGCTGCCGATGTACCGCCGGGTCGCGGCGGAGAGCCCGCACGGCGACGGCAGCCTCTCGATGCTCGAGCGACTGCTGGCCTACTGGCCGAGCAAGATCCTCGTCCTCTGCCTCCTCGGGTTCGTCGCGACCGGCTTCGTCATCACCATCACGCTCTCGGCAGCGGATGCGAGCGCCCACCTCGTCGAGAACCCGTACCTCAAGTCGACGCTGACGGGCCGCCAGGTCGGCGTGACCCTGACGCTGCTCGTGCTGCTCGCGGGCATCTTCCTCAAGGGCTTCAAGGAGGCCATCGGCATCGCCGTCGTCCTCGTCGTCGCCTACCTCGGGCTCAGCTCGGTCGTGCTCGTGCGCGGCATCCTCGAGATCGGCAACCACCCGACCGCGTTCCACGACTGGATCGCGGCCATGACGTCGGCCCACTCGGCGCCGTTCGGGATCATCGGGGCGTCGCTGCTCGTCTTCCCCGCGCTGGCCCTGGGCCTGTCCGGCTTCGAGACGGGTGTCGTCGTCATGCCGCTCGTCGAGGGCGACCCCACGGACACGGCCGAGAAGCCGGCGGGCCGCATCCGCAACGCCCGCAAGCTGCTCACGACCGCCGCGCTCATCATGAGCGTCCTGCTCATCGGCTCCTCGCTCGTGACGACCCTGCTCATCCCGCCCGCAGAGTTCCAGCCGGGCGGTGGCGCCAACGGTCGCGCCCTGGCCTACCTCGCGCACCACCTCCTCGGCGAGGGCTTCGGCACGGTGTACGACGTCTCGACGATCGGCATCCTCTGGTTCGCCGGCGCGTCCGCCATGGCGGGCCTGCTCAACATCGTGCCGCGCTACCTGCCCCGGTACGGCATGGCCCCGGACTGGGCGCGGTCGACGCGACCGCTCGTGCTCGTGCTGTCGTTCATCGCCGCCGTCGTGACGCTGGCCTTCGGCGCGAACGTGGACGAGCAGGCGGGGGCGTATGCCACGGGCGTGCTCGCGCTCATGACCTCCGCCGCGATTGCCGTCTTCCTCACCGAGCTGCGGCGCGGTCACCGAGCAGCCGCCGGCTTCTTCGCCGTGGTCAGCGCGATCTTCGTCTACACGATCACGATCACCATCAAGCAGCGTCCCGAGGGCCTCGTCATCGCGCTCATCTTCATCGCGCTCATCGTCGTCATCAGCGTCTGGTCACGCATCGTGCGCTCGACCGAGCTACGGGTCCAGCGGGTGGTCTACGACGACAGCGCGAAGGCCATCCTCGACGACGCGGCGCTCGGACCGCAGCCGCTGCGCTTCATCGCCAACAAGATCAACGAGGGCGACCGGGACGAGTACCGTGCGAAGTCGCTCGAGGTCCGGATGCACAACCACCTCAACGCGCGTCAGGGCGCGATCTTCCTCGAGGTCGAGATCAGCGACGCCAGCGACTTCGCGACGACCGTCCACGTCGGCTCGGCCGTCGTCGGCGGCCACTACATCCTGCGGGCCACGGGTCCCTCGGTGCCGAACGTGCTCGCGGCTGTCCTGCTCGACGTGCGCGACCGCGTCAGCAAGCCGCCGCACATCTACTTCGAGTGGAGCGAGAAGGCGCCGGGGCAGAACGTGCTGCGCTTCCTGCTCGCCGGCGAGGGAGACATCCCCCCACTGACCCACGAGATCATCCGGCGGGCCGAGCCCGACGCGGACCGGCGTCCGCAGGTGCACGTCGGCGGCTGAGCGCGCTGACGGCAGCACCCGGCATACCTAGGCTCGGTTGGCCCAGCGCTCGGGCGTCGTCCGGTAGACCCGCGACTCCTCGTCGTACCACTTCTCCAGGACGCCGAGGTCGTCGAGACCGAGGCGACGACAGACGGCCTGGGACCGCTCGTTCGTCGTGTGGGTGATGGCATACACCTCCGGGAGGCCCGCGTCGAAGCCGTGCTGGATGACGGCGGTCGCGGCCTCGGTGGCGTAGCCGTGGCCCCACGAGTCAGGGTGCAGGTGCCAACCGACCTCCACCTCGGCGTCGTCGGCGTTCGGGAGCGTCAGCAGGATGACGGAGCCGGCGACCACTCCGGTCTCGCGCACCTCCACGGCCCAGACGCCGAGCGGTGGGGTCGCGCTGCGCTCCGCGTAGCGGTCGATCCGGGCGTGCGCCTCGTCGAGGTCCTTCATGAGGACCGGCTCGCCGTCGCCGAGCCACTTCACGACCTCGATGCGGCTCTGGATGTCGAGCAGGCGGTCGGCCTCGTCGTGGCTCCAGGGGCGGATGGTGAGGCGGGCGGTCTCGAGGTGCATGGCGCCACGCTCGCACCCCGCCGGCCGCCGCGTCCACGCCATTCCCGCTCCCCGTCGCGCGCCCGCAGCGTATCTGACGTCCTGGAGCTGATGCCGGCGCGGACTGGCCCCCCACCCCCTGTGCATTGGGTCGTCAGGTGACGCAGCCGAGTGGGCCAAGCCGACTGGGTCAACATGCGACCCAATGCACAGTCAATGGCAGGTGACCAGGGCGCGCGCCGGCATCGTCCACATCCCGTCGGCCGCAGGACCCTGCATCCACAGGCGAGCTCGACGTCCTCGACAGCCGTCTGCACGGACTGCAGCGTGGACCCATGATCGTCCCGATGGGCCACGGACCCGACGCCTTCAGCAACGCCCTCAGACACGCGCGCCGGACCTACCTGCTGAGCCAGCGCGCCCTGGCTGCCCGTCTCGGCGTCCCGCACAGCCGCATCTCCCGCCTCGAGGGCGGCCACCACGGCATCACGCTCGAGTCCGCGATCTCGCTCTACCGAGCGCTGGGCTTCAGCATCGGCCTGGTCCACACCTTCGTGTGCCCACAGAGGGGTCAAGCCCGGCGTGCCGACGTGGTGGGGGGTGCGCCACGGCTGGGGAGCGTCCGACCGAGAGGATCTCTGGTGGTTCCGGGACTACCGGTCGCCTCCCCTGCTGGGCGCACGGCAGGATGGCCGCATGTCCGACAGCGATGACGTGAGCGCGACCAGCGAGCTCAGTGAGGTCAGTGAAGCCGCGGCGGCCTATGCCGCCGTACGGCCCGAGATCGAGGCCGCGACCGCGCTCTTCGTCGAGATGGTCACCGGCCTGCTCGACGACGCCGGCATCAACTACCTCAGCGTCAGCGGCCGCACCAAGTCCGTCGCGTCGTTCGCGTCCAAGGCGGAGCGACGCGACGAGAACGGGCTTCTCTACCCCGACCCGCTCGTCGACATCACCGACCAGATCGGCGTCCGCGTCATCACCTACGTCCACGACGACGTCGCAGCCGTCGCCGAGCTGCTGGCCGAGGAGCTCGCCGTCCTCGACGACCGTGACATGGGCCTCGAGACCGCGCGGGCCGGACGGTTCGGCTACGCGAGCCGCCACCAGCTGGTGTCCGTCGACGCGAGCCGCACCGTGCGCCCGGCCTACGAGCCACTGCGTCGGCGGAGCGCATCGGTGCAGATCCGCACGGTGCTGCAGCACGCGTGGGCCGAGTTCGAGCACGACATCCGCTACAAGGGCACCGTGCCCGAGGAGCACGCGCACGAGCTCGACCGCCGCTTCACCCTGGCTGCCGGTCTCATCGAGCTCGCCGACCGGGAGTTCTCCGCCATCCGCGACCGCCTGCAGATGGCCCTGCCCGCGGTTCCACCCCACCCCGACGAGCAGGACCAGCGGATCAGTGCGCAGGACCTCGCCAAGTTCCTCGCATCGAAGTACGCCGGTGCGGGATGGGCACGCACCGACCACTACACCTGGGTCTCTGGTCTGCTGCTCGAGCTCGGCATCACCTCGGTCGACGCCCTCGATGCGGTCATCGCGCCCGTCGACGGCGCCGACCTCATCGAGCGGATGGGCTACAAGTACCCGCCGGGCGCGGTCCGCCGCCTCGATGACGCCCTGCTGGCGACCTTCGGCACGCGCTACCTCGACCTCGAGGGCAACGCCCACCGCCGGGCCTCCCTCGAGGCACGTCTCGGGCGACTCGCCGCCGACTGACACCCGCGAGTCGAAAAACTTCCGCCGCGTGTCGATTCCTTCGGGTCGAGTTCGTCAGGATGATGTGGCGAGGGTCGCCACCTGCGCAGGTCTCACGGCTGCGCACCTGATCGAGAAGGAGCCGGCCATGGCCGACACGTACGTCTACCTGATCCACGAGGGCGACTGGGACTCCGACGCCTACCTCGGCGGCCAGCCCGAGGCGAGCCCGGAGGGCAGGGACCCCGGCGCCCCGGGTGCCACCGGCGCCGCCGCCGACATGGACGCCTCGTTCCCCGAGCACAAGGCCTTCCAGAAGGCCGTCGTCGACCTCGGCGCCCGCGTCGTCGGGGGCGCAGCCCTGCAGCACAGCCGCCACGGTGGCACCGTGACCCCGGGCGCCAAGGGTCGCCTCGTCGAGGACGCCGTCTACACCGACGGCCCGTTTCCCGACACGTCCGAGGTGATCACCGGCTTCTACCTCGTCGAGACCGACGACGAGGACACGGCACGTCGGGTCGCCGCGCTCGTGCCGACCGGTGGCCACATCGAGTGGCGCAAGGTCTTCCCGACGGGGATGTGAGTGCCGCTCGGGACGGGTGAGTTCGAGGAGGCCTGGCCACGCATCGTGCGTGCCCTCGCCTCCTTCACCGGGAGCCTCGACGACGCTGAGGAGTATGCCGCCGAGGCCGTCGCGCGCGCCGCCGCCCACGAGCGGGACGGCGGGCGTCCCATCGAGTCGTATGCCGCGTGGTGCACCTCGGTGGCCAAGCGGGCGTGGCTCGACGACGCCCGGCGACGCACCGTGGAGCGCCGGCTGGCCCCGGAACTGGCCACGGAGCTCACCCGTCCCGAGGCGGAGCACACCGCCATGGACGCCGACGACCTGGCCCTCCACGCAGGGGACGGCCTCGACGACCGCCTCGCCCTGCTCTTCGTCGCGTGCGACGAAGCCATCTCCCCCGCGTCCCGGATGGTCCTGGCGCTGCGCGTCGTGTGCGGCCTGACCATCCCGGAGATCGCCGGTCACCTGGGAGTCCAGGAGACGGCGGCGGCAGCGCGCCTCACCCGCGCCAAGCGCGCACTCGCCGAAGCTCGAGGGGCTTTCCACGTGCCCGACGAGGTCGAGCGCGAGCGCCGCCTGCCGGTCGTGATCGCTTGTGTGGCAGGGATGTTCACGGTCGCACACCGGACGGTGCTCGACCCGGCCGACGCCCTGGCCGACACCGGACGGCAGGCACTCTCGATCGCCGACGCACTCGTCGCGGCTCACCCGAGCGACACCGAGGTGCGCGGTCTGCGTGCCGTCATCCGCCTCGGCCTGGCGCGGCGCCCCGGCCGCGTCGACGAGTCGGGCACCGGCCTCGCGCTCGACGAGGTCGACCGCGCCCGCTGGGACGGTCCACTGCTGCGAGCCGGGCTGGAGGACGCCACGCTCGCGGCTGCCGGCGACGGCCGCTTCGCCATCGAGGCCGCGATCGCCGGGCTGCACTCGAGCGCACGGTCGTTCGAGCGCACCGACTGGCCGCGCATCGCCCAGCTCTACGGTGCGCTCGAGGACCGCTGGCCCTCCCCCTCGGTCCGGGTCGCCCGCCTCGTCGCCACCGCCCACGCGACGCTCCCCGACGGAGGCGGTCTGGACGCCGTGGAGGCCGAGCTCGCATCACTCGAGAGGGGCGCCCCGGCATACGCCAGTCGTGACGCCAGCCTCGCCCTCGCCGACCTCGAGTGGCGCACGGGACGGCGGGAGGAGGCCGCGGCGCGCTACCGCGACCTCGCCGAGGTCATCGCGGTGGAGCCGCTGCGGCGCTTCTGCCTGCGCCGGTCCGTCACTCCCCCGTGACGCCGTCGAGGGCCTCGCGGAGGAAGTCCGCGTGGCCGTTGTGCCGGGCGTACTCCTCGATCATGTGCAGCAGGATCCAGCGCAGCGAGAACTGCTGGTTCTCCTTGCGAGACAGGCGTGCCGACCGGAACTCGAGTCCGCCCTCGGCGAGCGCCGCATCGATGTCGCGACGGGCCTGCTCGACCGAGGTGTCCATGAGCCGGCGCAGCCCCTCGGGGCTGTCGTCCCGCGCGGACGTCATCTCCCAGTCGCGGTCGGCGTCCCAGTCGGCACTCGCCCACGGCTCCGGCATGGGGCGGCCGTGCAGCACCTCGCCGAACCAGCTCGCCTCGTTGAGTGCCACGTGCTTGAGGAGCGCGCCCAGGGTGAGCGTCGAAGGCGCGAGCGGCTGGGCCAGCTGCTCGGCCGTCAGGCCCTCGGTCTTCCGACGGAGCGTGTCGCGGTGGTAGTTGAGGAAGGCGACGAGGGTCGTGGCCTCGTCGGCGGCGAGGGGCGGGTCGGTGCGCCCTGTCTGCGGGGGTGTCGTCATGGCCACCGACGCTAGTGTCCGAGCCTCGATATCCGCCTGCTGATCTAGCCCGCGGGCGAGCAGACTGGGCAGGTGCCAGCATCGAACCAGTGGATCGCGTTCCTCATCGCGTCGATCCTCTTCATCCAGGTCCCGGGCCCCAGCCTGCTCTTCACCATCGGTCGCGCCCTGACCGTCGGGCGCCGGGAGGCGCTGCTGTCGGTCGTCGGCAACGCCATCGGGGTGACGGCCCAGGCCCTCTTCGTGGCCGTCGGCCTCGGAGCGGTCGTCGCCGCGAGCATCACGGCCTACACGGTCATCAAGGTGGCCGGTGCCGCCTACGTCATCTGGCTCGGCATCCAGGCGATCCGGCACCGGCGCGAGGCGCGCGAGGCCCTCGAGGCGCAGGTGTCGGCCAAGCGCGGCCACGCCCTGCGCATCGGGTTCATCGTGGGAGTGACCAACCCGAAGACGATCCTCTTCTTCGTCGCTTTCCTCCCGCAGTTCACCAACGCCCGAGCGGGACACGTCGGGGTGCAGATGGCGGTCCTCGGCGCCGTCTTCGGCCTCATGGCGATCTGCAGCGACAGCCTGTGGGCGCTGCTCGCGGCGCGGGCACGGGAATGGTTCGCCCGCAAGCCCGACCGCCTCGAGAAGCTCGGCGTCACGGGCGGCGTCATGATGGTGGGCCTCGGCGCGACCATGCTTGCGCGCGAGTAGCCCCCGCACCCCGACGAGATCTGTTTGACTGAAACGGTGGCTCCCCTCCACGTCGCGTCTGCCGCAGCCGGGCTCGCACCCCTCCACCGGGTCCGCGAGCACGACCGTGCTCTCGAGCAGGTGACGAGGGCGTATGCCGCCCTGCCGCCCGACCGGCCCGTGCGGCTCGCCAAGCGCACCTCCAACCTCTTCCGCACCCGTAGTGCCACCGACTCGCCCGGACTGGACCTGTCCGCGTTCCGCGGCGTCGTCGAGGTGCGGCCCGGCCAGGGCGGCGGCCCGGCCACCGCCCTGGTCGGTGGGCTGACGACCTACGAGCAGCTCGTCGACGAGCTGCTCCCGCACGGCTACGTGCCGCTCGTCGTGCCGCAGCTGCGGACCATCACGATCGGCGGGGCCGTGACCGGGCTCGGCATCGAGGCGTCGTCGTTCCGCAACGGCCTGCCCCACGAGTCGGTGCTCGAGATGCGGATCCTCACCGGTGACGGGGAGGTCGTGACGGCGTCGCCTGACGGCGAGCACGCCGACCTCTTCCGCACGTTCCCCAACTCCTACGGGTCCCTCGGCTACGCCCTCGACCTCGTCATCGAGCTCGAGCCGGCGCGGCCCTACGTCGCGCTGCGCCACGTGCGGTTCGACTCGGTCGGCAGGCTCACCGCCGCGGTGGGCGACGTCATGGCGTCGCAGACGTGGGACGGCGACCGGGTCGACTTCGTCGACGGCGTCGTCTTCGGCCCGACCGAGGCCTACCTCACCCTCGGCCGGTGGACGGACCACCTCGAGGGCCAGGCGCGACCGAGCGACTACACCGGCGACCAGGTCTTCTACCGCTCGATCCAGCACCGCCGCACCGACGTGCTCACCGCCCACGACTACCTCTGGCGCTGGGACACCGACTGGTTCTGGTGCAGCCGGGCCTTCGGCGCACAGATCCCGACCGTGCGCCGACTCTGGCCCAGCCACCTGTTGCGAAGCGACGTCTACTGGAAGATCGTCGCCTTCGAGAACCGGCACCGCGTGATGGCGCGGGTCGACCGGCTGCGCGGCCAGCCCCGACGTGAGCGCGTCGTGCAGGACGTCGAGATCCCGCTCGACCGCACGGCCGAGTTCGTCGACTGGTTCCTGCGCGAGGTCCCGATCGAGCCGGTCTGGCTGTGCCCGATCCAGCTGCGCCCGACGCCCGACTCGCCGCCCGGCGAGGCCCCGTGGCCGCTCTACCCGATGGCGCGTGGCGAGCGCTACGTCAACGTCGGCTTCTGGTCGAGCGTCCCGATCGAGCCCGGCGCGCACGACGGCGACGTCAACCGCAGCATCGAGGCCGAGGTGACCCGGCTCGGCGGCCACAAGTCGCTCTACTCCGACGCGTACTACGACGAGGCGACCTTCGCCGCCCTCTACGGCGGCACGGCATACGACCCCGTCAAACGCAGGTACGACCCGAGGGGACGGTTCCCCACGCTCTACGAGAAGGCGGTGCAAGCTCGATGACCTTGACGGTGGGACAG
The DNA here is from genome assembly GCF_056398545.1 of Terrabacter sp. 01T434. Lineage (NCBI taxonomy): Bacteria > Bacillati > Actinomycetota > Actinomycetes > Micrococcales > Intrasporangiaceae > Terrabacter > Terrabacter sp. 01T434. The sequence continues at coordinate 313,182 of NZ_JBFTPP010000003.1, forward strand.
GCATTCGACCGTGTGTTCGGCTCCGACGCCCCGGTGCGGGTCGTCGCGTGGGACGGCTCCGAGGGTGGCAGTCCGGACGGGCTCGTGCTGCGCCTGACGAGTCCCGAGGCGCTCAACCATCTCCTCACGGCGCCCGGTGACCTCGGCCTGGCGCGCGCCTACCTGCTCGGTGACCTCGTCATCGAGGGGATGGACGAGGCGGACCCCTACGACGTGATCCGCCTCATGAGTGAAGGGCTCACGGCGCGCCGGCCGAGCGGGCACGACGCTGTCGAGCTGGCCCGGTTCCTCGCCCGCCATCGACCCCACCCGCCGACCCTGCCGCCGGAGGAGACACCGGGACAGCTGCGGCGGATGGCCCACGGCCTGCGGCACGGCAAGGCCCGCGACGCCGCCGCGATCAGCCACCACTACGACGTGTCGAACGCCTTCTACGAGCTGGTCCTCGGGCCCTCCATGACCTACACGTGCGCCTGCTTCCCCACCGATGGCGCCTCCCTCGAGGAGGCCCAGGCGTACAAGTACGACCTCGTCGCGAGGAAGCTCGGCCTGCAGCCGGGCATGCGGCTGCTCGACGTCGGCTGCGGCTGGGGTGGCATGGTGCGTCACGCCGTCAAGCACTACGGCGTCACCGCCCTGGGGGTCACGCTGTCCCGGGAGCAGGCCGCCTGGGCCCGGGCCGCGATCGAGGCGGACGGCATCGGCGACCGCGCCGAGGTCCGGCACGGCGACTACCGCGACGTCACCGAGCACGGCTTCGACGCGATCAGCTCGATCGGCCTGACCGAGCACATCGGCGTCGCGAACTACCCGGCCTACTTCCGCTTCCTCCGCGAGCGCCTGCGCGACGAGGGGCGTCTGCTCAACCACTGCATCACCCGGCCCGACAACCAGCACGCGGGCCTGCCCGCGCGGGGGTTCATCAACCGCTACGTCTTCCCCGACGGCGAGCTGACCGGCAGCGGCGACATCGTGCGGGTCATGGAGGACGAGGGCTTCGAGGTGCGCCACCACGAGAATCTGCGCGAGCACTACGCCCGCACCTGCGCCGCCTGGAACGCGAACCTCGCGAAGAACTGGGACGAGTGCGTGGAGCTCGCCGGGCTCGGCCGCGCCCGGGTGTGGGGGCTCTACCTCGCGGGCTCACGACTCGGTTTCGAGCGCGGCGGGATCCAGCTCCACCAGGTGCTGGCCTCCCGCACGACCGGCGAAGGGGTGTCGGGCTTCCCGTTGCGTCCTCGCTTCGAGCCGGCCGACGGCTGAGCGGGCCGCGGGCCGTCCGTCAGTCGACGGTGGCGGCTCGGGCCCGACCGCTGACGACGGCACCGCAGACGATGACGACGATGGCCGCCGCCCAGGCCAGCGTGATCGCGCCGGTGCCGAGGCCCAGGCCGCCTCGCACCGACGAGACCCCCATCCAGTCGGCGACGGAGGCCCCGAGGGGCCGGGTGATGATGTAGGCCGCCCAGAACGCCACGACGGGGTGGAGACCGAAGCGCAGGTGCGCCACCGCGGGCACCGTGAACGCCACGGCGAAGAGCACGGCCGAGCCGAGGTAGCCCAGGCCCACCGAGACCGCGGTGAGGTCGCCGGCGGCCGTGCCCAGGGCGAACGTCGTCAGCACCGTGGCCCAGTAGAAGAGCTCGCGCCTCGTCGTGTCGATGCTGTGCACCGAGAGGGTGCCCTCGGTGCGGTGCCAGAGCCCGAGCACCACCGCGAGCGCGACGGCGAAGGCGACGGTCGACACGGCATACGGCACCCCGAGGCCGACGTGCGCGACGTCGGCGGCAACCGTGCCGAAGACGCTGACCATGGCGACGGCCGTCCAGTAGACCCACGGGACGTAGCGCCTGACGGCGAGCTGGCCGGCGAGCGCGGCCGCCAGGGCCAGACCCGAGAGGCACACCGCGAGGACGGGACCGATCGTGTGCGCCAGGTAGTCGGAGGCGGTCTCGCCCATGCCGGTCGTGAGGATCTTGAGCACCCAGAAGAGCACGGTCAGCTCGGGGACGCGGGCCAGAAGGGCCCGTGGTCGTGCCGTTGGTGGGGCGGTGGTGGTCTCGCTGGTGGGCTCGGGGGCAGTCACGCCGCCGATGGTGCCAAGCGCAGGTGGACGTTTCCTGACATGTACGTCAGATCTCGTTGATCGCTCGACGGCGTCAGTCGGATCCGCCGAGGTCGACGTCGTAGGCCTCGTAGACGAGGTCGCCGCCCTTCTGCCGGTGCCGGACGAGCCGGCCGACGAGGACGGTGAGCTCTTCGCGGAAGACGGGCAGGTCCGCCATCGTGCCGCCGTATTCGAGCACGACGAGGTAGCCGTGGATGGCGCCGTGCAGGTCGCGGTGCTCCTCGAGCAGTCGCGTCACGCGACCGGACAGGCGCGGCGCGCTGCGGCGAGCGCGGTCGTAGATGCCGCCGGGGCTCTCGGTGAGCGCGATGTGGTCGTCGAAGTCGTGGGCCAGCTCGGCGAGGGCCGCACGCACCCGCTCACGCCACGCCCCGCCGCGCGCGATGGGCGCCTCGAGCGCGAGGTCGACGGCCGCGACGGACTCGCGCAGCTCCGACCGGTGCCGGCGGACCCGGTCGAGGTAGATCGCAAGGTCGACGGCTGTCTCGACCCGGTCGCGATCGAAACCCCGCACGTCGATCGGTCCCGGCGCAGCACGGGGTGGAGTGGCAGCATTCGGCTGGACGTTCATGGGGGACCTCCGGTGCCCTCCATGGTCGCCCCACGGTGCCCGCCTCGTCCAGAGCCCGGGACGACCATGATCGGCGGGCCCGGGCCCTACCGAATCCGTTCACCCATACCCCCTGGGGTATGCTTGCCTCATGGACCACATCATCATCGGCGGTGTCGCCGGGGGCATGAGCGCCGCCACGCGCCTGCGCCGCCTCGACGAGGACGCCCACATCACCGTCGTCGAGCGCAGCGGCCACGTGTCGTTCGCCAACTGCGGCCTGCCCTACCACGTGGGTGGCGTCATCGCGGACCGTGAGTCCCTGCTGCTCCAGACACCCGCCTCCCTCGGGCGGCGGTTCGGTCTCGACGTGCGCGTCGGCACCGAGGCCGTGCGCATCGACCGCGAGCGCCGGGTCGTCGTCGTCCGCGAGCTCGCCACGGGCGCGGAGTCCGAGCTGCCCTACGACCACGTCCTCCTCTCGCCAGGCGCTCGCCCCGTGCGACCGCCGATCCCCGGAGTGGAGCGCGCCCTGTCGCTGCGTGACATCGAGGACACCGATGCGCTCGTGGCCGCGAGCGGTGCGGCCCGCACCGCAGCCATCATCGGCGGCGGCTTCATCGGTCTCGAGCTGGCCGAGAACCTCACCCGCCGCGGCATCGCCGTGACCGTCGTCGAGGCTGCCGACCAGGTGATGGCGCCGCTCGACCCCGAGATGGTCGCGCCGGTCCAGGACCACCTCCGAGCCTCGGGCGTGACGCTGCGGCTCGGCACCTCGGTCACCGCGATCGGACCCGACACGGTCGTCCTCTCGAGCGGCGAGCAGGTCGGTGCCGACCTCGTCGTCGCCGCCGTCGGCGTGCGCCCCGACACGCGCCTCGCGGCCGATGCCGGTCTCGCCACCGGCCACCTCGGCGGCATCCTCGTCGACAGCCGGTTCCGCACGAGTGACCCGCGCATCCTGGCCGTCGGCGACGCCGTCGAGAAGCGCGACGCGCTCGACGGGGAGCAGGTGCTCGTGCCGCTCGCCAACACCGCGAACCGCCAGGGTCGGATGGCTGCCGACGTCATGGCGGGGCTTTCCGCCCACGACCGCCCGGTCCTCGGCACCGCGATCGTCGGCGTCTTCGGCCTCCAGGTCGCGACGACCGGCTGGAGCGAGAAGCGTCTCGTCGCCGCCGGTCGCCCGCATCGCGTCGTCCACACCCACCCCGCCGCGCACGCGACGTACTACCCGGGAGCCGAGGGGATGAGCCTCAAGCTGCTCGTCGACCGCGACACCGACGCGATCCTCGGCGCGCAGGGCGTCGGCCGCGACGGCGTCGACAAGCGCATCGACGTCATCGCTACGGCGATGACGGGTGGCCTCACGGCGAGCGCCCTGGCCGACCTGGAGCTGGCCTACGCGCCGCAGTTCGCCTCGGCCAAGGACCCTGTCAACATGCTCGGCTACATCGCCGACAACCTCCGCACCGGCGTGGCGCGCTCGGTCCAGTGGCACGAGCTCGCGGACGCCGTCGCCGACGGAGCCGTCCTCGTCGACGTGCGCACGCAGGCGGAGCACGAGGCCGGGGCGATCCCGGGCGCCCTGCTCATCCCCGTCGACGAGCTGCGCCAGCGCCTCGACGAGGTCCCCGCCGGCCGGGTCGTCGTGCACTGCGCGGTCGGCCAGCGCGGCCACACCGCGGCACAGGTCCTGACCCACGCGGGGCGCGACGTGCGCAATCTCGACGGCGGCTACCGCACGTGGCTGGCCGGCACGAGCACGCGCGAGGCGGCCCTGATGCACTGAGCCGCTGAGCCGCGAGGCGCTCAGACCCGTCAGGCCAGGGAGAGGAAGAGCTTCTCCATCTGCGCGACGTCCATCTCCTCGCCCTGCGGGTTGGTCAGGCACTCACGCAGGCCGGTGGCGATGACGGCGAACCCAGCCCGGTCGAGGGCCTTGGAGACCGCGGCGAGCTGGGTGACGATGTCCTTGCAGTCGCGCCCCTCCTCGATCATCTTGACGATGCCGCCGATCTGGCCGCGGGCGCGGTTGAGGCGACGGATGACCGACTGCATCTCGTCGAGGTCGAGCTCCACGGCATTCTCCTGGGGTCGTCGGGGGTGACGTCCCATGATACCCCCCGCCGTATGCCGTCACCTCTTCCCGCCGTCGACGCTCAGCTCGAGCGGGGTGCGTACATGATGAGAGCGACCCCGACGAGGCACACGAGCGCGCCCGCGACGTCCCAGCGGTCAGGCCGGAAGCCGTCCGCCACCATGCCCCAGAGCAGCGAGCCGACGACGAAGACGCCGCCGTAGGCAGCCAGGATGCGCCCGAAGTTGGCATCCGGCTGCAGGGTGGCGACGAAGCCGTAGAGGCCGAGCGCGACGACCCCCGCACCGGCCCAGAGCCAGCCGCGGTGCTCGCGCACCCCCTGCCAGATGAGCCACGCGCCGCCGATCTCGGCGAGGGCGGCGAGCACGAAGAGCAGGATCGAGCGGGTGACGGTCACGCGGTCATCGTCGCACCGTCGCGCACGTGCGGAGCCTCAGAGATCCCCTGCCGCGCGCCGCTCGTCATCGCTGCGCAGGATGCAGAACTCGTTGCCTTCGGGGTCGGTGAGGACGACCCACCCGCGGCCGTCGTCGGTGCGACAGTCCTGCACGACGGTGCCCCCGAGGCCTGTCACGCGCTCCACCTCCTCGTCCCGCGGCCGGTCGGTCGGTCGCAGGTCGAGATGGACGCGGTTGCGCACCTGCTTGGCATCCTCGACCTCGACGAAGAGCAGCCGGTGCGTCTCGTCGGGAGAGAAGATCATGCACTCCTCGTGCCCCGGCTCGTTGGGGTCGGCGGGATCCTCGTGGTAGCCGAGCAGGTCGGCCCACCAGACGGACTGCGCATGGGCGTCGAGGGCGTTGACGGTCGTGTGCGAGAGCGCGAGGGCCATGCGGACATCCTGTTCGGAGCCGCCGCAGCGGGCCACTGCTTTCCCACCCACTGCCGTCCACCCACACAGGGTGTCAACATCGGTTGACGAGAGCGAACGGGACGGCATACCGTGTCAACAGAGGTTGACAGGCCGCGAAGGGTGACCACGGTGACGATGGAGGTCGACGACATGCTCGAGCTGGCTCGGGCCACGGGCGACGACGACCCTCGCGCCGCCCTGGCCGCCGCGAGAGAGCTGCGGCGCGCGGCCGACCGCACCGAGGCCGCCGTGGTGCGCCGAGCGCGCAACCACGGCCTCGCGTGGGCCGAGATCGCCGAGCAGCTCGGCGTCAGCAGGCAGGCCGTCCACAAGAAGTACGGCCGCCGCTAGTCCGCCACGGCGCGTCAGCCCTCGCGCCGCAGCACGACCACGGTGTCGAGCGCGATCTTCGTCCCGTCGACCGTCTCGACCGGGCGCTCCCGGATGCCCGACTGCACGGCGGTGACCGGCAGGCCGTCGGCACGGTCGAGCACCTCGTCGGGGTCGTAGAGCACGGCTCGCTCGCTGGGGCCGCCCCACCCCTCGGCGAGGTTGCGACCCGCGTGGCCGATGACGACGACGCGGCCGCCGGGCCGGACCGCCTCCACCCCTGCCCGCAGCGCCTGCCGCCACTCGTCGGCGGGCAGCTGGAGATAGCAGAGCAGCGCGAGGTCGTAGGCCGCCGGGGCGCCGGGCGCCGGCTGGATGGCATCCGCGACGACCGGGGTCAGACGGGTCGCGTCGTCACCGAGCCGGTCCGCGGCTAGCGTCCGCATCCGGTCGACAGCCACCGACGAGTAGTCCGACGCGACGACGGTCCACCCCTGCTCGACCATCCAGATCGCGTTGCGGCCCTCGCCCGCGGCGAGGTCGACCGCGTGCCCCGGGGTCAGCGGCCCGATGATCTCGGCCACGAACCGGTTGGGCTCGGCGGACCACACGAGGTCGTGGGCGGCATACCTCTCGTCCCAGTCCTTGGCGTCCACGTGCCCTCCTCGTCGTTGGCAGCGTCGCTCGACGCCGGCGAAACCCATTGTGCCGCCGCGGGTCTCGTGCGTCACGAAACCGGATCAGTCATTCCGGCCGCGCGTAGCGTGGATGGCGGAGAGGCAGCCACCATGAACGTCCTCATCGTCCACGAGTCCATGTTCGGCAACACCCACCAGATCGCCTCGGCCGTCGCGGAGGGGATGCGTCAGGGCGGAGCGGACGGCGACGTCCGTGTCGTCCACGTCGACGATGCGCCGACCGCGATCGCCGACGACGTGGGCCTGCTGCTCGTCGGCGGCCCGACCCACGGGTTCAGCATGACGCGCCCGCAGACCCGTCAGGACGCGGCGACGAAGGGAGCCACGCCTGCCCGCGAGGGCGTTCGCGAGTGGATCGCGACGGTCGCGCCGCGGCCGGGGCTCCCGGTCGTCACCTTCGACACCCGAGTGCACGTCAAGATGCTGCCCGGGTCGGCGGCGAGCGCCGCGGCCAAGGCCCTGCGGCATCGCGGATTCGACCGCGCCGAGCGCGGCGAGACGTTCTGGGTCGAGGACGTGGCCGGTCCCGTCGTCGAGGGCGAGCTCGACCGGGCCCGCGAGTGGGGCGTGAAGCTCGCAGCCCGCGTCTCGCACGGCGTCTCCTGACCCTTCGGCCCCTCAGCCGAGCGAGTCGAGAGAGTCAAGCGAGTCGAGCCAGGGCTCGAGGTGCCCGAGCACGTCCTCGGGCGCCTCGAGCTGCGGCGTGTGACCGACCCCGTCGAGGTAGGCCGTGCGCCACGCCGGGTTGAGCCGTGCCGCCCGGCGCGCGGCGGAGATCGGCACGAGCCGGTCGTGCGTGCCGTGGATGAGCAGGACGGGCACCCGTAGCTCGCGCATGATCCGGTCGTACTCCCGGCGCCCGCGCAGCACCCGCAGGAGTGAGCGGGCCGCGCCGAGGAACTCGGCCTCGGGGTCCGGGAGCGAGCGTCGCCAGGCGGCGAGCTCGATGCCCGCCGCCACGACGTCCTCGTCGGCGCGGGAGGGGTCGGCGAAGCACAGCGCCACGGTGCCGAGCACGCGCTGGCGGTCGCTGAAGCGGGTGTTGTAGTGCGTCAGCACCAGCTCGCCGACCCGCGGCACGGCATACATCGCGAAGGTGGCGGCGACCTGCGGGTCGGGGCGGGCGCCGGGGTTCGGCAGGGCCGGGTCGACGAGCGCGAGTCCGGCGACCTGCTCGGGGCGACGGTCGGCGAGCAGCAGGCTCACCATCCCGCCCATGGAGTTGCCGACGAGGACCACAGGACCTCCGAGCACCTCGTGGACGAAGCGACTGAGCAGGGCGGCGTTGTGGTTGACGCTGGTGTCCCGGCCGAGCGCCGGGGTCAGCCCGAACCCCGGCAGGTCGAGCGCGACGACCCGGCGACGCTCGGTGAGCGCGGGCGCGATGCCGACCCAGTTGAGGTGCGACCCACCGAGTCCGTGGACGAGGACGACGGGCGGCAGCTCACGTCCCTCCTCGGGTGGGGTCTCGGGGCCGCCGAAGTCGACCCACTGGACGGGACCGTCGAGGTCGGCGGTGCGGCTGATCCCGCCCCACCGGGAGGCGAGGTCGAGAGGCGTCATGGACGGCGGCGTCGTCATGACGGCAGGTTACCGCCGGTCACTTGTGTTCCGCCGCGGCGGCTGCTGCCCGGCGTCGCATGTGGCGCGCTTGCGGCGCGTTGTCGCTGAGCTGCGCCGCACGCTCCCACGCGGCCGCGGACTCGCCGCGTCGTCCCAGCCGGCCCAGCAGCTCCGCTCGCACCACGTGGAACGGGGCGTATGCCGTGAGGTCGAGACCGTCGAGCAGGCCGAGCGCCGCCTGCGGGCCGTCGAGCTCGGCGACGGCGACGGCCCGGTTGAGCCGGACGACGTCCGTCGGTGCCAGGCGAAGCAGGTGGTCGTAGAGCGCGACGACCTGGGACCAGTCGGTGCCCGCGGCATCGGCGGTGTCGGTGTGGACGGCGCTGATCGCGGCCTGGAGCTGGTAGGGACCGGGGGCGTCCCGACGCAGGCACCGGCGTACGAGCGCGTGGCCTTCGGCGATCATGGCCGCGTCCCAAAGCGAGCGGTCCTGGTCGGCGAGCGGCACGAGCTCGCCGGAGGTGTCGGTGCGCGCCTGACGGCGGGCCTCCGTCAGGAGCATGAGCGCGAGGAGACCGACGGCCTCCGGTTCGTCGGGCATCAGCTCGACGAGCACGCGCCCGAGCCGGATCGCCTCGGCAGCGAGGTCGGGACGGCCGAGGTCGTCCCCCGCCGTCGCCGTGTGCCCCTCCGTGAAGACGAGGTAGAGGACGCGGAGCACCGGTGTGACGCGGGCCGGGAGGTCCTCGTCACGCGGCACCCGGTACGGGATGCCAGCCGTGCGGATCTTGTTCTTGGCCCGGACGATCCGCTGCGCCATCGTCGCCTCCGGGACGAGGAACGCGTGGGCGATCTCGGGTGTTGTCAGGCCGCCCAGCAGTCGCAGGGTCAGCGCCACCTGCGCCTCCCGCGAGAGTGCGGGGTGGCAGCACGTGAAGACGAGGCGGAGTCTTTCGTCCTTCACGGGTCCCTCCTCGTCCGGGCCGTCAGTGGGATCGACCGCGTGGAGCGCCGCGGCCTCGGCCTGGCGCGCCTCCCGGGTGGACTCGCGCCGGAGGCGGTCGATGGCGCGGCGGCGTGCGGTCGTGATGATCCAGCCGGCCGGGCCGGGCGGCATACCCTCGCGGGGCCACCGCTCGACGGCCACGGTGAACGCGTCCTGCACCGCGTCCTCGGCGAGGTCGATGTCCCCGAGGGCCCGGATGAGCACGGACACCGCCCGCCCGTGCTCGGCACGGAAGACCCGGGCGATGTCCGCACTCGTGACAGCCATGGCGCAGGGTGCAGTCAGCGGTCGGTCGGCGACTGACCGGGCTCGTCCTCGCCCTGGAACGGGCGCACCTCGACCGGCAGGCCGGTCGCCTTGGCGATGCGCTCGGCCCAGCCGAGGACGACGTCGTAGTCGCCCGAGCGCACGATGGACAGGCCCCCGAGGTGCTCCTTCGCCTCGACGAACGGTCCGTCGGTGAGCACGGCGTCGGTGACCCCGCCGGACGTGCGGATCGTCGTCGCGCTGCCCTGGTCGGCGAGCCCACCGGCGAACACCCAGCCGCGGGCGGCGCGGATGTCGGCGTTGACGACCTCGAGGTCGGCCATGACCCGCGTGAGGTCGAGGTCCTCGGGCGGCGGCCCGTCGGGCGAGAAGAGGCTGATGAGATAGGTCTTCACGGTGATCTCCTCCTGCCGGCGCTGCCGGCCGGTCCCGGGTGCACCCTCCGTGCACCTCCACCCTCTACACGAACGCGGTCCCGCGAAATCGACAGGTCGCCGGACGGTCTCGGCGATCAGGCGCGCGGGCGCTGCTCGACGAGGCCGACGAGGTTGCCCTCGGAGTCGACGACGAAGGCCATCCACTCGTCGGTGCCCGCCGGGCCGAGCGTGTCGTCGTCGTGACCGAAGATGAGGTGCGGCTCGCTGCGCACCTCGACCCCGGCCGTGCGCAGCCGGGCCACCGTGGCCTCGAGGTCGTCGACCTGCAGGTAGTGCAGGGCGCTCGGTGCGCCGGCGTCGAGGAGCAGTCGCACGCCGTCGAGGTCGAAGAAGACGAGACCCGGCGGGTCGTAGGTCGCGAGCGGCTCCGCGCCGAGGAGGTCGCGGTAGAAGGCGGTGGCCCGGCCGAGGTCGTCGGCGTGCTGGGCGATCTGGACGAGTCCCATCCACCGAAAGTAGCCCGGCCCACCACAATGGGTCCATGACCGATCACCGGCCCGTCGAGACCTGGCTCACCGACATGGACGGCGTCCTCGTCCACGAGGAGGACGCGATCCCGGGCGCCGCCGAGTTCATCACGGCGCTGGAGCAGTCCGGCAGGTCCTTCCTCGTCCTGACGAACAACTCGATCTTCACGCCGCGCGACCTGCGGGCCCGCCTGCTCATGAGCGGCATCGACGTGCCGGAGAAGGCGATCTGGACCTCCGCGCTCGCGACGGCGCAGTTCCTCGCCGAACAGCGGCCCGGGGGCTCGGCCTACGTCGTCGGCGAGGCCGGCCTGACGACGGCGATGCACGACGTCGGCTACGTCATGACCGACCGCGACCCCGACTACGTCGTGCTCGGTGAGACCCGCACCTACTCGTTCGAGGCGATCACCCGCGCGATCCGCCTGATCGAGAGGGGTGCCCGATTCATCGCGACGAACCCCGACCCGAGCGGCCCCAGCCCTGCAGGCACGCTGCCGGCCACCGGCTCGGTCGCGGCCCTGATCTCGACGGCGACCGGCCGGCAGCCCTACTACATCGGCAAGCCGAACCCGCTCATGATGCGCAGCGCCCTCAACCGGCTCGACGCGCACTCCGAGACGACGATCATGGTCGGCGACCGCATGGACACCGACATCATCAGCGGACTCGAGGCCGGCCTGCGCACCGTCCTCGTGCTGACCGGCTCGACAAGCCGCGATCAGGTCGAGCACTTCCCCTACCGGCCGAGCCGCATCGTCGCCTCGGTGGCCGACCTGGTGCAGTTCGTCGCCGACGAGGACCGCGAGCAGCGGTGAACCGCCGTCAGCTCCGGCCGAACAGCCGGCGCCACCACGGGCCCTGCGTGTCGAGCTCGGCGGCGCGAGCGGCGGCTCGCTCCTCCCGCGCCCGGCGCTGCTCCTCCTCGAGCTCGGCGCGCAGCGGTCGCCAACGCTCGACCATCTCGTCGACGTCGAGGGTCTTGGCGATGAGTGGCGGCAGGTTGCCGACGGCCGGGCGCAGCCGGTCGGCGAGGACGCGCTTGTTGTAGTCCTCGATGATCTCGCGCACCTGCGCCTCGGTGCGGACGTCGGCGAGGGACTCGGGGTAGCCCGACGCCTCCTTGCGGAGCGCGAGCGCTCCAGGGAGCGCACCGCCGAGGTCGAGGTTCTCGCGCGCAGCGAAGCGCTTGACCCACCAGTCAGGGTCGCCGGAGTCGCTGAGGTCGAGGGGCTTGCCGGCACCAGGCAGGTTGTCGAAGTCCCCGCGCTCCTGCGCCTCGCGGATCTGCTTCTCCACTGGGCTCTCCCAGTACGGCTGGCCCGTCATGCGATCCACGCTAACCGATGCGATATCCGGATGCGCGTCCTGCCGCGGTCGGGTAGACCGGAGGTGGGTCAGCGTCCACGACGACAGGGGAACCCGTGCTCGGACTCATCCGCCACCAGTTCCGCGTGCATCCGCTCGGGGTGGTGCTCGTCGTCGTCAACGCGCTCTTCGTCGCGGGCGTCGCCATCGGTGTGCCCTGGCTCGTCGGGGGTCTCGTCGACGCCCTCCCGGCAGCGGCGGCCGGTGGTCCGCTCGGCACCATCGGTCTCGAGTTCGGCGCCCTCGTCGCGGTGCTGGCGGCACAGGTCGTCATCTCGGGTGCGCAGGAGCCGGTCTTCCAGGACCTCAGCCTGCGCACGGAGAAGGACGTGCTCGGACGTCTCGCCTGCCTCTTCGTCGCACCCGTGGGGATCGAGCACCTCGAGGACCCCGACTTCCTCGATCGCGCGCAGCGGGTCCGTTCGCGCCTCTGGGAGATCAACCAGGGCCTCATGCAGGGCGGCATCGCCGTCACGGGCGTGCTGGCCCTCGTTGGGGCGACGGTCTCGGTCGGCGCCGTCGTCGGATGGCCGAGCGCCCTGCTGCTCCTCGCTGCAGCCGTGGCCGTGGCGGTCGTGCGCGCGGTGCTCATGCGTCGTGAGCTCGACCAGTGGGTCGGGGCCACCGAGGACCAGCGGCACGCGGAGTACGCCTTCGGCTTCGCCACCGGACTTGCGCCGAAGGAGGTCCGGGTCTTCGGCCTGGCCGACTGGCTCGGTCGCCGCTACTGGCACCGGATGGAACTGTCGTGGAAGCCCTTCTGGCGCAAGCGCATCCACAACTCCGCCTGGACCCTGCTGCTCGACGGAGCCCGCGCCGCGATCGCCGTCGGCGTGGTCGTCCACGTCGTCGACGGCGCTCTGGGCGACGAGGTCGCTGTCGGCGCCGTCGCAACCGCGATTCCGCTCGTGCTGCTCCTCGCCCAGGTCGAGATCGGCGGCCTTCCGCTCTTCGTCCGCGGCGCAGCCGTGCTGTCCGACCTCGTGGAGACGGAGCGCCTCTACGGCCGGCCGCTGCCCCAACCACCCTCTCGGGCAGTCGTTGGCGCACCCAGCACACGGCGCGGGCGCCCGCCCATGGTCGAGCTCCACGACGTCACCTTCACGTATGCCGGCCGAGACGTCCCCGTGCTGGACGGCCTCTCGCTGCGCATCGAAGCAGGCGAGAACGTCGGCCTCGTCGGGGTCAACGGTGCCGGCAAGTCGACGCTCATCCGGCTCGTCACCGGGACCACTCGCCCCGACCTGGGTCGCGTGCTCGTCGACGGTGTCGACCTCGCATCGATGACCGACGCCGAGGTGGTGCAGTGGCAGCGGCGGGTCGCCGTGCTGACGCAGGAGTTCTGCCGCTACCCGCTCACCGCTCGCGACAACGTGACCCTCGGGGCCGGCCGTCGGTGGACCGCGGCCGACGCCATCGACCTCGAGTCGACCGGCAACCGCTCCGGTGCCACCGACGTCATCGCCGACCTCACCTCCGGCTGGGACACCGTGCTCGACGCCACCTACCCCGGCGGGCAGGACGTCAGCGGCGGGCAGTGGCAGCGGATCGCGCTGGCACGAGCGACGTTCGGCGTCGCCCGGGGCGCAGGGATGATGGTGCTCGACGAGCCGGCAGCCGCGCTGGACGCGCGGTCCGAGGCCCACCTCGTCGAGCGGCAGCTCGCCCTGACCTCCGGCATCACGTCGCTCGTGGTGTCGCACCGCTTCTCGGTGTTGCGGCCCATCCCCCGGATCGTCGTGCTCGAGGACGGGCGCATCACGGAGGACGGCTCGCACGACGAGCTGATGGGCGCGGGCGCCACGTACGCGCGACTCTTCACCCTCCAGTCGTCACGACTGCTCGCCGCGGAGGGCTTATGAGCACGCTGCTCCGTCGGGTGCGCCTCTAGCTCGTGCTCGGGCTGGCCGCCGCACCCTGGCTCGCGGCCGTCGGGCTCGCCATCTCGGTTGCGGCGGCCGTGCTCGCCCCGCTCGCGACGCTCGGAGTGGGCCGTGTCGTCGACGGCCTCGGAGCGGGCGATGCCGATCGCGTGGCCAGCGGCCTCTGGCTCGTGGGTGCGGGGATCGTCGTCGCGGTCCTGCAGTCGGTGTCGTGGCCGCTCGTGTGGTTCTTCGTCGAGGACCTCGGGGAACGCTATGCCCACCACCACGTGCTGCGCGTCATCGCCGGCATACCCACCATCGCCCACCACGAGATGCCGGAGATGGCCGACCGGGTGGCCCTGGTCCGGCGCCACGCCAGGCAGCTCGGCAACGCCGGGCTCCGCCTGTCGACCGACGTCTCGGCGATCATCGGGACCGTCACCCTGGCGGGCGTTCTGGCGTCTATCGCCTGGTGGCTGACCCTGCTCATCCCGGCTGCTCTCTTCCCCGCCTGGGCGTCGGGTCGCGTCTTCCGGGCGCGCATGGACGCAGAGCGTGACAACGCCCAGACGATCCGGGTCGCCGATCGCCTCCTCGACATCGCACGTGACCCCGGCACCGGGATCGAGGTGCGGTGCAGCGGTGCGCCGGCGGCCCTCCTCGAAGCCCAGGACGCTGCCCTCGACCAGCGGCTCGCGGCCGTGGCAGGGGCGGCCCGCCGCACGCGTACGCTCGCAGTGCTCGCTCGACTCATGTGGATCGCGGTGCTCGCGGTCAGCCTGCTCGGGGTCTTCACGCTGGTGCGGGCCGGGTCGGTCGGCGTCGGATCGCTCGTCGTGCTCGTCCTCCTCGTGCCACAGGTCGAGAGCATGGTCGGCATGCTGCAGGGCCTCGTCGCGTATGCCGTGCAGACGTCCCAGCACATCGCGCGTCTCGACGAGGTGGAGCAGTATGCCGCTGGGTTCGTCACGCCGTGCGGCTCAGTGCCCGCCCGACTCGGGCAGGGCATCGAGCTGCGGGACGTGTCGTTCACCTATCCGGGAGCGACGGAGCCGAGCCTCTCGGGGATCGACCTCGTGCTCGAGCGCGGCACGACCGTGGCGCTCGTAGGGGAGAACGGGGCTGGCGAGTCCACCCTGGTCTCGCTGCTCGCGCGCCTGCACGACCCGACGACGGGCGCGATCCTCGTCGATGGTCAGCCGCTTGGCGACATCCCGCACGCCGCCTGGCACGCGCGGCTCGGTGCCGTCTTCCAGGACCACGCCACCCCGCACGTCCTGCTGCACGAGGCCGTGTCGATGGGCGACCTCGCCCACGCGAGCCCCGACCGGGTGGCGGCTGCCCTCGAGCGGGCGGACGCGACCAGGTTGGTGGACGGGCTCCCGCGTCGCGTCGACACCCAGCTGGGCAGACAGTTCGCCGGCGGCACCGAGCTCTCCGGCGGCCAGTGGCAGCGGCTCGCGATCGCCCGAGGGATGCTCCGTGACGCCCCACTGCTGATGCTGCTCGACGAGCCATCGTCGGCTCTCGATGCCCAGGCCGAGGACGTGATCCTCGGCGGCTACGTCGATCGGGCGCGGGACGTCAGCGCCCGCACCGGTGGGATCACGGTGATCGTCAGCCATCGCATGTCGACGGTACGGGCGGCCGACCGCGTCATCCACCTCGTCGACGGGCGAGTCGCGGAGGACGGCACGCACGACGAGCTGATGACCGCGGGAGGGGCGTACGCCGAGCTGTTCGAGCTGCAGGCCCGCGCGTATCGTTGAGGGCCGGGAGTTGGCGAAAAACATTGTGCTGCAAGTGATTCCGTGGGGATATCTCTTGATCTGACTAGTCGAACACCTGTACTATTGGGGTATGAGCCAGAGCGCGGAGCGGATCGAGCAGGACTGGGACCACGTCGCGTCCCTAGCCGCCGATCTGCACGATGCGCACGCCCGGCTCGTGGACTTCGTCGCCACCGTCCTCGCTGACGGGTCGTGGCAGGCGGCGGGGCTGCGTTCACCAGAGCACTGGCTGATGCTCCGCGCCGGACTGTCACGGGGTCAGGCTGCCGCGATGATCCTGGTGGGCCGTCGTGCCGGAGAGCTTCCCGCCACTGCTGCAGCGCTGCGGGAGGGCCGGATCAGCCTGGACCAGGCCGCGGTCGTCGCCCGGCACACTCCGGCCGAATTCGATGCGACCGTCGCCGAGTTCGCCCAGCACGCGACCGTGACGCAGCTACAGCGCTCGGTCAGCTGCTATGACTTCACCCTCCAACCCGACAGCGTCGACGACGAGGACGGTGTCCGACCCGGTGAGCTCGTTCCTGACGGGCAGGACAGCGACGTCGACGACCAGCAACCGGAGCCGGCCCCACCGGCCCACCTGAGCATGGGCGTCGACGCCGACGGAAGGTTCCGGTTGCACTATGACGCGCCGGCCGAGGTCGGCGCCCTCGTCGAGGCAGCCCTCGCCGAGGCGAAGGACCATCTCTTCCACACCCTCAGCCCTGACGGTGACGGCGTGAGTGACGAGCAGAAGCGGGCAATGGACGGTGACGTCATCGACCCGATCCGGTGCGTCACCGACGGTGGCCGCCCGCGCGTCACCTGGGCTGACGCCCTTCACCTGATGGCCACCCGATCCCTCGACGCAGCAGGCTCGAGCGACTCGGGTGGTGCTGCGCGCAGAGCGCGCTACCGAGTGCAGGTCCACCTCGACACCGACGGCGGCTGGCTGACCGGTCGACCCCGCCTCCCCCAGCACATCGCCAACCAGCTCACCTGCGACGGGACCCTCACCCCCGTGTGGGAGACCGACGGACACCCGATCAACGTCGGCCGCACCCAACGCGTCGTCCCGCACCGCACCCGCGTCCTCATCCTCGACCGGGACCGGGGCTGCCGCTTCCCCGGCTGCGGCTCCACCCGACACCTCGAGATCCACCACCGGATCCACTGGCGAGACGGTGGACCCACCGACGACACCAACCTGCTGGCGCTGTGCACCTTCCACCACGACGGTCACCACCGCGGCGAGTTCACCATCACCGGCGACCCCACCCGCCCCGACGGGTTGGTGTTCACCACCCACACCGGCCTGCACATCGGCCCACCCCGACCACCACGCCTCAACCAGGCCGACGACCCCGACCAAACTGAAGCGTCAGACCGTCGCAGGCCACGACCCCGTCTCGGCCGGCGCTATCCCGCCCCCACCGGCGGCCCCCTGCACCTGCACCTCGTCGACTTCACCCCGACCTGACCACGCCTGGGTCATACTCCCCACGTGACAGGGGTCGATCCGAGTCTTCTCAGGGCGATGACCACGGCGGACGTGGAGGCGGTCGTCGAGGTCCAGGAGCCGGGGGCGGTCCTCGGGTTGGCCGCGGTCTTCCCGCAGGACCAGCACCCGTTCCCGCGGGATGCCATCGCCCAACGCTGGCTGCGCGAGATCGACCTGCCAAGGACCGACTGCTTCGTCGTCCTGCGTGACGGAGCCGTCGCGGGCTTCGCCGCCACGCGGGACGACGAGTTCCTGCACTTCGGCATTGCCGTCGAGCACTGGGGCACGGGCCTGGCGACGCTTGCCCACGACGCCGTCCTCGACCACCTGCGTCAGCGGGACGTCGGGCGGGCCCGGCTCCGCGTCTTCACCGCCAACGGCCGCGGCCGCCGCTTCTACGAGAAGCGGGGGTGGCGCCCGACGGGGGAACGCAGCCACAGCTCGTTCGCCCCCTGCCCCGAGCTCCTCGGCTACGACATCGGCCTCTGACCGCGCGCAGAGGTCGCGGTAGCTGGCCATCGGCGTCCTGACGACGGTCTTCCTGGCCGGGCTGGCGTTCGCGCTGCTCGCCGTGCATGCCCTCGTCTACGGTTTCACCCGCGTGCTCGGTGTCGGATCCGTCGACGACCCCGTCGTCGGCCGCTACGAGCTCGCGCTGGCAGTCGGCATCGGCATCAACGTCGTCGGCGCGGTGGTGCTGTCGCGACTGGCGTTGCGGACCCGGGCCGCCGCGTGGCCGCCCGTGCTGGGGGCCTTCCCGATCGCCGTGGTCACCGGGGTCGTCGCAGCTGCGGGAATGTTCGCCGTCCTCGGGTACGACCCGTTGGTTCTCGTCTGACAGCGGGCTCCGCCGGAGTCAGCCCTCGGATGCGTCGGCTTCGGTGCTGTCCGTCATCCCAGGCGCCTCGCTCGCTGCCGCGCGCGGGTCACGCCGGGCGCGCACGACCGAGATGACGACGCACACGACCAGCCCCAGGAGGATCAGCGGACCGGCCGCCATGAGGCCGAGGAGCACCACCGCCTCCGAGGGCGACAGGGAGCAGCCGAAACCGATGCCGCTGCACCCGCCGGCGGCGTTGTGGTCCGGGAGCGCCAGGTGCAGCACGAGCACGAGGAGTGCCGGAAGGAGCCAGAGGACGCCAAGGGCAAGGAGGTACGGCCGAACGCTGCGTGGTGCCACGGCGCCACCCTTGCCCACCGTGACCGGTCCCGCATCAGCGTCCCTACTCAACCGCTACGGTTACAGCTCCTTGCGGAAGTGCACGTCCGCGGCGTCCGGCGTCGGGACACCGTCCCAGCGGAAGATCTCGCGATAGCCCTGCTTCTCGTAGAAGCCCGGCGCCTGGAAGGTGAACGAGGTGACGAAGACGTGGGTGCAGCCTCGAGCCCGGGCCTCCCCCTCGAAGTCGGCGAGCAGCCGCTCCCCCAGTCCCGTCCCCCGGGCGTCCTCCCGGACCCATGTCATGCCGATGCCGGCGGCGACGCCCCACGTCCACCCGCTGACCCCCGCCGCCAGCTCGCCGGACTCGTCGACGAGACGGACGGTCAGCTCACGCGCCGCGGGCGTGCCCGCAGTCGCTGCGGCGTTGACGGCGTCGAGCTCGTCGGACAGTCGCTGGTCGAGGGCCGCGTCGGCCTCGCCGAGGACCGAACGGAGTGCGTCGTTTCTGTCACGAGCGGTGATCCTGCCACGGCCGCTCAGAGGCGCGCGATGACCTCGTCGAGCATCGCCTCGGTGAGCTTGCCCGTGAAGGTGTTCTGCTGGCTGACGTGGTAGCTGCCGACGAGCCGCACCGGGTGGCCGGCCGCCGTCCTGAGCACGGCCTCGGCACCGTGGCCGAACCTCGGCTTGGGCCGTGGCACGAGCCACCCGCGACGGCGAGCTGCTCCCAGCGCCGCATCCCACGCGATCGAACCGAGCGCGAGCATCGAGCGCAGGCGCGGCTCCGACAGCTCGAGGTCTCGGTCGAGCCACGGCGCGCACGCCTCCTTCTCCTCGGTCGTCGGCTTGTTGGCCGGTGGCGCGCACCGGACGGTCGCGACGATGCGCAGTCCCGTCAGCGCGAGGCCGTCACCCGACGCGACCGACGTCGGCTGGCTGGCATACCCCCCGCGGTGGAGGGCGGCATACAACCAGTCGCCGGAGCGGTCGCCGGTGAACATGCGCCCGGTTCGGTTGGTGCCGTTGGCTGCCGGCGCCAGACCGACGATGAGCACCTCCGCATCGGGGTCGCCGAACGACGGCCCCGGACGTCCCCAGTAGGGCTGGTCGGCGAACGCCGCGCGGCGTCCCCGGGTCGCGACCGACTCACGCCACTCCACGAGCCGCGGGCACGCGCGGCAGACGCTGACACGGGCATCGAGCTCGCGTATGCCGTCCGCCGCCTTCGCGAGCCGGCGCACCTGCGCGGGGGTGGCCGCCACGGGCGTCTCGGCCGAGGCCGGGTCACCGGGCCATCCGGTGCCGGCGGGGACCGGTGACAGGAAGAGGCCTCCCGTGACGGGGTGCTGGGCCGGGTTAGGCATGGCGGCAGGGCACATGGCCCCCACGGTAGGCGGGACCCGTGCAGACGGCATACGGACCCGGCGACGTCGTGAGACGGTGCAGGGAGCTGACCGCTGAACCGGAGTCGGCTCGCAGGCGTCTCCGGTTCTGGGAGCACGAGTGAGGAGGTGGCGGCGGCATGCCGCTCGACGACGATGCGGTCGCGGAGATCTACCGCGAGCACGGGCCGATGCTGCGGCGCGTCGTGTGGCGCGCGACGAGCGATGCCAACCGCGTCGACGACATCGTCCAGGAGGTCATCCTGCGCGTCTGGAAGCAGGCGCCCGAGGCCGAGAACCTGCGCGCCTACCTCATCACGACCGCCCGCCACCTCATCGTCGACCAGTACCGCGCGGCCGGTCGCCGTCCGCAGCAGGCCCAGCTCGTCGACGTCGCCCAGCAGGACTCCGCGCTCGACCGGGCGCTGGACCAGGTGCTCGTCGAGGAGGCCCTGGGCCGGCTGCAGGCCAACCACCGTGAGATCGTGCGCTACCTCTACTACGAACGGCTCAGCGTCGCCGAGACCTCGGAGCGGGTCGGGGTGCCGCAGGGCACCGTGAAGTCTCGCGCCTACTACGCCGTGCGCAACCTGCGCGTCATCCTCGACGAGATGGGAGTGAACCGATGAACCCCGGATCGGACGACGTGCACGTCCTGCTCGGCGCGTACGTCCTCGGTGGCCTGTCAGACGAGGACCACCGCACCTACAGCGAGCACCTGCGCACGTGCGGACCGTGCCAGGCGGAGCTCGGCCAGGTCTCCGGGCTGCCCCGTCTGCTCGACCTGGCCGGACCGGAGGGCGGTCCGCACCTGGCCGATGGTCACGCCGCCGCGCCGGAAGCCCTCTCGACCGAGCAGGGCGACGCGCGCGTCACGACGCTGCTCGGCGAGGTCGCGCGACGTCGTCGCCTCCGGCGAGCCTGGCTCACGGCCCTTGCGGCTGCGGCAGCGGTGATCTTCTTCGCCGGGGGCGCGTGGCTCGGCCCGTCGCTCGTCGCGACGACCACGCCGGCGCCGGCGGCGTCGGCAACCCCGGCAACCCCGGCAGCGGCGCACGTGGCGGTGGCGGCGGTCCCCGGCAGCTCGGTCCGGATCGACGTCGCGCTCGTGAAGCGCGGCTGGGGCACCCAGCTCGACATCGACTGCGAGGACATGCCGACCAACGGCGAGCTCGCCCTCTGGGTCATCGACGCGAAGGGCAAGGCCACGACCGCCGCCTCCTGGCGCGCGACGGCAGCCGGATACTCCCGCGTCACCGGGGCAACGGCGTTGAGCCCCAACGAGATCCAGACCCTCGAGGTGCGCACCGGCACGGGGAAGGTGCTCGCCTCCGCCCAGACGTGACCTGACGCCCTCAGAGCCCTTCGGTGAGGCGGATGCAGTGCCACGAGATGGGCGGCAGGGTTGCCGTGAGGGTGGTGCCGTCGACCGTCGCGTCCCCCGGACGCGGGACGACTCGGTCGGGCTGTGCCTTGGTGTTGGTCGTCGAGGTGTCGTCGTCGTGCAGCTGGAGGTGCTCGACGAGGGTGTATGCCGTGCGGTCGTGGGTTGACGACGAAGACGGCGAGGTCACCGGTCTCGGGGTCGTGCGTCGCGGTGACGACGACCTGGTCGACGGGCCCGAAGGCCGTGGTCTCCACCGTGTCGCAGGCGACGGCAGGGCGCAGCACGGTGCCACCGGCATACTTCGCCGTCAGCGCGAAGGGGTGGAAGATCGTCTGCTTCCACGACGCGCCTCCGGGGCGGGTGACGATGGGCGCGATGACGTTGACGAGCTGCGCCTGGCACGCCATCGAGACACGGTCCGTGTGCTGCAGGAGGGTGATGAGAAGGCTGCCCACGACGACGGCGTCGGTCACGTCGGAGACGTCCTCGATGAGCTCGGGGGCCTCACGGATCTCGAGCGAGCTCTCGGCGTGGACGCGGTCCTGGAACCACACGTTCCACTCGTCGAAGGAGACCATGATCCGCTTGTCGCCCCCCTGACGGCGGCGACGTGGTCGGCCGTCGCCACGACGGACTCGATGAAGCGGTGCATGTCCTCGCCGCTCGCGAGGAAGGAGTCGGCGTCGCCGTCGACGGGCTCGTAGTAGGCGTGCGCCGAGATGTGGTCGACGAGGTCGAAGCAGCGCTCGAGGACGACGCGCTCCCACGTGCCGAAGGTCGGCATGCCGCGGTTGGACGACCCGCACGCGACGAGCTCGAGCGTGTCGTCGACGCGGCGCATGGCGCGGGCGGTCTCCTCGGCGACCCGGGCATACTCCTCGGCGGTCTTGTAGCCCATCTGCCAGGGGCCGTCCATCTCGTTGCCGACGCACCAGACGCGGATGTCGTGCGGCTCGACGTGGATTGCAACGGTTACCGAAAACTGTCCAGAGCCTGCCCGCGGTCAGAACGGGCGGCGCCGCCGGGCGCTAGCCTGTTGCTCGGACGAGGCGGTCGAGGAGCGGGAACGGACGGAGGCACGGTTGGCGGCGCGGCTCAGGGACGTGGCAGAACGGGCAGGAGTGTCGGTCAAGACGGCCTCCAACGTCCTCAACCACCATCCCCACGTCAAGGCGAGCACGCGCGAACGTGTCGAGGCCGCGATGGCCGAGCTCCACTACCGACCGAACCTCTCCGCCCGCAGCCTCAAGCACGGACGGGCCGGCTTTCTCGCCCTGGCCGTGCCGGCGATGGACTCCCCCTACTTCGCCGAGCTCGCGGCCCGGATCACCGAGGAGGCGGCCGCTCTCGGCTTCATCGTCCTGCTCGACGTGACCGGCGGCGACGCCGACGCCGAGCGGGTCGTCCTCGAAGGCATGCGCTCGCACGTCATCGACGGCGTCATCTTCTCGCCGCTCGCCCTGTCCGCCGACGAGATCAGCAGACGTGCAGACAGCCTGCCCATGGTGCTCCTCGGTGAGCGCCCGGTTCCGACCGGCTTCGACCACATCGCCGTCAACTCGGTCGCTGCTGCCCGCGCCGCGACGGAACACCTTGTCGCACAAGGGCGTCGACGCATCGCCGCCGTGGGCCGCGAGTCCGTCAAAGGCACGGCCTCGGCGCGGTTGCGTGGCTACCGCCAGGCCCTCAAGGGGGCCGGCCTGCCCTACGACACCGACCTCGTCATCGGGGTCCCGCACTTCGAGCGCGCCGACGGCCACACCGCGATGCAGCAGCTGCTCGACCTGCCCGAGCCGCCCGACGCCGTCTTCTGCTTCAACGACCTCATGGCCATCGGGGCGCTGCGCGCCTGCGTCGAGGCCGGCGTGCGGGTGCCGGAGGAGGTCGCCATCGTCGGGTTCGACGACATCGCCGAGACCCGCTACGCCAACCCGACCCTCACGACGATCTCTCCCGACCTCACCGGCCTGGCCCGGGCCGCCCTCGAGCTGCTGTCACGCCGGATCGACGGCGACGACGGCCCCGCCGAGGACGTCGAGGTCGCGTGGACGCTCGAAGCGCGGGAGACGACCCTCGGGGTGCGCCGCCGGAGCAACTCACGAGGAGATGACTGAGAACACCAGCGCGTCCGACGATCCGCCGTCGAGGGTGAGGAAGTTCCGGAGACGCCCCTCCTGCTGGAAGCCGGCGCTGCGGAGGACGTGCTGGGACGCCTCGTTGTCGGGCTCCACCCAGGCCTCCAGACGCCGGAGGTCCAACGCCTCGAGCGCCCAGGGGGCGACGAGGCGAACTGCAGCCGTTCCAGCCCCGCGTCCGCGGGCCTCAGGGACGATCCAGTACCCCAAGTCCGCCCACGTGCGGTTGTGGCCGCACGGCCACCCAGACCAGCCCGATGGCACGGTCGCCGTCGACCTCCACGACGGCTTGCGACACACCCTCGCGGCTCTCGCCTCGAGTCCACTGCCGATGGATGAAGGCCAGCCCCTCAGCGGGCGTGAAGGCGGCCGGGACGGTCGTGCCTCTCGAGATGCTGGCGTCGGCCCCGGCGAGCCGGATGCAGTCGACGTCGGCCTCCCGCCACCTCCTGAGGGCGATGCGCCCGTCACTCAGCGGAGGGTCCGGATACGGCAGAGGTTACCTGTCACGGCTCGATCCTGTCTCACCGGTCGCCTGGCGTCAGCGTGGGTCGGAGTGCGCCCCGGTGCCCTTCACCGTCGTGACGGCGTCGCCGCGGTCGCGCCATCCGCGCCGAGCCTGCGCCACGGCGACCGCCGCGATGAGTCCCGGGACGAGGAGCAGGAGCTGGGCCACGCTGTACCGGCGGATCTCCGCGGCGATGTCCGCCCCCTCGAGCTCCGCGGCCAGCCTGGTCGAGGGATAGAGCGTGACCGTCTGCGCGGCAAGGGCTCCGTAGCCGAGACCGCACCCGATCAGCCACACGCCCCACCATCCGCCGCCGTGCGCGGCCAAGACGATCCCGAGCAGGATCAGGCACGCGGTCCCTACGACGAACTCCGCCAGAATGAGCCGGCGCCTTCTCAGAGTGCCGGCAGCTCCGTGCATGTCGAGGGCCACGAACCGGCGAACGCTCCATCTCGACGTGGGCATCCGACCATCATGCACCCCGTTCCTCCGTCTTCACTCGATCGGCGAGTCCGAGAATCTCACACACGCGCGAGGTGTCAGCAGTGGATCTTCTGGCCACGCCATTCGCGTGCCAGGACTGCGTACTGGTACTCGTCGACCCACCCGAGCTCGGCGTGCCAGAGGGCCTCCACGGCGTGCTGCTCACGGCGCATGCCGGCCCGCTCGAGGACCCTGACCGAGGCACGGTTGTCGGCGTTGCAGGCTGCCGTGACTCGCCGCAGGCCGAGCCCGTCGAACGCGGCAACCAAGAGCGCTCGGGCCAGGGCAGTCCCGACCCCTCTGCCGGAGGCGGCAGGATCGACGATGTATCCGATGACCCCTTCGGTGCGCTTCGGCATACCGGGCTGGCCGTAGCCGTCGACGACGTCGAGGAAGCCCATGGCCACGACCTGCCCGTCCTCGTCAGCGATGCACGAGTAGTCGGTGTCGCTGGCCGGAACCTCGAGCCATTCTTGACGGAACATGACGGGGTCGACGTGATTGCGGACCATGAAACGGTTGACGCCAGGCTCATTGCGGAAGGTCAGAAGAGTCTCGATGTCGGCAGGACCGGCCTCGCGAAACGTGAGCGACCCATGACGGATGGGCCACGGGCTTGCCTTCATGAGAAGGCATCATGGCCCGAGCCGTGATGCAGGGCAACGGCTTTCGAGGTTCAGTGACCCGCTACGACCACCTGGGACCAGGTCTCGCCTCGGTCGATGCTCTTCCAGTAGGCGCCTGATCCGTCGCCGGAAAGGGCGTAGAACGTCGCGCCGCCCGGGGCGCCGACCCACGCCCACCCGTGGTCGGGCAGCGGCGGGGCCGACCTCGGCTGGCGCCAGGTGGCGCCTCCGTCCCTGCTGAGGCTCATCGAGCCGTGGACGTCTGGGCTCCCGCCGGAGACGGCGAGAAGGGTCCGCGCGTCGGCGGCCGCGAAGGAGGCCGTGCCCGCATTGACGAGCAGGAGTGGCTCTCCCAGGACCCGACGCCAGCTGGCGCCGGCGTCGCTGCTCGACTGGACGGCATACCCGATCTGTCCTGCGGCACCGCCGGAAGGGCACACGGTGAAGAGGGTCGTCCCGGCTGCTGCGGTGACCAGCCGGACCGTCTGCCCGGTGCCGCACGAGGTGGGTGCGGCGCGGTGGAGGCCGTCGGGCGCGACGACGACAGGCGTCGGGGCCGGTCGCCCGGCGACGGGCACGACGACCGGCGAGACGAAGGCCTGCCCGCCCTGCCAGGAGATCGGGGCATCCTGCACGCCGGAGCCGCCGTCGATCGTGCCTGCGACGTCGGTCGCCGAAGCGGCGGTGACAGGGGCCCGGACGACGCTGATGGCGCCGTGGCACGTTCCGTCCGTGCACCCCGGCGCCGTCGTCAGCACGACGTCGGTGCCGTCGGTCTCGAGGCCGATGACCTCGCCACCGGGGTGCGGGTAGTCCTGCCAGGTGGCACCGCCGTCGGTGGTGCGCATCGCGGCACCGCCGAAGGCCCACCCGACCGATGCGCTGGCGAACCGCACCTGGGTCAGCGTTCCCGCACCGCCGAGGCGACCGGTGGTCGACCCCGGGGCGGCGGTCGAGGCGGGGAAGGTGTGCAGGAGGTTCCAGCTGGCGCCGTTGTCGCTCGATCCGGCCAGGGCAGGACACTGACCGCCCGGGCAGGCGACGGTCCCGAGCGCGAAGAGGTGGCCGGGCGCACCGGTGGTGAGCGAGCGCACGGCGAACGATGCCGGCACGGGTGCCCCCGACGGCGGCAGCGATGGTGACAGCGACGGTGACACCGGCGTCGACGTCGAGGGGGTCGGCGTCGGCAGGCTGGAGCTGGTCGGGCGAGGCGACGGCGGGGGCGACCCGACGACCGATGACGACAGGACGGGTCCGGCCGGCACCGGCGTTGTGCCACCCCGCCCCAACGTCGCCACACCGACCGCCCCGAGCACCACGGCCGCGGCGGCGGCGCCGGCGGCATACCGCAGCCACGGGCGCCGCGACCGAGCCGAGACCTCGACGATCTCTCGCCACCGCGCCGGGTCGGCGTCGAGGGTCGGGGCGGCGGTGCGCTCCCGGGCGAAGAAGTCGCGCACGAGGGCAGCGTGCGGGTCGGCGGGGGTGCCCGCCGGGTCTCGGGGGGTGCCGCCCCGCGGCTCGTCACTCATCGCACGTCCTCCAGCTGTGCCGCCATCCGGCGGCGCGCATCGAACAGGTCCCGCTTGATCGCCCCTTCTGACTTCCCGAGCCGCTCGGCCACCGCCGCCACCGGCAGGTCGGCGTAGTAGTGCAGGATCACGGGCAGTCGCAACGCGTCGGGCAGCGCCAGGACGACCTCGCGGACGGTCAGCACGGTCGCGGAGTCTCGGTCGATGCTCCCCGACGGCGCCCCGAGCCGGCCGTAGGCGGCTCCCTCCCGGGAGCGCTTGCGCCAGTGGTCCCTCACGAGGTTGGCCGTGACGGTGTAGAGCCATGCCCGCGGCTCGTGGACGGTGCCGCCGTCGCGCACGAGCCGCGCGAAGGCCTCCGTCGCGAAGTCGTGCCCGAGCTCGGTGTCACCGACGAGGCGTGCGGTCCAGCCGGCGAGCCTGCCGTAGTGGGCGTCGAAGAGCTCGCTCACGTTGGCGTCGGTCTCGTTGGCGTCCGGCTCGTGGGCGCCTGTCTCGTGGGAGGCGCGCGGATCGCGCATCGCGGCCTCCCGAGGATCGAGCCTCACGGCTCTCGTCTGCTGTGACACGCCATTGTGACGCCGCAGCACGGGCACCGGTTGGTTCTCCGTGCCGACGCGTCGGCGTCAGCGACCGAACCGCGCGTCGTAGACGGCGTGCAGCTGGCCGTCCTGCTCCGCGGCGTTGCCGACGGCGAGCGTCAGGGTGCCTCCGTTCGCATCGTCGTAGTAGGTGACGTACGTGGTTCCGGCCGCGCCCTGGGCGAAGATCCGCCGCCAGTGGCCACCGCCCGGGTCCGCGTGGCGCCAGAGTGCACTGGCCACCATCGTCGTCGCGTAGCGCTGCACCGCGGCGTGATCGCCACGGCCCCAGGCCCGCACCAGCTGGTCGGCGTAGCCCACCGGCCCGATGGGACGTGCCTGCGAGAACCGCACGTCGTATGCCGCCTGCTCGACTCCCTGGCTGAGCAGCACGTCGCTGACGGCGAGCGTGACCGTGCCGCCCCGGGCGTCGTCGTGGTACGTGACGTAGATGGTGCCGGCGGCGCCCTGCCACTCGATCCGTCGCCAGCTCACGCCTCCGGGGGTGGAGTAGTCGAAGAGAGCTGCGACGACCGAGGGGGTTGCGAGAGCGGCAGCCCCGGCCCGGTCACCGCGACCCCAGGCCCGGACGAGCTGGTCGGCGTGGAGCACGGGGTCCGTGGTGCTGGCCTGTGCCGCGGTGGTGACCGGGGACGTGGCCGGCGAGGCGGGCGCCGACCCGGCGGCCACGGCCGGGGCCGCCAGAACGGCGCCGGAGGTCAGCAGGGCGATGCAGGGATAGGTGATCTTCATGGCGGTCTCCCAGAGGACTCAGGACGGTGTCTCCGTCCTTGCTCCTGAGACGCCGCGGATGGCCAGTGGGTTGGGGTCGCTCGACACCGACTTGTCGATGGCAGTCACCGTTGCCGGACTGCGTAGGTCAGGTGGGTCACCCGCTCCGTCGGCTCGGCCCGAATCGGCTCCAGGGCTACGCGGCCCGCGTCGACGCCCTCGAACAGACGGATCCCGGAGCCGAACAGCACCGGCGAGAGCGCGATCGAGAACTCGTCCACCAAGCCGGCGTTGACGTACTCCAGGATCGTCGCGCCGCCGCCGGCGATGCGGACGTCCCGGTCCCCGGCCGCCTCACGGGCCTGGTCGAGCGCGGACTCGATGCCGTCGTTGACGAAGTGGAAGGTGGTCCCCGGACGCTTCCACGGGTCACGCTCCTCGTGCGTCACGACGAAGACCGGCGTGTGGAACGGCGCTTCCTCCGGCCACGCCTGCTCTCCGGCGTCGAACATGCGCTTGCCCATCACGCTCGCCCCGGTGCGCTCGAACGTCTCCCTCAGGATGTCGTTGTCGCGCCCCTCCTCGCCGCCCCCGCCGAGCTTGAGGTTCTCCCGGAAGAACCGCTGCGGGAAGACCCACCGCTGCAGCTCCATCCACTGCCGCCCCATCAGCTCCTCGGCCGACTCGGGCGCGATGAAACCGTCCAGCGACATCGACACGCTGAAGAACACCTTCCCCGCCATCAGCCCTCCGCCCCCTTCCGGACGATCTCGCTGACGTAGGCAGCGAGGTTGTTCAGGGTCTGCCGGCCGCCCTCGATCGCGTGGTACTTCTCGACCGCCTCGTCGCGCAGCTCCCTGGTGGGGAACACCGTCCCCATCTCGAGCCGGGTCGCCGCCCCGTCTGGTTCGAACCTCAGGACCGACTCGAAGGCGTTCGGGTCGCCGCGAAACTCACCGTGCAGCAGGGCGATCCGCTTCGGCGGGTCGATCTCGGTCCAGGTGATCCACTCCTGGTAGTCCGTCCCGTCCGGTCCGTGCATCACGAAGTCCCACTCCCCGCCGACCCGGAACTCGAACACCCGCGTGGTGGTCGAGAACCCTTCCGGTCCCCACCATCGCGACAGGTGCCGCACCTCGGTGAACGCCTCGAACACCAGCTCCCGCGGGGCGCTGATGAGCCGTGAGATGACGATCTCCCGGTCGGTCGTCGCCGACTGCGTATGCGTGTCGCGTCCTGTCGCTGCCATCGGTCACTCCTCCTGTCGTGCCTGCTCGAGGTCCTGCACGTACTCGTCCAGCCGGTCGAAGCTCTCGTTCCAGAACCGCTCGAACCCGCCGGTCCACTCGTGAACCGGTCGCAGCCCGCGGGCGTCGAGGCAGTACAGCCGCTGCTTGCCGGCCTTGCGATCCCGCACCAGCCCGACCTCACGGAGCACCCGCAGGTGCTTGGATGCCCCCGGCTGGGTGATCCCCAGCTCTTGCGCCAGCTCGGTCACCGGCCGCTCGCCCCCGCGAAGCAGCACCAGGATCTCCCGGCGCTGCGGCTCGGCCACCGCGTTGAAGACGTCCGACGTCGTCGCTGCACGTGCCATGGAGCCATCATATTCCGATATCGGCATGCGTCAACAGCCTCGTCACGGGTGCTTGGTGAAGGGCCATCGTCGCCGACCGCGAGCGCTCAGGGCGTGGACAACAGGTAGGCCGCCACCTCGGCCGGCCGCGAGAGGGCGGCGAGATGACCACCGGGCACGACGTCGACCTCGAGGCCGAGTCGGTCGCGGGCCACGCGACGTTGCAGCTCGAGCGGGAAGAAGCGGTCGTCGGCACCAGCGACGACGCGAGTCGGGACGTCGGGCCACGCCTCGATGTCACACGGCGTCTCGAAGGCGCGCTCGACCTCGGGACGCTCGTGCTGCGCCCCACCTGCGGCGACGACCGGGTCCACGTCGTGGAGGAAGTACGTGCCGAGGTCGAACTCTTCGTCGTAGCCACCGGCCCGGGCCGCCGCGACCCGCGCCCCTTCGGCTCCGACAGCCTCCCACCAGGCGCCGGCCGTCTCCCCCGGCAACGGCACCATCGCGTTGAGCAGCACGAGTCCGGCGACAGGGCGACGCACGGCGACGATGGGCGCCGTGAACCCGCCCATCGACTGCCCGACGACCACCACGTCGTCACGGCCGGCGACCGCGTCGAGGACGAGGGCGGCATACTCCCCCAGGCCGGCGGCCGGATCATCGCCGGGAAGGTCGATGGCCAGGGCCTCGTGGCCGGCCTGCTCGAGGAGCGGCACGACGCGGTGCCAGTACCAGGCGGCCCCGCCGGCGCCGGGCACGAGCGCGAATGTGGTCACTGTCCACATGCTAGACCTCGACGGCGCCGTCGCGCCGTGCCAAGGTGACGACATGGCTGACGACCCCTCGATCCAGGACCGCATCACCTCGCTCATCGACGAGGAGCACCGCCTCCGGGGCGCGCTCCAGTCAGGCGAGATCACCGTCGACGAGGAGCACGCACGACTGCGCAGCGTCGAGGTCGAGCTCGACCAGTGCTGGGACCTGCTGCGCCAGCGACGGGCCAAGCGCGAGTTCGGCGACAACCCGGACGACGCCCAGGTCCGCTCCGAGCGCACCGTCGAGGGCTACACGGGCTGAGCGGGCTCTCCCCCAGGACCGCTCAGATCGTGAGGCCGTGGCCGAAGCGGAAGAGCGGGTCGTCGTAGCCCGGCACGTCCTCGCCGTGGGCCCGCACCTGGTCCATGGAGCGGGGCAGGTCGAACGGCAGGCGACCCACGGGCGCGATGGTGCCGGTCAGGGCGTCGAGCAGGGCGTCGTCGCTGCTGCCGAAGCTGCCGACGACCGCCGAGGCGAAGCGCAGCAGCGGTGTCACGACGGCGGGCCGGTCGAGCACCACGTCGATGACCAGCGGGCAGACGGCGGCGATCCGCTCGAGCCGGGCGATGAGACCGGGCGGGAAGTCGAGCGACCCCTGGTGGAACCAGGACTCGAGGAAGAGGTCAGAGCGCGGGTCGAAGGGCGCCGTGAGTCGCACGACCGCCACGTCGGCGTCCTCGGGCCGCTCGACGAGCTTGCCGTGCCGGACGACCGCCTCGGGTGAGAGCCGCTCGGCGTAGATGCGCAGGCCCTGCTCGAGCGGGAGGCGACCACCCTCGTTGTGCAGCACCGTCACCGAACGGGTCTGGGCGGCATACCCCTCGTCGCGGAAGTCGCCTCGTCCCACCGTCGCTGCGGCGGCGTCCTCGTCGACGTAGGGGTCGTCGAACAGGCCGAGCCGGAACTTCACGGCGAGGATGCGGCGTGCCGACTCGTCGATGCGCGCCTCGGTGACCCGGCCGTGCGCCACGAGGTCGAGGAGGATGTCGACGCACTCCTCGCCGCCGAACTGGTCGGCCCCGGCCTCGAGGATGAGCTCCATCCGGCCGTGCGGGTCGAGGTGCTCGACGCCCCACGCGCGGGCCGGCAGCACCTGGTCGCCGACGTGGTTGTCGTTGACGAGCTCCCAGTCGGTGACGACGACGCCGTCGTAGCCGAGCTTCTCGCGGAGCAGGCCCGTGACGACCTGCTTGTTGTAGCCGAAGCCGATCGGCTCGATGTCGACGCCGTCGACGACGAGGTCGACCGGCATCCCGTAGTACGGCATGATCCCCGCCGTGCCGGCCTCGATGATCGACGGGAACGGCTTGAGGTGGTCGGCGAATCGCCCACCGGGGTAGACCTGCTCGCGCCCGTAGGGGAAGTGCGCGTCCTCGCCGTCCTTCTGCGGTCCGCCTCCCGGGAAGTGCTTGCTCGTGCACGCGACACTGCCCGGCCCGAGCGAATCCCCTTGGAAGCCCTTGAGATACGCGACACCCAGCTCTGTCACCAAGTCAGGGTCCTGACCGAACGTGCCCGCCTGGCGCGCCCAGCGCGGCTCCGTCGCGAGGTCGAGCGTCGGGTGCAGCGCGGCGCGGATGCCGACCGCGGCATACTCCTGCCGGGCGATGTCGGCGAAGCGCCGCACCGCGTCCGCGTCGCGCAGCGCCGCGAGCCCGAGCGGCTCGGGCCACTGCGAGAAGGCACCGGCGGAGAAGGAGACCCCGACGTTCTCGATGAACGCGTGCCGCGGGTCGGTCGACACCGTCACCGGTATGCCGTGTGGTGTGCGTTCGGCGAGCGCCTGCAGGGCGTTGCTCCACCGGGCCGCCATCCGCGGGTCGTCGAGCGCGTGGACGTTGAAGTGGTTGAGGTGCTTCTCGAGCACGACGGCGCTCGTCGGCGACTTGCTGATGGCACCCGGCTGCTCGAGCACCGTTCCGTCCGAGCCGGCCTCGATGACGGTCTGGAACATCAGCCCGACCTTCTCCTCGAGGGAGAGGCGACCGAGCAGGTCCTCCACACGCTCCTCGACGGGCCGGCGCGGGTCCTCGTAGGGGTCCATCCGGCCGTTGCCGTTCAGGTCGCGGTAGGCGACGCCGTCCTGGGTGGTTCGGAGCTCGGGGCGCACGGGTGAAGCCTTTCGTTCGGTGAGGGGCTCGTGGCCGCCCGACGCGTGCGGTCGGGCGGCCACGAGTTCTGGGGGGCGGTCAGGCCACCGGGCTGGCGCCGAACTGCTCGATGCCGATGACCGGGCGCAGTCGGCTCTCGACAGCCTTGGTGCTGAACGCTCGTCGGATCACGTCCTGACCGAGGACGTTGCCCACCGAGCCCATGATCATCGCCTGGTCGAGGGAGAGGTAGCGACGCGCGACGGTGCCCGACCGCACGGCCACGGCGTCGAAGAAGCCACCCCGGCCGTAGGAGTCGAAGTCGGCCTGCAGCTTCGCCAGGTTGGCGTACGCCTCACCCGGCTCGTGCATCATCGCGAGGAAGGACGCGTGCGGCGTCACGACACCGTCGCCGTAGGTCGGCGTCGGGTTCGTCGCCGGACGGCAGTCGCCGAACCCCGCGTCGTAGTTCGTCTTCTGCTCGTCGGAGAAGTAGCCGTCGGGGTTGAGGCCCAGGGCGTCCACGCCGTACTCCCGGTAGCCGCCGAAGGGGTCGCTCGACGGGCTGAAGCCCCAGTAGCCGTAGCCGGCCTCGACGAGACCGTGCTCGCGCTGGGCCCGGACGTGGAGCGGGTGGTTGCGGCCCCAGCTGTTCGGTGCCCAGCGGGCCTCGTCGACGAAGACGTCCGGCATGAGCTCCTCGAACATCGAGCCGCCCCAGCCCGGCACGATGTGCATGCCGCGGTAGGTGTAGGCGCCCTCGTAGACGTCGACGCCGAAGTACGTCCGGTTGACGCCCGTCGGGCGGGACTCGGGCCACGACCAGTCGCACGCGTCCGGGAAGGTGCGCCACGTCGCGTAGTACGCCGTCGCCGGCACCTGGCCCGTGAGGATCCCGAGGTAGGTCGTGATGCGGGTCTCGGAGACAGCCGTGTCGTAGTGGTGGTTGGTGTACCAGACGTCCGGACCGACGCCGATGTGGTTGCCGGTGTAGCCCGCGAAGCCGGGAGGCGGCGGGGCGTCATAGAAGCCGCCGTGCATGAGGCCGCCGGGACGCACCCCGGGGTGCGCGGTGTCCGAGTCGTAGAACATGTCCCAGCGCATCCGGTCGAAGATCCGCTTGGCCCACTGGCCGGCGGCGCGATCGGAGTTCATGACGACGATGAGGGCCGCTCCGAGCCAACCGTTGTCGACGCTCGAGAGGAACGGGTAGACGCGATTCCCGTCGTCCGGCCACGTCGTGAGGACCGCGCCCGTGGCAGGGTCGTACCAGTTGTAGTACATCCCGCTCGGCGTGTGGTGCTGCATCCGATCGACCGTCTTGAGGGTGCCGATCATCCGGGCCGTCGCCTCGCCACGCGTGATGATGCCGAGCTCGCGGGCTGCGATGGTCGACCACAGGTAGCCGCCGATGTTGGTCGGCGACGTGTAGCCCGAGCGGTCCTTGGCGGCGAGCGACTCCGGGATGTTGTCGGCCGGCAGGCCGGTCCTCGGGTCGGTCATCGCGACGATGCTGCGCCACGTGTCGGCGGCCCAGCCGTGCAGGCGGCGGCTGTCGAGGACGGGGGCGCCGCGTCGGATGAGCGCGGGCGTGGACCGGGCGGGGGCCGTTTGTGCTGCGGCCGCGGGAGCCAGGGCGAGCGCCGCCACGGAGGCGGCGCCCCCGATGAGCAGGCTGCGCCGGCTGGTCGTGGGGATCGTGAGGTCGGACATGGGCTGTGCTCCGTTTCAGGTTCGGTTCACGCTTGCGTCGAGGGGTCGGAAAATGGGGGGTCCCGGCGCGTTACTTCAGGCCGGTGGTCGCGATGCCCTCGATGAAGCGCTTCTGGAAGATGAGGAAGACCACGAGGATCGGGATGATGACGACGGTCGCGCCCGCGAGCAGCAGCCCGTAGTTCGTGCTGTTCTGGCCGGTCGAGTAGAGGGCGAGGGCCACCGGGAGGGTGTACCGGTCCTCGGACTGCGCCACGACGAGCGGCCACAGGAAGTTGTTCCAGCTGCCGAGGAACGTCAGGATCCCCAGCGTCGCCAGGGCGGGGCCGCAGAGCGGCAGGATGATGCGGAAGAAGATCCGCAGCTCTCCGGCGCCGTCGACACGTCCCGCGTCGAGCAGGTCCTTGGGCAGCCCGAGGATGAACTGGCGCATGAGGAAGACGCCGAACGGGCTGACGAGGAACGGCAGGAAGAGGCCGGGGATGGTGTCGATGAGACCGGCGTTCGCGACGAGGACGAAGAGCGGCACGAAGGTCACGACGCCGGGGATCATCAGCGTGCCCATGACGGCGATGAAAATGGCCTTCTTGCCCTTGAAGTCGAGCATCGCCAGGGCGTAGCCGAGCATCGAGCAGAAGATGAGGTTGCCGGCCGTCACGACGACCGCGACGACGATGGAGTTGGTGAAGTACTTCCCGAAGCTCAGCTTGCTGAACAGCTGGGTGTAGTTGTCGAGCGAGGCGTGCTGGGGCAGCCAGGTCGGCGGGATCTGACGCAGCTCGCCCTCGCCCTTGAAGCTGCCGAGCACCATCCAGGCGAACGGGGCGATGACGGCGACGAGCGCGACCACGAGCACGAGGTAGAGCCACCAGCGGCCGCCCTGGCTCGCGCCGACCATGCCGGACCCGGTCCTGCCCGAGCGGGTCCGCCGGTTGGCCCGGCCCGGTGCGGGAGCCGGTCCGGTCGGCCGCGTTGCGGTGTCGACGGACATGGTCAGGTCCTCTCTCGGAGCAGGCGGAACTGGAGGGCGGTTACGATCGCGATGACGACGAAGATGAGGTAGCTCATCGCCGATGCGAGGCCGTAGTTGCCGAAGCCGAACTGCTGGTAGGTGTACATCGACAGCGAGACCGTGCTGTTCAGCGGTCCGCCCTGGGTCATGACGAACGGCTCCTCGAAGAACTGGAGGTAGCCGATGGCGGTCGTGACCATGACGAAGAGCAGGGTCGGGCGCAGCAGCGGCATGGTCACGAAGCGGAACCGCTTCCACGCGCTCGCGCCGTCGATGGCGGCCGCCTCGTGGAGCTCGGCGGGCACCGCCTGCAGGCCGGCGAGGAAGATGATCATCGCCGTGCCGAAGTTGCGCCACGACGCCATGAGGATCAGCGAGGGCATCGACCAGTGCGGGTCGCCGAGCCAGTTGGGCCCGGTGATGCCGACCCAGCCGAGGGCCGTGTTGATGAGGCCGCCCGGGTCCTGCAGGAGGAAACGCCACACGACGGCGACGGCGACGATCGAGGTGATGACCGGCATGTAGAAGCCGAGGCGGAAGATCGCCCGGAAGCGGGTGATCCCCTTGTCGAGCGCGACCGCCGCGGCGAGGGCGACGACGAGCGTCAGCGGCATACCGACGAGCACGAAGTAGGCGGTGTTGCCGGCCGCCTTGCGGAAGGTGGGGTCCGACAGCGCCTTGGTGAAGTTGTCCAGCCCGATGATGTTGACACTGAAGGGGTGTCGCAGGTCGCGGGCCTTGGTGTCGGTGATGCTCATGAAGAGGGACTGGATCACCGGCCAGGCGGTGAAGGCGAGGAAGAGCAGGCAGAAGGGGATCGCGAGGATCCAGGCCGCCCGCCCCTCCCGTCGGCGGGCCGTCCCGGCCCGCCGACGGGACCCTCCGTCGCCGGTCCCCCGGGACGACCCGTCGTCGGGCCGTCCCGGGGCGGTGATCGGAGGTGGCGTCACGGGCCCGGTGGGGGACCCGGTCGTGCCGGTCTGGGCGGTCATCGGACTACAGACCCGTCCCGATGGAGTCGGCCTGCTGCTGGGCCGTCTTGAGGCCGGTGGCCGGGTCCTCACCGGTCTTGGTGATCTTCTCCATCTCGGTGTCGAGACCCTTGACGGCCTGCTCCCACGTCGGGAACGACGGCGGGGCCTTGGCCGTCTCGAGCTGCTTGCCGAAGACGGCGAGCTTCTTGTCCGAGGACAACGACGGGTCCTGCCAGGCGCTCTTGACCGAGGGGAGGTCGGTCGAGATGGAGTACCACTTCGACTGGACCTTCGGGTCGGCGAGCCACGAGACGAACTTCCACGCGGTGTCGCGATTCTTCGTGTTCTTGAAGACGACGAAGTTCGAGCCGCCGACGAACGAGGACGACCCGGCGGAGCCGGCGGGGATCGGCGCGACGTTGTACTTGTCCTTGAAGCCGGCGCCGCCGACCTTCTCGACCGCAGCCATCTCCCACGGGCCGGAGATGAACATCGGGACCCGTCCGCTGGCGAAGTCGGGCTCGGTCGTCGGGGTCGCCGGGGCGCTCTTGTCGGAGATGCCGTCGGTGAAGAACGACTGGTAGTACTGCGTGGCCTTGAGCAGCTGCGGGCTGTCGAAGTTGTAGGCCTTGCCGCCGTTCTTCGTCAGGTCCGCGCCGTCGCTCCACGCGAAGGGCATGACGGACTGCCACGAGCCCTCGCCGCCGGCCTGCAGGCCGATGCCCCACTTCGCGCCGGCCTTGGTCTGCATGGCCTTGGCCATGTCGTGCAGGCCCTTCCAGTCCGTGGGGACGGACTCGTAGCCGGCCTTCTTGGCCAGGTCGGAGCGGTAGTAGACGACGCGCGTCTCGACGTACCACGGGATGCCGTAGGAGGTGCCGTTCACCTCGGTCGTCTTCTGGGCGCCGTCGAAGAAGGCGGACTTGTCGATCTGGGCGGGCGTCGGGTCGAGCGCGTCGCTGCTGGCGAACTCACCCATCCACGTCGTGCCGACCATGGCGACGTCCGGCGTCTTGCCGGCGGTGATGGCGGTCGTGAACTTGTCGTGTGCGGCAGACCACGGGATGGCCGTGACCTGGACCTTGACGCCGGGGTTGGCGGCCTCGAAGTCCTGGGTCAGCTTCGACAGGTTGTCGCCCTCGGCACCCATGGCCCAGACGGTGATCGTGCCGGTGGCCTTGCCGCTGCTGACGGCGGCCCCGGTCTGGCCGGCGGCGCCGCCGTTGTCGGCGCTGCGACCGCAGGCGCTCACGGTGAGGGCCGCGGCAGTCATGCACGCGACCGTGATGGCTGTGGTGCGTCTCATCGGTGTCTCACTTTCTCGGTGTTCTCCGACGGCTGTGTCGGGAGCGTGGGGTGGGGTCGGGTTCAGGTTCAGGTTTCGGGGAGGCGGTCAGCGATCGCCGCAGCCGCAGGATCCGCGGATGACGACCTCGGTCGGCAGGATCTGGGGCTCCAGCCGGGGCTGGTCTCCGCAGACGCGCTGGTGCAGGCGCTCGGCGGCGATGACGCCGAGCTCGTGGACGGGCTGGCGCACGGTCGTCAGTCCGGGCCGCACGTAGCGGGAGGTCATGACGTCGTCCCAGCCGACGACGGCGATGTCACGGGGCACGTCGCGGCCGGCGTCCTGCAGGTGGGTCATCACCGCCAGGGCGAGCTCGTCGTTGGCGCAGACGAGGGCATCGGTGTCGATCTCGCCGGCGAGCACGCGTTCGGCGACGGCCTCACCCTCCCCCTCGCGGAAGGGGACCCGGACCGGCTCGGCCGGTTCGAGGCCACGGGCGCGGTGGGCGGCGACGAAGCCGGCGTGACGCTCGTTGATGTCCGGGGCGCCCCCGGGGTCACCGACGAAGACGAGCCGGGTGCGGCCGTGGGCCAGCACGTGCTCGGTGAGCTGCTCGGCGCTGTGGGCGTTCTCGGCGCGGACGCTCTCGATGCCGTCCTGGGGTGCGCCGGCGATGATGACGACGGGCTTCTGACCGTGCAGGGCGCGTGCGACGGCCGGCGGCATGGCGGCCGAGCCGAGGACCGCGATCGCGTCGACGTGGGTGGCGAGCTGGCGCACCGCGCGCGCGATGTCGGCCTTACCCTCGGTCAGCATCAACGTCACGCTCTGGCCGAGCTCGGCAGCGCGCGACTCGAAGCCCATGAGCAGCTCGGAGTAGTAGGGGCCGGAGAGCTCGGGCAGGACGAGGCCGTGCGCCTCGTGGTGCCGGACGGCGAGGCTGCGGGCCGCGCCGAGCGGCACGTAGTTGAGCTCCTCGACGGCGTCGAGGACCTTCTGCGTGGACGTCGCCGAGACCGTTCCGGCGCCTTGCAGGACCCGGGAGACGGTGGCGATCGAGACGCCCGCGCGCTCGGCGACGGAGTAGATCGTGGCGCCGGCCGGCGTGGTGGACGAGGTGGACGACGTGGTGGAGCCGGAGCGTTGGCGTGGGGTCGTCGCCACGGGCCACCTCCTTCGTCTCGTCGTCGAGTCGTCTGGCGCGCTTTGTCCATACCCACCGGGAGCGGTCGGCATTTGCTTGTAAGCGCTTACATCTGGAACACCAATAGTGCACGGATCGGACCGATCGCGCAAGATCGGGCCGCGACTCGGGGCCGCCAGGAGGGGCCGGCCGGGGCGTCGTCGACACCCGCCCGGCCCCTCGTCGCCAGCCGTGGCCCATACCCACTGGCGTATGCCGTGACGCCGCTACGCCGCCTTGGCACAGGCACCCGGCGGGTCGGCTAAACGCTTGCCGCAGAGCCGAATTCAGCCACGGGCGCGTGCGGTCACGCAGGTCATCCCTGCATCAGGCCGATCATGTTGCCGTCGGTGTCCGCGAGGACGGCGACGGTGCGGCCGCCACCGACGTCGGTGGCCTTCTGGGCCACCGTCGCGCCGGCCTCGACGATGGACGCCAGCGTCGCCTCGAGGTCGTCGACCGACCAGTACGGCGTGCCGCCCGTCAGGCCCTTGCGGTGCCCGTTGGGGTCGAGGGCGATCTCCTGGCCGCCGACGTTGTAGCCGACGTAGTAGGGCTGGTCGGTGTGCGGCTGGGCCCCGAGCAGGGTGGTGAAGACCTTCTTCGCGGCGTCGAGGTCGGCGACGGGGTAGATGAGCGTGTTCACAGCAGACATCGGTCTCTCCTTGGTGATGGTGATGGTGATGGTGATGGTGGTGGCGGTGATCGCGGTGTCACATCGGGTGGCACCGGTTCGTCAGTGCTATGACGGACCACGACCCGAGGATGTGACCAGATGGACGACAGCCCCCGCGAGCAGTGGCTGGCCCGCGACTTCGAGCAGCAGCGACCGCGGCTGCGCGCCGTCGCCTACCGGGTGCTCGGCTCGGCGGCGGACGCGGACGACGCCGTCCAGGAGGCGTGGCTGCGCCTCAGTCGGAGCGACACGAGCGAGGTGGCCAACCTCGCCGGCTGGCTGACGACCGTCGTCGGGCGGATCAGCCTCGACATGCTGCGGTCCCGCGGCTCCCGCCGCGAGGACAGCTGGGACGCGGGCCTGGCCGACCTCGTCGGGACGGGCGAGGGCCGTGTCGAGGCAGGTCCCACGGGCCGGCACGCGCCCGACCCGGCGAGCGAGGCCGAGCTCGCCGACAGCATCGGACTGGCCCTGCTCGTCGTCCTCGACACCCTCGCCCCCGCCGAGCGGCTCGCCTTCGTGCTGCACGACCTCTTCGGTATGCCGTTCGAGCAGATCGCGGACATCGTCGACCGCTCCCCCGCCGCCACCCGCCAGCTCGCGAGCCGCGCGCGGCGACGCGTCCGGTCCGCCGACGCCGCCGAGACGAGCCCGGCCCGCACGCGCCAGCGCGAGGTCGTCAGCGCCTTCCTCGCCGCGGCGCGCGGCGGGGACTTCGCGGCACTGCTCGAGATGCTCGACCCCGATGTCGTGCTCACGGCCGACGAGGCCGCCACGGCCATGGGCGCACCCGCGCAGCTGCGCGGCCCGGACGCCGTGGCCCAGCGCTTCAACGGCGGCGCGAAGTCGGCGCGGCTCGCAGCCTTCGACGGCGGCGTCGGCGCGGTGTGGACGTTGCACGGTGAGCCGCAGGTGGCGTTCCGCTTCACCGTCGAGGGGGACGTCGTCACCGGCATCGAGATGGTCGCCGACCGGGCCAGGCTCAGGACCATGGAGATCTACTACCTGCCGTCCTGACCGCATCGACCCGCACTGACCCACACGGACCCACACTGACCCACACCAGGGCCCCTTCGGGTGGTCGTATCGTCTGGGGTGTGGCAGAGGGGATGCGTGCGGCGGTCGTGCTCGGCTCGGGCGGGGCCCGGGGCTACGCCCACGTCGGCGCGCTCGAGGTGCTCGCCGAGCGGGGCTTCGAGGTCGTGTCGATCGCGGGCACCTCGATGGGCGCGCTCGTCGGCGGAGTCGCCGCGGCCGGCAAGCTCGAGGCCTACACCGACTGGGCGCGGAGCCTGACGCAGCGCGAGGTGTGGCGGCTGCTCGACCTCAGCATCACCTCCCCGAACGGGGCGATCCGGGCCGAGCGGATCATCGCGAAGGTCGGTGAGATCCTCGACGGTGCGACGATCGAGAGCCTGCCGATCCCCTACACGGCGGTCGCGACCGACATCAACGCGCGACGCGAGGTGTGGTTCCAGCGGGGGCCCGTCGAGCACGCGATCCGGGCCTCGATCGCGATCCCGGGCGTCATCACCCCCGCGGTCATCAACGGGCGGGTGCTCGTCGACGGCGGCCTCATCAACCCGATCCCCATCGAGCCGACCGCCGCGGCCTCGGCGGACCTGACGATCGCCATCTCCCTGTCCGGGATGCGCACCTCAGGGGGTGGTCCGACGACCCCGGTCAAGGAGTCGTCGGAACCGGTCCCGCGCGAGGAGTGGACGACCCGCCTGCGCCGCAGCGCCACCGAGGTGCTCGAGTCCGAGCGGGTCCGGGCCATCACGAGCCGGTTCGGGGGCCATGCCCGGGACCTCGACCACAACCAGACGATCCCGCCTGAGGCCCTCGACGACCTCCCGCAGTCCCCGGCGGACGCCCTCGTCGTCCGGTCCGCCGACGTCGGGCTCCTCGACCTGCTCAACATGTCCTTCGACACGATGAGCGCCCTCATCTCCCGCTACCGGATGGCGAGCAACCCCCCGGACGTGCTCGTCACCGTCCCGTCGAACGCGGTGCGCACCCTCGACTTCCATCGCGCTGCGGAGATGATCGAGCTCGGCCGCCAGCTGACGACCGAGGCCCTCGACCAGGCGGGCTACTGACCTACGCGCCTTGTCTCGGCCGGGTGTCGGTGCCGCGAGCGAGACTGACCCTGTGGTTCTCCTGCACGCCGACGCGGACGCGTTCCTCGCCTCGGTCGAGCAGCGCGACGACCCCTCGCTGCGCGGCCGGCCGATGGTCGTCGCCCACGAGGTCGTCGCGTGCCCGTCCTACGAGGCGCGCGCGCTCGGCATCCACGCCGGTATGCCGCTACGTCAGGTGCAGCGGCGCTGGCCCCAGGTGCTCGTGACGGGCTACCGCACCGAGGCCTACGAGGAGGCGTCCGCTCGGCTGTTCGAGATCTTCCACCGGTTCACTCCCCTCGTCGAGCCCGGCTCGGTCGAGGAGGCGTTCCTCGACGTCACCGGGCGCGACCAGGGCGACCCGAGGGGGATCGCCGTCGCCCTGCGCACCGCCGCTCGAGCCGAGATCGGGCTGCCGGTGTCGGTCGGGGTCGGGCGCACCAAGCTGATGGCCAAGCTCGCGAGCCGCCGCGCCAAGCCCGACGGCCTCCTCGTCGTCGACGCAGAGCTCGAGGCCCGGGTCCGACCGCGCCTGCGCCTCGACGAGCTGTGGGGTG
Organism: Terrabacter sp. 01T434; assembly: GCF_056398545.1. NCBI lineage: Bacteria > Bacillati > Actinomycetota > Actinomycetes > Micrococcales > Intrasporangiaceae > Terrabacter > Terrabacter sp. 01T434. Next base: position 354,618 of record NZ_JBFTPP010000003.1, read on the forward strand.
TCGGGCCCACGACCTACGACAAGCTCCACGCCGCAGGGCTCTTCGTCGTCTCCGACCTTCATGGCCTCGACGAGGGCGACCTCAAGCGCATCGTCAGCACGGCGATGGCGCGTCGCCTCCTGTCCATCGAGCGCGGCACCGACGACGCGACGATCCGTCTCCCTCGAGCCCGCCGGTCGGTGAGCGCCAGCCGCTCCTTCCCCGCCACGCGCACGCGGTCGAAGGTCGTCGCGGTGCTCGACGGCTGCGTCGACCGGGCCGTGACCCGCGTGCTCGACCTCGACGCGCCGACCCGGCTCCCGAGCCGCCTCGAGGTGCTGGTGCGCTACGACGACGGCGCCCAGGTGCTCGAGCGCGGGCGGCTCGACGCCCCCACCCTCGACCGCGCCGCCCTGCGGACTGCCGCGGCGCTCCTGCTCGAGCGCACGGCATACGAGCGGGACGGGCGAGGCGTCACGATGGTCGGCGTGACGCTGCCGCTGCCGACTCCTGCTTGACCTCACGTCCACTCGAGGTCGCAGGATGACCGGGTGACCACTCCGACCACGACCGACGCCCTCTCCCCCGACGAGGCCGCCGCCTACCTCTCGCGCATCGGCGCCCCACCCCCGGAGGCGCCGACCTCCGCGGCGCTCGCGTCACTGCACCGGGCGCACCTGACGGCCGTCCCTTTCGAGAACCTTGACATCGCGCTCGGCCGACCCATCCGCCTCGACCGGGCTGCCTTGCTGGACAAGGTCGTCCGCGCCCGGCGGGGTGGCTACTGCTACGAGCTGAACGGCCTCTTCGCGCTGCTGCTGCGCAGTCTCGGGTATGCCGTCGACCTCGTCTCCGCGCGCGTGGCCACCGCGGCCGGCGGGCTCACCGACGACTTCGACCACGTCGCGCTCGTCGTCTCCGGCGGCCGCCTCGAGGAGCCCGTGCTCGCCGACGTCGGATTCGGCGAGGGGTTCATCGAGCCGCTCCCGCTGCACGACGACTTCGAGCGGCGCGAGCGCGGCCACACGGTGGGGCTGGCCCGGCGAGACGTCACGTGGGCCTTCCGCGAGCGCCGCGACGGCGAGGACTGGCAGGACCGCTTCGTCTTCACGACGACGTCACGCACGCTGGCCGACTTCGCCGATCGCAACGAGTGGCAGCAGACCTCGCCCGAGAGCCACTTCACCAGGTCGCGTGTCGCCTCGCTGCTCACCCCGACGGGGCGGGTCACCCTGAGCGGCACCCGTCTCATCACGACGACCCATGGCCGCCGCGACGAGAGCGAGCTCCCCGACGAGGACGCGGTCCGCGCGGCCCTCGCCGAGCACTTCGGCATCGTCTTCGATTGACGGACGCGCCGGCCCGGCCTCGATAGACTTCGGCCCATTCGGTGGCCGAGAGGGTGACATGACGCAAAACCCCGCCCAAGGATCGGATCCCGACGCCTCGGGGAGCCGCCGCCTGATGCTCCTGCTGGCCATGGCGATGTTCGTCCTCGTGGTCGACACCTCGCTCATGAACGTGTCGATCTCGGCGGTCGTCGTCGACCTGGACACGACCGCCAGCGGCGTGCAGTCGGCCATCGCGCTCGAGGCGCTGGTCTCGGCCGCCTTCATCCTCATCAACAGCAAGGTCGGCGACCTGATCGGGCGCAAGCGGGCCTACGTGCTGGGCCTGCTCGGATATGCGGTCGGCGCGCTCGCGATGACGCTCGCCCAGAGCCTCACGGCGATCATCATCTTCTGGGCGATCATCGGTGGGCTCGGAGCCTCATTGCTCCTGCCCGCGATGCAGTCGCTGATCCACGGCAACTTCGTTGGCGCCGCCCAGAAGCAGGCCTACGCACTCGTCGGCGCCTCAGCCGCCGTCGCAGCCGCGATCGGCCCCCTGATCGGCGGGTTCGTCACCACGTACCTGTCGTGGCGGGTCGGGTTCGCACTCGAGGTCCTCATCATCGTCGTCGTCCTGAGCCAGATCCGGTTGGTCCGGGACGTCGCCTACACCGGTTCGCGCAAGATCGACGTCGTCGGCGCGGTCCTGTCCGTCATCGGCATGGGCGGGGTGGTGCTCGGGATCCTCGTCTGGCAGGAAGGCGGTGAGCTCGTCGGTCTGCTCATGGCTGTCGGGGCCGTGGCCCTCGTGCTCCTGGCTCGGTGGCTGATCAGGCGCAAGCGAGCCGGTCGGGTCACCCTGCTCGACCCGGACCTGTTCCGTCACCCGAACTTCACGGCCGGGGTCTCGGGCCAGCTGCTGCAACAGGTCACGCTGGGCGGCGCCATGATCGCCCTCCCGCTCTACTTCCAGATGACGCTCGAGTACAACGCCCTACAGTCCGGCCTGTCGCTGGCCCCGCTCTCGCTGAGCATGTTCGCGGCCGCAGTGTTGGCCGGGAAGAAAGCCGGTGACCGACGCCCCGCCGCGATCATTCGCGCCGGCTTCTTACTCACGAGCCTCGGGGTGCTGGCCATCATCCCGTTCGTCCCCCGCGCCGACAACGGTTGGTACTTCGTGGTGCCGCTCGCCGTCACGGGGTGCGGCCTCGGCCTGCTGGTGTCACAGCTGAACAACTACACGCTCGCTCCCATCGCGGAGGAGCGGGTCAGCGAGGCCGCCGGAGTCAACTCCGCCGCCGGGTCCTTCGGCCTCTCCTTCGGCCTGGCCCTGGCGGGCGGCCTCATGCTCGCCACCCTGTCGTTCAGCTTCACCCGGCTGGTCGAGAACAGTCCCGTCATCCCCGCCGCGCAGCAGCAGCAGATCGCGCAGGCCCTCGAGCACGACGCCGAGATCATGAGCAACACCCAGCTCGACCAACAGATCACCGGGCAGCCGCCGGCCGTCGAGGCCGAGGTCCTGGCCATCAACGACGAGGCCCGGAACAGGTCCCTGCAGATCGCCCTGCTGGTGCCCCTGCTCGCCGGCCTGCTGGGACTCGCCAACTCGTTCCGGATGCTGCGCCTGCCCGACCAGAGGCCGTCGTCCTCCCTCGAAGGCCTCGACCTCGGCTGAGCGTCGGCTGCACGTCCAGCGCTCAGCCCCACGCGTCCTTGGTCGGACGGCACAGGCAGAACGGGTGCCCGGCCGGGTCGGCATAGACGCGGAATCCGCGCTCGGGCTGCGGCTGGGGCGGCTCGACGGGGTCGAGGGCCGTGCCGCCCAGGGCGAGCACCCGCTCGTGGGCGGCCGCGATGTCGGCGACGACGAAGTCGAGGTGCGCCTGCTGCTGGCCGCGCGGCCAGTCGGGCGACTCGTGGTCGGGCGCGAGCTGGGTCGCGATGCGCGGGCCGTCCCACACGACGTTGAACCAGTCCCCGTCGGGGTCGGCGTCGACCGTCCCACCGAGCAGGTCGGCATAGAACTGCGCCACGCCGGCCGCGTCGGCGCAGTCGAGCGCGACGCAGTCCCAGCCGATCGTCGATCCAGTGGTCTCTGAGGTCATGCGCTCACTCAACCACCAGTCGCGGACACCACGTCGCGCGCTGGAGGGCGGGCGAGGCGGCTCAGTGCGTCGGCTCGGGCCATACGAGGGTCGTCGACACGACAGGTCGCACCGTCGACTCGGGGCTGGAGCCCGCGATGGCCACCGTGTGCGTGCCCGGCGGCAGGTCGGCGAACGTCGCCACCCCGTGGCCCTGGCGCAGCGCCGGCTCCGCCGTGGCGAGCACCTTCCCCTTCGCGCTCCGCACCGTCACGGTCACGGCCTTGTGCGGCGGGTCGGCGCCCGGCTCGTCGGACTCGAGGTCGAAGGCCACCTTGAGCGGCTGGCCCGCCGTGACGAGGTCGGGCACGACGGCCCGCACGCTCGTGTCGGTGATCTCGCGCCGGCGGATGGGCACGGCCGTGAGGATCTCCTGCACCTGGTCGAGCACGAACTGGTTGCACTGGAGGTTGGTGTGCTGCTCCGGCACGCGCACGGCGAGGTTCGTGTCGAGCGCCTCGCCGAGGCCCACCGCGCCGGTCAGCGAGACCGTGCCGTCGCCGTAGTCGTTGTCTGAGCCGAAGGTCTGCGACGTGATCGCGTGCCCGTCCTGGAAGGTCACCGTCGTCTGGCTCGGCTGCCGGATGCCGACGACCATGTGCGTCATGGTGTGGCTCGCCGGGCGCGCTGCCTCGGCGGCCTGGAGGTCGGTGTGGAAGGCCATCGCGTCGGCGACCATCGCGGTGCTGACGTTGGGCACCGGCACCTCGGTCGTCTTGGCCCACCCGCCCGCGTTGCTGATGCACGCATACTCCGGGAGCAGCTGGAAGAGCGAGGGCATGCTCCGGGAGAAGTCCGTCAGGTCGACCGACAGCGGCCCGATCCCCTTCTTGACGCCGTTGACGAGCTGCTCGAGCGCGTCGGTCGCACCGCGCCACGGCGTGCCGAGCGTGATGAGCTTGCGGGTCACCTCGGCGCCGCCGCACTTCTCGATGTACCAGCGTGCGACGAGGCCACCCATGGAGTGGCCGATGAAGACGACCTTGGCGTCGGCATACGCCCCGCCCTGCGCCCGCAGCTGCTCCAGCGCGGGCTCCACGACGGTCCCGAGCCGCTCGCCGTTGTAGCGGTTCGACAGGCGCCAGTCGTAGGCGTACGCGATGAGCGACGCGGGCCTGCCGCTCCCGTCCCCGCCCCGCCGGTAGCCCTGCGTCTCCAGCGCGCTGACGAGGACGTCGTAGCCGCGGATCGGCGTCCAGATCCCGGGCAGGGCGTGGACGTCGGGCATCAGCGCGACCGGCTCGACGCCGTCGTCCGGATGCCCGTCGCCGATCCCCTCGGGCAGCGCCTTCTTGAGGATGGACTGGCCGCCGCGCAGCAGCTTCCACACCGCGCCGCCGCTCGGCGCCCAGATGAGGTTCTTGCCGGCCGGCGAGCCGTCGTCACCCCGGACCCCGAGGGTGCTGCCCGTGATGCCCGGCAGCACCACGACCAGGTCGTTGCTCGTCATGCGGACCCACCACCCATCGTGCGTCGGTGAACTCTCCCGACCAACGGTGGCACCAGGCGTGTCCGCTGATACCCGAAACGGCCCAGCCCACCGGGGACAACGGGTATGGATGCGGCACAGTGGATCCGGAACCCCCGGACGACAGAAAGGCCCCCCTCGTGGACATCACCGACGTCATCCTCCGACAGCACGACGAGCAGCGACGGATGTTCGCCATGCTCGAGGAGTGGCCGCGCGACGACCACGAGGGCCTCGCCGCGATCTGGAAGCGGCTCGAGATCCTCCTCGAGACGCACGCCGAGGCGGAGGAGAAGTACTTCTACCCCGAGCTGCTCCGCATCGGCACCGGTGGCGCGGACGCCGAGTCCGTCGACGAGGAGGTCGAGGACGCCGTCAAGGACCACAACGACATCCGCGAGTCGGTGCGCCAGGTCGGGCGCTGCCGCACCGGTTCGGACGAGTGGTGGACGGCCGTCGTCGACGCCAACGTCCACAACAGCGACCACATGGGCGAGGAGGAGCGCCAGGACCTCGCCGACTTCCGCCAGCGCGCGAGCCTCGAGCTGCGCCACGAGATCGCGATCCAGTTCCTGCGCTACGAGGCCGTGCGCGCCGCTGAGGGGATCACCCCGCACGACAAGGACCCCGAGGCCTACGTCGAGGAGAAGAAGACGGGCAAGGCCTCCGCCACGGCCGAGAAGGCTGCCAGCAAGGCGAAGAAGGCGGCGAAGACCGCGCCCGCGAGCTCCGCCCCGTCCAAGAAGGCGTCGCCCGACGCCTCAGAGGAGGAGTGACCCCGTAGGGAAGTGGGCACTCGACTGGAAGGTTGCGTCGAGTGCCCAGTTGCCCACGGGTCAGGGGAGGTGGGCGCTCGAGGCGAGTGCGCGGCATACGTGGTCGTATGCCGTGGGGCTGCCGGCGGCGACCAGGCCCGGGGGCGCGGTGTCGCGGGGTGAGTAGGCCACGCCCTCGGTCGTGCCGAGGAGGCCACCGGCCTCGGTGAGCAGCAGCGAGCCGGGCACGTGGTCCCACGGCGCGGCGGAGGCGTAGAGGATGTAGTCCGCCTCCCCCTCGACGAGCTTGGGGTAGTCGATGCCGCACGACACCCACGTCAGCGTCATCGGCTCGAGACCGGCGAGCGACCGTCCGATCCAGGCGCGGCGGGAGGTCCGGCCCCGCAGGCCCGGGTCGGCGGGCTCCGGGATCGTCAGGCGCTGCGCCCCGTCGGCGTCGTGGCGCCACGTGCCGGCGCCCCGCTCGGCGACGTAGCCGAGCCCGTGCTGGGGCTGCCAGATCCACGCGCGGACGGCCTCGCCGGCGACGGTCTCGCTCACCATGACGGCGTGGTCCTTCGAGCCGTGGACGAAGTTCTTCGTGCCGTCGACGGGGTCGACGGTGAAGGCGTGGTCGGCGACGGCATACCGCTCCATCAGCGCCGGGTCGCCGGCGAAGGTCTCCTCGCCGAGCACGACCGCGTCGGGGTAGGCGTCGGTGAGGGCCGCGGTGATGAGCACCTCCGCCTCACGGTCGGCATCGGTGACGAGGTCACCGGGCCGCTTCTCGTGGATCTCGCCGTCGGCGAGCGCCCGGAACCGGGGGTTGATGACCTGCTCGGCAACGTCCATGAGCAGGCCCAGCACCTCGTCGGTCTCCACCCCACCAACCTAGCGAGCCCCGCTCGAGGGAGCAGACGCAGGTCGTCCGGCGCGCGGACGCATCTCGCTTGTTCGCGCTGAGCACCGAACGGGTAGGTACGGCTCGGTACGCAGCCTGTGGAGGGGAAGCGGGCCACTGGACCGGGAGTCGTCTTTGCCGACTCCCGGTCCGCCTTCTTCCCCGGGACCCGCGACGGTCAAACCTCGGTGACGAGGGCGTAGGCCGGATGGCAGGCTGACGCCGTGACCGACACCTCCCCGCCGCCCGCCGTGATCCCGACCGTGGCCCCCGTGGTCCCGCTGACCGACGGGGTCGTGACCCTGCGAGCGCACTCGCGGGACGACGCCGACGCGATCGTCGAGCAGAGCACCGATCCCGCGAGCCTGCGCTGGACGACGGTCCCGCGGCCCTACTCGCGCGATGACGCCCTGGGCTGGGTCGAGCACAACCTCAGAGCGTGGGGCGAGCCCGGCGGCACGCGCTCGTGGGCCATCGAGTGGACGGACGAGACGGGCGCCCCGCGCTACGGCGGCACCATCGACCTGCGTCCGGGGGCGGCACCCTCCGCCGGCGAGCTGGGTTTCGGCCTGCACCCGGACGCCCGCGGGCGGGGGCTCATGTCGCGTGCGGTGCGGCTCGTCGTCGCGCACGCCTTCGCCACGCCGGTCTGGGGCGCGCCGGTCACCCGCGTGCACTGGCGCGCCGTCGTGGGCAACTGGGGCTCGCGCCGGGCGGCGTGGGCGGCGGGCTTCACCTTCCACGGCACGATCCCCGGTAGCCACCCCGACCCGGACGGCGGGGCCGAGGCGCTCGACACGTGGACCGCCAGCATCACCCCGGGCGACCCGCTCTCGGCACGGACGCCGTGGTTCGCCGCGCCCGTGGTCGAGGGGGAGCGGGTCCGCCTGCGTCCGTGGCGCCCCGCCGACGTCGACGCCATCGAGCCACGTGACGACCCGGAGCACTGGATGCCGCCCCGGTCGATCCTGCGACCGGAGACCTTCGCGGCCTGGTTGCTCACGCGGCAGGAACGGATGTCCGAGGGGACGGCCGTCGACTGGTGCGTCGCCGACCTCGAGACGGACCGCGCCCTCGGCAGCGTGACCCTCTTCAGTCGCGGCGGCCCGATCGGCGACGCGGCCGAGCTGGGCTACCAGTTCTTCCCGAGCGCCCGCGGCCGGGGCGCCGCCAAGGAGGCGGCCCGGCTCGCCGTCGCGCACGCGCTGGCCCCCGCCGGCGAGGGCGGCCTCGGGGTGCGCCGGCTCGTCGCCGAGACCGCGGCCGACAACGCGGCGAGCAACGCCGTGCTGCGCTCCGTCGGCTTCGTCGAGTTCGGTCGCGAGCACGCCGTCGACCGCGTCGCCGGAGGCGGCTGGGGTGACGGGCTCTACTGGGAGCTCCTGCCGGCCCGCGCGACGCACGACGCGGGCTCACCCGGCTGACGCGGGTCGGAACGGGGCGAGCCACGTGCTGGACGGGGCCGCCCCTGCCCGAGCCCGTGCGGGTATGCCACGGTGGACCATGCGCCGCCTGCCACCCGCCGGGCGGCGCGGCCGACGGAAGGACACGCGATGAGACTCGGTCACGAGCAGGAGCTCGACGCACCGCAGGCCGTGGTCTGGACGAACTTCATGGACCTGCGTCGGATCGGCCGGTGCTTCCCCGGCGCCAAGGTGACCAAGGTCGACGGCGACGACTTCGTCGGCGAGATCAAGGCGAAGCTCGGTCCGCTGTCGATGTACTTCGACGGCACCGGCTCGATGGTCGAGCGCGACGAGGACGGCGGCCGCGCGCGCCTCACGGCGACCGGCCAGGAGCGGCACGGCCTCGGCAAGGCGACCATCGACATCACGCTGAGGCTGCACCCGATCGACAAGGGCGAGCGCACCCGCGCGCACCTTGTCACCGACCTCGACTTCCTCGGCTTCCCGATGGACTTCGGCACCGGTCTCGTCCAGCGCGCCTCCGACCCGCTCATCGAGCGGTTCCTCACGTGCATGGCCGTGTCCGGGCCGGTGGCGGACGCCGAGGCGGACGACGACGGTTCGCTCGACCTCGTCCGCTCCGCGACCGACCTTCTCGGCTCCTTCCGGCGCGACCGGCGCGAGCGCAAACGCCGATGAGGGTCGCCGTCGTCGGTGCGAGCGGCTACGTCGGGTCGCGGCTCGTGCCGGAGCTGCTGCGACGCGGCCACGACGTCGTGGCCACACACCACCGCAGCCCGTCGACGGCATACCCCTGGTCGGGTGACGTCGAGTGGCGGCGGGTCGACGTGCAGGACGAGGACCGTGTCGTCGAGGCGCTGCGCGGGGTCGACGCGATCTGCTACCTCGTGCACGGGCTCGACGACCCGGACTTCATGCGGCTGGACCGCCAGGCAGCCGACAACGTCGCGTATGCCGCGGGCGTCGTGGGTGCCTCGCGGCTCGTCTACTTCTCGGGGATCGTGCCCGACCTGCCCGACGACGAGCTCTCGGACCACCTGCTCTCGCGGCTCGAGGTCGAGGAGATCCTCGCGACGGCGGACTGCTCGGTGCTGACGCTGCGCGCCTCGATGGTCGTCGGCGCGGGGTCCACGAGCTTCGAGGTGATGCGCCAGATGTCGCACCGGCTCGGCGTCGTGCAGACCGTCCCGGCGTGGATGGGCGGCTCGGTGATCCAGCCGGTCGCCGTCGCGGACGCCGTGTGGTTCCTCGCCGAGGCGCTCGAGCGGCCCGACGTGACCGGGCACCTCGACGTCGTGGGCCCCGACCGGCTCAGCTACGTCGCGCTGCTGAGGACGTATGCCACCCGTGCCCGGCTGCTGCGCGTGCAGGTCCCCGTGTGGCTGGCCCCCGTCGAGACGGTCGCGCGCGTCGCCGGTGCCCTCGTCGACGTGCCGAGCGGCACGGTGCAGTCGCTCATCCCGAGTCTCGGTCACGACATGGTCGGCCATCGCGATGCCGCCGACGTGATCGGCGAGCCCCCCGGCGGACGGCTCAGCGTCACGGACGCGGTGACCCGGTCGCTCGCCACACCCCGGGCCGGCGACGGCACGCCGGACGGCGCCGCGGTCGACGGTGACCCGCAGGCGCCGTCGGTGGGCGACCCGGGATGGTCGAGGCACCGGTCGGTCCTGGCGTGGCTGTGGTCCGCCGCCCGCGGCCGGTAGGCCTGCTGCCCGAGGGACTCGATGGCGGACCTGCTCACCTGGCGATGTAGCCGCCGTCGATGTAGAGCTCGAGCCCGGTGACGAAGGCCGCGTCGTCGCTGACGAGGTAGGCGACGCCGGCCGCGATCTCCTCGGGCCGTCCCAGGCGCCCCATCGGGGTCAGGTCGATCATCGTCTGCTCGAAGGCGGTGCCGCGCGCGGCGTCGAGGATCGGGGTGTCGATGAAGCCCGGGTGGATCGAGTTGACCCGCACGCCCTCGGTGGCCCAGTGGAGAGCGACATTCTTCGTCAGGGTCCGGACCGCGCCCTTGGCCGCGTGGTAGGCGGGCGAGGTGCCGAAGCCGCCGCTCGTGCCGAAGATCGAGCTGATGTTGACGACCGCGCCGTGACCCGAGGCCTTGAGGTGGGCTGCCGCCGTCTTCATGCCGAGGAAGACCCCCGTCTGGTCGATGGAGATGGTGCGCTCCCAGTCGGCGAGGCTCGTGTCCTCGATGGTCGCGAGGTCACCCATGCCGGCGTTGTTGACGAGGATCCCGAGAGAGCCGAACTCCTCGACCGCCTTGGCCACAGCAGCCTCCCAGTCGGACTCGCTCGCGACGTCGTGCCTGAGGAAGTCGACCTTCGCGCCGGTGCCCCGCAGCTCCTCGGTCGTCGTGGCGCCCAGGGACTCGTTGACGTCGGTCAGTAGCACGGCCGCGCCCTCCTCGGCGAGGCGTCGAGCAGTCGCCTTGCCGATGCCACTCGCTGCGCCCGTCACGAGCGCCACCCGCCCTTCGAGCCGCTCCATGGTGATCACTCCAGTTCAGTTGTGCGACAGGCCTTTCCCGCGCACTTTCAGTCTCTGCCTGTCGGCGCGACATCGCAGTTCATCCGCTCCCGGACATCTCGGGCATCCCGCCGATTCCCGCGCCGACTCAGGGTCGGTCGGGGTCGAATTGGGGGTGGATCCCGGTTGCGGCGAGCGACCCGGGGGTATGACTGTGGAAGCAGTGAGCCCGACGTGGGTCGGGCCAGTGCGAGACGAGGAGACACCGTGTCATTCGGTGAGCAGCTGAAGCACAAGGCGGACGAGGTCCACCTGCAGGACAAGGCCAAGGACTTGGGCGACGCGGTCGTCGAGGTGGTCAAGGCCGCGGTCTCGGCCGTCGCCGGCTACGCCCAGCAGAACCGGGACAAGGTCGAGGGCGCGCTCGACAAGGCCGAGGCCAAGATCGACGAGAAGACGGGCGGCAAGCACGCCGACACCGTGACCAAGGTTCGTGCCTCGGTCGACAAGGGCATCGACAAGCTCGTCGAGCAGCACGACAGGACGGCACCTCCCACACCGGCCGCCTCTGCCGTGCCCGACGACAAGCACAGTGCCTTCGACGAGGACACCCCCGCCGGCAACCCCACCTGAGCCGGCACCCGCAAGGGCCGTATGCCGCCGGGCCCCTCCCCCTCGGCGGCATACGGCTCTTGTACGTCCGTTGTCGATCGAACCAGGCCGCACCGCACCCTCAGCGGTCGTCGACCGTGATGTCGCCCGAACCGCTCCTGATCCGCAGCCGCGAGGTGCTGGCCGGGTCGTCCGTGACGCGGACCCTCGTGTCGCCGGACCCCGTCGCGGAGTCGACGGCGTAGTGGGTGTTCGGCGGCAGGCGGACCGACACGTCCCCGGAGCCCGTCTTGACCCCGACCGTGGGGGGCGCCGTCGCGAGCTCGAGATCGACGTCACCACTGCCGTCCTCGGCCGTGACCTGGTCGGCCGCGAGGTTGGTCGTCCTGATGTCGCCGGAGCCCGCCTTGAGCGCGACGCCGCCCAAGGAGCCCCCGACGGCGATGTCGCCTGACCCGGTGACGACGCTGACGTCGGTCGCGTCCGGGACGGTGATGACGTAGTCGACCGAGCACCCGCCGAACGAGCCGGTGCAGTTCGCGTCGATCGCGAGGGTCGACCCGTTCAAGGACTCGCGCGGGGTCGGCTCTCCCGATCCCGGACCCCACGACAGGTGCCGGCTGACGTGGACCGTGCCGGCCGCGCCGCCGCCCCGGACCTGCACGTCGCTCGCGCCGCCCTGGATCGTCAGCGCGCCGATGGGCCGGGCGTAGGTCTGCTGCTGGTCGGCGCTGTGCCAGAGGCCCCCGGTCGCGGCGCCCCACGTCGCGACGCCGGCGATGCCCGCGAGCACCAAGGTCGCGCCGAGCCCGGCGACGAGCCACCACGGTCGCGACGACGCAGCTGCCGGGGCGGACGGAGCGGACGGACCGGACGGCACGTCGGCAGGCCCCTCGGGTTGCCGGGGCGTCAGCGTCGGGCGGAGCCAGGAGTCGCCGTACGGCCCTGCGCCCGGCAGCGAGTCGCCGTGGACCCGGTCGTCCGGGACCGGTGCGGGCGGGTCGACGGGTTCGTGCATGGTCATGTCGGTCCCCTATTCCGAGAGGTACTGCAGGACGGCGAGGACGCGGCGGTGGTCGCCCGCGGTCGTCGGCATGTCGAGCTTGGTGAAGATGGCCGTGACGTGCTTGGCGACGGCGCTCTCGCTGACGTGCAGCGCCCGGGCGATGCCGGTGTTGGAGCGGCCCTCGGCCATGAGCGCGAGGGTCTCGCGCTCGCGGTCGGTGAGCCGGTGGAGCGGGCTCTTGTCCCGCCGGAGCAGCAGCTGCGCGACGACCTCGGGGTCGAGCGCGGTCCCGCCGTCGGCGACCCGGCGGAGCGATTCGACGAAGTCGTCGACGTCGGCGACGCGGTCCTTGAGGAGGTAGCCGACGGCGGAGGTCGTGCCGGCGAGGAGGTCTGCGGCATACCGCTCCTCGACGTACTGGCTGAGGATGAGCAGCGCGACGCCTGGCCACTGGGCGCGGATGACGAGCGCGGCCCGCAGGCCCTCGTCGGTGTGGGTCGGCGGCATACGCACGTCGAGCAGCGCGAGGTCGGGTCGCTGCCGCTCGACGGCGACGAGGGCGGCCTCGGCGTCGCCGACGGCCTCGACCACCTCGATGCCGTTGGCCGCAAGGAGACGGATCAGACCGTCGCGCAGCAGGATCGAGTCCTCGGCGATCACGACGCGCACGGCATCTCCGCCCTCAGCACGGTGGGACCGCCGACCGGGCTGGTCACGGTGAGGGTGCCGTCGACGGAGGCCACCCGGTTGGTCAGGCCGGTGAGGCCGGAACCTGAACCGGTCGCAGCGCCGCCATGCCCGTTGTCGCTCACCTCGACGACGAGGCTTCGGGCGTCCGAGGTGACCCGGACCGTCGCCGACGTGGCTCCCGAGTGCCGGGCGATGTTGGTCAGGGCCTCCGACACGACGAAGTAGGCCACGGCCTCGAGGGTGCGCGGGGGACGGTGGGCGAGCAGCACGTGCAGGCTCGTCGGCACCGGTGAGCGGGCGACGATGCCCGACAGCGCGGCATCCAGCCCACGCTCGTCGAGGACGGCGGGGTGCAGTCCACGGACGAAGCCGCGCAGCTCCGCCAGAGCCTGCTTGGCCTCGTCGTGGGCGTCCTCGATGGCCCTGCGCGTCGCCGGCGGGGCGTCGGTGGTGAGCGCGGACCGGGCCATCCCGAGGTTGAGCGCGAGGGAGGTGAGACGCTGCTGCGCGCCGTCGTGGAGGTCCCGCTCGATGCGGCGGCGCTCCGCGTCGGCGGCGTCGATGACGCCCGCGCGGGTCTGCTCGAGGGCGGTGACGCGGGGCGAGAGCTGCTCGCCCCGGGTCTCGCCGAGCATCGGGCGCAGGATCGCGAGGTCGAGCGCGGCGAGCCCACGGGCCAGCCGTGGGGCGATGACGAGACAGCCGAACCCGACTGCCGTCTGCGCCCAGATGCGGCCGACGCCCTGGAGCACCCCACCGGAGAGGGCCGCCACCTCCGGGCTGATCCGCGACCACAGCGGCGAGGTCACGAGCACGAGGCCCCCTCCCCAGCAGAAAGCGAGGAGGGCGGCCGAGGCCGAGAGCACGACCGGCGCCACGAGGGCGTGGTAGGCCAGCTGCCGCCACGTCGTCGCCCGACCCAGCCGCGCCAGCCAGCCGCGCCAGCCCGGTGCGGCCGGGCCGGCCGGGGCGGCGACGGCGACATCCAGGAGGGCGGCTGCCCGCGCCCGGTGCCAGCGGCTCAGGCCCTCGGACACGACGAGGAGCAGTCCGACGAGCGCGACCCCGACGACGAGCACGGCCAGTCCCGTCGCGAGCCCGGCGAGGGCCCACACGAACGGGGCGGCCACCGCCGCGACGACCCCACCCAGGACGACGTATGCCGTGTGGCGGGGTGCGAGGCGACGCTCGAGGCGCCTGCGGTTGGGGGTCACGCGACCACGGTAGGACTCAGGGGGCGGGTCGGACCATGACGTTTGTGACCGATCCGGGGTGGAGAAAAGTTCAGGGCGCCGCCGGCTCCAAAGGGCTGCTGGCGGCATCGCGGTCGTCCATGCTGGGGTGGAGACCCGGTCCGGCTGTCGACCGCCCACTCCCTCGGAGGCCACCATGACCCAGCAGCCCGAAGAGCCGACCACGCCCACCCAGCCGCCACCCCGCGAGATCCCGCCCGGCTGGTATCCGGACCCCGAGGGCAAGCCGCAGTCGCGCTACTGGGACGGCGACTCGTGGACCGACCAGGTGGGCCCGCAGCTCCAGCCGGCCCAGCCCCTCCAGCCCGTGCAGGCCGCGCCATCGCTGGCCGCCGCCTTCGTGCCGGTGGCCCTGGACACGGGGGGCCGGTGAGCGACCGGTCCAGGCTGGCGGCGGCGCTGCTCTGCTTCTTCGTCGGGGTCTTGGGCGTGCACCGCTTCTACGTCGGCAAGATCGGCACCGGCATCCTCCAGCTCGTGACCTTCGGTGGCCTCGGCATCTGGGCCCTCATCGACCTCATCCTCATCCTCGTGGGCACCTTCCGCGACAAGCAGGACCGGTTGCTCATCAACTGGTGACGCGGATTTGCCCGCGTAGGAACGGGTTTGCTCTAGGTAGTTGGACTCAGGCCGGCGACGAGGCGTATTTCTCGCGGCCCCGCTCCTTCTGAGGTCTCGACCGTCCTACCTCAAGGAGCAACCGCCATGTCCCAGCTCGTCATCGACCACCCGGCCACGACCGGCCTGCGCGAGTTCGCGACCCGAACCGCCACGGCCGCCGTCGACCGGCTCCAGGCGTTCCTCGTCGCCCACAGCCTGCAGGTCCTGCGGATCTGCCTCGGGCTGGTCTTCCTCGGCTTCGGCGTCATCAAGTTCGTGCCGGGTCTCAGCCCGGCCGAGGCCATCGCCTCGGCGACCATCGACCGGCTCACCTTCGGGCTCGTCTCCGGTCACGCGGCCGTGCTGCTGACGGCCGTCACCGAGACCGTCATCGGCCTGACGCTTGTCACCGGCAAGTTCCTGCGCGTCGGGATCGTCGTGCTCGGCGGCGCCCTCATCGGCATCATGTCGCCCCTCGCCCTCTTCACGGCCGAGCTCTTCCCGCACGGCCCGACCCTGATGGGGCAGTACGTCCTCAAGGACATCGTCCTGGCCGCGTCGGCCCTCGTCGTCGCCGCCTACGCCCTCGGCGCCCGGCTGCACCCCGGCTCGGACGACTGACGAAAGACCTTCCGGCGGGGGACCGCTGGGTGCACCCTGACAGGGACGGGGCACCCAGCGGTCGGCCGGTCACTCCACGTCCCGACCGAGACAGAGAAGGAGTCGGCTGATGTCCGCGCTGACCACGACGGCCGTTCTGCCCGCTGTGCCCGCTGTGCCCGCTCTGCCCGCACTGCCTGCACTGCCTGCACTTCCTGCCGTGTCAGGCTTGGACGCCGCGCCACGTCCGCACCTCGTCGACGCACCGTCGGACTACCGGCCCCACACCCGGGGCCGCCGTGGCGGCACGCACCGGTTCCCGGCCGCGACCTACCTGTGCCGCAGCGTCGCTCGCGAGGAGCGTGCCCTGGCCCAGGAGGCGCTGGCCGCGAGTGACCGGTCGGCCTCGCGCCGCATCGGCGGACTCGGCGGCGCCGTCGCGCTGCTCTTCGCCGCCATCCTTTTCCTGCTCGCGACCGGGCGTGGTGACACCCGGTCCGGTGTTGTCGCGCTCGTCACCCTGGGCGCCCTGACGGTCGCCGCCATCGTCGCGCTCGTCGTGCTCCTCCGCAGCCAGGAGCGCGAGCACGACATCCTCGCCGAACGGGTCCGCATGTACGACGCGCGGCTGCTCGAGCTGCGTCCGCGGCGCTGACCGGCCCCCGACATACTGGCGGCATGACCGAACACGTGACGATCACGACCGACGCCGGCGAGATGCCCGCGCACCTCTGGCTCCCCCCGACCGGCCACGGACCGGGCATCGTCGTGCTCCAGGAGATCTTCGGTGTCAGCGACTACATCCAGCGACGCGGCGCCCAGCTCGCCGAGCTCGGTTACGTCGTCGTCGCGCCGGAGATCTTCTGGCGCCTCGGGGTCGTCTCGCCGGTCGAGGGCGACGACGCGCTCCAGCAGGGCGTCGCGCTCGTGCAGCGCCTCGACTGGGACGCCGCCGTCCGCGACGCCGCCGCGAGCGTGAAGTGGCTCCGTGACCGTGACGAGGTCACGGCAGGGGTCGGCACCGTCGGCTTCTGCTTCGGCGGGGGCCTCGGCTTCGCCGTCGCGGCGCACCTCGAGTCGGGGGACGCCGGAGACACCACACCGCTCGACGCGCTCGTCAGCTACTACGGCTCCGCGCTGCCGGACCTGCACGAGACCCTGACCGTGACCGCCCCGAGCCTGCACCACTTCGGGCTGGCCGACTCCTTCATCGACACCGAGACGGTGCGGCGGATCGAGGCCTCTGTGACCCAGCAGCCCGCCACCGTCTTCGAGACGTATGCCGGCGCCGACCACGCCTTCGACAACGACGACATGCCCTGGCACGACCCGAGCTCCGCGACCCTCGCCTGGTCGAGCACCGTCGGCTTCCTCCGGGAGCGCCTGCCGGTCTCGTGAGCCGGTCCCGGTGCCCGCGACGCGCCCGGGCACCGGGTGGGCGCGGGGTGCATCGGGTATGGCCCACAGGGCTGCTCCTGCAGCGCCGATCAGTCACGAACGAGGAGTGCCCGTGGAGCTGCACCAGCTCGAGGCGGTGGCCCCCGGGCTCGCCGCACGGATCGCGGGTGCCGACCCGGGGCACGCCCGGGTCTTCGCCTTCCGCGTCGCCCGCCTCGCCTGCGCCGTGACGGGGGTCCACGACGCCACCGCCCTCGAGGTCGCCCGGGGTGGCCTGGAGCGCTATCCGGAGGTGGCCGAGCTCGTCCAGCTGTGGAATCTCGAGCGCGACCTCGACGCCGCCTGCGAGAGCCAGCTCGAGGGCGCCCCGGTCCCGCCCTCCCTCGATCAGCTGCAGCTGACCTCCGAGTGCGTCGAGGCCCGAGCCGTCGCGGCAGTCATCGCCGCCCTCACCCCTGACGCCCGCGAGGCGGCTCGAGGCGCGACCTACGAGGCCCTCGCGGCCGGGTGCGACGGCAGGGCGCTCGAGGCCCTCGCCGACGGGCTCTTCTGACTCAGACCGAGTCGCGCACACCCGGTTCGCGCACACCCGAGTTGAGCGCACCCGAGTTGAGCACACCCGAGTTGAGCGCACCCGAGTCAGGCGCATCGGAGTCGGTGTGCGGGTCAGGGCGACGTGCACGACGGCTGAGCCGGCGCGACCAGCGGTAGGCGGGCTCCCGCACGGCCACGACCCAGGCCGGCGCGGTGGTGCCCTCGAGCTCGTCGACGATCGGGTCGAACCGCATCGTGGCGTCGAAGCGCTCCTCCCGCAGCTGGAGCAGGCCCACGGCGTCCCAGGCACCGCGGTCGACGGCGATGGCCAGCTCGAACTCCTGCGGGACCGTCGCGTCGTCGACCGGACGCAGGAGCAGCGCGACCGAGTGGCCCCCCGCTCTCGTGGGCAGGAGCGTCGTCAGCGGACGATCGGCGGCCCGTCGCACCGGCCGCAGGACGTGCCGGCTGACGTGCCCGGTGCCCGTCGTCGCGAAGAGCAGGTCCGCCGGGCGACCCAGGGCGCCGGCCCCGGGCAGACGCAGGGCCAGACCGCCGATGTCCCACCACCCGTCGGGTGTGCCGACCGCTCGCGACACCCTGGCGGTGCACGGGTGGACGCCCCGCTCCCTGAGCAGCGGGACCCCGAGGTCGGGCTGCGGCACGTCGATGCGCAGCTGGGCGCCCCACGTGCGACCCGCCGCGTGGAGCGGCTTGCGTCCGGTCATCAGGGCGACGAGACCGAGTCCCGCCGCGAGCGCGACCCCGGCCACCCGTGCGGGCGGGGTGGGCATGCGCGGCGGCGCCGGACGCGGAGTGGAGGTGGCGGTCACCCCCTCCACCTACCCAGCGCGGGAGCGAAATGTCATGGCGGGCGGGAGGTCGGCGGGATCGGCCTTCGGCCAGGCGGACGGGTCGGGTCCGAGACCGTCCAGCTCGGCCACCTGCTCGCGGCACCACGTCGACACCGAGCGCCGCCCGGAGAGCACGTCCGCGGCGAACGCCTCCCACGCCACCCAGCGGACCTCCTCGACCTCGGCGGGGTCGGGAACGGGCTCAGGCGCCACCCCGGGGACCCGCCCGGCGAGGACGGGGCACAGCTCCCACTCGACGGTGCCGTCCATCTCGGCCCGGTAGGAGAAGCGCGGCAGCACGAGACGCAGGTCGCGCACGTCGAGACCCAGCTCGTCCCGGGCCCGTCGGAGCACCGCGTCCTCGACGGGCTCGCCCGGTGCCGGGTGCCCGCACGCCGAGTTGGTCCAGATGCCGGGGAACGTGGCCTTGGAGCGGGCGCGCCGCGTCACGAGCAGCGACCCGCGGTCGTCGAAGAGATAGACGGAGAAGGCGAGGTGGAGCGGGGTGTCGGCGTGGTGGACCGTCGCCTTGGGCGCGGTGCCGGTGGCGTGGCCGTCGGCAGACACGAGGACGACGAGCTCCTCGGGCCCGGTCGCCGTCATCGACCCGGCCTCGCGAGCTCGTTGACGGCGCTCCGGAAGACCGGCGGGAGCGTGGCGGCGGCCGGGACGAGCAGCCGACGGGTCCACGCCGGACGCGTGACCTGGACCAGCCCGTGGGTCAGCAGCGAGTAGCGCCGGGTGGCGGCACGCCACGACCGCTCGTAGGACTGCGGGTCGTCCGCGGCAATGGCCGCGACCGCCGCGCGAGCGTGGGCGAGACCGAGGGAGATGCCCTCCCCCGTCAGGGCGTCGACGTAGCCGCTCGCGTCACCGGCGAGCAGGACCCGTCCGGCGACGCGGTGCGTCGTCCGTTGCCGCAGCGGTCCCGCGCCGCGCACCGACGTGACTACCGGTGCCCCGTCCAGCCGCTCACGCAGCTGCGGGAACTCGGCCAGGCTCTCCGACAACGGGATCCGCCGCTTGCTCAGCACGGCGACGCCGACGAGGTCGTCGGTCACGGGCGTCACGTAGGCCTCCCCGTGGGCGGCCCAGTGCACCTCGACGTGGTCGCTCCACGGGCGTATGCCGTAGTGCTGGCGCAGTCCGTAGCGGCGCAGCGGACGGGTGTCGGCTGCATGGTCGCGGTCGAGCCCGAGCGACGTGCGCGTCGGCGAGTGGAGCCCGTCGGCGGCGACCACCCAGGGAGCGGTCAGGGTCGGGCCGGCGCCGGACGGTCCGACGGTGCGCACCGTCACGGCACCGTCATCCTGGGTCACCTCGGCCGCGCCGAACGGCACCACTTCTACTCTGGTGTCGGCCACGGCCCGGGTCAGGGCGTCGTGCAGGGTCGTGCGCCGGACACCGCGCCCCGGCCCCACGGTGAAGTCGGCCTCGACCTGGCGCCCCCGAGCGACGTAGCGGATGCCGCGCAGGTCGTGGCCGGGCGGGTCGACCCCGAGGTCGGTGAGCGCCACGAGCCCCCCGGGCATGAGCCCCTCGCCGCAGGCCTTGTCGATCGTCCCGATCCGCGGCTCGAGGACGACGGGTGACAGACCCGAGCGGACGGCATACAACACCGTGGCCAGCCCGACGGGCCCTCCGCCGATGACGACCACGTCGGCGCTCACCGAGCGGCCTTGGTGGGCGCGCCTGCGGGAGAGGCGATCTCGCGCAGCGCGGCGTTCTCGCACCGGATGCGCACGGTGAGCAGGGCCGCGTTGGCGACGGTGAACACCAGGGCCGTCATCCAGGCGCTGTGCACGAGCGGCAGGGCGAAGCCCTCGACGACGACGGCGACGTAGTTGGGGTGCGGGATCAGGCCGTAGGGGCCTCGGCGCACGAGCGGGAGGCCGGGGACGACGATGACGCGGGTGTTCCACTGGTTGCCGAGGGTGGTGATGCACCACCACCGCAGCGCCTGGCTCGCGACGACGAGCGCGAGCATGACCCAGCCGAGCGTCGGGACGAAGGGCCGGTCGGCGACCCAGACCTCTGCGACCGCGCCGACCAGCAGGCCGGTGTGGAGCGCGACCATGACGGGGTAGTGCGACTGGCCGCGCTCGATCCCGCCGCGCGAGAACGCCCACGCTGCATGGCGTTTCGAGACGACGAGCTCAGCAAGACGCTCGAGCCCGACGAGCACCACGAGCCCGGTGAAGAGCCACTGCGACATCATCGGCGCCTCAGTCGGCCGCGCGGAGCAGGACGAGCTCGAGGCAGAAGCCGGGGCCCATCGCCATGAGGACGCCCCACGTCCCGGGCTCGGGCGTGTGGTCGGCGAGCGTGTCGGCGAGGACGTGGAGCACCGAGGCCGAGCTGAGGTTGCCGATCCGGTCGAGGGAGCGCCACGTGACGCCGAGCGCCTCGCGGTCGACCTCGAGGGCCTCCTGCATGGCGTCGAGCACCTTCGGGCCGCCGGGGTGGGCGACCCACCAGCCGATGTCGGCGCGCGTCAGCCCCTGGTCGGCGAGGAAGCCGTCGACGTCGTCTCGGACGTTCGCGCGCACGAGGTCGGGCACCTCGGCGCCGAGGACGATGCGCAGTCCGGTGGCACCGACGTCCCAGCCCATGGCCCGCTCGGTCTCGGGGTAGAGGCGGCTGCGCGTGGCGACGACGCGCGGCTGGTCGGGCGCCAGGGCGGCGGCACGGTTCGCGCCGACCATGACGACGGCGGCCGCGCCGTCGCCGAAGAGACCGCTCGCGACGAGGTTGGCCACCGACCGGTCGTCGCGCTGGACGGTGAGGCTGCACAGCTCGACGGACAGCAGGACGGCGATGTCGTCGGGGTGGCCGAGGAGGTAGTCGTGGACCCGCGCGACCCCCGCGGCGCCGGCCACGCAACCGAGCCCGACGAGCGGGACGCGCTTGACGTCGTCGCGCAGCCCGATCTCGGCCGCCACGCGGGCCTCGATGGACGGGACGGCGAGACCCGTGATCGTCGTCGACATGATGAGATCGACGTCCCGCGGAGTGAGACCGGCTGCCGCGAGCACCTTGGTGACGGCGTGCGAGCCGAGCTCGGTCGCGACGCGGATGAACTCGTCGTTGGCCTCACCGAAACCCTCGAGCTCCCAGTAGCGCTCGAGCGGCAGTGCGAGATGCCGCTGGCTGACCCCCGCGTTGGCGTGGAACCGCTCGAGCAGGGCCCGGTCGGGCCCGACGGAGCCGAGCACGTCGGCGAAGGCCGCCGTCACGTCGGCCTGCGCGTAGCTGTGCTCGGGCAGGACGCCGCGGACGGCCGCTAGGTGGCTCACCGACCCAGCCTAAGCGGAGGCGGTCGCGCGGGTGTCGCTCATGCTCGGACCACGAGGGCGACGACGTTGGCGAGCGCGATCCCGACCGCCGCCACGAAGGGCAGGCGCCCCCGCGCGACGACGGCCACGACCGCGAGCACCGCGCAGACCGCGAGCAGCAGCACGCCCTCCGCGTCGATGCCGGGGCCGTAGGCCGCCACGGCCGTCCCGGCGAGCAGCACCCCGGGCGCCAGCCACCGGACGAGCGTGGCACCCAGCCGCTGCGGCAGGCCGCGGACCCCGGTGGCCTCGTCGTCGGCGAGGTCGGGCAGGGCGTTGAGCAGGTGCGCGCCGACCCCGAGGAGCGCGCCCGTCACCATGACCCACGCGGGCGGCCACACGGGGACGGGCAGCGCGAGCGTCACGACGGCCGGCAGCGACCCGAAGGCGACGGCATACGGCAGCGGGGAGAGCACCGACCGCTTGGTCCAGAGGTTGTGCACCCACCCCGACGTCACCCCGAGCAGGAGGTGGACGAGGCCGGACGCCCACCCGCATGCGAGGGACAGCACGACGCAGGCCGCGAGGGCGACCGCCGTGGCGGCACGGACGACGCGCTCGGAGACGTCACCGGCCGCGATCGGCTTGTCAGCGCGGCCGACCGCCCGGTCGCGGGCGGCGTCGATGAGGTCGTTGCTCCAGCCGATCGACAGCTGCCCGGCGAGGACGGCGGACGTCACGAGCAGGCCGCGCCCGAGGGTGTGGCCGGCGGAGCGGGCGAGCAGGGCGGTGAGCACCGTGACCGCGAGGGTGGGGCCCGGGTGGCAGGCCAGGGCCAGCCCCCGCATCGTCGCACCTCGGCTGACCGGCACGCGCCTGAGCCTACGGCGGCGAATCGCGCTTTCCTGCCAGCCCGGGCCGCCCGGGTCTAGCCTGAAAGGGCCGGTGTGAGGGGCCTGCGCCGGATTCGCGGAGACGATGCGGTCGGGGTTGCCGATGCGTGAGTACCCCTACGCGTTCCACGTCGCCCTCGACGGGAACGGTCTGAACGGGCTCGAGGGCCGGGCTGGCGTGTGCCTCTTCCGCTACGACCCCGGCACCGGCGACCACTCCTACAAGGTCAGCTACTTCACGGGCGCCTCGGGCGGCCACGCCCCGAGCGTCGACCCGAGCCGACGAATCGGCTTCCTGGGCAACACCGGTCAGCATCTCCTCTTCTACGACCTGGCCACCCTCGAGGAGGTCGACCGCGTCTCGACGCTGCGCTTCGAGGTGCCCGACACGACGATCAAGGGCAGCACGCACCTCGTCTGGCTCGACGACACGCAGTTCGTCACGGCCATCGGCGAGCACCTGTGGAGGTTCGACGTCAACCGCCTCACCAAGGCGGAGGTCGTCGCTCCCCACGGGCTCAAGGTGCCGCACGCGATGAAGCAGACCGCGTCGGGCCGCTACATCGTCTACGGCGGCATGGACCACCCCGTTCGTGGGGAGGCCCGCGAGGTCGGCATCCTCGACACCCTGTCGGGTGAGGTCCGCACCGTGCTGCTGCCGACGACCTGCTGGCACGTCGTGTGCCACCCCGTGCTCGACGTCTTCTACGCGATCTCCTTCCGGGTGCACCCGGCCGACCGGACCGACTACGAGCACTGGGGCATGGCGTGGCTGCGGCAGTACGCCTTCGAGATCGACGCCGAGCACGGCCAGGTGCTGCGCCACTGGGTGGCCGACCGCGACGTGCCGGCCCACGTCAACTCCGACGTGACGATCTCCGACACCGAGCTCATCTTCTGCACCGGCGGCAGCCACACGGTCGTCCTCGTCGACCTCGAGACGATGACCCGGCACCGGATCGTCGACGAGCACCCGGGGAGCCTCGAGTCGTGGGCCTACCCGCGGCAGTCGCTGACGACGGTCGGCGAGAGCCTCATGCGGGCCAACGTGCTGAGCAACGCGAACCTCTTCGCCGAGTCGTTCCGGGTGAGCCGCGGGTCGCTCATCGACGGCATCTACGCCTGCCAGCTGTCGGCCGACCAGACCATGCTCTTCACGGCCAACCGCGGCCAGAACCACATCACCGTCTACGACTACCCGTCGCTGACCGTCCGCGACCGCGTCGTCATGCCGGAGCTCGGCGAGATCGACGGGAGCCTCTCGGACTGGGCCGACCCGCGCCTCGGCTTCCACCACTCCTACCTCGTCAGCCCCGACCCCGACCCCGAGCCCCACCCACCGTCTGGAGAGCACTGATGGCCGACTACAGCATCAACACGAACCTCAGCGGCGCGGTCAACGGCGACGTGACGGCGGACGTGACGAGCACCCTGGCCGGGCTCGACGGCATGAACCTCACCCTGGCGGGCGGCACGACGACGACGCTGGCGGGTGAGAACACGGTCAACACCGACTCGAAGGTCGCCCTCGCCCCGGTCACGACGTCGTCGAAGGTCGACTCGACGTCGTCGGTCGAGACGACGTCCAAGGTCGACTCGGCCTCGGTCATCGACCTCCGGCCCGTGGCGCTCGACTCGTGCGTACGCCTCGAGCTGGCCCCGCCCCCGGCGACCGAGGTGTGCACGCCCTACGAGCAGCAGTGGAGCTGGTCGGTCCTCGGGCTCGAGCTCTTCGCCGTCACCGTGCGCGGCAGCACGTCGACCCACGTGCGACCGGCCCGCACCGACCCCGTCGTCATCGAGCTCTGAGGCCACCATGCCGACGCCACGACGCAAGGCCGCGACGAGCAGGCGGAACCAGCCGGCCGCCCCCGCCGAGGACGCCATCGTGCTCAGCGGCCCGCCCGACCGGCTCACCACCACGGTGACGGTCGAGAACACGTCGGGCGCCCGGCTCGTCGTCCGCCAACCCACGCTGCACCTCGACGGACTCTCGGTGACGGGGTCGGCGACGGCGATCATCGCGACCGGCGCCACGGCGTCCGTTCCCGTCACCGTGCCCCTCGCCGCGTCCACCCCGCCGGGTCGGCACGAGGCCGAGATGGAGCTCGGCGGAGTGCGCCGCCCTGTCGTCGTCACCGTCGTGGAGCACCTGTCGCTCGAGCTGAGCCCCAGCCGTGTCCTCGCGGCGCCGGGCGGTCAGGACGTGACCCTGGTCGTCAGCAACTCGGGCAACGTGCGTATGCCGCTTGCCTCGCGGGCGATGGCCCGCACCGACGACGGGGGACCGGACCCGGGCCCCGACGTCGCCCTCGTGCTCGACACACCTGCCGTCGTCGAGCCCGGACAGACCCTCACGCTCGAGGCCCGGCTCGAGGTCCCGGAAGAGCTCGAACCCGCCCGCCGGCACATCGCGACCATTCCTGTCGGCACCGCCGACCTGCAGGTCATCATCCTTCCCCGAGACGCAACGGAGACGACGTCATGAGCACGACCACCCCCGACCTGTTCACGTCGCTGCGCACCGGCTGGACCGATGCCGTGCAGCAGTGGATGGACTCCTCCCAGACCCTCTGGGACGACCTCGCCGCGTCCTTCACCACCGCCGGCACGCCGGGAGCCGGTATGCCGTGGGCAGGCACGCGGACGACGCGTCCCGCACGCGACCGGCACGACCGCCACCACCACCACGACCACGACCACCACGAGGGCGACCACCACTGCGACCACGAGGACCACCACCACCATGACCACCGTCATGACCACGGCTGCGGTTGCGGGGAGTCCTCCTGCGGCTGTCACGGTGCTTGCGACTGCTGCGAGCCCGACGCCGACGTCGTCGTGCGCACCCGCGTCGGCGAGCGCCGGATCCTTCCGCTCAACCTGCACAACCCGTGGCGGCGTGAGCGGGACGTCACCCTCGAGGTCGGGCCGTGGCACGTCTGCTGCGGAGACGGCGTCACCGTCGTCGCCGTGCTCGAGGAGGAGCAGCTGACCCTGCAGCCGTGCGAGGACCGGGTGGTGCGGCTCGTCGTCGGGGTCACCCCCACAGCCGACAACGGCACGGGCGACACGGGCGACACGGGCGACACGGGCGGCACCGGCGATGTGCCTGGCACCCAGGAGGGGCCGGGCCGGGTCCAGCTTCCCCATGACGTCGCAGCCTGCTCGAGCGCCTACGCCGACGTCCGGTTCGAGGGAGCCGCCCGGCCGCTCCGCGTCGCCGTCGTGGCGAGACCGGCCGGGTGCGACCCGGTCGAGGTCGGCTCCGACTGCGGCTGCTGCTCCTGAGGAGGCGAGAGATGGCGACGAACCCGAGGAACCAGGACGAGACCCTCGCCCGCATCACCGAGCTGGCCCGCGAGGCCATGGCAGCCCAGGCGAGCTTCGCGCGTCAGTCGATCGAGATCGGCCGCGCCACGCTGTCCTCCGACGTCGACGCGACGACCGCCGGGCGGGCGTGGTTCGACGCCGTCAGCCGTGAGGGCGCCCGCTACTGGAAGGAGGTCGGCGCGCTGGGCCTCGACGTCGCCGGGAGCCTCGTCGCCATCAGCAGCCGGAGCATGGCCCGAGTCATCAGTGACACCCGGGCGGCCTCACGCACGCACACCGGCCGACCGTCCTCCGGCACCTCCAGTGGCACCGCGACCGGCACCTCGGCCGGCGCGCCCACCGGCAGCGCGTCCGGTGCCGCCACCGAGGGCATCGTCCTCTCGGCGGCATCCAGCGACGAGCCCGCACCGGCCACCGGAGAGCCGGAGGTCCGCCGGGCCGCCGTCACGCTCCACGGCCGCCCGGGCGAGACGGCGACCGGCACGGTCACGCTGGCCAACTCCCATCCCAGGGCTCGCCGTGTGCTCCTGTCGGCAGGTCGGCTGCAGCCCGACACGGGGCGTCACGTCAGCCTCGAGCTGCAGCTCGACCCCGACGGGGTCACCATCCCCGCCGGTGCCGACCACGACGTGCAGCTCGAGGTGGACCTGGCGCCGGAGGTCGTGCGGACCGGCGAACGCTACGTCGGCATCATCGAGGTGACGGGCGGTGTCGAGGCGGTCCTGGACGTGGCGGTCGTCGTCGAGGAGTGACCGGCGCGGACGCAGTGTCGCCGTCCCCTCCGGACGGGTCCGGCACCGCTCTCGGCTGGAGCGGTCGGGCGGCCCGCACCTCGGGCCGCAGACGGAGCGACTCCCGCACGACGCGTGGGAGGTCCGGACTGACGGCCAGCCAGCCGAGGGAGGCCGCCACGGCCTCGCGGGCCGGGCGGGCGGCATACCCCATCGCGCGAGCGGGGTCCGAGGAGTACCAGTAGTGCCGACCCACCGTCGTCGCCTCCTCCCGGGTCGACAGCGGCGTCGTCGACGTGACGCCGGCCCAGGCCTCCGCGGCCGCCGAGGCGAGCCACGCGACGCCGGGCGACAGCTCGGCCACGGGCTGCGGGATGCCGGCGAGGTCGGCGACGAGGGCGTGCAGGGTGCGCCACGTGACGTTGTCGCCGCCGAGGAGGTAGCGCTCGCCGGGCTCGCCGTGCTCGAGGAGGGTGACGTGCCCGGCCCCGGCGTCGCGCGCGTCGACGACGTTGCAGCCGCCCGGGAAGGTGCTGCGGGTGGGGTCGAGCAGGTAGCGCAGCACGATGGCGTTGCTCGGGCCGAGCCGGTCGAAGGGTCCCCCGAGCACGACGGTCGGCAGGGCCAGCACGACGTCCAGCCCGGTGCGGGCGGCCACGTCGAGGGCCTCGCGCTCCTGGCGCACCTTGCTCGCGTAGTACGCCGGGACGGGCTCGCTGCCGAGGTGGTCGCGCTCGGTGCGCTCCACCGGCAGGAGGCTGGAGCCGCACGTCACGGACGAGCTCGTCACGACGGCTCGGGTGGCTCCGGCGTCCACCGCCGCCTCGAGGACGAGTCGCGTCCCGGTGACGTTGACGTCGGTGAGCTCCGTGACCGTCGAGGGGGCGTAGGAGTAGACCGCAGCGCAGTGGATCACGGCGTCGATGCCGCCCGCGCCGTCGAGGGCGCGGGCGAGAGACGTCGCGTCGGTCAGCTCCGCACCGGCCCGCCGGACCGCACCGAGCGACGCGAGCCGGTCGGGCAGGCTGCGCCCGAGCCGCGTCACGGCCGTCACCTCGTGCCCCGCGGCGAGCGCAGCAGCGGCGACGTGGTGGCCGACGAGACCGGTGGCGCCGGTGACGGCGACCCTCATCGCGAGGTCACCGCGCCCTCACCGGGGCCCCTTGACGTGACGGAAGCCGTGCACGTCGAGGGCTGGGTCGGGATCCGCATCGTGGCGGCCCGCCTCGTCCCCGGCGGGTCGGGAGGTCAGGCCGTCGACGAGCATCCGCACCGACTCGGTCAGCAGCGGCTCGGTCGGATCCGGCGGGGGACGCCCGATGCGGAACTCGCGTCCCTCGAAACGGGCCTCGAGGTTGTCGAAGGTGGACGTGAAGAAGCGCCGGTACGCCTCTTCGAGGAGCGGACCGTGCAGCTCGGGCAGTGACGTCAGGTCTGCCGCGTCGAGGACGGGCGGCAGGGTGAAGAGCTGGCGGCCGCGGATGGTCACCCGGGTGCCGGAGCCGCCACCCGGCCCCGCCACCCGCTCGAAGGTGAGGATGCCGTCGTCGTGGACCGCTGACCCGTTGGGGCTGTGGACGGTCCGCCAGAGCAGCCGGTGCCGGTCCGGTCCCCGCGCGACGAGCTCGATCTTGCAGACGTCGATGGGCTCCCCGCCCCAGGCGGCGACGTAGTTGGGTTGCGCGAGGTAGAGGTTGCGCTCGGCCTGCCGCTCTCGCGCCGGGTCCTCCCCCACGGCGACCCGCCGACCACCGACGTAGTCGGCCATGAGGCTGATGCCCTCCGCCACGTCGACCCGCTCGACCCAGGCGTCGAAGTCGGCCGCCACCACCCTGGTCACCTCGAACACCGTCGCGCCGTCGACGACGCACCAGCGCAGGTCCTCCTCGTCGGCGGGCTGCGGGAGGGCGTCGATGACCGCGTCGACCGCAGTCAGGAGTTGCGGCAGGTCGTCGTAGTCGGTGACGGGGTGGGCACCCGGGTCGAAGCCGAGCGGGACGACCCGGCGGTCGACCCGGCCCTTGTCCATCGTGGCCGCCCAGGCCTGGCCGCCCTCCGTGAGCGCGCCGGCGACACCGAGCAGGCCCACGAGGGCCGCCTGCCCGACCGCGTCGGTCGCCGCCCGCACCGCCTCGGTGACGACCGGCCGCACGGCGGCCAGGACCGTGTCGGCCGGGGCGGACCCCGCGTCCGGGCCGCCGGTCGCGGCGCTCAGGACCCGCGCGAGGCGAGGGTCCCGGACCGCACGACGAGCCGCCCGGGTGGCGAGCGGGTGCGCCCGATCGACAGTGGCGAACGGCTGGAGGTCACCCTCGACCCGCCCCTGCGGCGGCCCGAGCGCGTCGATGGACCGCTCCACGAGACGGGACGTCGAACGGTCGACGCCGAGCAAGGCCGCGAGGCTGGCATCGGCCAGCAGCGGGTCCGTGGTCACGACGACGGTGTCCGTCTGCCGTGCATCGAGGATGCGGTTGCCGTCCGCACCGCCGCTCGTCACCGTCGCGTCGACGACGGCCAGGTGCGGCGCGAGGTGCCTGAGCACGTCGACGGCGACGTCGGCCGGTTCGCAGCCGGCCACCTCGGGGACGACGCGCAGGAGCGTGTCGAGGCACCCGGCATACGCGTCGACGAGGTCCGTGACCGCGCGCCCGATGACGACGCGCGTGTCCGCATCCGACCACGTGCGTGCCACGACCTGCTCGGCCAGGGCGCCCGACGGGGGGACGGGCGCGGCGACGAGGTCGTCGGCGAGGTCGACGACGGCATACGCCCGGCCACGGTCCGTGTGCCCCGTCAGGCCGGCGGCGTGCGCGAGGGCACCGACCGATCGATGTCCCCGATCGCGCTCCCGGCTCGCCAGCATGGAGCCGACGGTGACCTCGCAGCCCGCGTCCGCGAGCGCGTCGACGACCGCGTGCACGACGACGGCGGACGCCGGCGTCGGCGGCGAGAGGCGGACGAGGACGACCGCCTTGCCGTATGCCGTGGGCACGAGTCGGCGCACCGCCTCGGCGAGCGCGGGGGAACCTCCCCGCACCACGATGCCGGCCGGGGGCCCGCCCGGGTTGGCGACGCCAGAGGGCCGCATACCTCCATGAAACCAGTGCGGACGACCGCCGGGGCCGGATCGTCAGGCGGTGGGGGTGATCCGCACGACGACGCGGTTGCTGTTGCCGCGTCGCACGACCCACTCGATGGCCATGAAGATGTGGAACTCGATGCCGTACTTGCGCGCGAGCCGGCGGTTGACCGCCTCGGACGCGGCGGAGTCGGTGATGATCTCGGCGCGGCCCTCGACGACCGGGGCGCCGGCGTCCACGTTGCCGCGACGGTCGCACGGCTGGACCGTGACGCGCGGGTCCTGGCGCAGCCGCTTGAGCTTGCCGGCGCCCTCGGGGGTGCTGACGATGGCGGCCCCGGCGTCGGGAAGCACCCACACAGGGGTCGCGACCGGCTCGCCGTTGCGGCGGTAGGTCGTCAGCAGCACGAAGCGTTCGCCGCCGAGATTGTGCAGTGTTGGTGCCTGGGTCATGGCGCAGACGTACCCACTGGGCGCGCAACGCCTGCTTCGTCTCACCCCGTGACTACGATCGGGCGGGTGAGCGCCAAGCCCGCCGTCGTCGCAGCGCCCAGTCCGTCGAGCCCTGACGGGGTGCGGGAGGTGCGCGTCTCGAGTCCCGACCGGGTGCTGTGGCCCGCGGTCGGGATGGCCGACGGCAAGCCGGTCACGAAGCTCGACGTCGCGCACTACCTCGTCGCCGTGGCCGACCCGATGCTGCGGGCGCTCGGTGACCGGCCGGTGACGCTGCAGCGTTTCCCCGAGGGCATCGAGGGCGAGGAGTTCTTCTCCAAGAACCCGCCCAAGGGCGTGCCCGAGTGGACGCGCACCGTCATGTGCACCTATCCGTCCGGGCGCAAGCACCCGCAGCTCGTCATCGACGAGATCGCCGATGCCGTGTGGGCGGCCCAGATGAACACCATCACCTTCCACCCGTGGCCGGTGCGGACGGTCGACGTGGACCGGCCCGACGAGCTGCGCATCGACCTCGACCCGCAGCCGGGCCGGGGGTTTCGGGACGCCGTCGAGGCTGCGGTCGCCCTGCGCGAGGTGATGGCCGAGATCGGGCTCACCGCGTGGGCCAAGACGTCCGGCAACCGCGGCGTGCACGTCTATGCCCGGGTCGCGCCGACGCACGAGTTCCTCGACGTGCGCCACGGCGTCATCGGCATCGCGCGCGAGCTCGAGCGCCGCCTCCCCGACCTCGTCACGACGTCGTGGTGGAAGGAGGAGCGCGGCGAGAAGGTCTTCGTCGACTTCAACCAGGCGTGTCGCGACCGGACCATCGCGTCGGCCTACTCACCCCGTCCGCTGCCGGGTGCGCCCGTCTCGACGCCCGTGACCTGGGACGAGCTCGGGTCCGTCGACCCCAGGGAGCTCACGGTCCGCACGGTGCCCGAGCTCGTCGCCTCACGCGGGGACGCGTGGGCCGGCATCGACGACGAGATCGGCGACGTTGCTGTGGCCATCGCCCTGTGGGACAAGGACGTCAGCGAGCGCGGGCTCGGGGAGCTGAACTTCCCGCCGGACTACCCGAAGATGCCGGGTGAGCCGCCGCGGGTGCAGCCGAGCAAGCGGCGCACCGACAAGGCCGACGGGGAGTACATGGCCCCCAAGGTCGAGCGTGACGCCGACCTCCGCACGACGTGGGGTATGCCGGTCGTGCCGCCCGTGTCGCCGATGCTTGCCAAGCCGGTCAAGGACTTCTCGGCCGTCAAGGTCGACGTGCTCTACGAGCCGAAGTGGGACGGCTTCCGGTCGATCATCTTCCGGTCCGGCGACCTCGTCGAGATCGGGTCACGCAACGAGAAGCCGATGACGCGCTACTTCCCCGACGTCGTCGAGGCCGTGCTCGCGAACTTCCCCGAGAAGTGCGTCGTCGACGGCGAGATCGTCCTCGTGTCACCGTCGTCCGGCGACCGCCTCGACTTCGACCTGCTCCAGCAGCGCATCCACCCGGCCGCCTCACGCGTCAAGAAGCTCGCCGCCGAGACGCCCGCCTCGTTCGTCGCCTTCGACCTGCTGGCTCTCGGCGAGGAGTCCTACCTGGACAAGCCGTTCGCCGAGCGACGAGCGGCCCTGGAGAAGGCGCTGGCCAAGGCCGAGACGCCGATCCACCTCACCGCCGCGACCGCCGACCGCGACGTCGCCAAGGGCTGGTTCACCCAGTTCGAGGGCGCCGGCCTCGACGGCGTCATCGCCAAGCCCGTCGACGTCGCCTACGAGCCCGACAAGCGCCTGATGTTCAAGATCAAGCACGAGCGCACCGCCGACTGCGTCGTCGCGGGCTACCGGGTGCACAAGAGCGGACCCGACGCGATCGGCTCGCTGCTGCTCGGTCTCTACGGGGACGACGGGCAGCTCGCGTCGGTCGGCGTCATCGGCGCCTTCCCGATGGCGCGACGCAAGGAGCTCTTCGAGGAGCTCCAGCCGCTCGTCGCGGAGTGGGACGAGCACCCCTGGAACTGGGGTGCGCCCGCGGAGGAGGCCGGCGGCGTACGCACTCCGCGATCGTCGGAGTACTCCCGCTGGAACAACCAGAAGGACCTGTCGTTCGTGCCGCTGCGGCCCGAGCGGGTCGTCGAGGTGCGCTACGACCACATGGAGGGCACGCGCTTCCGGCACACGGCGCAGTTCGTCCGCTGGCGCGAGGACCGGAGGCCCGAGTCGTGCACCTTCGACCAGCTCGAGGAGCCGGTCAGCTACGACCTCGCCGACGTCCTGTCCGCCGAGTCCGGCTGACGGTCAGTTACGGGGCTGGCGTTGCTGCCGCGGGCGACGGTCGTGGTGCCGGTCGGCCGCCTCGCGCAGCTGCGACACGACCTTCGACTCGGCGTCGTTGAGCGCGGCCTGGGTGTCGGTCAGGTTCGAGACGCCGACGACGGTCGGCAGGCCGCTGACGCAGACCTCGACCGAGGTGTGCATGCCCGGCCGGCCGCGGTCCTTGACCCGCAGCCCGATCTGGACCATCGACGGGTCGAAGCGCTCCAGCTGCGTGAAGAGCTGGGTCAGCGCGTGCTCGATGAAGGGGAGGTCATCCTCGTGGTACCCGTCCTCGAGTCGGACCTGATCCATGAAGAGGCTGGACGTGCCCATGGCGAGCTCCTTTGCCGCTCGGACGTCGTTGTCGACGTCCACGGCGAGTCTATCCAGCGCCCTTGTGAATACATCCGTTTCGTCCGAATGAGGCTGGTACCACCCGCATGAGCTCGGTCACACGACACGAGTTCCTCGAGGCCGCGTCAGAGCAGGTCGGTGAGCTCGGTCCTCGCGGCCTCGCGGACCGCGTTGAGAGCGTCCACGGCGGTGCGGGCACCACGGGCAGCCGCGGCGATCGCCTGGCAGTCGGCGACCGAGTGCAGCGAGAGCGCCAGGCGCACGACCGGGACCTTGCTCGGCGCCATCGACAGTGACGAGACGCCGAGCCCGACGAGGACGAGCGCGAGCAGCGGGTCACCGGCCGACTCGCCGCAGACGCCGATGGGCCGGTCCGCGCGGGCCGCACCCTCGCAGGCGAGGCCGACGACATCGAGCACGCCGGGCTGCCACGGGTCGAGCAGGTCGGACAGGGCGCCCTGCATGCGGTCGGCCGCCATCGTGTACTGCGCGAGGTCGTTGGTGCCGAGCGAGCCGAAGTCGACCTCGCCGAGCACGTCGTGGGCCCGCAGCGCGGCCCCCGGCACTTCGATCATGACGCCGGCCTTGGGCAGCCCGTTCTCGCGGACACGCCGCGCAAACCACGCCGCCTCCTCCGCCGTGGCGACCATCGGCGCCATGACCCGGACGTCGGCGCCGGTCTCGCGGGCGGCGATGGCGAGCGCCTCGAGCTGGGCGTCGAGCAGGTCGGGTCGCTCGGCCGAGAGGCGCAGGCCGCGACGCCCGAGCGCCGGGTTCTCCTCCGGCCCGAGGTCGGCGAACTTCAGCGGCTTGTCGGCGCCGGCGTCGAGGGTGCGCACGACGACGCGCCGCCCCTCGAACGGCGCGAAGACGCCGCGGTAGATCTCGGTCTGCTCCTCGACGGTCGGCGCCTTGGTCGCGGAGAGGTAGACGAACTCGGTGCGGAAGAGCCCGACCCCCTCGAGGTCCTGGGCTCCGGCAGCGACGGCGTCCTCGACGCCGCCGATGTTGGCGAGCAGCGCGATCTCGACACCGTCGGAGGTGCGTCCGGGACCCGAGAGATGGGCCAGCGCCTCCGCCCGACGGGCGGCTCGCTCCCGCTGGGCGGTGACGTGCGCCATGTCGGGGTCGATCGTCACCTCGCCGGTGTCCCCGTCGAGCGCGACGGGGGTGCCGGGCGGGATCTCGGTGGCGTCCGCGAGCTGCACGACGGCGGGGATCCCCATCTGCGCGGCGAGGATCGCGGTGTGGCTCGTGCGGCCGCCGGCCTCGGTGATGATGCCGACGACGAGCCGCCGGTCGAGGGTCGCTGTCTCGGCGGGCGCGAGGTCCTCCGCAACGATGACGCTCGGCTCGGAGAAGGAGGGCACGCCGGGGGCCGGGACCCCGAGCACCGCGGCGACCGCGCGTGAGCCGACGTCACGCAGGTCGGCCACCCGCTCGGCGAAGTAGCCGCCGAGCGCCTCGAACTGGGCGGCATACGTCTCCACGGCGTTGTCGATGGAGTGCGCCCGGCCGTGGCCGGCAGCGAGCTCCTTGGCCGCGGCCTTGACGAGGCCCTTGTCGCGCGCGATGAGGGCGGTCGCCTTGAGGATCTGCTGGGCCGTGTCGTCGACCCGCGTCGCCCGCTCCTCGAGCGAGACGGCGACCGACTCGAAGGCCGCCCGCACGTCGGCGAGCGCCGCCTCCTCGTCGTCGACCGCGCCCTCGCCGACCGGCGGCCGGACCGGTGGCGCGACCTGCACCACCGGTCCGTATGCCGTCCCCGGGCTGACCCCGATGCCGTGCCTGGTCTCCGACTCGGCCATGGTCGTTACTCCGCGTCGAGGTCGCGCGAGAGGAGCGCGACCAGCGAGTCGAGCGTCTCGTCGGCGCCGTCGCCGTCGGCCGTCAGGATGACCTCCTCGCCGTACTTGGCCCCGAGGGCCATGACGCCGAGGATGCTCGTCGCGTCGACCGGGTCCTCACCGGGCTTGGCGATCTCGACGTCGAGGCCGGACTCGGTCGCGGCCTCGACGAAGAGGGCGGCCGGGCGGGCGTGCAGGCCCACCGACGAGGCGATGGTGACGGTGCGGGTTGCCATGGACGTGCTCCTTCGTTGGATAACGGGTGGTCGTGCTGTCGAGAAGGATCAGACGGCGATCGAGGTCACGCCCTGATCAGACGGTAGCGCTCGCGTCGACCTCTGCGAGGTGTGTGTCTCGGGACTTGAGGGCGACGACGATGACCGTCATCACGAGGACGCCGATGACCAGGGCGAGCAGGAAGAGAAGGAAGTTGCCGATGAGGGGCAGCACCCAGATCCCTCCGTGCGGGGCGCGGAGCGTCGCCCCGAACATCATCACGAGGCCACCGGTGACGGCCGAGCCGATCACCGAGGAGCTGATCGTGCGCACCGGGTCGGCAGCTGCGAAGGGGATCGCGCCCTCGGAGATGAACGAGGCGCCGAGCAGCCAGGCCGCCTTGCCGTTCTCCCGCTCGGGCTCGGAGAAGAGCTGCGGGCGGATCGTCGTGGCGAGCGCCATCGCGAGCGGCGCCACCATCCCGGCGGCCATGACCGCGGCCATGATCTTCAGCTGCGGTGAGTCGGTTGCCGTGCCCGCCGTGGCCAGCCCCGCCGTGGCGAAGAAGTAGGCCGCCTTGTTGACCGGGCCACCGAGGTCGAAACCCATCATCGCGCCGAGCAGGACGCCGAGCAGGATGGCGCTCGAACCGCTCATGTTGTTCAGGCCGGCGGTCAGGGCGTCGCTCAGGGCCTTGATCGGCTTGCCGAGGACGGCGATGAACAGTCCTGCGGTGATGAGGGTCGACAGGAGCGGGATGACGACGACGGGCATGACGCCGCGCACCCCCTTGGCGACCTTCCACTGCGAGATCCACCGCGCCACGAAGCCGCCGAGGAAGCCGGTGGCGAGGCCGCCGAGGAAGCCGGCGCCCATCGTGAAGGCGATCGAGCCGCCGACGATGCCCGGGACGAGACCCGGTCGGTCGGCGATCGCGAAGGCGATGAAGCCGGAGAGGATCGGGACGAGGAACCCGAAGGAGGCCCCGCCGATGACGAAGAGCAGCCCAGCCCACGAGGTCAGGCTGAGGGCGCTGAAGTTCTGGGCGATGTTGTACTGGTCGGGCGACGTCAGGTTGTACTTGACGATCTCGATCGGGCCCTCGGCGCCGAGCGCGACCTGGGCGAGCATGAAGGACAGGGCGATGAGGATGCCCCCGGCCGCGACGAACGGGATCATGTAGGACACACCGGTCATCAGCCACTGCCGGATCTTCGTGCCCGTGCTCGCGCCGCTCTCGACCTTCGACGTGAGGCCGCCGGCTCCCCCGCCTGCGGATGCCGCCGCGGCGGACGCCGCGGCCTTGCTGGGGTCGGCGTCCCACTCGGCGACGAGCTGCTCGGCCTGGGTGACGAGCGCGGGGCCGTCGGAGATGCCCTTCTTGACGCCGACGTCGACGAGCGGCTTGCCGGCGAAGCGGCCCGCGTCCTTGACCGGCAGGTCGTGGGCGAAGATCACCGCGTCGGCGGCGGCGATGACGTCGGCGCCGAGCGGCGTGGACCCGGCCGACCCCTGGGTCTCCACCCTGATCGTGTGGCCTGCTGCCTGCGCGGCGTTCTCCAGGCCCTCGGCCGCCATGTAGGTGTGCGCGATGCCGGTCGGGCAGGACGTGACACCGACGAGGTTGAGCACGCGCTTGGCTGCCGGTGCAGCGGCAGCGCCGGTGCGGTCGGCAGTCGCTGCGGCGGCCGGCTGGTCGAGCGCGACCTCGTTGCTGACGATCCGGACGACCTCGGCCTCGGTCGTCGCGGCGGCGAGCGCGGCCTTGAAGTCCTTCTTCATCAGAGCGCGGGCGAGCTTGGGCAGCATCTGCATGTGGGCGTCACCGCCACCCTCGGGCGCCGCGATGAGGAAGATCAGGGTGGCCGGACCGTCCTTGGCACCCCAGTCGATCCCGTCGGCGGAGCGGCCGAAGACGAGCGACGGCTCGGTGATGGCGGTGCTCCGGGCGTGCGGGATGCCGATGCCGCCGGGCAGCCCGGTCGCCATGGTCTCCTCGCGCTTGCGCACGTCGCCCAGGAACGTGTCGATGTCGGTGCACCGGCCCGAGGCGACGAGGCGCTCGCCGAGCCTCCGGGTCGCCTCGTGGCGATCGGCACCGGTGAGGTCGAGGACGACCTGCTCTTCGGTGATCAGGGACATGGGATTTTCCTTTCCGGAGGGACGATCAGTGGTTCGGCGTCTGTGGGCGCGTCACGAGAGGACGCGGTCGAAGTCGGGCTCGCGGGTCAGCTCAGCGCGTATGCCGTCGAGGTCGTCGGGTGCGGGCACGCGGCTTCCGGGGAGGGTGACCGCCGCGGCCCCCCACGTCACCCCCGTCAGGAGGGCGTCCGCCGGGCCGCGACCGGTGGACAGGCCGTGGAGCAGGCCGGCGAGCATGCAGTCGCCGGCGCCCACGGTGGACAAGGGCGTGGTGATCGTCGCCCTGGCGTGCGCGCACTCGTCGGCGGTCACGAGCAGGGCGCCGTCACCGCCGAGGCTGACGGCGACGAGGTCGATGCCGCCGGCGACGAGCTCCCGGGCGGCGTCGCGGACGTGGGCCAGGGTCGGCAGGTCGTGGCCTACGAGCTCGGCGAGCTCCTCGTGGTTGGGCTTGATGAGGTGCGGCCTCGCCGCCACCGCCGCCGCGAACGGCGCCCCGGACGAGTCGATGGCGATGCGGCCGCCCCGCTCGCGCACCCGGGTGACGAGGGCGGCATACAGGTCGGTCGGTGCCCCCGGGGGCAGGCTGCCGCAGCCGACCACCCAGTCGGCACGCTCGGCCCCGTCGGCGCGCTCGAGGGTCGTGGCGAGCAGCGCCTCGACCTCGGCGGACGACAGGGTGGGACCGGGCTCGTTGAGCTTCGTCGTCGTGCCGTCTGGCTCGAGGACGCTGATGTTCATCCGGACCGAGCCGCGCACCGGCACGGACGCGTAGGCGACCCCGGCGGCGTCGAGCAGGTCCTCGAGCAGGTGGCCCTCGGGTCCGCCGCTCGGCAGCACCGCCACCGTCGCGTCGCCCTGGGCTGCCAGGGCGCGAGCGACGTTGACGCCCTTGCCGCCCGGGTCGATGCGGCTGCTGCTCGCCCGGTGCACCTCGCCGCGACGGAGCGCGTCGATGAGGACGGCGCGGTCGATGCTCGGGTTGGGCGTGAGCGTGACGATCATGCGGTCACCACTTCCGGTCCGGCCGCACGGATCTCGGCGGCGACGTCGTCGTCGAGGTCGGTGTCGGTGATGACGACGTCGACCTCGCCGAGCTGGGCGAATCGGTGCAGGTGGTCGTCCCCGGCCTTGCTCGAGTCGGTGAGGACCACGCACTTGCGGGCGGCGCCGACCATGGCGCGCTTGACGAGGGACTCGGACTGGTCCGGCGTCGTCAGGCCGCGAGCGACCGAGAGCCCGTTGGTGCCGATGATCGCGACATCGACGACGACGTCCGAGAGGGGGCCGGTGGCCCAGTCGCCGACGGCGGCCCCGGTCGTGCCGCGGACGCGGCCGCCCAGGAGGTAGAGCGTGATGCCGGGGTGCGTCGACAGGACGGTCGCGGCGGCGAGGCTGTTGGTCAGGACCGTGAGGTCGAGGTCGGGCGGGAGCATCTCGGCGACCGCGAGGGTGGTCGAGCCGGCGTCGAGGATGATGCTGCCGCCACTGGGCAGCTCGTCGAGGGCGCGGGCCGCGATACGGCGCTTGACGTCGGTGAGGCGGCCGGAGCGGGTGGCGAGCGTCGGCTCCACCTCGAGGCGCTCGACGGGGATGGCGCCCCCGTGCACCCTGCGCAGGGAGCCTCGGCGCTCGAGGGCGGTGAGGTCGCGACGGACCGTCTCGGCGGCGACGCCGAGGGAGTCGGCTAGCGCGGTGACCTCGACGCGGCCGGCACGGCGTGCCTCGGCGATGATGCGCTGCTGTCGCTCCGCTGCGTACATCGGACTCCCTCGTCCTGGTGGTCTGCGTCGTGCCCCTCCGGGCCGTGACACAAGGAAACCACCGGCTCGGTGTGAAGTAAATAGATTCGGGCACCCGTTTTTGTGGGTTTGAAGGTGAACCACCCCGAATCCGGCAAAGCGGACGCCAGTGGAACGGAGCGGATCCGAGCGGCGGCGAGGCACCCGGCATACAGTTCGGCCATGCAGAGCAGCACGTTCACGCTGGCCACGGCCGACGGCACCGACGTCTTCGTCAACCGCTGGCTCCCCGACGGAGACGCCCGGGCCGTCGTGCAGATCGTGCACGGGATGGCCGAGCACTCGAGTCGCTACGCGCGCTTCGCGCAGCGCCTCACAGACCATGGGTATGCCGTCTACGGCTCCGACCACCGGGGGCACGGTCGCACGTCCGGGCCGCGCGCCAGCTTCGCCGCCAGCAACGGGTGGCAGACCGTGCTCGACGACCTGCACGCCGTGACCGAGCGGGCGCGCGAGGAGCACCCGGGCCTCCCGGTCTTCCTCCTCGGCCACAGCATGGGCTCGTTCCTCGCCCGGGCGTATGCCGCCCAGCACGGGTCCGAGCTCGCCGGCATCGTCCTCACCGGCACCGCCGGCGGCGCCGGCGCCCTCGGCAAGGTCGGTGTCCTCGTCGCCTCCACGCAGGCGCGCCTCCGCGGGCACACCCACACGAGCGGGCTGATGAACACCCTGACCTTCGGTCAGTACAACTCCGCCTTCAAGCCGACGCGCACCGAGTTCGACTGGCTCTCGCGGGATCCCGCCGAGGTCGACAAGTACGTCAACGACCCCGACTGCGGGTTCGTCTTCAGCGCCGGGGCCTTCGCCGACGTCCTCAAGGGTCTGGCCGAGGTCAACACCGACCAGCTCGCCTCGCGCGTGCCCAAGGACCTGCCGGTGCACCTCGCATCGGGCGACAAGGACCCGGTCGGCGCCAACGGCAAGGGCGTGCGGCAGGTCGCCGACCAGTTGCGGCGGGCCGGCGTCAAGGACGTCACGATGACCCTGTGGCCCGAGGCGCGTCACGAGATCCTCAACGAGACGAACCGCGACGAGGTCGAGATCGAGATCGTCAACTGGCTCGACGCCCACCTCGTCGCTGCCGCAGCCTGACGGATCCCCACGTCACTGCTGCGCCCCGTGCAGCACTGACGTAGGCGATCCAGGCGAACACCCTCCGGTCGCTACGTCACTGCTGCGTCCCGTGCAGCAGTGACGTAGCGTCGGGACATGAGCACTTGGCTGCGGGCCACGTCATGAGCCGTCCCGTGCGCATCATCATCGGCGTCATCGTGCTGCTCGTCGGAGCGCTGTGGACGTTGCAGGGACTGGGCTACGTCGGCGGGAGCGCCATGTCGGGCGTCACGCTGTGGGCGGTCATCGGCCCGATCGTCGCCGTCGCGGGCCTCGGGCTGGCGCTCTCCCGACCGCGGCGCCAGCCCTGAGGGCTCCGGTTGATCTGCCTTGACCTGGTCGGTCAGCCGGTGAACTGACGGGGCGGCTGCTCGATGTGCTCGACCGCCTCGGGCTGCTGGCCCGGCTGGCCCGGCTCGACGGGTTCGACGCGGTCGGTGGGCACCGGCGGTGGAGGCGGCGGCGGCCCTGGCGGGACTTCCGCGCCACCCTCGTCGAGCTGGAACGGCGGGTAGACGTCGGTCATCAGGGTGACGTACGCGATGACGCGGTAGACCCAGCGGTTGAGGCCGATGACGAGGTCGAAGAGCGCCCGTGGGTAGTAGCCGACGAACAGGAGCGAGAGCCCGGCGATGAGCACGAGAAGGCCGATGAGACCTCCACCGAGCACGTCGAGGTGCGAGTCGCCGGTCCTCGTCCGGTCCCAGGCCCACGTTCCGCCGCCGACGAGCAGCCCGACGATGATGTACTGCGGGATCGCGAGCAGCCACCACTTGACGAGGACGAGGCCGCGCGAGAGCCGCGCCGGGTAGGCGATGTCGAGGCGCGCCGGGTAGTCCGGCTCGGGCCCGAGGCTGAACGGCGGGTAGCGGTCGGTGCCGAGGCCCCCGCTGCTGCAGTAGTAGGACACGCGCCACGACCACTGCAGGACTCCGAGGTTGAAGTCGAAGAGTCCACGCGGGTAGCGGCCGGTGAAGAGGATCGCGAAGAACGCGATGACGCAGACCACCGAGAAGGCGAGCCACAGGAACCCCAGCACGAAGAAGTGCGGGATCGCGAGGAACCACTTGACCAGCCACTTCCACCGCGAGAGCGGTTCGTCGAGGCGTGCGTCGAGGGCGACCGGGCTCACGGCCCGGGCGTGCGGGACCATCTCGGCAGACGCCGTCGCAGCCATCGGCGCGGCGGTTGCAGCAGCGGTCGGAGCGCCGACCGAAGCAGCGGCCGTCGGCGACAGCGCTGACGGGGGCGCCGACGGGCGGTTGCCGCTCGCGCCGATGATGATGAGCGCGACCGCACCACCGGTGATCACGAGCCCGAGGCCCACCATGAGCAGGGCCAGCGGCAGGAGGAATCCGGCCCGGATGCCGATCGTCGACGAGACCGCCACGCCACTGCTGCCGTCGGCGTTCATGATGACGGCAGACCACTGACCGCCGGTGACACGCCAGGTCAGCTGCTGCTGGCCGGCGCCGGTGGCCGAGGCGGTCCAGAACGTCTGTCGCGTCGGGGCGGCTGCTCTGTCGGCGCCTGGCGTCGACCGCAGCACGGCCGTGCGCTGACCGTCGGCGCGGGGATCGGTGATGCCGATGACCTGGTCGTGGGCGACGCCGCCGAGGTAGGCCGACAGGCTGCCCGCGGGCGCGATGCCGAGGAAGACGTTCTTGCCGGAGGCCAGCGGTCGGGCGGTCACGCGGACGTCGACCTGGAGGCGGTCGAACACCCACGACGGCACGTCGGGCCGGGTGGCGACGACGGCGTCCTCGGCGGTGATGGCCGGCGAGGAGCTCGACAGGACGGGCACCGTCAGGGACAGGTAGCCGGCGCTGTCCCGGGCGACGGCATACGTGATGCCGAGGGCCGCGCCGCCGAGGAGCAGTCCGAGGCCCGGGAGGATGAGCAGGCAGCCGATGATGAGGGCGACGAGGTGGCGGCCGCCCGGGTGGTTTCCCCCGGCAGAGCCGCCAGGGTAGGTGGCCGGGTTGGGGCCCGGGCCGGTGGCTGGGTTGGTCATGGGTGAGGTCATTGCGGTTCACATCCTGGGGAAGTTGCCACGAACGAGCCGGACGAAGGCTTCGAGGATGCCGATGCCGCTGCCCACGAAGCCGATGACGAGCAGAACCCGGGCGACGACCTCCCACGCGGTGCCGATGACATCGAGGGGGAAGACCTGCCAGACCTGGATGATCGCGGCGAGCCCGAAGCCGATGGAGACGATGTCGCCGAGGGCCCGCACACGAGGCAGGTCCAGGACGATGTTGACGAGATCAGCAACCGCGCGCGCGATGATCGAGGCGTTGACGGCGCCGAGGACGAGGACGGTGCGACCGGTGAGGAACGGCACGGCCTCCCAGCCGGGCCACACGTTGACGAGCACGAGCATGATGAGGCTGACGAGCAGGGAGCCGACGTAGCCTCCTCGCCGCCCGGGTGCCGTTGCGACATCGCGAGGTTCGCGAAGATGACCTGAGCGGTGGTCGCGTGAGTCGGAGGGACGGGGCTCGGCCGGGGCACTCATGGCGCGCTCCCGGCGAGGGTGGCGCCCGCGGAGGGGGCGCGATGGCCGCCGAGGGCGTCCAGCGGCAGGGCGGCGCGTACCGCGGCGGCGAGGCCGCCGGGGACGAGCTCGCGCAGGTCGTACCGGGCTCGGACGAGCGGCGCCGGCACCGTCAGCACCCTCGTGAGGTCGATGGGCGTGCCGGTCACGACGGCCTCGCACTCGCCCGCCTCGACGGCCGCGCGGATCGTGGCCTCGAGGTCGTGCACCTGGTCCGAGCCGTAGCCCATGGCGGGCAGGACACCCCGCGCGTTCGGGTACTTCGCGTAGGTCGCGACGATCGACCCCACGGCATACGGCGTCGGGTCGATGATCCGTGCCGCACCGGCCGCGCGGGCGCCGACGACTCCGGCGCCGTAGGTCATCGACCCGTGCGTCAGGGTCGGGCCGTCCTCGACGACGATGACGCGGCGTCCGGCTACGACGCTCGGGTCGTCCACGGTGACAGGGCTGTCGGCGCGCAGCACGGTCGCGCGCGGGTTGAGCTCCCGGACCGAGGCCTCGACGGCCTCGACGTCGGCCGTCCGCGCCGAGTCGCACTTGGCGATGACGACGACGTCAGCCATCCGGACGTTGGCCTCGCCGGGGTGGTATGCCGCCTCGTCGCCCGGGCGCAGCGGGTCGGCGAGC
Organism: Terrabacter sp. 01T434; assembly: GCF_056398545.1. Lineage (NCBI taxonomy): Bacteria > Bacillati > Actinomycetota > Actinomycetes > Micrococcales > Intrasporangiaceae > Terrabacter > Terrabacter sp. 01T434. The sequence continues at coordinate 397,356 of NZ_JBFTPP010000003.1, forward strand.
ACGACGTGCAGGTCGGGGACGTAGAACGGCAGGTCGTTGTTGCCGCCGTCCCAGAGGATGACGTCGGCCTCCTGCTCGGCCTCCCGGAGGATCCGCTCGTAGTCGACACCGGCGTAGACGACGACACCCGCGTCGAGGTGCGGCTCGTACTCCTCGCGCTCCTCGATCGTGCACTCGTACCGGTCGAGGTCGGCATATGTCGCGAAACGCTGGCACGCCTGGGCGGCGAGGTCGCCGTAGGGCATCGGATGGCGGATCGCGACGACGCGCAGGCCGAGGTCGGTGAGCATCCGGGCCAGGTAGCGGGTGGTCTGGCTCTTGCCGACACCGGTGCGCACGGCGGTCACGGCGATCACCGGGCGGGAGCTGCGCAACATGGTGCGCCGCGCGCTGTGGAGCCGGAAGTCGGCGCCCGCCGCGATGCAGCGCGAGGCGACGTGCATGACCTGTTCGTGGCGCACGTCCGAGTAGGCGAAGACGACGACGTCGATGTGGTCGCGCTCGAGCAGCTCGCTCAGCTCTGTCTCCGCAAGGATCGGAATGCCCTGTGGATACAGCGATCCCGCGAGCTCGGGCGGATACCGACGGCCCTCGATGTCGGGGATCTGCGTCGCGGTGAAGGCGACGACCTCGTAGGTCGGGTCGTCACGGAAGACGACGTTGAAGTCGTGGAAGTCGCGTCCTGCTGCACCGAGGATGACGGTGCGAGTTCGATGGAGCGGGGCGGTGCTGGTGGTGTTCATGGTGTTGCTCATGGCCATCTCCGCGGCTGGGCCACCGACGTGACCGACACACCCCACTGAGTAGTCCTGGCTGCGGGACCCGCCTCTTCGAGTCTCCCACCGGGGAGTCGGCCCGTCAGCGATCCGAGAGCGGTATCACCTCCCATTCCGACACCCAGCGCCGGGCCCAGTGCCACGATCGAAGGGTGAGTGACACGGCCGCACGACCCGGGGCCCGTGAGCGGACCGTCCCGACCCCGGGCACCCCGACGCACGAACACGTCTCCCTCGCCGAGGAGTGGGTGGCGAGCAACTACCACCCGCTGCCCGTCGTGCTCTCGCACGCCGAGGGGGCCTGGGTCACCGACGTCGAGGGACGGCGCTACCTCGACATGCTGGCCGGCTACTCCGCCCTCAACTTCGGTCACCTGCACCCGGTGCTCGTCGGGGCGGCCAGAGACCAGCTCGAGCGGCTGACGCTGACGAGCCGCGCCTTCCACAGCGACCGGCTCGGCCCCTTCTGCCGCGACCTCGCGAGGCTCGCGGACAAGGACCTCGTGCTGCCGATGAACACCGGCGCCGAGGCCGTCGAGACGGCGATCAAGACGGTCCGGCGCTGGGGCTACGAGGTCAAGGGCGTCCCCGACGGTCAGGCTCGGATCGTCGTCATGGCCGGCAACTTCCACGGCCGCACGACGACGATCATCAGCTTCTCGGACGACCCGGTCGCGCACGACCACTACGGCCCCTACACGCCGGGCTTCGACACGGTGCCGTTCGGCGACATCGAGGCGCTCGAGGCGGTCATCACCGACGACACCGTCGCCGTGCTGCTCGAACCGATCCAGGGCGAGGGCGGGGTCATCCTCCCGCCCGACGGCTGGCTGCGCGACGTGCGTGAGCTGACCCGGCGCCGCAACGTGCTCATGGTCGCCGACGAGATCCAGTCCGGTCTGGGGCGCACCGGCACGACCTTCGCGTGCGACGTGGAGGGGGTCGTGCCCGACGTCTACGTGCTCGGCAAGGCGCTCGGAGGCGGCATCGTCCCGGTCTCGGCCGTCGTCGCGAACCGTGACGTGCTCGGCGTCTTCACGCCCGGCAGCCACGGGTCGACGTTCGGGGGCAACCCGCTCGCCGCGGCGGTCGGCCAGGCGGTGGTCGGGCTCCTCGCGACGGGTGAGTTCCAGCAGCGTGCGCGGCGGCTCGGGGCGCTGCTCGAGAGCGGGCTGCGCGAGCTGGTCGGTCACGGCGTCGTGGCCGTGCGCTGCCGCGGACTCTGGGCCGGCGTCGACTTCGACCCCCAGCTACTGACCGGACGCGAGGCGTCACACCGGCTGCTCGAGCGCGGCGTCCTCGTCAAGGACACCCACGGCTCGACGGTGCGGATCGCTCCCCCGCTCGTCATCGGCGAGATGGAGATCCAGCTCTTCCTCGACGCCTTCGCCGCGATCCTGCGCTGAAAGGGCCGGGGCGGAGCTGGAACGAATGGCTCGGGACCTTCAAGGAGGGGTCATGGCGAAGAAGAAGTGGTCGGACCTGACGAGCGGCCAGCAGGCAGCGATCGTCGTGGCGGGGTGCGTGCAGGTTTCGTTGGCGGCAGCCGCGTGGGCCGATCTGGCGCGCCGCCCGACGGAGGAGGTCGTGGGCAGCAAGGGCAAGTGGGCGGCGATCATCGCGATCAACTTCGTCGGGCCGCTCGCCTACTTCGCGCGTGGGCGCCGGGTCACGGCTCCGGTGCCGCTGTCCTGATCCCGACTGTCCTGATCCCGGCTGTCCTGATCCCGACAGTCCCGACGCCGGCGGTCCCGCGACGCTCGGCGCGGTCGCGGATGCCGCGCAGCATCTTCTGGCTCATCAGGGAGCTCGCGACCGCGACGGGCTCGACGAACAACGGCGACCACCGGTGGAGATAGGCGAAGCGTTCGCGGGTGATGAGCCGGGTCGCGCGGTGCGGGTGGCGCCGCAGGACGAAGGACCACGTGAAGTCGTAGGGGGCTGCAGCCGGGTCGCCCGGCATGGCGGGCGCCGCGTGCAGGACGAACGACCGACCGGGGTCGACCGCGGCCACCGTGAGGGCCACCTGGGGGTGGAGGCGGACCAGGTCACCGGGCGCCAGGTGCTGCCAGTCGTCGACGACGGCGTCGGCGCTGTGCAACCGGCAGCCCGCGAGGTTCTCGAGCCGGTCGTAGCTGTAGAAGCCGCCACGGTCGGCCCCCATCTGCACGACCCAGCGCCAGACCTCCTCGGGCGGGGCCTCGATGGTGATGGCGCGCGTCGCGACGAGCCCGGGGTCGCGCAGGATCTCGTCACCGGGCAGGCGCTCGCGGGTCTCCTCGGTGGTGGCGCCCCAGTGCAGGGCAGACCAGCGCAGCGTGATCACGGCCAGGGCCGCGGCACCGACGACGACCGGTGCGACGACCGGTGCGAGGACTCGCCTCATGCTCACCACGGTAGACCGGGCATCCATGGCGGGCGACGCGATTCAGCCCGGATCGGCCCGGATCGGCCCGGAAAGGATGGAGCCCGGCTCGCGCCTGCGAGTCCGGGCCACCAGTGACGGTTCACGTACCACAACGGGCCAACCGCCGAAGTCCTGTCCTGACTACGACTGTCCTCCGGTCCGGGTCCGCGCCGGGGACGACACGCCGGTGCGCATCCTCATGGCACGCCCGGCAGGTCCCACATGGTTCCGTCGGCCGTGTCGATGAGCGCGGCGCGGTCGCACCGCAGCGTGAACGGCAGGCGGTCGGAGACGGCTTCGACGACGGACGGCAACCGCGCGCCGGCCACCCCCGTCGTCGCCGACACGTGCGGCATCCAGTGGCCCGGCTCGTAGTGCCGGTGGATCGTCGCGCCCGTCGCCCGCAGCGCCTCGACCGCGCGGGCCTGGCGGGTGGCCAGGGCGGCTGTGGTCGAGCCGGCGAGCGCCGCCCGCCCGCGCGGGAAGACGACGGTGCCCTGCACGGCCACCTCGACCGGCCCGGCGTCGCAGAGCCCGTCGACCGCGGAACGCACCGCCTCCTGCTCCCAGGCCAGCAGCACGGCATACGACAGGTGCGGCACGTGCTGGCCGTGGGTGTGCGTGAGCAGCGTCGGGATCCCCTCCGTCTCGAGCCGCCGCCAGAGCGTGCGGACGAGGCGGTCGGACACGGGGTCGAGCAGGAGACAGAGCGCGAGCGCCATGGCTCATTGTGGACGCCCACGCCCCGCCTACGCTGGGCCGGTGAGTCCCGTGCCGAACGACCTCGACGTCGTCAACGCCCACCGCTACGTGTCGCTGACGACGTTCCGCCGCAACGGGACGCCCGTGTCGACGCCGGTGTGGATCGCCCGTGACGGCGGCGAGCTCGTCGCCGTCACCGTCGACCCGAGCGGCAAGCTCAAGCGCCTCGCGCACACCTCCCGGGTCGAGCTGCGGCCGTGCGACTTCCGCGGGCGCGTGCCCGAGGGTGCGATGACGTATGCCGGCACGGCCGTCGTCGACCGCAGCCCGCAGGGCGTGGCCGCGGTCAAACGCGCCATCGGGCGCAAGTACGTCATGGCGCGGCTGGGCGACGCGGTCGCGGCGGTCACGGACCGGGTGCGGGCGCGGACCCCGCGGGCCGGCATCCGGATCAGGCTCGGCTGAGCTCGCGCGACCTTCGATTCGGAGGGTTCTCCAAGGCTGGGCAGGCCTCCGTCTTACCTTCCGTTCACCCTGCGTTCACCTTGCCCCCGGAGGCTCGACGGTTCTGCCTGAACGATTCCCTCATCGAGGAGTACCCATGACTTCCGCCTCCACCCGTGTCGAGCACACCCCCGCCACGTCGGCGACCCGAGCGCCCGGCCGCCGCCTGTTCAGCATCGTCACCGGCCTGGCGGCCCTGCTCGTCCTGCTCCAGGGCCTCTGGGCCGGGATCTTCCTCGAGCACGACGGCGAGCGTGACGCCGCCAGCTCGTGGATCGAGGTCCACGCCCGGGGCGGCGAGATCACCCTCGCTCTCGCTGTCGTGGCGCTCGTCATCGCCTGGGTGAAGCTGCGAGACCGTCGGGATCTGCTCCTCGGCAGCACGGCGCTCGTCCTGCTGCTCGTGCTCGAGTCCTACATCGGCGGCCTCATCGCCGACGACAGCAAGGACTCGCTCACCGCGATCCACGTGCCGCTCGCCATGGCCACGATGGCGGTCGCCGTCTGGCTGCCGCTTCGGGCCCGGCACGCCGGCCCGGAGGCTTCGGGTCCCGGCACCACCTCGCGGACGACCGAGACCGACTGACCTGGTCCCACCCTGTCAAACATTGGACCAACGTTGGACAGGGTGGTTTCGTGGGCGCGCCGACCTGCGGTTAGGTTGGCGAGCATGAGCCCCACCGCAGGCACCCGGCTGGTCCAGCGCCAGCTCGGCCTGATGCTGCGCAGCAAGGTGGCCGGCGACGACGCCCCGGTGCGCGCGCAGCGCATCTGGGGCGCCGAGGGCGAGCGGTGGTTCACGCCGGACGACCCCGTGTGGCGCGTGCACGCCGATGCCTCGATGTTCCCCGCGGGCATCACGTCGCTGCTGCTGCAGATGCTGCACCCGATGGCGATGGCCGGGGTCGCCGGCCACAGCGGCTACAAGAGCGACCCGTGGGGCCGGCTGCAGCGCACGAGCCACTACCTCGCGACGACGACCTTCGGCACGGTCGAGCACGCCGAGGAGGCCATCGCGACGGTCCGCTCGATCCACGAGCGGGTGCGCGGCAAGGACCACCTCGGCCGGCCCTACCGCGCCGGCGACCCGCACCTGCTCAGGTGGGTCCACGTCGCCGAGATCGACTCGTTCCTGCGCGGCTACCAGACCTTCGGCGACACGCCGCTGACCGCCGACGAGGCCGACGTCTACGTCGCCCAGGCCGGGATCCCCGCCGCGCGGCTCGGCGTCATCGACCCGCCCACCTCGGTCACCGAGCTGGGGGCGGTCCTGGATGCCTACCGCCCCGAGCTCGAGGCGACGTCGGCCGCCCGCGAGGCCGCGCGCTTCCTCCTGCTCGACCCACCCCTGCCCCTCTACGCCCGGCCCGGCTACGGCACCCTCGCCTCCGGCGGCGTGTCCCTCTTGCCCGGATGGGCGCGCGAGATGCTCGGCATCCCGCTGCCCGGCGTCGTGTCGACCCTCGTGGCGCGCCCGCTCGGGCACCTCGGCACGGCAGCCGTGCGCTGGGGGATGGCCGGTCTCGCCGCCAGCTGACCGAGGCCCGCCACGGGGCCGTGCCAGCGGCTCGACAGCCCGTTCTCCGCTGGGAGTTCGATGCCAACACCGTGTGAATCCTCTGAGCGTCGTGCGTGCGCGCGCAGACCTCGCAAACTGCCGTCCGCAGAACATCCCGCCGATGTGGCACGGGGGGCTACATTCCGGGCCATCGGGGGCCAGATCCACAACCCATGGACGGAGCCAAAACACATGACGATTCGCACCCTGACGACGGCGGCCTTTGCCGCCGGCGCCTTGGTCCTGGCGGCTGGCGGCGCAGCCACCGCCAGCACGCACAGCACCACGAACACCGGCACGACTGCCACGTCGGCGAATGAGCCACAGCTCATCAACGACGCCGACCTCAAGGCCACGACGGTCACCATGGGCGGGGCCTCGGTCCTGCCCACGACGCGGACGATCCAGCACTGGTTCGGCCAGACGAAGGACCCGTCGAACGGAGTCACCTACGGCTACAACATGGTCGGCGCCGACCCGCACTCGTGCTCCGGCGCTGCGTGCGACGTGACGATCCAGGTCGACATCACGCCGATCAAGGTGATCGTCGGGGGCAAGACCTTCGACGGCAACGACGTCCTGCCGGCCACCCTCGCGTCGCCGCAGTTCGCCGACAACGACTACGGGAGCACCCCGGCCGCCACGGCTGCTGGCGCCTTCCCGCAGGCACCTGCCTTTGTCCGCGGCCAGGGCGGCCCCCTGTCACAGCTCGACGCTGGCGTCCCGCTGCAGCTGCAGGACGCGACGATGCGTGCCCAGTTCGCCAAGACGGGCACCAGCAACTACCACCTGCGCCTGCACGCCAACGTGCTCGCGCCGGTGACCATCACGGTCCCGAGCAACCAGGGCCTGCTCATCCAGAGCGGGCGCGGCGTGCTCGGTGGCAACGTGGACGTGGGCTGGTGGTCCTCGAAGATCAACAACCTCGAGCAGAGCGCCGACCCGACCCACCTGCCGCTCTACCTGACGGACAACATCTTCCTGCACAGCGCCAACGACCCGACCCAGTGCTGCATCATCGGATACCACGGCACCAGGGCGGTCGGCAACGGCGGCGGCAGCACCCACAGCCAGGGCAACGCGAAGGTCCAGACCTTCGCCTGGTCGTCCTACGTACGGCCCGGCTTCTACTCGCGGCCGGACGGTGGCACCGACTGGGCGCTGCAGGACATCCACGCGGTCAGCCACGAGATCGCGGAGTGGGCCGACGACCCGTTCGTCAACAACGGGGTGAACCCGTGGCTCACGCCGACCGCTCCGCAGTACGGCTGCACGAGCGTCCTCGAGACCGGCGACCCCGTCGTCGGGATCGGCTTCGCCAAGGGCACGAACACCTACCTGCAGGGCCCGAACCCGAACGGCACGCAGAGCGCCGACGGCTACTACCACCCCGAGGACGAGGCCCTGCTGCCGTGGTTCCTGCGGCTGCCGTCGAACGCGACCGGCTCCGAGGCGAACCAGTCCGGCCAAGGCGGTCGTTACACCCTGATGGGCGACCTCAACCCGTTCCCCGGCTTCCGCCAACCGGCCACGGGCTGCTGACGACCTGACACACCCCGCTCGGCGGCATACGGACTCCTCCGTATGCCGCCGAGTGCCGTTCCGGGGTCAGTAGGCTGCGAGCGTGCCCAGACTCGTGCTCACCGTCATCGGCGACGACCGCGCCGGCCTCGTCAGTGCTCTCGCGGACGTCGTCACCGCGCACGACGGCAACTGGGAGGACAGCCAGCTGGCCGAGCTGGCCGGCAAGTTCGCCGGCATCGTCGTCGTCGGCGTCCCTGCGGATCGAGTCGAGGAGCTGACGGCGGCGCTGCACGAGCTCGAGGGGCTGCTCGAGGTGACGTCGCACCCCGGGGCCGAGTCGGCCGTGGACGCGACCGTGGTGGCCGATGACGCCTCGGCCCAACGGCTGACGGTGGACCTGCTCGGCAACGACAGCCCCGGCATCGTGCGCGAGGTGTCGTCGGTGCTGAGCCGGCACGAGCTGTCGATCGAGACGATGACGACGGGGACGCGCGAGGCCCCGATGGCCGGCGGCCTGCTCTTCGAGGCCCACGTCGTCGTGCGGGTGCCCGGCGGGTCGGACACGGCCGCCCTGCGGGCGGACCTGGAGCAGCTCGCCACCGAGCTGCTCGTCGACATCGCCGTCGCCTGACGTCCGCTGTGCGTTGGGTCGCCAGGTGACTCAGACGTCTACCGACGTTCTCACGACATGACAAAGGGGCCCGCCTCGCGATGCGAGCTCGGGCCCCGGGACGGTTCACGTACCGCAACGGGCCAACCGCCAAGTCATGATCGTCCGTGGACGACTCCGTCAAGTGAAGACCCTGACGCGTGGTGATATGTCGGGAATCGACGGAACTTGCAGCAATCTTGCGACTTTCTTGCGGAAGTTGCGCACCCCCCGACCCGCGCGCACCCTGAGGTCATGGACGGATCCGTCGAGTCGCCGCAGCAGACCCCGCGCACCCCGCACTCGTCAGCTGTGCCGATCGCGGACTACGGCTTCCTCTCCGACGGTGAGGTGACCGCCCTCATCGCGCCGGGCGGGGACGTCGACTGGATGTGCGTGCCGAGACTGGACTCGCCGAGCATCTTCGGGGCGCTCCTCGGGCGGCACGCGGGTCGGTTCCGGCTCGGCCCGTCTGACGTCAGCGTGCCGACGGCGCGGCGCTACCTGCCGGGCACCATGGTGCTCGAGTCGAGCTGGGCGACGCCGACCGGCTGGATCATCGTGCGCGACGTCATGCTCATCGGGCCGTGGCACCACGACGAGGGGGTGTCGCCGAAGCACCACCGCACCCCGATGGACTACGACGCCGAGCACACGCTGCTGCGGACGATCCGGTGCGTGGCGGGCGAGGTGCAGACGGTGATGGAGTGCGAGCCGGTGCTCGACTACGGGCGCACGCCGGTGACGTGGACGCACGGCGAGCGCGGCTACCACCAGGGGCACGCGGAGGGCGAGTTCTCCGACGTGTCGCTCACCCTCACCACCGACCTGCGCCTCGGCTTCGAGGGTGGGCAGGCCACTGCGAGAACGCTGCTCAAGGAGGGGGACGAGCGCTTCGTCGCCCTGTCCTGGGGCGCGGTGCCGCCGCCGACGACGAGCCAGGAGGCACACGACCGACTCGAGTGGACCGCGCACCACTGGCAGCACTGGCTTGCCCGCGGCCGCTTCCCGGACCACCCGTGGCGCAGCTACCTCCAGCGAAGCGCCCTGACCCTCAAGGGACTGACGTATGCCCCGACAGGGGCGATCGCGGCCGCGGCCACGACCTCGCTGCCGGAGAGCATCGGCGGCGCGCGCAACTACGACTACCGCTACACGTGGATCCGCGACGCGACGTTCGCCCTGTGGGGGATGTACTCGCTCGGGTTCGACTGGGAGGCCGTCGACTTCTTCTCGTTCATCGCCGACGTCGCGGAGCGCGACGACGACCTGCAGATCATGTACGGCATCGGCGGCGAGCGTGACCTGCCCGAGTCCACGCTCGACCACCTGCCCGGGTACGCCGGGTCGCGCCCCGTGCGCATCGGCAACGCCGCGCACTCGCAGGTGCAGCACGACGTCTGGGGCGCGCTGCTCGACTCGGTCTACCTGCACTCCAAGGTCGCCGACCACCTCGACGGCCGGATCTGGCCGATCCTCGGCAAGCAGGTCGAGGCGGCGCTCAAGCACTGGCGCGAGCCGGACGCCGGCATCTGGGAGGTGCGCGGCGAGCTGCGGCACTTCACCTCCTCGAAGATCATGTGCTGGGTCGCGGTCGACCGCGGCGCCCGGCTGGCGTCGATGATCGGGCAGGACTCGCAGGCCGCCGAGTGGCAGCTGGCCGCCGACGAGATCAAGGCCGACATCCTCGAGCACGGCGTCGACGAGCGTGGGGTGCTGACGCAGTACTACGGGAGCCCGGCCCTGGACGCGTCGCTCCTGCTGGCGCCGCTCGTGCGGTTCCTGCCGCCGGACCACCCGGTGATCCGGACGACCGTGCTCGCCATCGCGGACGAGCTGACGGTCGACGGGCTGGTGCTGCGCTACCGGGTCGACGAGACCGACGACGGCTTCACCGGCGAGGAGGGCACCTTCACGATCTGCTCGTTCTGGCTCGTCTCGGCGCTGTGCGAGATCGGCGAGCACGAGCGGGCCCACGAGCTGTGCGCCAAGCTGCTGTCCTTCGCCGGCCCGCTCGAGCTCTATGCCGAGGAGATCGACCACCACACCGGCCGGCACCTCGGCAACTTCCCGCAGGCGTTCACCCACCTGGCCCTGATCAACGCCGTCATGCACGTCATCGCCGCGGAGCCGACGGCAGACCAAGACATGTGACGAGTCCGTGGGGGCCGGCGGGCGGGCCGCGCGGCGATGGAGCGGCGCCCCTGGGACTCAGACACTGCTGCGCACCGCGGAGCAGTGTCTTGGTTCAGCTCGGCTGCCGGGCGTGGCGGGCCCTGCGTCGATGAGGGTCTCGGGGGTCGTGCGAGCCGAGAGCGGCCGGGAGCTCACGGATACGCCACGATGGGTGCGTGCCTGACGACTTCCTCATCGCCCGCAACCCGGACGAGGCGAGCACGCTGCCCTACCTCGTGCGAATCCCGTTGGGCGAGCACGGGATCGTCCTGAAGAGCAAGGACACCTGGCCGCGCACGAGCAAGGTCTACTGTCACCGGGCGGACGGCTGGCCGGAGGACGCGGACGTCGTCGAGCGGGTCGCAACCCGGGTCTGCGTGCGACGAGGCGCCGCCATCGAGCTCGTCCTCGACCGCACCAAGGAGAGCCGGTCGCAGTTCGTCTTGACGCACGTCAAGGGCCGCGAGGCGATCTTCTGGCAGAGCGCCCGGACGGCGAAGCAGGCCAGACCCGCGGTGCGCATCCCGACAGCACGCGCAGCCGGCAGCCCAGTCGACGGTGAGACGGCCGGCCCGCTGGAGATCGTCGTCGATGCGCACGAACGCTACGCCTGGCGCTTCAGCCAGCAACAGGTGAGCACGCGCAAGCAGCGCCTCGATGCCGGTGACTACGCCGTCGAGCTCGACGGTCGGGTCGTCGCCGCCGTCGAACGCAAGAGCCTCGAGGACCTCTCCTCGTCGCTGCTCAACGGGAAGCTGAGGTATGCGCTCGCCGAGCTCAGCGGCATACCGCGGGCTGCCGTCGTGGTGGAGGAGCGCTACTCACGCGTCTTCGCCCTGACGCACGTGCGCCCGGCGGTGGTTGCCGACGCGATCGCCGAGTGCCAGGCCCGCTATCCGAGCGTGCCGATCGTCTTCGCCGAGACCCGCGCGCTCGCGCAGGAGTGGACGTACCGCTTCCTGGCGGCCGCGTTGCGCGAGGTGGGCGCGGAAGGCCTGGCCGACGCCCGGCTGGCCGACCTCACGCCCGCTGGGCCGGTGCCGGATCCCGAGCCCAGCACCGCTGCGGTGCGCGCCTGGGCGCTGGGCGAGGGCCTTCCGGTCAGCGACCGGGGCAGGCTGCGCCCGGAGATCTGGGACGCCTACCGCGCCCGCGGCTGAACGAAGGCGGGACGGCATGCCGAAGCAATCGGGGAACCGTTCGAGGGCGGCAGGTCGACAGTAGAGGTATGGCATCAGGCGTCGTCCCTGACGACCAGGCCCTCCTCGAGGCACTGGCCGACGGTGACCTCGGCGCCCTGAGCCAGCTCTACGACCGGCACGCACCCTGGCTGTCGGTGCGCCTGACGCGGCGGTGCAACGACCGGGAGGTCGTGGCGGACGTGCTGCAGGACACCTTCGTCGCCGTGTGGCAGGGGGCCGGGCGCTACCAGGGCAGGGGCGAGGTCGGTGCCTGGATGTGGGGCATCGCGATCCGGCGACTCGTGAGCCGCCTCCGCACGCGCAGGGACGTCGTGCTCATGGGCAACCCTGTGTCGATGGGGAGTTCGGCCTCGGGCGCCCCCTCGCTCGCGGTCGAGGACGAGCTGCTCCAGGGGGTGGAGTACGGCGACCTCGGTCACGCCATGGCGTCCCTCTCCCCGGAGATGCGCGCCGTCATCCAGGCCACCGTGCTCGACGGCCTCACCACGCGGGAGGCCGCCCGCCTGCTCGGGATCCCCCAGGGCACGGTCAAGACGCGGGCCCACCGCGCCAAGGCGCACCTGCGCGCCAGCCTTCTGGAAGGACGTCGATCATGAGCACGCACCACGTGTTGCCCGAGGACCTCCGGGCCTGGGTGAGCGGGGCGGCCGACGGTCTCGTGTCGGCCTCGGTGGAGCAGCACGTCGTCCACTGCGCGGCGTGCCAGGCCGCGGTCGCCGACGAGCTGGCGACGCCCACGGCTCCGCCGGCGTATGCCGTGGGGCCGGGTGCGGAGGTCGGCGCTCCCTCCGTCGGCTCGCTCCCGGACCTCTCCGTCGTCTGGATGGCCGTCCGCGACGAGATCGAGCTGCCGCGGCCGTCGGCCCTCGAGCGGCTCCTCGTCCGCCTCGGCCTGCCGCCGGGGGACGCGATGCTCGTCGCCTCGGCCCCCGCCCTGCGCGGGTCGTGGATCTGCGCCGTGGCGCTCGCCGTCGCCTTCGCCCTGGGCGGTGGACTGGCTGCCCGCACGGGAAACGTCACTCTGTTCCTCACCGTCGCCCCGATCGTCCCGGTGCTCGGCGTCGCCACGGCCTTCGGTCCCGAGGGCGGTCCGGCGCTCGAGCAGGAGAGCGCGGCCCCCTACCCCCTCGTGCGGCTCGTGCTCCTTCGGACCGGGGCGGTGCTCCTTGCTGCGCTGCCCGTCGTGCTCCTCGGACAGCTCTTCTTCCCCGAGCTGGCTGCGTGGGTGTGGCTCCTTCCCGCCCTGGGTTTCACTGCGGCGGTGCTGGGGCTGTCGACGTGGTTCGGCCCGTGGCGGCCGGCCACCGCGATCACCGCGGTCTGGGTCGTCGGCACCGCTGCCGCCAGCCGACTCGACACCGTCTGGGCGGTCTTCGCCCCCCGCTACGTCGTCCTCTACCTCGTCATGCTCGTCCTCGGGCCGCTGGTCCTCGTGCTGCGGGCCCGGCGTCTCGGCACCATCGGAAGGATCTCGCCATGACTTCGACCCGCCCGACCACGGTCTCGCTCCGCGACGTCACCAAGCGCTACCGCTCCCTCGCCGCCCTCGACTCCGTCGACCTCGACCTCGGCTCGGGCATCACCGGCCTGCTCGGTCCCAACGGGGCCGGCAAGACGACGATGCTGCGCGTCATGGCCACGGTGCTGGCCGCGGACGAGGGTCAGGTCCACCTGCTCGGGCGGGACCCCGGCGACCCGCAGGCCCGCACCGAGGTGCGCCGTCGGCTCGGCTACCAGCCCCAGGAGCTCGGCTTCCCGCGCGGCTTCTCGACGATGGCCTTCGTCAACTACATGGCCGTGCTCAAGGAGTGGGCCGACCGTGGCCGTCGCACCGCGGAGGTGCGGCGCGTGCTCGACCTCGTCGGTCTCGGCGACGTCGCGACGAAGCGGATCAGTCGCCTCTCCGGCGGCCAGCGCCGACGGGTCGCGCTCGCCCAGGCCCTGCTGGGCACGCCTGAGCTGCTCGTGCTCGACGAGCCGACGACCGGGCTCGACCCCGAGCAGCGGGCCTCGCTGCGGGGCGTGCTCGCCGACATCGCGGCCACCTCCACGATGGTGATCTCGACGCACCAGACGGAGGACGTCGCTGCGCTCTGCGGCCGCGTCGTCGTGCTCGACGCGGGGCGGGTCCACTTCGACGGGACGGTGCCCGAGCTCGTCGCGCTCGCGACCGGCAAGGTCTGGATGGCGGCCGAGCCCGACGCCGCGGCGCACGCCTCGTGGCGCACGGCATCCGGCCGCTACCGCAACGTCGGGGACCACGTGCCGTCGGGCGCCGAGCTCGTCGAGCCCAGCCTCGAGGACGCCTACCTCCTGCTCCGGGGCGCCGTGGGCCTCGCGAGCGCACGGTCCGATGACACCACGACCTCGGCGGAGGTGGCGTGATGACCAGCACACCGCAGGGGGCCCTCGCCGTGACGACCGCCCTCGCCCCGCGGGCGGGCTACGGCAGCCGGTTCGGCGCGCTCGCCCGTATCGAGTCGATGCGCCTCGCCAAGCACCCGGCGCTGCTCGTCGGCACCGCGGTCGGAGTCGCCTTCACCATCACGACGGTGACCCAGGCGACCGGCACGGCGACGGACGAGGCCTTCGCGCTGCCCGTCGTCGCCTCATCGGTGGGGATCGGCGCGATGCTGGCCGCCTTCCACCTCACGCGGTCCTTCCACCGGACCGACGAGCTCCTCGAGGCCTCCCCGACCTCGGCCACGACCCGGACGGCTGCGCTCTGCCTGACCGCGATCGTGCCCGCGCTGATCGCCTCGTTGTGGATGGTGCTCTACTACGGCGTCAGGCCCGCGGCGCTGCATGTCCCGGAGTGGATGTATGGCATGTTCTCGCACGCCGACGTCACCGCCGTCCTGCTCGGCAACTCGGTCATCGCCGCCACGGGGGCCACCCTGCTCGGCGTCGCGGCCGGCCGGTGGTGGGGCTTCCGGGGCGCCTCGGCGGTGCTCGTGCTGGCCGTGATGACGTGGACCATCGGTGTCCTTGGCGCCTTCAGCAGCGGCGACACCGCTCCTGCAGCCTGGACCCGGTGGTTCCGCCTCTTCGCGCCGTTCGGCTACTTCACCTCGGCGAATGCAGACAGCACCGTGATGACGAGTCTCACCGGATCGCCGTGGTGGTACCTCGCCTGGTTGACCACGCTGAGCGCCCTCGCCGCGGTGGCCGCCCTGCTGTGGCGCTCGGAGGGCAGGGCCCGACGCCGGGTCGTCCGAGCCGGCGCGGTCGCTCTCGTCCTGTCGGCGCTGACCTACGGCCTCGCGGTGAGCGGTGGTCAGAGCCAGCCGGTCCGCACCTTCCCCGACGGCCACAGCGTCGTCGTGACGAAGTGAACCTTCCGCGAGTGCTCGGGCCTGCCACGGGAGTCCCATGGCGGCCCGTCGCGGTGCTCACCGGCAGTGGTGTCGGCCTGCTCCTCGTGGGCGCGGCCTGGACCGGGAGCTCCGTCGCGGCGACGGCTGTGACGGTGGGCTCCCCGCTCCTGGCGGCAGCGGCGGCATACGTGCTCGACGAGGCGGCCAGCGAGGCCGTGGCGGCGGTCCCGACCTCGCTGCGAGCGCGCAGCATGACCCGTCTCATCGTCGCGGCGGCGATCGTCGGGGTGGGTGCGCTGGCGCTCGGGGTCGTCGCGCTGCGCAGCGGGAGCGGCGCCAAGGCAGGCATCATGGTCCAGTTGGTCGGTCTCACGCTCGTGGCCGTTGCTGCCTCGGCAACCCTTCGCCGTCGCGTCGCCGAGCCGGGCGAGTCGGTCGGCGGGGCGCTGCTCGCTCTGGTCCTCGCTCTCGCCCTGACGCACCCCTTCGATCGCTGGGTCGCCCTCTTCCCGTCCGAGCCAGACCTGCGGTGGGGTGTGTCCCTGGCGCTCTGGGCGGCGGTGGCCGTCGCCAGCCTCACGGCGCTGTGGGTGGCCACCCGGGACCCGCTGGACTGACGTATGCCGTGCAGGACCGGACGGATGGAACGGCTCAGCCGTGCTGCTCCTCGAGGTAGCTGAACAGGACGGTGGCGAACTCCCGGCCGAGGTCGGTGAGGCGGTACGTCTCGCCGTCGAGCTCCCAGATGCCGGTGTCGGCGAAGAAGTGCAGGGACAGGTCGAGATCCCGATCCGAAAACGTCTGTGCGTCCTTCGCGTAGTCGCCGTCCGCGAACTCGCGGCGCCACACGTTGCGCGGGTGGTCCTCCCACTGCTCCCGCACCTGGCTCCGGGGGATGGAGCCCATCAGCGCGCAGCCACCGAGCACCGCGAGCACCGGCACGGGCGACCGGTCGTAGGCCGACTCCACGATCCGCCAGAGCGCCAGGGTCAGTGACGCGCTCAGTCCGATCCACGCGTAGTCGTCCTGCGGCTGCACCGCCGAGGAACGAGCCACGGTGGCGAGGGTCTCGACGAGACCCGCCTCCTGCGAGGCGAACCAGAGCCGCTCGAGCGGCAGGGCGTCGCCTGCGCTTCGCCACGGGAACTGCCGAACCCGCTCGGCCGGAGCACCGAGGCGCTGGCCGACGACCTCCTCCTGCCAGCGCCACAGCTCCAGCTCCGCGTAGGCGCGCTTGGCCTCGGCCAGTCGGAGCACTCCGGTCCCCGTCACCTGCTTGCGGTCGCCGACCCAGTCGGCCAGCCGGAGGCACGCCTGCACGAACGGCGCCTGGCGGGCCTGCTCGGCCGCCCGCACGGGGTCACCGCGCTCGAGGAAGCCGCTGAGGTCGATGTCGTCGTCGCCGTCTCCGTTGACTCCGCGGTCGCCGAAGGCGTGGGCCAGCGGGCCGGGAGGGGAGCCGTCCGCCCTGTCGCCAGGGAGCGGCATACGTGCTCGGCGCTCTTCCAGCGGAAGGGAGTTCCAGGCGTCGGTGACCTGGCTCAGCGTCGCCTGGAGCTCCTCGATGCTGCTGGCGTCGTCCACGGGGAAGCCGGCCTCGCGTCCGAAGGCGAGCAGCGACTTCGACGGCCCGTAGTTCCGGGAATCCGCACAGGCGGCGGCCATCTTGGGGGCTGCCCGGTGGGCCTCTCGGGCCAGCGCCCTCGGGTCACCGGAGCCGGAGGCCATCCGGCCGGTGCCGCGGAGGAACCGCACGAACGTGTCGAGCGAGTCGGCGAGCGCATCGACGTCCGGAGTGCCGTCACCGTGCGCGGGCCAGCGGTGCAGCATGAGGTCCTCGACGCTGCCGGACGGCCACAGGTTCGGGGGCAGGTCGTCATGCTGGAAGCGGAGCTCGAGGGCAGTCTCGAGCAGCTCGGTGTCGCAGACCCGGTGGCGATGCTGGGCCCAGTTCGAGGCGTGGCGCAGGAGTAGCTCGTGCTCGGACATCCGCCGATCCTGCCACCTGTTCACCTACGGCGCGCCATGGATGTCACACGTCGCGAGGTCCGACTCTTGCCATGCTGCGAGCAAGACCTTGTCGCCCGACGCCGCCAATCCGTCCTCCGCCAGCACGGTGATGGCGGTCGCGGCGTGGACGGCGTCGTAGCCGCGCAGACCATGGGTCATGGCCAGGTCGGCTGCGTGCTGCGAGAGCCGGTCGTCGACGGCCACGAGGTGCATCTGCCCCGTGAGCTCGGCGAGGGCATCGAGCAGGCCGCTCTGTTGATCACGCGTGATGCGCCCGGAGTGGTGCGCTCGCCACAGGGCCGAGGCCGTCTCCGGCCGCAAGGCGACTGAGGAAACGACGTCATCGGCGGCGTCCCAGAGACGGCGGCAGAGCTCGGAGGTGGGTTCGGCCACGAGCAGTGGCACGAAGGCCGACGTGTCGAGGTAGAGGATCACTGGCTCTGGTCGTCAACGAGGTCGCTGATCCCGCCCTCGACCACAAGGGGGCGGGGGGCCGGGCGCTTGGGACGGGCCGGCGTCGCGAGCCCAGCGTCGATGAGGGTCTCGAGGGCGGTGCGACCAGAGAGCGGCCGGAGCTCCGCCACGGGCCTGCCACGGTCGGTGATCACCACCGTCTCTCCGGCTCGGGCACGGTCGACGTACTCGCTCAGTCGACTCTTCAGCTCACGGATCCCGACTCGCTGGCAGCTCACAGTGACCACCTCATACGGCATTGTAGTCACCGTAGATCACCAGTCCCAGCGATCGCCGCGAACGAGCGTCTCGGTCGTGATGACGTTGTCGACGGCCCGGATCAGGTAGAGCTCACGGGTGTCGCTGCGCTCGGCTGCGATGACACCGTTGACGGCATGGTCGAAGGTGAAGTCCTCGAAGTCGTCACGGGCACCACGAGCCAGGCCGTCGGCACACAGGAAGTGGTCGACGAGGTGGGTCAGCCACTGAGCCGCGTTGTTCGACTTCTCCACCTCTCGCCAGTTCAGGCAGCACCCCTCCACACAGGGCCTCCAGTCGCACCGGCCCCACGGGGTCCGGACCTGGGGGTCGTCGACGTCCTCGGCCGTCGTCCCAGTGCGGCGTGCTTCGTCCGCTCTTGCAGCCCGAGGGTTCAGCGGGACGTCGTAGCCGCGTGCGGCCGGGTCGTGGAGCTCCGCATACGCACGAAGCCACTCGATCTCCGGCTCGCTCAGGACCGGATTGATGTCGAGCCGGCCGAGATAGCGCGTGCTGTGTCCCATGCATCCTCCGTCCGTCGCTGCCCAGGTGCGCAGATGGCAGCGACTCAACCACCGTCCGCCATCGGCCGTATGCCGTCGTCCACAGGTGCGGCCCGTCTGACGACCTCCGGCGCGCGGCTGGGGACAACGCGAGCCCCGACGTCCGTGCCGATGGCACGGTCGACAGATGACCAGAACTCGTGGACGGTGGGAGCTCGAGAGTCCGGAAATGGTGCTGCACGCCATCGATGACCTGTGCCGGTTCGTGGCCGGCCGGGTCGTCGTCGCCTCGCTGACTCTCGACACACAGGAGGTCGTCGCTGCTGCTGTGGTGCCGGAACCGGCTGAACCGCAAGCCTGCTGGGACCCCCACGAGGCGAGCATGCGCTTGCACGACGTCGCGATCGAACTCGTGCCGCAGCGCACGGCGACGCGCCGCGGGTGGGCCCCCATGACGCACCTGCTGGTCATGGTCGTGTGCCGTGAAGGCCGGGTCATCGACACGATGACCGAGCACCGGTGGTTCCGCGCGTGGCGCTACAGCAACCACCTCACCCGTGCCATCGACGGCGACATCTACGTCGTGACGCCGCACGGGTGGACCGGCGTCATGGACCGGCGCGCCGGCCACGAACCACGACTGCGTCCCCACCTCGCCCTTGCACCGGGCTCCTGACCCAGCGGCTCACTCCCGACAACAGCGGCTCGAGGGTCGCCCTACTCAGTCCCTCTCGAAGGTGACCAGGATGCCGCTGACGCCTCCCGGTCCGACGCGACCCTTGACGTCAACCGACGTGATCGCCTTGAGGGACCAGCCCTTTGAGCCGTAGTCGTTGAGCACCTTCTCGAGCTTCTCGCCCGACATCTTCCCGCCGATCATGCCCTAGCGAAGCTCGACGACCTTGTACTGCGCCATGGCGCACCTTCTTCCCTGTCGTTGGTCTTCGACCATAGGACGGATCCCGCCGTGCCCACGCCCGCGCCGCCGTGTGACTGCTTGCGACTCGTGAGACCCTGCCCCATGAGGTCCTATTGCGCGCTCTACGTCGACGTCGGCTACCTGCTTGCCGCGGCGGCGACGCGCGTGACCGGCACGTCGCTGCGCTACGGCGTCGTGGTCTCCTACCCCGACCTCGTCGCTCGCCTCATCGCCGATGCCGAGAGGGCGAGCGGTCTGCCGCTCCTGCGGCTGCACTGGTACGACTCCGGCAACCGCCCGGGAGGCAACCCTGACTCGACCCAGGAGGCTATCGGCATGCTGCCGCGGGTCAAGCTGCGCCTGGGCCGCACCTCCCCGCAGGGCGAGCAGAAGGGCGTCGACCTGCGCATCGGCCTCGACCTCGCCGCCCACGGCCGCAACCGCTCGGTCGACGTCATCTACCTGCTCTCGGGAGACGACGACCTGAGCGAGGCGGTGGAGGAGGCCCAGAGCCACGGCATGCAGGTCGTCCTCATGGCCGTCCCGGACCGGGCCGGCAAGCCGCACGCCGTGTCGCGGCACCTCATCCGTGAGTCCGACGACCTCATCGTGCTCGATGGCGCTGTCATCGACGAGAGCGTGCACGTGCGGCAGAAGCAGCCCGAGACGGAGGCCGCCCCGTCGCCAGCAGCGGCTGGGGTCGCGGTCCCGCTCCCCGGACCCCGTGCGGTCCCGGACGAGCCGTCGGCGGCTGCGGTTGCCGACAGCACCGCGCCTCCGCCCGCGGCGGCGCCCCGGCCCACCCCGGCAGTGCTGGCCGGCAGCAAAGTCCCCCACCGGCCGGCCGCGGCTGCAGCTGGAACGCCGGGCCGGCTCGTGTGGTCGAGCGCCAGCGACAGTGCCGGCAGCGGTGACCGCCCGTCGCCGGCTTCGGCGATCGGCCAGCGTGAGCTCCAGGCCATCGAGGACGTATGCCGTGGGGTGATCGCCACCTGGTCCATCACCGCGAGCGCCGCCGACCGCACCCGCCTGATGAGCCAGAAGCCGTTCATCCCGGGCGACCTCGACCGCGCGCTGCTGCTCGACCTGTCGGCCCGGCTCGACCGGTACGACGTCGAGGACCAGCTGCGCTTCGTCCTGCGAGACCACTTCTGGGAGCTGGTCCGCGAGACGACTGACTGAACGACCACACCGCGACGGGTGCCACTCTGCTCGCGCGGCGCTGCGATCTTGCTCCGCCTGACGGAGCAGGTCGAGCGGCTGTGGCCGCCCGCTTCGGTCGCGCACCCGAAGCTGGTGGAGACTGGTGCTCGTCGACGCAACCACGAAGGAATCGGATGGCTGAGCATGTCTGAGCACGAGGCGTACGTGACTCCCAAGTTCGCGCAGCCCTACTGGGCGAAGGCGGCATACGAAGTACTCGTGGAGACCGCCGGCCGCTACAACGCCGTCATCACCTACTCCGAGCTCGCCGAGCAGGTCCAGCGCCGCTCGTCGCTCCGCACGAAGTCGCAGATGCGCAACTGGATCGGCGGCCTGCTGGTCGACCTGGTGAAGGTCAACCACGTCCGCCAGGAGCCGCCGCTCGCGTCACTGGTCGTCCACAAGGACGACGGGCAGGTCGGTGCCGCCTACGACGAAGTCCTCCGCGTCGCCGGCGAGTCACCGGCCAGCGACCCTCTCGAGCGCGAGAACCGGGCGGCCGCGGCCCGGCTCGAGTGCTACCGCCACTGGGGCGCCGACGTCCCCGCCGACGCCGAACCGACGCTGAGCGTCCGCGCCCGCGTCGTCCGGGCCCGGACCCCGGTGGCGAGGACGGTTCACGCGGAGGAGCGGCGCGGCGCGGTGTGCCCCACATGCTTCATGGAGATGCCCGTCTCCGGCGCCTGCCCCAACTGCGACTGAGGCCAGCGGGACGCAGCTACCGGTGGGCGTGCCGACGGACCGAGGGGTCGACGAGCAGCTCGGCACCGCGGCGGTACAGGCGCGCGAGCGGGAGGCCGTGCTCGGGGGGCTCGTCCAGCGTGTGGTCGGCCAGCGTCACGAGCGGGCATTCGACGAAACGGTCTGGGACCGGGCCGCCGGGCCCTGGCATGTCGCCGGCCGGCTTCTCGGCCCACGCGATGACGACCTGGACGCGACCGTGCGTCTCGGGGACGACATCGGCCCCGTCCAGGCGGCGCGTGTCGCCGAGCACGATCTCGCGGCCGAGGGGGTCCAAGGCGACGCCGGGTGCCACCTCGACGTGATCGCCGACCACGGTGACCTCGAGCCCGGTGACGACGCCGTGACCGTGGAGGAGCCGATTGTGCAGCCACTGCCTGGCGCGGGCCTGCTGCTGCTCGTGGGCAAGGTCGTCGGCGGAGAGGAGCCGGCCGTGGAAGAAGTTGATCCTACTGAGTTCTGTGATGGGTTCGTTCATCAGCCCCCCTCGATGATCACCCTCCGAAGTCCCATCGTCACGCGCCGAGCGGTGTCCGTCAGGACTTTGCACGTAGGCACTCGTGAAGAGCCGCCCTTCCGCCCGGTTGCGCACTGGTACCACTCGGCCAACCGGCCCGTTGGCATGCCGGACTCGACGCAGGAAGCCAGTGGCCTCCTGCCGCGGGTCAAGCCACGCACGTCGCCACAGGTGAGCGGAAGGGCGTCGACCTCGCGGCCCACCGCCGCAGCCGCTCGGTCGACGTCATCTTCCTGCTCTCCGGAGACGACGACCTGAGGGAGCCTGTGGAGGAGGCCCAGAACCACGGTAGGCAGGGGTGCTCATGGCCGTTCATGACCGGTCGGGCAGACGTCACGCCGTATCGCGCCACCCCATCCGCGAGTCCGATGACCTTTTCATCCTGGACGGGTCACTCATCGAGGAGACCGTACACGTTCGACAGATCCAGCCCGAGACAGAGGTTGCACTCTCGCCAGCTGCCGTTGCCGTGGAGGTCCCGCTGTCAGGGCCGCGCCGCGTTGCCGGCCGGCGCCGGAGACGACCGAGCCCGAAAGTCTCACTGAGCCGGCTGCTCCCGCACCCGCACGACCCACCGCGGCCGTGCTAGCCGGTAGCAGGTAACGCACCGACCGCCAGCCAACGGCGTCCAAGCACCCGGGCGGCTGGTGTGGCGAGCGCTACCACGCGGCCGTCGGCAACTTCGAGGTCGTTCTCGACGTGGAGCAGGTTCAGAGCGCGCGATCCGCGTCATGCTTGTGGACGACGACCCGATGGCGCGGATGGGGTGCGACACATGCTGGGTGCTGCGCCGGAGCTCGAAGTTGTGGCCGAGGGGAGTGACGGCTACGAGGTGATTGCTGGCGTTCAGGCGCACCGACCCGATGTCATCGTGCTCGACGTTCCACATGGCCCGAGTCGGCGGCATCGAGACGATCACCGCGGTCCAGGCCAGGCCTGAGGCGCCCAAGGTTCTGATGTTAACCCGCGTCGACCCCGACGACGTGGCTCAGCGCGAGATTCGCGCCGGCACAGACGGCTTCCTGCTCAAGACGGCATCCTGCGAGGAGATATGCGGCGGCAACCGCAATGTCGCCAGCGGGCTCGGCGCGGTTCGCCACTGACCGCGTATCAGCTCTTCACACAGGTCAGTGAAGACCCGGCTACGGCTCAGCGTGCCGCGGCGGCCCAGCACATGGCGAGGCTGACGGCGCGAGAGCGTGACGTCGTGAATGGCCTGGCACGGGGTCTATCGAACGCCGACCTCGCCCGCGAGATATACGTCAGCGAGACGACCATCAAGACATATCTCCAGAGCGCCTTCACCAAGCTCGGCGTCGACAACCGCGTCCGGGCCGGAGTCATCGCCGACCGAGGTCGCTTCTGACCTCTGACATCGGAGACGTGCGCAGTGAACTCCACACTGCACGTCTTGTACGATCATGCGCTGAATTGCGACCGCACGCCCCGGCTCGCGTCGGCGGTCGCGCTGCACTCGCGGGCGACCGTGTAGCAGATGTCGACGACGACATCGCCCCGACAACATCGTCTACGGCATCGACGAGGTGGGGTGCTGACTCAGTACTACGGCACGGCTGCACTGGTCGCGTCACCACTATGCGCGTCGAAGGCGAAGCGCGAGAATTCCCCTCAGCTCTCAAGTCGCCGCTCGGATCAGAGAAGTCAGCCGCGTGACCTCAACATAGATCGACGGCCCCGTAGGAGTGTGGTGCTGGGACCCACAACGCGCGAGTGGTGCCGAAGGGCTCATTCCGCGAGGACTTCGTCGTCGGTTGCGGCAGGTTTCGCTCTCCGTGTGTAGTCTCAGCGCCAACTGCATCAGACAAGGGGCCCTATGCCAGTCTTCGGAGCACTGCCATGGATCGGCGCTGCGGTGGTTGCCGCAGTTGTCGGCAAGTCTATATATGACAAGATCCATGAAGAAGGCGGAAAGGTCATCTCGATCGTCGGTCCGCGAATGACCGGCAAGACAAGCCTCACCCGGTATTTGGCTGAGAAGGTGGATCTCCCCTTGGAGTACACACCGACCCAACTTCACAATGAGTACGAAGTGCAGCTCAGCGGCGTGCGATGGCTTCTCAATGTGCGCGACTTCGGCGGTGGTGATGACCAAGTTCAGGAGTGGACCAAGAGCGAGGCCGCGAAGACGTCGGATGAAGTCTGGTTCATTGCGTCCGCTGCGCAGCTCGCAGACGATGACCAACGCATTAAGGCAGAGACGAAGGCGCGGGCGGTTGCGACCGCTCGACTAAGAGCAAAGACGATATTGGTCATCACTCATTGTGACTTAGACGAAGGATTTGACGGAGTTCGGGTTGAGACACTTGCCGTATACGGCGAGGTTCAGAGACTCAACAACATCCTTGGAAGCAGACGAATTGTTGTCGGGAGCCTTCGTTCGAACGAGTCTGCGGATCTGCTTACCGCTCAGCTGCTCGGCGGTGAGGCGTTGTGACGAGTCGCGACTGGTACGTCTGGGTCCAGCCTCTCGACCCGGCCGCGGATGACATCATGTCCCTTAACGGTCACGTTCTGACCAGAGCCGAGCAGACTGATCGCGAGAGATGGATCGGTACCGTCGAAACCACGGCCCGTGGCCGACGCCGGCCGCTGCCCGGAGGTGGCTTCCTTTCGCGGAGAGGAAACGTGGTTGTGGGGCAGATCCCTCTATCTCGGCCGTCGGGTCAGCCGACTCCTACAGGAGTCGTCGCGCTTCGAACCGGTTCCTGGACGGCACATGAACTCGAAGGAGTTGGGGGAACGCTCACGGAACTTGGGAACGGCGCCGGCTACCAGGTGGATGCGGACATCGTCCGTGCTGGCGTAGAGAGTGTTGCACTGTCAGCACGCAACGGCTGCCTATGGTGGCGACGCGTATGAGCGACCGCCTGCCTAGTCGTGCATCGCAGAGGCGCGTGATCTTCGTCGTGGATCCAGTGGAGATCGAGCAGGGCGGTGAGCTTATGCGCGAGCTGTCGAGCCAACCGCACGTTTGCGTGCTGTCGTCGCAACCCGACCATTCCAAGGCTGACGAACTCGTCAAGCGCCTCGAACGACAGTCGCTCCTCAACCCAGGACACGTCTTGCTGGTGAGCCCCTATGACTCCGACGACTACCAACTCGCCGACGAGGCATCCGACGCATTCAGCCTCCAGAAGTTCGAGGCTTTCATCAGGGTCTGTCAACTGGTTGGAGCACGCAAGACATCGATCAAGGCGGCAGTGGACCTCAAGACAAAGGATCGCCTGGAAGTAAGCGCCGAGGGGAAGTATGTGACCGCCAAGGGCTCGGTCTCTGCGGACGGAACAGCCATCGAACAGCTGGTCTCTAGGCTCTCTTGGAGCGAGACGTTTAGCGGCGGAGAGCCTGATACCAAGGGCGCTCTACTACACCTTGAGCAGAAGGGCCTAGATCGAGATATCACTCTCCGCTCGCTCGTCGATTCGCGCGCCCATGCAGGCAATCCCGTCAAGAAGCGAACAATGACTGTTGACCTCAGCCAAGAGGGGAGCCGGGCTCTAAACGCTGCAGCCCGTCTTGACCTTCGAGTCAGTTCCCTTTCAGTTGATCTGAAGAAGGTCGCGGAGCGATCCCACCGGTTCCAAGTGACGTATGACGTTGACTTCTGAGCTTGCCTACGCACTCAGTTTCGATTCAAACCTGGCAATGACGCACAGATACAGACGATGAGTCACAAGCGAGGCATGAGCCAGTCAGCGGAGTCCAACGTCGCCAGGACTCCCGTTCGTCCCGCCCCTGCTGTGTCAACGGCTCGCTCCTGATCGGAACCACGTTGCATGTCCAGAGGATCGGGGGCCCGCGAGTTTCGTGCTCCCAGCCATCCGACCCAAGCTTTTCGCCCACGCGGGGCAACCAAGGCCTACCGTGAGTCCTCATGGTCATCGCAGAGGATGTAGCCCGGCTTGAACCCATGCTCGTCGGCGACATCGAGGGCGCCTTTTATGTTCCCGACTACCAACGGGGATATCGGTGGGGTGCGGTCGAGGTCGAGCGGCTGCTCGACGACCTAGATGCGAGCGGGGGCGAGCCCTACTACCTGCAGCCCATTGTCGTGAAGGCGAGGCCGGACGGCTCATGGGAGCTCGTCGACGGACAACAGCGCCTCACGACGCTGCACCTTCTGCTGCGCTACATGCAGAAGGAGTCTCTGCAAAGCATGGGACCTGCCTTCTCGCTCGAGTACGAGACCCGGCGCGCGAGCGCCGACTATCTGGGCGATCCCGACGAGTCGCACAGCCAGGACAACATCGACTTCTTCCACATCTTTGAAGCATTCCGCTCCATCGGCTTATGGTTCGACGCCAAGGGCAACCGTCGGCAGCACATCGCGAACAAGCTGTACGGGTACCTCTTCGAGAGCGTCCAAGTGATCTGGTACGAGGCGCCATCGGCCATGGACTCCAGCACGCTCTTCACCCGGCTGAACATCGGACGCATCCCGCTCACCGACGCCGAGCTAGTGAAGGCGCAGCTGTTGTCAATCAGTGTCACGGCGCCCGGACACACGAGCCGGTCCCATGAGATTGCGGCCCGCTGGGACAGCATCGAACGCGAGCTTCGGAACCCCGAACTATGGGCTTTTGCCACAGGCAGAAGCGCAGGGGTCCCTACGCACATCAGCCTGCTTCTCGACACTCTGGCCGACCTGCATACCGGCGAGCACCTCGGACGAGAGCGCCCACTGTTCCACACGTTCGAGACGCTGCGTCCTCTCATCGAAACAAGTGCCTATGACCTTTGGGAGCGCGTGGTCGACCTGCATGCCTTGGTGGCGGGTTGGTACAAGAACCGCGATCTGTTCCACAGGGTTGGCTTCCTGACCGCCAACGGTTACACCCTCTTTCAGCTCGTCAGGCTGGCCGAGGGCAGCACGAAGACAGAGTTCGAACTCGCCCTGACAGAACGAATCCGCGATGCCCTGGCAATCACCCAGAGCCAGCTCGAGGACCTCGACTACCGCAACAAGAGGGCGTCAGCGGCGCTGCTTCTGATGAACGTTGAGACGGTGCGTCGGATGAAACATTCGGCCGAGCGGTACTCATTCGCCGCGCACGCGTCCGGTTCATGGTCGCTCGAACATATCCACGCGCAGAATGCAGAGAAACTCAACCGCGCTGACCAGTGGTCCGAGTGGCTCCAGCTGCACCGGTCGGCTCTCAAAGGCCTGCCCGAATCCGTGCTCGAGCCTGTGGCTCGCGACGAGCTGGTCGCGCGCATCGACACAGCTCTTCCCACCATCACGGAAGCCTCGTTCCGACCTCTGGAGCGCGAGGTGATTGAGTGTCTCAGCGGAACGGCCCGCTCGGCACCTTCGGACATCGACTCCATCAGCAACTTGGCTCTGCTCTCGGCAGGCGACAACAGCGCGCTCAGCAACTCCGTCTTCGAGGTCAAGCGGCAGGAGATCCTCAAGCGCGACTTTGCGGGGTCGTTCATTCCGGTGTGCACGCGCAATGTCTTCCTGAAGTACTACACCGACTCGGCCGGGCAACAAGTTCACTTCTGGGGCGACCTCGATAGGGCCGCCTACGTCGACGCCCTGCGCGAGGTGCTAGATCCATACCTCACGCCAGAGACTGAGAGGAGTGCCGGATGAAGGGCTACCTGACCTCATTCGCGGGCATGTTCGGCGAGGCCGTCGATGAACGCCCACCTGTGCAGCGCATTGAGGTTCCCCTCATCCAACGCGACTACGCCCAGGGGCGCACGTCGCCCAACGTCGACGAGATCCGCGGCAACTTCCTCGACGTCTTACATGACGCAGCGAGCGGCCGCGAGCCTGTCGGGCTCGACTTCGTCTACGGCACAGTGCAGGACGGCACGCTCCGCCCACTCGATGGTCAGCAGCGCCTGACGACGTTGTTCCTCCTTCACTGGTACCTCGCCTGTCGATCAGGTCAACGGCCTGCCGGGTTTCCCTGGGCGCAGTTCTCGTATGCAACCCGCGACAGCGCCAGACGGTTCTGCCAGCAGCTCGTTGAGAACCCTTTGCCGACTGGTTCAGATGCTCCGTCAACCTGGCTGGTTAACCAGCCGTGGTACCGCTACGACTGGGAAAGCGACCCGTCGATCCAGTCGATGCTCGTCATGATCGACGACATAAACGCGCGCTTCCGGGACCTCGACCCTCGGGCCGCTTGGGACCGCCTCACGAACCCGGCCGATCCAGCAATTTCGTTCCACCTCCTCCCCATCCAGAACATGGGTTCGGAGGAGCAGCTCTATATCAAGATGAACTCACGCGGAAAGCCCCTGACCCCATTCGAGAACTTCAAGGCCCGGTTCGAGGCAACGCTCAAGGAGCTTGATCCGGACCGCGCCAAGGTGTTCGCGCACAAGATCGACGGCGACTGGTCCGACCTGCTGTGGCCCATCCACGGCGGCGACAACATCGTGGACGACGAGTTCATGCGGTACCTGGAGTTCGTTGCCGAGCTATGTGAGTGGCGAGAGGGCAGGCTTGAAGATGGGGCGGTGGGGCGACGCATGCGCAGCCTGTTCGCCCTCGACAATCCGCGCGCAAACGAGCATCTGGACTTCCTCTTCCAGGCCTTCGAGTCCTGGGAGAGCTCGTCGGCGGCAGACGCCGCATTCCGGGAGCTATTCGCCACACGGCATGACTCGCACGCCCCTGAGCGGATCGTCCTCTTCGGCAACGACGTCAACGTCAACCTTTTCGAAGAGTGCTGTCACAGATTCGGCGATCTCCGCGGCAAGAATCGAGTCTTCTCCTATCAGCAATCGCTACTTCTTTATGCCGTATTGCTGCACCGCATCCACACAACGCAGGACTTCCCCCGACGCCTCCGAATGCTTCGAAACCTCCTCTCTTCCAGCGAGAACGAGGTCCGTCGCGACAGCATGCCTGCGTTAACGCAGGAGGTCGAGGCCCTGGTTCGTCACGGTCTGCTGAGCGAGCGATCGGCCTTCAACCGGGCACAGATCGAGGACGAGCAGCGAAAGAGGCGCTTGCTCGAGGAACACCCACACCTGTCCGCGACGCTCTTCGCATTGGAGGACGAGCCAATCCTGCGCGGGTCGCTCATCGCCTTCGATCTGAACCCAGCCACCCTGGAACACAGGTGCTGGCCTTCCATGCGGTGTTCGCCGACTCTTCGATGTGGCCGGCTGCCGCGCGAGCCCTTCTCGCCGCCGGTGAGTACCAGCGACAGTGGCGGGACTCGGATTCCTTCCTCTTTGGCACCGGAGCGCCGAACAACGAAGGCGTGTGGCGAGAGCTCTTCACCGGCACCGGGCGGCGCAACCTGGCGGAGACCCGTCTCGTCCTTGCCGGCCTGCTCGACACGGTCGGCGCAGGCGGGTCTCATGCTTCCGACGTGCTTCATTCAACGGCGGAGACGTGGCTCGACGAGGCAGCCCGTCAGCAGGCCATGGACTGGCGCTTTTACCTCGTCAAGTACGAGTGGATGCGCGAGGGCGCATCGGGGCTGTACTACGGACGCGATGGGAAGCTCGGGTACTCGCTCGTGATGCTCAGGCGAACGCAGCTCAACAGCAACTACCGGGATGCCTTCCTGTACGCGGTCTACCGTGAGGCGGGCTCGCCGAGCGAGGTCGAGGACCCCTGGTTCAGGGGTTACACCCACACCCCGCGATGGCTGACTCTCAGACGGACTGGCACCCAGATGCGGGCGGTCGACGGCGGCTACCTGGTCCAGCCTCCCGCCGACCTCCAGAGCGCCGCGCTACTCCAGACGATCTGTGATGCGACACCGGCCATCACTCGTGACGGCGATGGGCTCGCCCTCCTCACCGTGCGTCAAACATTTGAGGACGAAGAACTGGTGGACGCGGAAGACCGGGTTGCCAAGGCCGCCGCGTTCCTGAGATCACTGGTCGATGCAGGACTCTGAGGCTGCGAGCCCTCGACGGTCATTCTGACGCAGAGGTGTGGACCACGGGACGCCGGCTGATGGCGGCAGCGCCCACGTGATCGGCTCCCCTGGCCGCCAGCGTTCGCAGTGCCAGCTCTGGCGGTAGCAGCTCCGAGAACTTGAGCTTCTTCAGGGCATCCACGCTGACCTCGGGGGCGACACCTGCGAGGTCGTCCCCGAACTCCCTTCGAGCAACCCCGAGAGCGCTTTGAACCGCCGCAGCCGTCGCATCAGAGCGAAGTGAGATGTTGAGGTTGCTGAAGGTCCACTCATCCAACAATTCAGGTGCGACGGCACCAAAAGCCGCCGTGAGCACCGCGTTGGCGCGTGCTCCCGCGAAGGTCCACCACTTGAGGCGGACGTGCTCCTGAGCAACCACTGTTGCGGCATGGTCGACGCGTGTGGCGAACGACTCTCGCACCTTGCTCAGACGGACCACGGCGCGCTCGCTGAGCTTCGCGCCGGCCGGGTCTGCCCCCAGAAGGAGCCGACGGATGGCGCCTGACAGCTCAAACGAGTACGGCCTCGGGTCGCCGCTCCACTTGGACCTTCCGGGCTGCTCGCTCGGCTCGACGTAGGCACGCCGCCGCTTCCAGTCGACGTGAGTGACGGCCCATGGTCGGCCGGCCAAGGCGATCACACGCTGACCTTCGACCTTCGACGTCAGCAAAAGCGGGTCGACGCTGCCGACCTCGGTGCGTCCGTGGAGCACCGTCACCTCGGGCACGGCGGTGAAGATGGCCAGCAGATCCATGAAGTTGCGTGACCCGTACCGTCGCTCGGCAGCATTGCCAACGAATGCGAGGCCGGAGTCCAGGCTGAGGTGATCGGTGTCGACGAGCCATTGCGCCACCTGGTCCAGCTCGGCGTCGGTCGCGAGGCCGAGCCCGCTCATCCACGTCGACTCCGCGCGCACGTCGATGTGCCCCTTCTGCAGCGCTGTCCCCAAGAGCTGTTGGGCCGCAACGTGCCTCGGTCCGCTGGGCGCTGTCACGGGCTCGACGAAACCCTCACCCATCAGGAGCAGGAGTCCGGCAGCGCGAACGAGCTCGACGTCGTCGAGCGCAAGGAAGGTCATGTTGCGCGTCGTCCCGGGACGCCGGCCGGCGCGCCCGAGGCGCTGCAGCACCGACGCTACGGAGTTGGGAGCCCCGATCTGGACCACGCGGTCAAGATCGCCGACGTCGATACCGAGCTCCAGCGTCGACGTCGACACGATGACGCAGTTCCGTGCTTCGGCGAACGCCGCTTCCGCCCGGCGTCGCTCTTCAAGAGACAGCGACGAGTGCGACACGAAGGTCTCGACCGATAGCTCTCTGAGCTGCGTCGCCACCTCCTCCACCGTGCGGCGAGAGTCCGCGAAGACGAGCCGCTTCTCACCGACGTGCAGGCGCGAGAGAACAGTTGCGGCGTTGTTTACGCTCCCGACGTAGTCAAGTGCCAGATCCGCGGCTCCGGGCGCGGCAGCGGACGGCGACACCACGGTCGCCGGGCGCCCCCCGGCACCGCGACCCTGCAGCCAGGTCAGCAGCTCGGGCGCGTTGCCGACGGTGGCCGAGAGTCCGACCCGCTGCACGGGACGCCCGGCAATCTGGGTCAACCGCTCGAGCACCGCGAGCAGATGCCATCCACGGTCGTCGCCTGCAAAGGCGTGGACCTCGTCGACGACGACGGCCCGGAGGTCACCGAACATGCGCGGTGCGTCCACCAGTCGAGAGACGAGCATGGCCTCCACGGACTCAGGGGTCGTTAGAAGGACGGAGGGACGCTCGGTCGTCTGACGTTTCCGTGCGCCCGCCGACGTGTCTCCGTGACGGGTGGACACCTCCCGCCCCAGCCATGCGGCGTAGCTCTCGAGGCGCGGCTGCAGGTTGTTGAGCAACGCCTTGAGCGGGCAGATGTAGAGCAGCGAGAGACCCGCCCACTGCTCGTTCTCCATCTTCGTCAGAAGGGGAAACATCGCAGCCTCGGTTTTGCCCCCGGCCGTCGGAGCCAGCAGCACCGCGTCCCACCCTGCCAGCAGCGGCTGCACGGCCTCACCTTGGAGCGGCCTCAACCCTGGCCAGCCGAGGCTGTTGACGATGTGGTGCTGGACCACGGGGTGCAGCCGGTCGAACGGCTCCCCCGCCACCGTCAGTCCTCGTCCACGTCGAGGTCGATCTCATCCAGCGAACCGGCCGGCTTCCCAGGCGCTGAGCGCCCGTGGGCCACCCGCTCGACATCGGAGAGCTCGCCCACGTCGACGGTCAAGGAGTAGTGGACCCGCGGGTCGAAGTCCTCGAACTGGTCCACTCGGTCGAGCACGTCGGACACGAGCTTCTTGAGGAACACCCGAGGAGCGATCCCGATGCGTCCGCCGAGCTGACCAGCCACTGCATCGGCGAGTGCGCCGATGTATGCGTCGTCGACGACTGATCGGACGCGGTCACCGCGCTCGCTACCATCGGCATAGAGGTTGCGCACCTTGTGGCCGAGGGTGACGAGCGAGTCGTGGCTGAACCCGGGCAGTCGGATCTGCACGGCACGTGGGTTGTCGAACCGCGCGTCGGTGCCGAAGTCGGTCGAAAGCCTCTGCGCCAAGGGAGGAAGCCGAGGTACCCCCGAGGGCCCGTCATAGAACGCCGGCGTCCCGGTGATGACGAGGTAGAGCCCGCGGAAACGTCCGGCATCGATCTCGTCGATGAGCTGGCGCAGCGCGTTGAACGCCTTGTCGCGCACGTCTCCTCGCACTCGCTGGAGGGTCTCGACCTCGTCGAGCACGAGCACGAGCCCGGGGTGTCCAGCGTCGCGGAGCACCGTGAGCAGGCCCTGAAGGAAGCCCATAGCGCCGAAGTGGTCGAGCTCTCCCCGGATGCCGGCCGCTCGCTTGGCCGCGCCGGCGACCTGTGGTTGCCCGCCCATCCAGGCCGCCAGCCCATCAGCGGTGGCGCCATCTCCGCGTGCCACGGCGGCGCGATATCCGCGCAGCGCTTGCGCGAAGACGGGCGTTTTCGAGCTCACCGTCGCCAACCGGCTCTCGAGCAGCTGGTCGACGGCCGTACCGACAGCCGCTTCATCCGCCCAGGCCAGCGCGGGGTTGGCTTCCACAGCGTCCGTCTCGATGGTGAACAGCCACGAGTCAAGAACCGCACGGAAGGCGCTCGGCGGGATCGACGTCGTCCGCATCGACTCCGTGATTCGCCGGTAGACCGACTCCAGCCGGTGCAGGGGGGTCTGCGTCTCGGAGATCTGCACCTCGGCCGTGGCGAAGCCGCGACGCATCGCGCGTTCAGCCAGAAACCTCGTGAAGAAGGTCTTGCCCGCTCCGTACTCACCGCGCACGGCCTTGAAGACGGCGCCGCCGTCCGACACGGCATCGAGCTCCGCATCGATCGCCCCGCCGAACCGGTCGAGACCCACGGCGAG
The DNA here is from genome assembly GCF_056398545.1 of Terrabacter sp. 01T434. Lineage (NCBI taxonomy): Bacteria > Bacillati > Actinomycetota > Actinomycetes > Micrococcales > Intrasporangiaceae > Terrabacter > Terrabacter sp. 01T434. Next base: position 430,095 of record NZ_JBFTPP010000003.1, read on the forward strand.
CAAGTCGAGGCCGGACTCCGGGACCGTGCCGCGGCGGAGCGCGTTGATTACATCGCGGCGGCGACGGCTCGAGACGTCCTGCACCATCACCGCACCTCGAACTGGTCGCGCAGCAGTCGCTCATCGAGCACCACAGTGCCGGTCTGCGGCTCGGAGCCGATCACGGCATAGCCCTCGACGTTGAGCAGCTGCTGCACCTGCGCGAGAGCCCCACGGAGTCGGGTCTCGTTGAGCCCCAGAGCGCGTGCCGCGAGAGCGAGCGGCAGCCTGCCGCCGTTGGCGGCAGCGAGCGTGTCGACGAGAGCGGTCACTTGGTCGTCCTTGACGATGAGCCTGCCGGCCATCCGCCGCTGCGCCCTATACACGCTGCTGGCTACGACGGCGGCGCCGAGCGTCACGGTCTCCGCCGGTCCAGCTGCAGGGACGACCTCGTCGAAGAGTGTCGGACCGAGATCCTTGCCTGTGGCCACGAGCGGCGTCAGGTCGGGCATGGGGCTCGCCACAAGCACTGGAGCAGCAACGGCGGCGCTCTCTTCGGTCAGCCACCACGCGGGCACCTGAGGTGGAAGCAGGTCGAGCCCGAGCGGGTTGCTGTCCTCGTCCGGCAAGAGCACCGCGACGGGCACGACGACCTCTGCGGCGCTAGCGCCGCCGTGATAGCCGGCCTTGAGCGGCGCGTACCGAAGGCCCTCATCCACGGCCAGGACGGCGTGGTGGTCGGGCGTCAGCACGCGCGGCCCTGCGACCTCGACCTCACCCTCTTCCACGGCCCCGGTCACGGCGCGCGACCGTCCGCTCGTGATCTCGGCGTACGCACGCTGGGTCCCCTCACGGCGCTCGACGACGTGGCCGTGGTCGGCCGTGATGACGACCGTTCGCCCCGCCCCCCGCGCGCGAGCCAGCAGCGGCTCAAGGTGCTTGACGGCCTCGGCGTTCCAAGTCGTGCCGGCGGGGTCGCTGCGGTCGAGGGCATCGTCGATGGTGTTGAGCACGACGGTGACGAGCTTCGTCTCGGGGTCATCGAGCGCGGCGCCGACGTCCGCCCCCACTGACGCGCCCGCGGCGGTGCTGTCGACGGACTTCTTGTGAAACAACGCCGCCTTGAGCTTGCCGGCCTTCGTCGTGAGCTCGACGTAGTTCTTCACCTCGACGGCCTGCTGGCCCTGGGCCAGCCGACCGCTGAGCATCGACGCACGGCTCATCTCGGTGAGAGACGGCAGCACCGCCAGCGCAGCCGCCCGCCGTTGTGCCGGGGTGCGAGGCAAGGCGGCCTCGACCCAGCCGAGCCGCTCGGTGGCGTCGGTGAGGATCTCGGTCGCGGTCGCGGCGCTCATCCCGTCCATGACCAGAAGAAACACCGGCGCCTTGGTGGCCATTGGGAGGACGACCTTGGGCAGCAGTCGCTCGAGGTACCAGATGGTGCCGGCATCAGAGGCCTGACCGTCAAGGTCAGCGCTGCCCGACTGGGCCGTGCTGTGAGCCAGCGCCGAGGCGAACGACCGTTCATCCCCCGAGCGCCGTGCCCGCGCAGTGTTGAGGACCGCCGCCAGCCCCGCGGTCAGGTGGGGGTCGTCAACGCCGATGAAGGCGTCGTTGATCGCAGCATCGACCCAGGCTGCGTCGTCCATGTAGGCGCGGGCGAGCGAGCCAAGGTCGGATGACGTGACCTGTGGGGTGCCGCGCAGCCAGCGGGTCAGTCGGACGGCCGCGTGAAGAGGCCGCAGTAGCGGACCGCCCACCGTGCCGAGGCGGTGGGCCGTGACCCTCCCCCACGCCGTCTCGATGTCGTCGCCTGCCGACGACGCGGGATCGGTCGACGACGCGCCGCGTCGAAGGGCGTCGGCCAGCACCGCAAGTCGCGCGCGGAAGCCGCTGGGCAGCAGGTCCGAATGGACGCTCAGCGGCTCGGCCTGAACCTGGGTGACGATGGCGTCAGCCCTCTGGAGGACGCGCTCGACGTGCGCCTGCCAACGCTGGTCGTGCACGAGGTCGGCCAGGAGCGCCGTCGCCGCTCCCCCGAGAGCCCGGAGCGCCTGGACGGGCGGCACGAGACCGTTCCATCGGGGCTCCAACCGCACCAGGGCGAGCTGAGCCGCGTGCGCTGACTCAGGCGACGCGATGCGTTCGGACGTCAACACACTGAGCACGATGCCGAGTGGGACGATGTCGGCCATCTCGCCTTGGCGCAGCATGGCCCGCACCGGGGCCGCTGAGGCACCGGAACGGTCAGCGATCCAGTTGAGCGTCTCGTCGGCGAGTCTGTCGCCAAAGGACTCTCGCAGCTCGGCCACCGAGGTGACCGCCGAGGGCCGCATGGACCACCGGAGCACTGCGAGGACGTCCGCGGTGTCGCCCTCGAGGTCCAGGTGGGCACGTGCCACGGACGCCAAGGCATGGGACCGCGTCAAGATGCCAGCAGGCGCCGCGGGCCATCCGGTCGGGGGTGTTGCGGCGAGGAGCGCGACGGCGAGGTCCTTGCTCTGGCCGAGGGTGAGAGCCGGGTCGATGCCCGTGGCAGCGAAGCGGTGCCGCACCGCCTCCCACGGGTCGGGGCTGCGCAGCCGCTGCCACACGAAGTGGGCGAGCACGCCGGCACCGAGGTCGGCGTCGTCGCGGTCGGTGACGACGACCATCCAGTCGCCGTCGTGGTGCTCACGCAGCACCTCACGGACCGCGAGCGCCGATTCGGCCGGGCGGATCCGCACGGTGCGTGCATGATGCTGCACGTCGGCGCTGACACCTCGGTCAGGTGCGCCCCGCATACCGATGACTCCGGACGCATAGCCCTTCTCCCGCGCTTCGTCGACGATCGCCAGCACCATCGACGTGCTGACGGGGGTCGCCGAGACACCAGCGGTCATTCGACCACCCGCCAGGTGACCTCGACGGACTTGCCCGCGTACTGGTCGAGGAAGGCGCTCAGCTCGTTGAGGACGTCGCTGTTGGAGGAGCTCGCTCCACGAGTGGCTTTGCCCGAGAGCCATCCTCGCGGCTCGATCGGGCCAGGACCTGGGCCCGGGCCGACGATCGGCGGCGTTGGGTCAACGAAGCGCGTCAGCCAGTCGAAGATGCCGTCTTCAGCGGCCTTGAGCGCCCTGGCGACCGGCGTCACGATCTCGTCCTGCTCGAGCGCCGAGCGCAGATCGTTGATGACACCGGCTGCCTGCGTGGCCGCGTCACCTTCGCCCTGCATCGCGGCCGTCAGCGGGTTGAGCCGCTTCCACTCGAAGCCATCGAGCGTTCGCGCCACGTCGGCAGCCGAGGCGAGCGACTTGCCCGCAGCCGTCGCCGTGGCACCCCCGAGGTCGGCCGTGGCGAGACGACGCACAAGGTCGACGCCGGTCAAGTGCCGCAGCTGCTGGACGAGTGCTCCGCTAGCACGGGCCGTGTCGAGTCGGGCGCCAGCGCTAACGCCCAACCTGCTGTATGCCGCCTCAATGGCAGCGACGTGCGTCGGCGCTGCCGAGGACAGCTCCTTGGCGGCCTCCGTGGCCTTCCTCTCGAAGTCGGCCACCGCGGGAGCGGTGAGATGGGGAGCGCCGGTGATGCCGAGCAGGCCGCCCGCGGCAGCCGTTGCCGCGGACCACTCGCCGGCGGTGGGCATCGGCTGGGTGCGCAGCTCCATGCTCGGCGCGAGGGCGCCCGGCTCCGGGACAGCAGATAGCGGAGCGCCGTGCTGGAACCACGCGCGCTGGCGCAGCGCCGCCCACGTGATGATGACGAGGTCGCTCACCTCGGGCCGCAGCCCCTGAGCAGGCTTGACGTCATCGATCCAGGCGCGCAGTTCGGCGACCGACACCGGCTCGTGTGGGCCGACTCCCTTGTCCTGATCTCGGCGGCCGAGGGCACGCTCGATCTCCTGGCCCCAGGGGCTGAACCGCTCGTCGCCGAGCAGGTAGTGCATCTCCGTGGCCGTGCCGACGCCAAGCGGACCGGCGATGCGCCGCACCGCGGCGGTGTCGCCTTGCAGCTCGACGCGCTTCTCCTTGTCAGCGGCGGCTCGGGCGATGTGCGCAGCAACGACCCGAAGGTCCTTGACCTTGACCTCCACATCGCCGGGCTCGAAGGTCGGGTGCCCGGCGTAGGTCGCCTCGAACGCCTGCGAGAGCAGGTTGGTGAAGGCGATCCCGAGCGTGGCGCCAACAGGGTTCGACGGGGCGAAGGAACGGTCGAGCGAGACGAGGGTGCGGTCGTGCGCGGGGTCGTCGACGAGAGTCCCCGGTCGCGGGGATGCGGCACCGTACGCCTGCTGGATGGCGTCCTCGAGGCTGCGGCGGATGGTGTTGCGCTGCGACTCGAGGATGCCCTTGGCGAGGGCGCGGTCGGCTTCGTTGAGGTGGTCGGCATGGCTCTGCCAACGGTCACCGCTGCCCTCGAGGAGCCAGTTGAGGATGACGAGGCGACGCAGGTCGCGGATCTTCTCGTCCGAGAGGAACCGCGGCAGCCAGACGATGGTGCGCGCTTGGAAGCCCTTGGTCTGCATGTCATCGATGCGCTGCAGGTCTTCCGACGAGGAGTGCCCGGCGTCGTCGAACGGGTGGTCGATGACGACCCTCCACGTCCCAGGCACGTCCCGGAAGTGGTCGTCGGAGAGCCAGCTGCGGTCGCGCACGTTGCCGAAGAGCACGTCGACCTTGCGGCGAGAGCCCCGCCAGATGATGTCGTGGCTGTAGGCCCCCTGGATGTCCTGCTGGCCGAGCTGCACGCCGAGCGTGTCGCTCACGAGGTCCTTGATGAGCTCACGACGCCGGCCCTCGTTGTCCTCACCCTTGGCGCGCTCGACGATGGACTCGTAGTCCACCTCGGAGAGCTGGACGCGGATCGTCGGGTTGGCACCGTCGCCGTCGAGATGGATCTCGGGAACATCCCGGGCCCAGTTGCGCACCTTGGTGAGGACGAGCCGTGACTCTCCACCTGGAAGGGGCGAGACGATCGAGCCGTGGTTGAGTGACGCGAGCCGGGCGGCCGTCAACGACTTGAGCGCGGGGACGTTCGGCGCAACGGCTGAAAGCAGCAGCGTCTTCGCGAGGCGGTCGTCGGGGGCGAAGCCGGCCGGCACCTTCTCGGGCTCGTCCCGCAGGGTGCGCTCGTCGATCGAGTGGTTGCTCAGCAGGAGCGGGCGCAGCTTCTCGGTGTAGAGCTTGTTCGCCGAGCGGAAGAGGGCCGCGGCCTGGGGGTCGAGGGCCTGGCCCGTCTGTCCCTGGACGATGAGGTCGAAGGAGTCGCCGACCGGGAGGATCTCGTCGATGGTCAGGGTGTCGCGCCGGTCGACGAGCATCTGCTGCATGACCTTGAGCGCAGTGCGCTCGCGCTGCATGACGCTGGCCAGCGAGCGCAGCGTCGACACGAGCGCCGGCGAGAAGGGGTAGGTGAGGCGGAAGGCCTGCTCGTCGGCTCCTCGGTGGCGCTCGTCGGTGTTGACCCCGTCGAGGAGCACGTCCCACACGTCGGGCCGGCGGTCGATGCCCTGGAAGGCATCCTGCAGCTGGTGCTCGGCCTCGGCATCGCGCGGGCGCAGGAGTCGGCGGTTGGCGACGAACGGGAGGTTGTCGTCGCCGAGGACGACGCGGCCGAAGCGCCCCTCCTGATGCCGGAAGGCGCGGTCGAGCGCCTCCTGCTCGGAGCCGCTCGCGCCCGAGTCGGCGAACCAGCGACGCAGGTCCATCTGCCGGGCGACAAAGGAGATGAGCGGGATGGCGCGCCCACCGATGGACGACTCGACGAGCTTCGTCAGCTTCTGCGACTCGCGACGGAAGAACTCACGGTCCTGCACCGAGAAGGCGAGCCACAGCACGAGCTCGTCGAGGAAGAGGACGACGGCGTCGTAGCCGAGCCCCTTCGCGTGGCTCGAGATGGCGGCGAGGCCGGTGTCGAGGTCGACGAACTCAGCCTGCTGCGTGTATGCCGTGAAGTACGTCTCGACGAGCGCGGAGACGAGCTGTTGGCGCAGTTCGGACGCCGGGGACGCCGCCCGCGCCTCGTCGTAGCGCGCCCCGTCCCAGCTGCCGGACCCGAGGACAGCGGCCCACGGGTCGGCGCCGTCGTCTCCCTTGGAGGCGCCGCCGTTCAGACCCGCGAAAAAGGCGTCGTCGCCGAGGCGCTCGCGCATGCTCGACGCATCCTCAAGAAGGGCGTCGGACTTGTGGATGGCCGGCAGCGGGGCGCCAGGGTGCAGCTCGCGGATCTGGCGGATGTAGCCCTCGAAGAGGGCCTGCTCCATCGTCTTGGCACCGAGGAGGTGGAAGGCGAGCGGCAGGATCTTCCGTTCGTAGAGGGCATGGTCGTGCTTGGCGATGACAGCCTGCAGCTCGGCCTTGGCGCGCGCGGCAGGCTCGTGCCGGAGGAGGGCGTGCAGCACGGCCATGAAGTGCGACTTACCGGAGCCGAACGAACCGACGAGGAACGCACCGCGGCTCACTCCGGAGCCGACGGCCTCAGCGACGAGCCCGAGCGCGTCGTCGAAGGCTTGGGCGATGGCCTCGGTAACGACATAGTCGTCGATGGTTCGGCTCGCGGCCTCGGCGCCGACCGAGTCGGTGAGGCGCAGCACGTAGTCCTCGGCGCCGGCCCGCTCGGGGATGTCGATGACGTCGCGAAGAAGGGTGCTCACGATGGCTCCTGCGTAAATTTTCATGGGTGCGCTCACGTGGTCCGGGGCTTGCGGCCGCGGGTGGAAGGCGCGGGACGCCAGGCCTTGAGCTCGTCGATGGTGCGGCCGACCTGGAGCGCGCGGGTGCGCAGCTCCTCCTCGAGGTAGTCGGCGAGGTTGACGCCGAAGGTTGCGTCGTCCTCGTCGTGCCATTGCCGCACCCACGGCTGGAGCTCCGCAAGGCCGGCGACGAGCGGGATAAGTCGCTCGTCGCTCCAGCCTTCCGCTTCGCGCTCCTGGATGACGGATGCCAGTGCGAGGGCTTGCTGGGCGTGGTCCCAGCCGGCCCAGCCGAGCAGCTGTGTCGCGTCAGTCTCGCGAGACGCGTCGGGGTAGAGGATGAACCGCTCCTTCGGCACGTCGAGCTTGCCGCGGTGCTGCCACCACGACGCCTTGCGGAAGTCCGCTGACGTGTACTTGGGCGGCACCGGGATGTCACCGACCTTTTCGCCCGCGTCCTCACGGCGCTGCAGGTCCCAGGTGTGCTCCCACGCCTCCCGCTTGCGCAGGCCCGAGTCCTTCAGTCGGAAGGCCGCGAGGTACGGCACGCTCTCCGTGTCGAGCAGGCTCCTGAGCAACTGCGTCACAGACTGGTCCCTACGGCCGGACCACAGCCCAAGCACGGAGACGAGGTCGTCATCGCGCTCGACCAGGTCGGCCAGCTGCGCGATGGAACGCGCGGCGGGACGACCCTGCTTGTCGAACCAGAACCGCCGATCCTCGAGGCGGTTGAGCAGCCAGCCCCGGAGGGCACTTTCTACCTGCTTGTCCCACGGCTCGGTCGCCCAGCGACGCTTGTACTCCGGCTTCTCAAGCAGACGGATGAACTTGTTCGACTCGATGACGTCGAGGCGACGCTGGACGAGCTGTCGGTAGTCCTCAGGCCAGTGCGATGGGATTTCGGTGATCGGAGTCGAGCGATGGCGAACAAACCAAGCTGCGTCGGCCTCCCCCGTTGCAGCCTTACGAGCAAGTGCGATCTCGAAGGCACGCTCTCCCTGGCAGATAGGGGGCAGGCGCTCGCACTGGTACGTCAGGTCTCCGTCGATGAGCCCGTACGAGCGATACACCTCCCAATCGAGTTCCTCCTGTTCGGCGATCATCAGGGCTCGATTGGCCATGATTCCGTCATATGCCCGCTGCAACAGTCCCTCATTCGGGACACCATCGCGTTGGCGAGCAGTGTCCTCGAAGCGCTCGGTTACTAGCCCCGCAAACCGGTCGATGGTGCGTGCCCGCTCGAGCGGGAGCGTTCGTGGCAGCGGGAAGTCCTTCAGCGTTGTGCCGGTGAACTCGTAGAAGTCCTCCCATGGAGCCTGGGTCTGGCGTGCTCCCTTGGTATCGACCGTGCTGCCCTTGTTGTGGCTGTTCTGCTTGAGCCAGAAGCAGGCCGTGGACGAGTTCAGGACTCCGAGCAGCGCGAGGTGTTCATCCTCCGTTGCGTCCGCTGGCAACTTGATGACCGGCGCGGTTCTAGTGAAAATCCGCCTGTTTCGGTCCAGAGAGAACTGATTGTGGGTCGCTACGAAGGCGAAACCTATGGACAGCGTGGTCCGCAATTTGGCCTTGGCCAGCATCCCGTACTCGACCCACGCCATGCCTCGATCGGCGCGCGTCTTGCCAAACATCAGGTAGCCCTGGACGACACGACGCGACGGCCACATGTGACGCGAGTCCAGCGAGTCTGTCAGCACCTGCAGATGCTCGTCGTAGGGCCAAAAGCGCTTCTCCCCGGTGACCTGATAATCCCGGACCCCCTCGCCGAACACCGCCTCCGCAAAGGGCTCGCTGCTCCACGAAGGAAGTTCGAATGCGTCCTCTTCTCCGATGACTGCAATGATTCCAATCTCTTTCGCCTCTGACCCCAGGCGTCGAGTCGCGGCGTTCTCGACCTGACGCATGAGTTCAGGGGCGCCACCGCCAGTCAGGGACCATGGGTGCGTGTAGAGGGAAGAGCGCGGCAGGCTTGTGGCTGTGACGAACTCGCCATCGAAATCGTTCTCGCCGACCCGCTCGACAATCTCGGTCCAGACGCGTCCATTTGCGGGGACTTTCGGTTGCCCCGGCTCACCACGGACTCCAAGAACAGCACTGAGTGTTGGCTCGACTGGGGGCTGCGGTCTGCCAACGACGATGACGGTCGGTGTGCCGTGCCCCGGAATATAGGCGCCTGACGTGTCGACGATGAGCCGCAGATCCTGCTTGGCCAGGAACTGCTCGACCAATTTCACCCCGAACTCGCGTTTCATGAACCCGTTCGAGGTGATCTGGCCCGCCCATCCGGCTGGCTTGTCTCCGACATGCCGCTTGGCGAGTTGGAAGAACCGTTCCATGAACGGGACAGTCAACGAGTACTTTCCCGAACAGGTGGTGTAGAGCTCGCGGTAGGCGAGGTTGAGCTTCCTGTCAGGCGGTTGGATGTACGGCGGGTTGCCGACCACGACGTCGTAACGTCCGGGTTCGAGAATCTTACGCAAGGTGGCGAGGTCCTCGGTGTCATAGGCGAAGCCGCTGACCGCGGAGTCTGCGTCCAAACCATCGAACTGCATCGAGAACTGGTGGCCACCATGCAAAAGCGAGTCGCCCGCCGCCAAGTTGACCTGGAAGGCAGGGGCGTCCTCGAGCGAGATCAGCTCGCTCGCCTGGAGCGCCGCGACCATGAGTCTGAAGCGGGCGATGGCGACGGCGAAGGGGTTGAGATCGACGCCGTGAATGGCATCGAGCGCCTTCTGAACACGAGCCTGGATCTCCAGGCCCGGTGCCTGTCGCGCCCATCGGTCGTTGAGGCGTGCGAAGGCACCAAGGAGGAAGTGTCCGGACCCGCACGTCGGGTCGATGAGGGTGAAGCCCTCGAGCGGTCGCTCGGCAAGCGCGGGCTCCATCGTCTGGTCGAGGATGAACTCCTCGACGAACTCCGGTGTCTGGAGCAGCGCGAAGGTCTTCTTCGCGTAGTCCGAGAGGTCCTGGTAGAGGTCGCCGAGGAAGCGCGTCGACAGGTCAGGATCGCTGAAGTCCCAGACGAGGTCGCCGGCCTCGGTCGTCTGACGCCAGAAGCCGATGAGCTGGTTGACTGCCTGACCGGACGGGGACACCGTCCACAGCGGCGAGTGCGACTCGACGAGGTCGCGCGTGCCCTTGATGGCGCGGAGGTGATCGACGGCCTGGAGCAGCCACTCCCGGTCGGTGTGCTCGGGGTTGCGGCGGAAGTACTCGAGCTCGGCGTCGAGCGCCTCCTGGCGACGCTCGGCCGGTCCCGCGATCCATACCGGCTTGAGTAGGCGGTTGTCCTCGCAGAAGCGGACGAACACCGACGTCAACACCCAGGCGACCGCGGCCTGCGTGACGCGGTCGTCGCGCCAGGCCTGCCACGACATGGCCGTCCGCTCGCGGGCGACCGCCGACTCGTGCAGCGAGCGCCACTCGGTGAGCACGTCCGGCTGCTGGGTCTCCACGCGGTCGCGGAGGTCGTCCTCGAGGGACAGCACGACCTTCTTGAGCGCCGCGGTGAGGTCAGGCGATACAGCCACGTCTAATGCTCCTTCTGTGCGGCCGCGCCCACGGTGGCGGCGCTGTCGATCCAGTCGTTATCGAGAGCCACGTACTGGCTCGGTGCCGCGAGCGGCACCGGCCGCCCGTCGAGCAACGGCCCGTGGTTGCTGGCGAGCTGGGGCACGACGAGCCACACGGCCTGCTGACGCGAGGCGCCGAGGTCGGTCCATTTCGCGAGGAGGCCCATGTTGTCGTACCGCGCGAGGGGTGAGGCCTCGGTCAGCAGCACCGGCGCATCGTGGCCGGAACTCGACAGCGCTGCGTCGACCGCCTGCTCCACTTGGCTCCAGGATCGCTTAACGAGCTCGTTGAGCCCGCGGCGGCCGCGGCTCGTCTCCGACTCGGCATCCGCTGCACGCACCAGCTCCCACGGGAGGCCGGTGCGCTCGGAGGCAGCCCGCAGCGCGTCGAGAAGGACGCCGGTGACGTCGACGACGCGAGCGGCATACTGCGCCTCGGCTGCCAAGACGAACTTCGTCAGCCTGTCGGCCCGGACTCCGAGGGCCAAGAACGAGCGACTGGCGATGGACCCCTCGAGACGAGCTCCGATGGCACCCGAGACACCAACAGGCGAGGTCGTGACCGACAGGCTCGTCGGCTGGCGTGACTCGAGGCCGGTCGTCGCTCCCAGCTTGGGCGAGCGGTAGATACCGAGGCGGTCGTCGTACACGAGACCAAGCCCGGCGTCCTGCACCAAGGCGTCGAGTGTCGGGCGTTGCGGCAGCTCTGGCACAGACGGGAAGCGGACGCTGACGCGGTCGCGAATCTCCGCAGGACCGAGCTGGAGGCCACCGCCGAAGTCCTTGAACGTTAGCTCGAGGGCCGCGACCTGCGTGAGGCCCTTGTGGTGCAGCTCGCCCCCGCCGGTGACGGCGCCGCTTGCTGACATGGCCGCCGCGAGCTGAGCCTGGCGCATGGGGTCGGTCAGCGGGGCGGGCAGGTCCCGGAGCTGACGCACGGCCGCGGCCAATTTGGCCCGTACCTGCGCGGCGGCGACGACACCGCGGCGTGGGTCGTCGATGGCCTGGACGAGGTGCTCGGCCTCGCCGCCGAGCACTTCGGCCACCTCGAAGAGGGCTTGGTCCTCGGCGAGGAGGGTCACCTTGCCGTCGCGACGGCGCAGCCACACGGAGTCGGCCGAGCCGTCGGCCCGGTTGAGGGCACGCCGCCGCTCGAGGGCGAAGCGCAGCAGGCCGAGCGCGAGTCGCTCGTCGCGGTCGTCGGACGTGCTCAGCGCCCCGACGACGGCATCGTCGACCTCACCCGGGGTGGCGACGCCACCGAGCATCGTGAGGCGCGTGCTCGCGGCGTCGGCGAGCAGGTCGAGGAGCCGGCGGGTGCGGTCGTCGGAGGCCCACGCTTCCTGCAGAGCGGTAAGGATCTGCGTGCCGCGAGCGGTGGTCACGGGCTCCGGCAGATGTGCCGCGAGCTGCGCGTGGGTGGCGAAGGCCTCGAGGTCGGTACCGATACCGAGGACGAGGCGCACCATGGCTCCACGGTTGGGGGCACGCTTGGACGCCACGGCCGAGAGGAGCAGGTCTGCGGCCTCGGCCGGCGTCGGCGGGCGGACGTCGAGCTCGTCAGTCTCGCGGGCGTCGCCGAGACGCTCGCGCCACTCCTTCATCCGTGCGCTGATCTGCAAACGCGTCGCGTTGGCGACGCCCTGCATCCGCGACAGTCGGACGGGGTCGACGGTGAGGAGCTCGCCGACAGTGGTGACGGCATACGGCTCGAGCGCGGACAGCGCGCGTGCAGTGAGACCGGACTCCGCGAGCGGCGTGCTCATCGTCGCCGCACGCGCCAGCTCGTCGTTGGACGCATCGGGCTCGGTGGTGGCGTCAGCGGCGAAGATCGACAGCCACGCCGACCGCATCGACTCGGCAGTGTCGTGACGCGCGGCCGCGTCACGCGCGAGAGCCGTGCGGAAGAAGCCGACGAGAGCCTCGGCCAGCGCGGGGTCGAACATCTCCGGGGTGATTGTGGCCTCGTCCTGCACGGCGGCCGGGTTGGCGTCGCGGTCCCCGTAGACCGGGGTGGCGCCCGTCGCCATTTCGAAAAGAACAACGGCCGCGGCATACCGCTCGGCGGCGGAGTCGTAGCGGTCGCGGGCGCCGGTGAGGAACGGGTCGAGGTAGGGCGGCGTGCCCGCTGACGTGGCTGACGCCGCCGCACGGGTGAGCGAGAAGTCGAAGAGCACGAGGTGCTTGGTGCGGTCACCACGGTTCTCACGGACGCCGAGGTTGGAGGGCTTGATGTCGCGGTGGTCGACGCCAGCCTTGTCGAGCACGACCATGCCGTCGAGGAGGTCGACGCCGAAACGCTCGAGGAGGTCGAGCGAGAGACGGGACCGGGTGCGGAGCACCTCGGTCAGGGTCTCGGCTCCGGCGTTCTCCAGCAGCAGCGCCGGGCGCCCGCCGACGACGATCGGCCCTTCGATGACCTTGACGACGCGGGGGTTGTCGAGGCTGCGCAGCACCTCGGCCTCGTCGGTGAGCCGCGACGCTGCCTCGTCGTTGAGGGCCACCTTGAGGACCCGTTGGGCCTCGCTGCCGCTGGCATGGCGGTCGATGACGAGCAGGCCCACCGCGGTGGAGCCCTGGCCGAGCCGGCGGACCAGCTCGAAGCGTCCGTCGAGCACAGCGCCGGAATGGGCCTCGAGCGGGTCCTCCTGGGCGAGGTCGCTGGCGGTCTCGCGCTCGGCCTTGGACAGCTGGGCGAGCACCGTGCTGACGTCCGGGGTGCGCTGGCTCGGCGACGGGTGGGTCGCCTTGAGCACGAGGGAGCGCAGGTCGGAGGAGATCTGCGGCAGCTCGACGCTGAGGTCAAGTCCCTGCTGAGCCTGCAGCCGCGAGATGAGCGCGCTCGCGCTCGGCGCCGGTGCGGTTCCCGTGAGCAGGTAGAAGGCGACGGCACCCAGCCCGAAGACGTCGAGGCGCACGCGGTCGGCTGCGGCGTTCCATACGCCCTCGGGTGCCTGGAACGACGCATCGATCCGGCCGTCCGCGTCAGGGGTGTCAGGGGCGGACGACGCACTCGTCGCGTCGCTCCTACGCGTGGGTGCGTGGATGCCGAAGAGGGACGTGACGCCAGGGACGGACGAGCGCGTCAACCCGTCGGCCGCAACGGTGCCCGCACCTTGCCAGTCGCCGAGGCGCACCTTCACGTCGTGCGTCGTGCCCGGGACCTCGCGCACCCACACCGCCTTCGGGGAGAGCCCGCGGTGCACGACCTTGTTGCTGTGGGCGTACTGCAGTGCCTCGCCGATCTGGCGCACCATCGACAGCTGCGTCTCAAGCGGGACGCCGTTCTCCTGCCCGGCCATCCAGAGGTCGAGCCGCTCCCACTCGGGTGCGTAGGGGTAGACGAGGCCGACGCCGAGCTCGGACTCCACGAGGTCTCTTGGCTGCAGGATGCCGTCGTGGTGCAGGCGCCCCATGAGCCGGAACTCGTGCTCCGCGATGCGTCGCACATCTGCGCGCGCGGTCGTGGTGGCGCTCGGTGCCAGCACCTGGAAGCGGATGCGAGCGCGGTCCTGTTGGACGACCTTGTGGGTGGCGAGCCAGTCCTGCCAGCCATCGCCTGAGTCGATCGACTCGTCCTCGATGACCCACGACCCAGCCTCACGCTGGCGCCGCTGGACGAGCCCGATCCTCGACATGAGATTCGTGAGGAGGCGCTCCTGCTGGAGGGTGATCGACCGCTTCCCGGCCGGCTCAAGCACGAGCTCGGAGATGCCCCAGAGGTTCGACTTCTCCTCGGCGCCGTCGAGCCCGTAGAGGCCCATCGCCGCCGCATCGCTGAGCTTGCTCGTGAACTGCGGGTGGTGGAGGAACACCGACTGCTGGACGAACGGGATGAGGTCGCGCTCGTCGGGGATGTTGGCCTTGGTCTCCTGGGCCCAAACGCGCAGCTCGTCGCGCAGCTTAGTTGCGAAGTATTGCGCCTTGCGGCGGGCCAGCTTGAGGGGCGAGTCCTCGGGGCGCATGCCGTCTCGAAGCCAACGGTGGTCATCGCCTCGGAGCACGCCGTAGTAGTGCTTGAGCTCGATGAGGTGGAGGCGGCCCCGGCCGAGGAGCAGGAGGTCGACCTCGTGCCAGCGTCCGTGGCTGTCGCGAAACTCGAAGTTCGACCACGCGCGGAACGGAGTCTCGTCGGGCATGATCGCGCGGATCAAGGCGAGGCCCTCCGCCTCGTGCGTGAACTGCGACGGGGACACCTCGACCCAACGGTCATCCCCTGTCTGCACCACTGCGCTTCCTCACCCTCAACCCTGCGTGGCCGTCGTTGGTCCGGCCGTCCCCAAGAACGGTAAACCTACCGCCCCAACGCATGAGATCCGGGACATTGACGCGACTCGTCGCGCTCAATCCCGAGATCACATTTCGGACATGACTGGTGGCTTTGCGAACACTGTCGCCGAGGGTGCATATGGTTCGGCATAGACAGGGGTCGTCGCCGTGCCCCTCAGCACCTTCGTCTCTCGGGTCAGCGCTGATGTGCCCGCGGGTCGATGAAGTCCCGCAGGAGCACCACTCACATGATTGACAACGCCGACCTCACCGATCTCTCTGACCGCGCCGCCCGCCTCTTCCAGTTCCTCGCGCAGGCGCAGGCTATGCGCTCGCGACCCGTGCGCGACGTCGACGACTACAAGCGCTCGGCTGCGGGTGGTCAGGTGCACTGGGTGGCGAAGGCCCCCGAACACTCGGCGGTGAGGAGCGCGTACCGCGACGTCGAGCCCACTGACGGGTTCCTGCTCTCGGTCGACCGCCTCATCCGCCAAGCCCCTCCCGAGGTGCCGCCCGAGATCGTGCCCTGGCTCAAGGGCGACCCAGACAAGGCGACCGTCGTTCCAGCGCTGCTCGAGCGCCGCCGAAAGGGCAAGCGGTTCGACTTCTCCACCCAGCAGGACGTCGAGGAGTTCGACCAGCTCATCGACCACCCCGAGATCAGCGCGACCTTTGAGCGGTGGATGTCGCGGTGGCGCCCGTGGTCCGAGCGCGAGAAGCTCGACGCCCCCGTCCGCGACTACTACGCCGCCCTCTACGAGACCTTCCTCCAGGCCGAATCCCGAAACGACGAGTTCGAGCTCGTGCTCGGTGTCGGGCTCCTTTCGTGGAACCCGGGAGACCTGCACCCCACGGTGCGCCGCCACGTGTTCACGTGTCCGGTCGTTGCGACGATGGACAACCGCACCGGCCGCCTCACTTTCAAGTGCGACGCCCCCACGGTCGGGCTCAGCGCCGAGCTGGAGATGCTCGAGGCGTCCCTGCTTCCGCGCGCCAGTCTGGTGCAGGAGACCCGGTCCGCAGGCGAGACCTACGACGCCCACCCCTTCGATGCCGACGCGCTCAAGGCCCTCGCTCTCAGCGTTGTCAACAGCCTCGGCTCGCAGGGCACGTACAACGCGGAGGTGACCGCCGCACCCGGGGTCAACCCAACGATCACTCGCGACCCCGCGCTCATCCTTCGGCCGCGGACCAACGCCGGCCTCGTCCGTATGTTCAACGACATCGCGGGCCACATCGAGACGAGCGACACGGTGCCCGCAGGACTGCGCACCCTAGTCGACCCCGACCAACCGCCGCAGGCGCTCACCGACCCCGCACCCGGGGCGCTTCAGGTCGTCGATGGCGAGACCTTCTCGCCGCTACCGCTCAACACCGTGCAGCGCGACATCATCAACCGCGTCGATACCCACGCGCAGACGCTCGTCAAGGGCCCGCCCGGCACCGGAAAGACGCATACCGCTGCCGCGCTTCTGTCACACCTGCTCGCCCAAGGAAAGCGCGTCCTTGTCACGGCGCACACTGACCGCGCCCTCGAGGAGGTCCGCGGCAAGCTTCCGAAGGGGATTCAGGCCCTCGCTGTCTCGGTCATCGGCGCGTCGCGCGAGGAGCTCACTGAACTGAAGACAGCGGTCGAGACGATCGCGCACCGCGCCCAGAACTTTAACGCCAAGGCGAACAACGACGAGATCGACCGTCTGCTCGCACGCCTCGACGACCTCGGCGCCCGACGCAGCGACCTCACGTCGTCCCTCGTCCGCGCACGCGAGGCCGAGGCGGTGCGGCGCAGCCACGGCTCCTATGAGGGCACTCTCTCCACGATCGCGCAACAGCTGACCGCTGAGCAATCCCGGTTCGACTGGATTGCTGTGACGATGCCAGCACTCCCCGGAGACACGGCGCCGCTGACCGACGCCGAAGCCCTCCGCTGGCTCAAGCTGCTGCGTGACTCGACCCTCGACGACGACGCCTCGGAGAGCCGCATGCGTCTCGTCGACCTCGAGCAGGTCCCCACACCCGAGAGCTTCCTGGCATTGGTGGATCAGCAGCGCTCCGCGGGCGATGTGCGATCCGCGCATTCGGAGCTGCTCTCCCTTGAAGCGGCGCGCGCAGTCGAGTCGATGTCAGCTGTCGAGCGGCACGACCTGCAGGCGCGCATGCGTCGGATCATCCAGATGATCGAACGGCTTGAGCAGGCTCGCGAAGAGTGGGTTCGTGATGCCCTCAGCGATATCCGTGCTGGCGCTCCGCAGGTGTGGAGCAACCGCGCCACGCACGTGCGCGCGCTGCTGGAGCGGCTGGATGCCCTCACTGCTCGGCTGCCGCTCGGCACCGATGTCTCCTACACCGGAGACCTAGGTACGCTGACCGCGCTTGCCGAGCACCTGACGGCGTTTCTCGTGGGCGGCGGCACGATCAAGACCAACCCCGATGGCACGGCGAAGATTGGCCTGCTCACGCCGGGCGCGGTCAAGCAGTCACGCGTGCTCTTCGAGTCCGTTCGGGTCAACCGCCGTCAGCCGACGACAACGGACGCGCTCGACGCGTTCCTCGCGCACGTCGAGGCCGGCAGTATCCTCGAGCAGCTCGACCGTGCTTGGCCTGCGACCATCCGAATCCCTGCGGAAGACACCATCGGCGAGCGCGCCGCCTGGCACGAGACCCAGGTGAGTCGCCTCGCACTGGTCCTCGAGCTCGGCGCAACGCTCATGGCCGAAGAGGAGTCGCTCGCGAGCGTCGGGCTGGCCCGACCCGACTGGACCGACGTGCGGCAGGTGCTCGACTACGCCCATCTCGTCGACGCCGCGGCCGCCGACGAGGCTTGGCGCAGCGCGACACAGCCCATCGAGGCGCTCACCACGTTGCTAGGCACGATCGCCGCGTGGCCCGATGCCGCCCCCTGTGTGCGCCAGCTTCGTGAAGCCGTCGTCAGCACCGACCATGAGGCCTACGCTGCAGCCCAGCGCCGGATCCAGCGCCTGCACGACGTCGCAGAGCAGCTGCGTGAGCGCGAGTCGTTGAGCGAGCGGGTGCGGCTCTCCGCTGGGGTCCTGGCGAACTCCGTAGAGAACGCGCCCATCGACGATGCGTGGCCCGAGCGGCTTGCGTCTCTGACGGCAGCGTGGAACTGGGCGACCACCCGCTCGTGGCTCGTCGCGCAGGACAGCACCGACGTCAACGACGTGCAAGCCCAGCTCACCGCCCTCGAGGCGGAGATCCACGACTGCGTCGCGGCAGTGGCGCAGCACCGCGCATGGGGACACGCAGTTAGCCCTTCCCGCCTTCCGGCGTCGGCGCGCGCCGAGCTGGTGCACTACTCGCAGTTGGTCAAGAAGCTGGGCAAGGGCACCGGCAAGAACGCTGCCCTCGTCCAGGCCGACATCCGACGGTCAATGGACCGCTGCCGCTCGTCCGTGCCGGTGTGGATCATGCCGATCTACCGCATCGCCGAGCAGCTGCCCGCCGAGGAGGACATGTTCGACGTCGTCCTCGTCGACGAGGCATCCCAGGCGGGACACGAGGCGACATTCCTCCAGTACCTCGCCAAGAAGATCGTTGTCGTCGGTGACGACATGCAGGTGTCCCCGACGGCTGTCGGTGTTGACACCGACAGCCTTATCAAGCTGGCCGACCAGTACATTCCCGACCACCCGCATAAGGGCACGTGGGCCGACCCGAAGCAGTCTTTCTTCAACGAGGCTGTCAAGCGGTACGGCGGTCAACTGACACTCGTGGAGCACCGTCGTTGTGTGCCCGAGATCATCGAGTTCTCTAATACGGTCGCTTACCGACCCAACAACGTCGAGCTTATCCCCGTTCGCCAGTTCGGAGCACGGCGTCTCGACCCCATCAAAGTCGTCCACGTCGCAGACGGCCACCAGCAGGGCTCGAGCGCAAAGACCAACCCTGTGGAGGCGCGAGCCCTCGTCGACCAGATCAAGGCGCTGCTCGACGACCCGCGCTACGACGGATTGACCTTTGGCATCATCTCCCTCGTCGGAAGCGCGCAGGCTAAGCACATCTTCAAGCTGCTGCTTGCCGAGATCCCGGCCGAAGAATGGAGCGCCCGGGATCTGCGCGTCGGAGACGCCGCTGACTTCCAGGGCTCCGAGCGTGACGTCATGTTCCTCTCCATGGTCTCGTCCGTCGGGGAGGACATCACTCTGGGCGCGCTCAACACCGAGATGTATCTTCAGCGCTTCAACGTCGCGGTGTCACGCGCAAAGGACCAGCTGTGGCTATTCCACTCGCTGACGCAGACCGACCTAAAGCTAAAGGACGATCTGCGCTACCAGCTGCTTGAGTACTGCTACTCGGTGGTCAACCGAGCCCCAGAACTCGACTCTCAGCCGTCGGAGGTCGCGTCCGATAGCACGCTGGAGGCACGGTTCAACGACCTGTTCCAGCAGCGTGTCTACAACCGCATCGTCGAGCGCGGGTACACCGTCATGCCCAGCTACCTCTCAACTGAAGGGCTGCTCGACCTCGTCGTCGTAGGCGCCTCAGGGCGACTCGCCATCGAGTGCCAGGGCGACACCTGGGGAGGCGAGACTTCGTACGCGACCGAGCTTGCGCGCCAGCGCGAGCTCCAACGCTGCGGTTGGCGCTTCTTCCGCGTGCGCGAGTCGGCCTTCTACCTAGACGGTGATGCCGCGCTTAGCGGGCTCTGGCCGCTTCTCGATGAGCTCAGCATCCTGCCGTTCGACGAGTCCGCCGAGGCGGAGGTCCTCGCGCACGACTACGAGGGTGTTGCAGCAGTCGACGCCGCCGGCGATGAGGCCCTCCCCGCCGAAGCCGACGATGAACCAGATGTCGATACCGACGGCTCGTACGCCGCTGTGGAGGAAGCGGCCGACGACTCTGTCACCGTGTCGCTCGCGACACAGGACGCGGAGGCACCCGCCTACGAGTGGAGCCTCTTCGACAAGGCCGAGGACGACATAGAGGATGACGAGCCTGAGCTAGGTGAGATCCTCACTTACACGTCGTTCAGAGGGACGGTTCCGAAGCTCACAGGCAGCTCGCTCCAGGCGATCCACGAGGGGCTCATCGACATCGTCCGGGCAGAGGGCCCGATTACCGGGGATCGGCTCCAGACCACCTACGTCGAGGCGTGCTCGCTCGGCCGTCCCAGCAAGCAGGTCACCCAACTGCTCAATCAGGCCATCTCACGCGCCGTCCAGAGCAAGGAGCTCGTGGAGGACGATCCTCTTTCGGTGGGTGGCGTCAAGCGCAAGACCTACCGCCTCCCCAACCAGCCGCTCGTGCGGCTCCGGCACCTAGGCCCTCGCTCATACGAGCAGGTCCCAGCCCGCGAGGTCGCCGAGCTGCTTCGCGTCGCGGACAGCCGATTCGAGTGGGACACCCAGGGAGAGCTCTACCGCAACGCGGTGCGCCTCCTCGACAGACGGTCGTTGACGGACGAGGCGCGACACTGCTTCGACCGGGTCCGTGCCTTGGCCTTCGGCTCGGACGAAGCAGCAAAAGCCGCCACCGACGCAGTCGTGCGCACGGACGAGCCCGTCGCCCCCACCTCAGTCCCTGTCACCGTGTCGGACACCAAACAACCGGCCGGAAGTGGGGACCGTTCGTCCACGACGGGTCGACCTGCCACCTGGCGCCGCTACGGTCGTGACCCGGAGGAGTGGGTGACGCTCGTCGACGAGACACTGAAACTGCTCCGCTCGACGGCGTACGAGCGTGGCGCGCTGACCTACGGCGAGCTGAACATTCGCCTCGCCGAAGAGACCGGAATTCGGACCTTCGATCTACGGACTGACATCGGTCGTCACGCGATCGGAAGCCTGCTCGATGACGTGACGCGACTCGACTACCCCATCTCGGGCGTCATGCTCTCGTCGCTGGTGACACTGAAGGGCCAGGCAGACGTTGGACACGGCTTCTACACCCTCGCCCAGGACTTGGGTCTCCTCGGCGCAAAGGCCAGCCCCGAAGACAAGGAAGCATTCTGGGTGGGGCAGGTGTCACTGAGTCATCAACTCGTGGACAGGTAGCCCGCCGGAGGCCGCTTCTCAGTCGGGCGGGCAAGCCCAGTGCAATGCTGACCCAACTAGAAGGGAGATCACCGTGACGACGCACTGGGTCTACTTGGTCAACGATCACTATAAGAACTGGGGCTACTTCCGTCCCGACGGCAGCCGCCTGCCAGTCATTGACTTCTTTGCCGGTGACCATGCGGGAGAAACCGCGACCGGTTACCACATCTGGACCCTGAGCCGTCGCCTGAAGGAGTTCCACGCCGGTGACGTGATCTGGGCTCGAGCCACCTTGCCACTCGCCGCGTTCGTCGGCTGCGGCACGGTGACCACTGAGCCTGAGGAGGCCGAGGGCGGCGACGTGTGGACGTTCCAGGTCGAGTGGGACCATTCCCTATGCCGGCAAATGGCCGCTGATCCGGTCCCTGGCATCCTTGAAAAGCACACGCAGGGGGTGCGAAGGCTAACGCCGTCAGAGCTATCAGGGCTCTTGACCGCTGTAGGCGCAGACCAGTCGTTCTCACCACGAACCGACGACGCAGCACCTCACGATGTGACCCGCCAGCTCGCCAGCGTCATCGCGCGGCAGGGCCAACCTCTGTTCCGGTCTCGCCTCATGGCTGCTTACGGTGGACAGTGCGCGTTGACAGGGACAGCGGTGAAGGAGGTTCTGCAAGCAGCCCATATCCACGAGTACGCCAGCTCCGGGAACAACTCCGTGCGCAACGGACTGCTTCTTCGAGGCGATGTGCATGACCTCTTCGACAAAGGGCTCATGTGGGTGACCGAGAGCCTGCGCGTGGGAGTCTCGTCTCAGCTCAAGGGCAGCGAGTACGAGGCACTCAAGGGGCGAAAGGTCCGCCTTCCCAAAGACCCGTCGAACCATCCTGACATCGGCTTACTGGCCCAGCATCGCGATAGCGCTCGCCGGTAGGTTTGCGCTCCTCGAACGGCTGTCAGGCGAAGATGCGAGCGAGCACCTCTTCATCGCGCGGGCTGTCGAATGACCGCGGCGTCTGCAGCATCACCTTCTTGCTCATCCGCTCCTGGAGCTCACCCCACTTTGGCTGGCTTTTGGGCCGCTCGGAGACAACAACGAAAGGAACCCGAGCGCGGTAGGCCCGCAGCCCACCGTCGAGCCACGGCGTGCGATGACCAGCGTTGATTGCCAGGGCTGACGCCGTGGCGCGGCATTTGGACACCATCGAGGCGCCGGCTTGCCAGAAGTAGATCGTGTCCCCGTGCTGAATGGGAAAGGACTTGGTCATGTCCCAGAAGCCGTGTCGCTTGGCGATCCCCCAGTGCTGGGGGTGATCCTTGTCAATCGTGATGATCCAGCTCGTCATATCTCGTCAGTGCCTTCCGGGCTGCAGTCCACGAGCAGCCGGACGAGTGCTCGATCAGTCACATGGCCGACCGTAGTGGCTGGCGCGTTGAATCTCATGGAGGCGCGGTTGCACGCCCACTGGCCGTTCTCTAGCTCACTTCGTCGTTCGCAGCCAAGCCATGAACATGTCGATTTCCTCACCGAGCGGCCCCAGACGCCCAGTGTCAATATTGCTCATGGCCCCGACAGCCCGACAGCGTCGAACCAGCCATCATGTGCGGCTGCTGCCTTACGGTGATGACGGTCGGCCTCCTGCCGCAGATGGATGCAGGCACGTCACCCCGCGAGCCAGTACACCGCCTCCCATGCCACGTCCCTCAGTTCATCTAGGTGATGGCGTAGGAGGCGCGACTGCTCCGAGATGTCGCCGTTGATCTGGTCTGCGACAGAGCCTCGTCGGCGTCGTCATCATTTGCGGTCGTAGCGAATCGCCGTATTGGCTGATCGAATCGCCCGCCTGCGAAGCGCCCTCAACATCCAAGTCACGAACGTCAAGATCATTCTCAAAGTCGATGTCGGCGTCGGCCACCCTGCACGCGATAGCGTAGGTAAGGCAGAACTGGAGGATGTTCTTCGCCTCAGTCCCGATGTCCTCCATGTACTCGACAATCGCCTCGTGACGATATTCAGCCGGGCGATCATCGATCTCAAAACGCGCGCTGCCGATGGTTCAGGCTGCCTGCTGACGCAGCGGACCCAAGGACTCTTGGGCCTCAGTCACGCGGCTGGCGATAGGGTCTGAATCCTCAACAATGTCAGCCAAGTTTGCCAGCTTGTCGAGCGCTGCATTGAACTCGTCGCGCCACTGCGCCTCAGAGGATGTAACACCTGCACTCAACTGCAAATCCCGACTTTGGGGCAGAGAATGGTAAGGCCCAAGAAGCATCTGTGACGATGTACCATCAGAGTCGATCAATCCATGTGTCTTCTTCGCGACCATCCCAGCTTGACGAGGTGCGGTCGCGCTTAACAGAGAATGCCTCCAGCACCTTCGTCGCTTCGGCCGGGGTCAGCTCACGGAGGCATGCGATCTGGCGTCCAACAATCGCCTCCACGGCGTTCTGGCGCTCGAGCATCGACGAGAGCCCTCGCTCATCAAGGGCTGCCCTCAGCAGGTCGGTCCTCCACTCGGACAGCCGAGGGGCGGCTGGTTCACCACCCGCACTTCCCCCTTGACCGTCATCGAGCAGATCTCCAAAGAGTGACTCTTGATCCGGCACTCGCAGATCCTAGCGGCATCGTTCCTTCGCTCTGCTCATACTCCCATCCACCTCAAGTCACTCGAACGCGCGGTCGGCGGCGCCGCCCTCGATGAAGTCCTAGCTCGGCTACCTGTGGTCATCTGCGTCATCCATCTCGCCCTGGGGGGATCCGGCGATGCGACTGGTAGCGAATCAAGACGCTCAAGAACCCGCAATAGGTGCGGGGACGTCACCGCTGTGGCATGCGCAGCTGAGCGTTCAACTGTCAGCATTTCGACATCCTCACGCATAGTTCGACCTTCTGGAATGCACTGGCACCGACGACCGGCCGCTCGCCTTCGGTGACTTTTATGGCCAACGGCGTTGCACGGGACATGTCTCAGCGATCCGGCCGATGATGAAGCTGTGACCCTGCCCAAAGTGACGCCCCACGACCACATTGAGCAACGCCGCTTCGAGATCGAAGAGCGCGCCTCAGCCGATAGCCTCGTATGCAGTGCCTGCGTGACCGACCGGCACCTCTGGACCAGGGTCGAACAGATCGCCGAGGACGACACCTGCACTTTCTGCGAGACCCGTGGCCGATGCGTCACGTTCGAGGTTCTCTTCGAGCCGATTGCGGAGGCCCTTGGCACCCTCTACGTGACGGTCGACGAATCCGGCGCGTACCACGACGAAGGGTCATGGAATGTGCGGACCTGCGACGTCGGCGAGATCCTCGAGGACGAACTTCTAGACGACGCCGTGGACGGCCCAGTCGTCTTGTCGCTGGTCGCGTACGTGGCCGACAGAATAGCCGTCGATTACGGCTTCGTACGACGGCGAGACGTCTGGGCAAGCCTGTACGACTTCGACGAAGGGTCTTGGCGACACTTCATGAAGCAGGCCCGCGACGGACAGGTCAACACAGCAGCCGAGGACCTCCTCAGGCATCTACCAACAGACGTCCTCGACCTGTTCAACCGCATCGAGGGGTACGCCGTACTGCAAGGGCTATACAAGGCCCAGACTCCCGGTCTCTGGCGTGGACGCCGCGGTGGGCTCGAGGATAACTTGCGAAGCGGTCGCGAAATCGGCAGCGCACCAGCGATGTATGCAGCAAGCGGTCGGCTCAACGCCAGAGGCCAGTCCGTGTTTTACGGAGCGACCGAACTCCATGGCGCCATCATCGAGATGACCAACCACCACGGCCCAGACGTCGAACTGTGGTGTGGCAGGTTCACGCCATCCCGGAGCTTGTACCACCTCGACGTCATGACAGTTCCCGAGTCGCCTTCACCATTCGCACCCGGCGCAGCAGACACCCTCGATGCGATCTTGTTCCTTCGGAGATTCGCCGAAACTCTTCGTGAGCCCAAGCCCGCCCGCACGAAGGACGAACACGACGACGACTACTGGAGCAGGCTCGACCGGCACTACCTTCCGACCCAGATCTTCACCGTCTTCCTCCTGGGCACCCACGAGGACCTCAAGCCTGACGCCATCAAGTACGGGAGTAGTTTGGACCCGGCATCGGAGAACTGGGTCGTGTTTGCCGACCACGAGCACTGCACAGATCTCACCGATGCCATCATCCCCAAAGACGACCTCCACCTTAACCTGGACCTCGAGACTGTGAGATTCGTAGCAGCCCGAGACTACTTCGACGCGGTATCAGGTTCCGACGCATCTAGCTTCTTATCTTGGCCCTAGCTCCTGGCCACGTTCGGATAGATGTTGTACAACGACGGGTGATCTTGCGTCACCTACTAGGACTTGCTCGGTAACTAGACGCGAGCGCAGTGCGGTGGGTGTTGCCCATTACGCCGTATCGGTTCTAGGAGCACCGGGATCCCGTATGACTTTCACTTGTCGCTTCGCCGCTCGCGCCCGCACGCCGGCCAGTTCCGCCGGACCTCACTTCAAGCCCAGATGCCTGGCAGTACGACACAATCATCTCGCGAGCTGCGTAAGTGGTCGTCGAGTTGGTTTGCTCGACAGTCCCATCTCCGCCGGGGCGACCATTTTGGTGCTCACCAAGGAGACACCGGACCCTTGCCGCGGGGAGCAGCTCGTGGACCTTCTGGACGCCCGTCAGTTCGGAGTCTCTTGCGGGGTGCGTCGGCCGACGCAGGTCTCACGGATGCCTTGAGCCTCGCCGAGGATCGGCAGGCGTGAGGGCGCGGCGATCGCCGTCCCAGGTGACGGCATACGGGTCCGTGATCTCGCCGACGAAGGCACCGTCGCGGTCGTGGACGAACGCGAGGAACTTCGTCTCCCCCGTCTCCCGGTCGGTGACGAACTTGCCGACGTAGAGCGACGGGTCGTCGACCACGTGGGCGCCGGCCATGTCGTAGGGCCCGAGCGGCCCCTCCGCCGTGGCAATCCACCCCCCACCGGCGCATAAAGCATCATGATGCACGACAGCGGACACGTCGGGCCGGCTGTGGTGGGCGCCGATGAGACCGAAGCCACCTCCTCGGCGGGACCTTGGTCCCTGACGCCGGTTGCCGGGTCTTCGTAGCGTCATAAGTGCAAGTTTTTGCGCTCATACCGGTCGGGTGGACCGCGAAGACGTGACGTAGCTCGCCGGTGGAAGCCGGCGCGGGGTGGGGTGAGATCGATGGGAACCTTCGCTTGGGATGCGGTTCCGCCGAGGTTGAGGCGAGCGTTGGCCGACCGCTTGGATCTGGGCAGGGGTGCGGCGCTGACGCTAATGGCAGACGCCTATCCCGACGGGCCTGATGAAGAGTTCGTCCGGACCTGCTGGCCCCTACTCCGCGACCAGTGGGCTGCCAAGGAACATGACGTGCTGCACCATCTCGTCAACTCTCTGGCCGAGAAAGGGTTGGGTGACCCCAGCCTGATCGGCAGGACCGTTGCCTCTCGTACCGAATACCTCAAGTCATGCCACAACACGAAGGGTTTGCGGACGAGCGTTCTTGCGGAGTTCACCGACTCCTTCAGCCTGTCCCCTGTCTCTTCCCGGCAGACGACCAACGCTACGCGTATCCCGTCAGCCGCAAGCCCCGTCGAATCGGCTCCGTCGTGGGCGGTGGCACCGCCACCCAGCGCGCTCGAGGATGCAGCGACCGTGCCGTCCTCGGGGCCGTCCGGCGAACGCCCGACGGCCACCATGCCGGGACAGCGGTCCCAGGGGACGGTTGTAGCACACGCGACGCCGAGTCGATCGAGGATTGCCGGCGTCGGAGGTCTCGTGGTTGCCGCCTTGCTGG
Source organism: Terrabacter sp. 01T434 (assembly GCF_056398545.1). Taxonomy (NCBI): domain Bacteria; kingdom Bacillati; phylum Actinomycetota; class Actinomycetes; order Micrococcales; family Intrasporangiaceae; genus Terrabacter; species Terrabacter sp. 01T434. The sequence goes on from NZ_JBFTPP010000003.1 coordinate 456,382, forward strand.
GGCTGGCGTCCGGCCTCGCAGGCGTTCTTCTCTTCACCGGCCTGTACCTCCTTGGCACGGGCGCATGGGCCGCCGTGAGGCACAGTTCCTGGGTCGGACCCATGACCCGTCGTAAGACGACGGGACTCTTGGCCTCCGGGATGGCTCTGACCGTGGTAGGTGTCCTCGCGGCCGGGATCACGGCGCAGAACGTGTCCGCTCCCCCGCTCGTCACGGACACATCCACGACCGCCCCAACCAACCCTGCTGCGGGCACGAGCTCAGAGGCCCCGACAACCTCGGAACCCGTCGTGAGCCCATCGGTCGATAGGCCGCTGACCGCTACCCGCCCCGTCACTGGACAGCCCGGTAGCGCCCTCGCAGCTGCCGAGGTCGTCCCGGTGAAAGGGCGAGCCCCCCAGACGGGTTACGCGCGAGCCCAGTTCGGCGCGGACTGGGTCGACGTGAATGGCAACGGCTGCGACACGCGCAACGACATCCTGGCCCGTGACCTGCGCCAGGTGATCTACCGCCCGGGGTCGCAGAACTGCGTCGTACTTAGCGGCGTGCTCGTCGATCCCTACAGCGGCACGACGCTCGTCTTCCAGCGCGGCAGCAGCACCAGCAGCGCGGTCCAGATCGACCACGTCGTTCCTCTGGGCGATGCTTGGCAGAAGGGCGCCCAAGGCTGGACGGCGGACCAACGCATCCGTTTCGCCAACGACCCTCTCAACCTGCTAGCCGTCGAGGGGCAGCTGAACCTGCAGAAGGGCGACGGCGACGCTGCCACCTGGCTCCCGCCCAACAAGGGGTACCGCTGCACGTACGTTGCACGGCAGGTGGCCGTCAAGCGCACCTACGGCCTCTGGGTCACCGCAGCCGAACACGACGCGATGATTCGCGTCCTGTCCACCTGTCCCACTCAGGCACTGCCATCGGCCACCAAGTCGGCTCCGAGGCCAGCCCCCTCACCAGCCGTCACGCAGCCGCCGCGAGTGACACCCCCAACACGGCCTCCCGCTCCCGAGCCACCGGCTCCGGGCTCGGCGTACTACGGCAACTGCGCCGCGGCCTGGGCCGCGGGAGTGGCACCGCTGCACCAAGGCGACCTCGGGTATCGGCCGGGTCTTGACCGCGACCACGACGGAGTCGCCTGTGAGGACGAGCCGTAACCCTCCTGGCCTGCCTGCCCAAAGAGGACGAGGCCGGGCGGCCACCGGCGTGGTGAGACGCCCACTCCGTGTCCGCGGAGGAGCCATCTTCGCGGGGTCAGGCTTTGGAGAAATCACCTGAGATCTCAGGAGAGCCCGCTGGGCGTGGAGGTCAGCACCAGACGGTCGCCCCTCCCAGGTGACGGCATACGGGACGGCGATCTCGCCGACGAAGGCGCCGTCGCGGTCGTGGACGAACGCGAGGAACCCCGTTCCCCCGTCTCCCCGCTTCGTGACGAACTTCCCGACGCAGAGCGACAGGTCGTCGACGACCTGGGCCCCGGCGATGTCGTACGGGCTCAGCGGCGACTTGGCATAGTGCCAGGCGTGCGGGTCGCGCAGCGCCCGCGACGCGTAGAGGAAGAACAGGTGGTCCTGCTCGCCGTCGTCGACGGTCCTAGAAGTTCCCACAGGTACTGGTCCCACGTCGGTAGGAGGGTGAGGATCGCGACCGTCGCGACCGCTGGACCCGACAGCGGCATGACGATGCTGCGGTAGATCCGGAACCACCCCGGGCCGTCGACCTTCGCCGCCTCGTCGAACTCCTTCGGGATCGAGTCGAAGTACTGGTAGAAGAGGAAGATCGAGAAGGCATTGGCAATGAACGGCACGATCTGCACCTGGTACATGTCGAGCCAGCCTTCCGAGAAACCATCAGGCTCGAGGAACGCCAGCTTGTTGACCCAACACAACAGCCGCAGCGCTAACTTCTCCAACTGCACGGTCAGCGTCGCCAGAATGATCTCGAGCACCACGTCAACGATGACGACGAGGGCGGAGTTCATCGTGTACTGCGCGCAGGGAACTGGGCAGCCGAAGACGCCTTCCAGGTGCCGAGATCGCTCAGATCTGCTACTCCGGTTTGAAGCTGCTGACGAGCATCAAGACCAACGGCGGCCCGAAGACGAGACAGAGCCTGATGTGACGGCGGGTGGTGACAGGTGCCTCGCCGGAATCAGAGTCGTCGATGAACGCAGGCCAAGGAAAAGGGTGTGGATATGCGACAACCCCGCCAACGGTGTTGGCGGGGTTGTCGTCTTAATGGTTGTCCGGCTGCGTCCTACTCTCCCACACCGTCACCAGTGCAGTACCATCGGCGCTGAAGGGCTTAGCTTCCGGGTTCGGAATGGAGCCGGGCGTTTCCCCTTCGCTATGACAGCCGAAACTCTAT
>NZ_JBFTPP010000004.1:0-373111 GCF_056398545.1 Terrabacter sp. 01T434
GCCCCGGAACGCGTGTCCGGGTCACGCCGCAGCTCGACGGCCATCCTGATCGCTCGCTCCCGAAGCTCCTCCGGGTACTTCCTCGGTGCTCCCATAACTCTCATCCTTCCGTGGAATGAGAGCCTCCATCAGACCCGGAACGGGACAGTTGTCCGAGGAGCGGCATGCGCGAGCTGGGTGCTTGCGTTGTTTGGCTCGTGTTTGTCAGCCGCTACCGAATGTGGCCCCGAGTTCGTCGCGTGCACCTGTCCCGCGCGGATGGGCAAGCTCGGTCCCATCCGGTAGCTGTACCCGCCAGGCGGCCGCGTTGGGGATGACGCTGTGCCCGGTGAAGCGGCAGCCGGCCCCCACGGGTTGCCCCGTCGCGTCGACGTGCGGGCCGGCGTAGATGAACGCCGTGACCGCGGTGTCCACGGTGACGGTTGCGGTCACCGGCGGCCTCGACCAGGGTCGTCCGTAGGCGGGCTCGGTCGGGGTGAACCGGATGACGCTGCCGAGACCGAGGCCCAGCCGGTTTCCCGGACGGTGGACCGTCAGTGGGCACGCACGTGAGGTCCCGGCGAGCAGCGCCTGCACGTCTTGCTCGGGCAGTTCGCCGCCGACCAGAAGGTTCACGGACATCGCGGTCGTTAGCGGCGCGGGCGGCCGCGAGGTGGGCGGCGCGGCGCACGGGTCGCACGAGGGCGACGGCCCCGACCTGGTGCACCCGCTCGCCGCGAGGACGACGGACGCGGCCACTGTGAGCCAACGCCTGCGCGCTGGCGACCCCTGACTTCCCATGTGGTGCAGGGTGCCGGGAGACACCGCCAGGTGCCAGGACGTTCGATCAATCCGTGATGCGACCGTGACGGATACGTCCATCTAGTGCACGGCTAAGGTCCCTCGTGCTGAGGGAGTGCGGGTCCGATATGTGGGCGCGGGACGGCGAGCCTGACCGCACTGAGAGCGGTATGAGCGAGCGTCTGCCAGGGGTCTCGCGGGCGTAGGAGAGTGCAAGTGCGTCGGCACTCGACAACACGGCCGCCCGTACGTCATGCCGACTCGGCCCAGTCGGACCGCGGTCGCCGAGTGTGTCACCTGGCGAATGTGAGGTCCTGGCGCCACCGGCCGTTCGCGCCCGGGACGGAGTGCGATCCGTGCCCTCGAGGGGAGCGTGACGAGGTTGGGGGCAGGCAAGGGTTTTCCCTATTCCCCCGGGCGCGCGTCGTTCCTACCTTGGAAGGGAAGCACTCAGTCGGGTGCGGACAGAAAGCTTCAGGAGGGCCGTCATCTGTGGACGACGTCAAGTTCGTCCGCACCCTCGCCGGCCGCGCCGAAGGACCAGGTGTCCTGCAGCACGAGCTCCGCTTTGGCCCGCACGCACCACCACGCGAAGCACCACTCGAAACACCACATGAAATCAGTGGAAGGACCGCACCGCCATGACTGCTCCCATCCCCGCCGGCACCACGAGTGCCGGCACCGCCAGCGCACGCACCACCGGCGTTCGCACCACCGATCTCGTCGGGCTGGCACAGCGCTTCGCAGACGAAGTCATCAACGGCCGCGACCTCGACGTCGCCCTGCGCGAAATAGTCGTCGAGGACTTCGTCGAGCAGAACCCCCTGCCGGGCCAGGGACCCGGACGCGCCGGCCTGGCCGGCGTGCTGGCCGGCATGTTCGCCGGGTTCCCGGACCTGCACTGGATGCTGCAGGACACGCTCGTGCAGGACGACCGGATCATGACGCTGTCCACCTGGACCGGCACCCACCTCGGCGAGTTCGTCGGCTTCCCAGCCACCGGTCGCAGCGTGAGCGTGGAGGCCTGGACGTTGGACCGCTACCGGGACGGGCAGCTGGTCGAGAGCCGCATCATCATGGACATCGCCGGGATGCTCGGGCAGCTCGGGCTGATCCCCGGACCGAACGGCGGCTGAGCCCACGACCACGCGCATCCTCGTCTACAGCGACGTCGTGCGCCCCAACTCCCCAGCCGGGCGAGGGCTATCACGTCAACTTGTTCCCCACCAACGGGCAGGCGGTCGCGACCGGTGAGCACTACGAAACACATCGGGCGTGGTGGGAGGTCATCGAGTCCGCCCGGAAGAACGTGCGCCAGGAGGAACGGACGACCCGACGGCCAAGAAGGACTGACCCGTCGGTCGTACGAGCCGCGGGACCACGGCCGTGCTCGACGGCGGTGTCCGCGGACCCCTCGACGACCAACGTGGGTTGCGCAGTCCGACTGACCTGACCGCGCCAGATCCGGTAACCGGCCTATGTTTCGGTCGCCGCGATCCAGGCCGGGGTTATCCGGCCCTCCTCGTACTCCCACGAGCGGTCTTGGGCGCCTCGATGCAACTCCGTCACTACGGCGTCAAGCGGGGTTTTCGGCCCGACGTCGAGGGCGAGCATGCCGTACACAGACGCAACCTCCCCGGTCAGTACACCTAGCGAGGTGAAGGGCTCCAACGCGCGTGCCAGGTCGCCCGAGTGGACCGTCACGGAAACAGATCAGGCGAATGGTCACGTGATCGGATCGCTGCACGATCTCTTTGAACACCGGGTGAGAGTCGGGTTGGGATGCTTCGGCTCGCACCACGTCGCCCACCGCCAGATCGGGAACGAACCAGGGCGGGTTGTCGATGCGGTATCGATCCTCGCCGAGATGGAATGCCCACGCCCGCTCGCAGCCCACCGGCGGCCAACCGTCCTCAACCGCCAGCTCAAAGATCGCGGCGCGCCGCCGCGGGCTGCCGCGGGTCCGTACCCATCCCTGCGTCTGCACCGGGCAGGCCCCTGCCTGTGCTGTTCGGGTCGGTCGCGTCGGCCTCGAGCTCGAGCAGCGACTGGCTGGAGAGCTCCTCGAGGTAGCGGGTGCGGCCCCCGCGGACCCCGAAGAGGCGCTTGGCCACGATGAGGTAGACCACGGCGAGCACGTTGATGGCGAAGGTCAGCACGTGCGTGATGGTGGCCGAGACGAGCAGGTCGCGGATCTCGATGGGCAGGAAGAGCGACGTGGCGACGACCGTCAGGTACTCGGCCCACCGGCGGGTTAGCCAGAGACCGATCCCCTCGACGAGCTCGATCGCCGCATAAACCGTCACCCCGACCGCGATCCACGTAAGCGTCGTGTGCGAGGCGTTGACGGCCTTGTCGTAGTCGCGTACAAGCGTCGAGCGGTCGATGTCGAAACCGAGCTGCTCGGCGAGCGGGCGCGCGATGGGCAGGTCGGAGACGAAGGCCTGTCGCAGTGCGGTCTGCGCGCTAGCGAAGCGGAGGATGCCGTATGCAGCCGCGAGCAGCAGCAGCCCGCGCACGATGCGCTCGACCGCCAGCAGCCGGAGGATGATCTCCTGGCGCAGCGCCTTGCCCCGGGCCGGGACTGGCGCGTCGGCCGCCGGGCCTTGCTCGGTCGGGCTGCCGACGGCGTAGTCGCCGCAGCGCAGGCACCGCCACGCATCACCGACGGGCGTCTGCACGTGCAGACGCGCACGCAGCTGTTCCTCGGTCGGCTCGTACAGCACGTGCCCCCGGCGTCCGCACACCCGTAACTCTCGGCTCGACATGGACGGGGAGCATAACGGCGTGCGCTGGACGCGGTCTGGAGCCGACGTCCAGAAGTGTGGCGCACCCCGTCACGCCCTGCTGGACTCTGAGGGCGACGGACAGCGGCGTGCATGACCTGACATCGGTCCGGCCGCGTCACCGGCGTCACCGGCGTTACCGGCATCACCGGCGTCACCGTCGCGGTCCGCGACAATGCGTTCATGGCCGGCTCCCGAGGGTGGCGTCTGGGTGGCCGGCGAAGACCTGCGGGTCGATGACCTCGGCGGCGTGGCGGAAGGAGAAGATCGAGAAGGGCCCCCGAGGCCACTGTGGCAGCGCCCAGGGTTCGCGCATCCCGACTGCACCGGTCCTACCAGCGGCTTGATCGTGCGGTGCTGCCAGTCAGGAACTCACTGGTCGACCAGCGAGCCAACGTCGGCGATCTCCCACGCTTCAGCAATCTTGCCGCCGTCAAGGTGGCAGATAACCGCTTGGTCCAAGCGGAAGGATCGACCGCTCCCGGAGATGCCGGCGAAGTCGTGGCGGAGTGTCCCGGTGACGATGACACGTGCCATTTCCACGGTCCCCGCTGCGACAACCTCCTGCACCTCGTGGCGAAGGTCAGGCATGGCTGTCACTGCCTCGCGCCACACCTGCTTCTCCGATTCAAGGTTCTCAGTCGACAGGCCCCGCGGCGCATGGACTACGACATCATGATGCAGGAGGTCATCGAAGGCTTCAACGTCACCCGCGTCACCGGCGGCTAGCCAGCGGGCAAGAACGGACAGGGTCTGATCCACGCTTCATTGTCTGTCCAGAGTGGTGACGCGGGCCTGGGATACCGGTTAGCCGTGGCCCAACGGCACGATCGTGCTGGTAAGGGCGGATTCGGGCGCTTGGCAGTCACGTCACGGCATCGGAGTTGAAGGCGTGAGGCGTCATGACGAACGCCGAGGTGAACTCGTCCGATGCCGGCTGCGGCACATCTACTGGCAGACCGGCTCGTGACATGGCCTTGGGGAACACGTCACGGTTGAAGGTGTCCAAATGCTCTTTGGAATCCCATACCTCAGTCATGTCAAAGCCGCGGTCGGTGGGATAGGCAACGTGAAGGAGCAGCCCGTCGCCGCCGCCTTCCTCGGCGAGCACCTCCTGAACCCCTTTGTGCATGGCCCTGTATGCCTCGATTGGCGCAGGAACGTGCATCGTGTCAGTACATGGCCAACCTCTATTTCGATCCTTCGAAGAGCGCAGGGGCCGGACGTTGTCAAGGGAGATGGAATCGCGGCTTCGCGGGTACGGGAGACCTACAGCGGCGAGTCTCGCTCCCGCCAGAGTCGGGGGGACGTCGGACGGCCGCTACTGCGGTGATCCCGCCCATTGCAGCGGTTCGGTGACCACGAGAACCCAATCCGTGGGCTCCCGAGCCCACGCCACAGCGTCCGCCGCCGCCTCGTGCTCGCTCCACTCCCCGCTTGGGTCTTGTTCGCTGTGCTCGACGTGGGCGCTCCACCGATCGCCATCACCAAACCAGGTGACGTAAGCCTTCATCGCCACTGGGGCCACAGCGGGGTCCATGTGCTCATCATGGTTGAACTGACAGGTGAGGGCGCCGAGTCCTGCGCGTCCGCGCAACCCGCGGCAGTTGCGGATGTCGCGGGTGAATCTCCGCTTCTCAGCCGACCAGCACGGCGTGCATGATCGCCTGTCCTCTGGAGTCGTTCACGACGTTCGGACGATACCCAGCGGTGCCGTATGCCGTGCTGACCTGGGGCTGGCGCCTGCCGATGCCCTGCTGATGGCCATGCCGTCCAGCGAGGTCATCCCGGCAGAGTGACGCCCCAACTGGCAGGCGGGTGCGGACAATCATCCATGAGAGGCACCCGCAAGAACGTGAGCACCGTTGGCGCCCCACTGGTGCTTGCAGCGGTGGCGGCACTCAGGGCGTGCTCAGGCAGCGGGTCCGTGTCGTTACCGGCCCGTGTTGGCACAGGCCCTAGGCGGGCCCTCGTCGACTCCTCGCGAGGTGGACCCCGCCATGCCCTCGACCAGGTCATTGCCTCCGTCGAAGGAGGCAGCTCGGGCCCGGCCCCGTCCAACTCGGCACCAACGGCAACGTCCGACGCGAACTGAAGACCTGGAGGGCGTCAACCGACCACGCAGCAACGAAGAAGTCAGGCCCACCGGTCAACTTCCCTGACGCTGCTCAGAGCCCATGCGCAAACCAGAACTGCTCACCACACCAAGAAGGAGAGCGTGAATGTCATGACACCCATCGAGAGTCCGACGGCCACCGGCGAACCGCTACTGGCCTGGCTCGAGCGCCGAACATCGACGTCGCGCATCCGCGAGCTGGAGTTCGACGACCCGAAGCTGGAGTACCGCCGATTGTTCAGCGAGGTCTGGGGCACTTTCCTGCTGGTCATGGTCGCGGCCGGCGGCGGCGTCGTAGGCGCGACCGCGTTCGGCGGCGACCTGACGCTGGCCATGAAGGCCCTGGCCCCCGGGATGATGGTGATGGGCATCATCTTCTTCATGGGCACAATCTCCGGGGCTCACCTCAACCCGGCCGTCACGCTGGCATTCGCGGTCCGAGGCAACTTCCCGTGGCGTCGAGTACCCGGCTACGTCGTCGCTCAGGTCGTCGGAGCCGTGCTGGCCTCACTGTTCCTGCAGGCCATGTACGGCGGCATCATTAACGGCGCCACGGAACCCACCAAGGACGTCAGCCCCTGGGTCGCGATGCTCACCGAAGCCATCCTCACCCTCGGGCTTGTCAGCGTGATCCTCGGCACCGCCTCCGGCGCCCGCAACGTCGGCATCAACGGAGCACTCGCCGTCGGTGCCTACATCGGTCTGGTGTCGGTCTGGGGGGCCCCGGTCTCCGGCGCCTCGATGAACCCCGCCAGATCGTTCGCGCCCGAACTCGTCGCCGGCAACCTCTCCAACTACTGGATCTACCTCGTCGGCCCGATCCTCGGCGCGATGGTCGCGGTCACCTTCGAGTTCATCCTCAAGGGCAAGGCGACCAAAGCCGGCGCCGAAGCCGCACAGGGCGTCCTCGACGAGAGCCCCGGTGGCCTCTGAACGGACAGCGCCTCGGGGACGACCCTGGCGACCACTCGGGCGGTTGGCATCAACAGTCTCCAGGGCCGCGCACGCTGGCCACCCAGGGGGAACGATCCCCCTCGTTCACCGCGGGGACGACCTCATCATCTGCATCACGGATGCATCGCAGCGGGCGCTGGGCAACTTCGACCTGAGCCGAGGAGCATGCCCGCGACATACCGCGGACCGTACCGGAGCTGACAGGCGCTCATCGGCATGTAGGTGAAACACGTTCACCCGACAGACGGCGGATAGGCGGAGGTCGAGACAGCGTTTCGGACGGGGGCGACCACGCACATGTACCGAGACGGCGACGGCACCGGCGGCGAGCGGGTCCTTGGTAGTTTGTGAGGATCAGATAGCGGATAGAGGCGGCAGATGGCGACGCACTCGACACTCAGCGGCGGCGAGTCCCCTGAGCGTGGGAGGGCGGCCAGAAGAGACGTTCCGAGATCGGCCCACGGCGACTGGAGTCCCTCACCCGGTCGACCGGATCCGGTTGACGTGCTCCGTGCTCAGGCCGCGACCCGGGTGCAGGAGCTGGTGCCGATCCGCTACGGGCGGATGCTGGTGTCGCCGTTCACCTTCTACCGCGGCGCGGCGGCCATCATGGCGACCGATCTCGCAGCGACTCCGGACTCCGGCATCGTGGTTCAGGTGTGCGGCGATGCGCACATCTCGAACTTCGGGGGCTTCGCGGCTCCCGACCGCAGGCTCGTCTTCGGGCCCAACGACTTCGACGAGACGCTGCCCGGCCCGTGGGAGTGGGACGTCAAGCGGATGGCGGCGAGCGTTGAGATCGCCGGACGCGACGTCGGACTGCCGGCTGATCGCCGTCGGCGCCTGGTGAAGGCGTGCGCGCGTGAGTACCGCGAGGGGATGCGCGGGTTCGCCGACGAGAGCCATCTCGACGTCTGGTACGACCGGCTCAACGCCAGTGAGCTCGTCGATCGTTTTGGCGGGCGGCTGGGGCCGCGAGGGCGGATCCTGTTCAGTAAGACGTTCGCCAAGGGACGGCGCAAGACGAGTCTGCGCGCGGTCGACAAGCTCACTCACCGGGTGGGCGGTGAGTTGCGCTTCCGCAGCGTTCCGCCGCTGCTCGTCCCGCTGCGCGAGCTCCTCGACGCACCGCATGCCGGTGTCGAGGAGGAGTACGTCCGCGAGCTGCTGGTCGAGTACGCCGCCGGGCTCGACGAGGACCGACGGTTCCTGTTCGGCACCTACGAGTTCGTCGACATGGCGCGCAAGGTTGTCGGCGTCGGCAGCGTCGGGACGCGTGCCTGGGTGGTGTTGCTCGTCGGTCGCGGTGGTCTGGACCCGTTGGTGCTGCAGGCGAAGGAGGCTCAGCCCTCGGTGTTGGAGCCTCACCTGGGGGCGAGCACGTTCGAGAACCATGGCGAACGGGTCGTGCAGGGGCAGCGGATTTCCCACGCAGCCACCGATATTTTCCTCAGCTGGCAACGCAGTCAGGGTCTCGATGGCAAGGAGCACGACTTCTACGTGCGTCAGCTCTGGGACTGGAAGGCGTCCGCGGACCTGTCGGCGCTGCCTGAATCCGGTCTGCATGCCTACACGCGGGCCTGCGGCTGGTCGATGGCCCGCTCGCACGCCCGGTCCGGCGACCGGCTGGCGATCGCGGCCTACCTGGGCGCCGGCCCCAAGTTCGACCAGGCGATCGCCCGGTTCGCGGCAGCGTACGCCGACCAGAACGAGCGGGACTACCAGCGCCTGAAGGATGCGGTGGCCGCAGAGGAGCTGGAGGCGCAGACCGGCTTGTGAACCCGTGCGGGAGATCGAGGGACGGGGTCGGGTCCGGCAATCATCAGCCGCTCGCCCGCCCCATCAACCCGGCCGGGAATGCATCGCTGCGGACGCATGGCGGGATTCCCAGGTCCGGGTGAGATCCGTCCGGCGCAGGGGAGGGGCATGTCCGACTCACATGCCAACCAGACGAACAGGGGCCTGACGACGAACTTCGACGACTCCTGCGACGGCGCGTCTTAGTGGGCGCTACGCGGCGGAGTGACGCACGATCCGCGGCAAATCCGGTAAGGGTCTCGCGCTGATGAGCGGACGTCCGCCGTGCCAGGCGTAGTAGGTGCTCTGGTTGATCGCGCGCGCCACGTTGCGCTCGTCCATCCACGGATAGGTGCCTCGAATGTGTGCCGCGGCGGCCGCAGCATCGTCACGCGACCATGTGCCGTGCGCCGCACCCCAACGGTTCAGGACCCATTTCTCGATCGAACTGCGAGCCGCCTCGACTTCCTTGGCGAGGGCCGCACGCTCCTCGGGACTCAGCCCGGGCAGCCGTTCTGCTGCCAGTACCGCGACGTCGCGCCGCCAGTCGTCTCCGAACTCGAGCGCGGCATCGAAGAGCACGTTTCGCGCATCCTTGCCCCGCTTCCGAAGGAACCGCACGTGCACAGGTTCCCACGCGGTCCATCCTGTTGCTCTGTACACGCCGACCGGCCCGACGATCAGCGGCGTGGTCTGATGAACGTCCTGCCCGCGGCATTTCCGGACGTTGGCCGGCGGTTTCCGCTTGCTCGCCTCGGTGTCCGGTCAACCGCTGACATGGGCGGTGTTGTCGAGCCAGTGCTGCGCGAGGCCGGAGTCACCCTCGACGCGGATGTGGGCCGCGTGGTCGGCGAGAGGAAGTCGTCGGGTCAAGGCCAGCAGCAGTGATCTTGCTGGGCCGCTCATGGTGACGTCGGCCTGTTGCGCTCTGTGCTGCCACTTCGCCCCGTCTGCCTGCCGTTCGATGAACCATGCGCCATCATCAGCGATGTCGGTGGCGGCCCACTGCAGGGTCTGCCCGGTGCCCCGGATGGCGTGAGCGGATTGCGGCCGCTGCATCTCCCACGTGGGAGACGTGAGCATCGCGAGGTGGTTGCTGATGAGCATGGCTGCGATGTCGGCGTCGATGTCGAGCGGCCGACCCGCGGTGTTGGCGGCGTCGAAGCCGTGAACGACTGCCTCGTTGAGGACGCTGACCAGCCAGAACCAGGTCCCGGACCGCTTGTCACCCGCGGGGTTGAACACCGGCGCATCGAGCGCGTCATCAGAGCATGCGCTTACGATGCGCCGCGCGGACGCCGACAGCCACGTTTGCCAGTCCTCGGAGTTCGTGGGCGCCTCGACGAACTCGGTCGGCAACTGCGTAGGGTGCGTGATGCGCCGCTCGATGATCTCCGCGACCCAGTGCTGGGTCTGGCCCACGTGCGCAACCAGATCGGCAGTTGTCCACCCTGGGGCGGTGGGAACGCTAGCGGCGGGTCCGGCCGCTACGGCTGATTCCGCCAGACGCAGGGTGTGTTCGAGGATGCCTTGCCGTACGCGTTCCGCGTTCAACTTCGTCATTGACTTCGGGCTCCCTTACGACCGCACAAGTTGTCCGGCGAGCGTAGTCGCCCGCGGAGCGGCATGTGCGGACGCCGGATCGGTCTCGGGTCGAGGCGCACGACGCGAGGTCAAGTCCGGATCGGTGGTGTACGACGGTGATCCGTTGAGGTCGTTCGTTTAGGCGGTGATCGTGGCGGCGATCAGATCGTTCGGTACCTCCTCGGGCTTGTCGTCGGCGGAGCGCTCGGTGAGGACGGCTCGGGCGTTCTTCAACGCTTCCAGGCCGAGGTAGCGGCGCTGTTCGGCCCACTCGTCGTGCTGCTCGGCCAGCACCGCTCCGACGAGGCGGATGACGGCCTCGCGGTTCGGGAAGATGCCCACGACGTCGGTGCGCCGGCGGATCTCGCGGTTGAGCCGCTCGTTCGGGTTGTTGGACCAGATCTGGCGCCAGATCTCCTTCGGGAACACGGTGAAGGCGAGGATGTCCGCCCGGGCCAGCTCGAGGTGCTCAGCCACCGTCGGGAGCTTCTCGTACAGTCCCTCCAAGACCCGGTCGAACTGGCCGTTCACGGCCTCGGCGTCGGGCTGGTCGTACACGCTGTGCAGCAGCGCCTTGACCCACCCCCACTGCGACTTCGGCGTCGCGGCCATGAGGTTCGCGGCGTAGTGGGTGCGACACCGCTGCCAGGACGCGTTCGGCAGGGTCGCCCCTATAGCCTCGACCAGGCCGGCGTGCGCGTCGGAGGTCACCAGTGCCACATCCTTGAGCCCGCGGGCAGTCAGGTCCCGGAAGAAGCCGAGCCAGCCGGCGCTCGATTCGGTTGTGGTGGTGTGGATCCCGAGGACTTCCCGGTAGCCGTCAGCGTTGACGCCGGTGGCGACCATCCCTCGTCAACTCTGGGACCTTCACGACCCGGCCCGCTTCGCGGACCTTCATCGTCAACGCGTCCGCCGCGACGAACGTGTATGGCCCCTCGTGCAGCGGCCGGGTGCGGAATGCGGCGACCTGCTCGTCGAGGTCCTTGGCCATGACCGACACCTGCGACTTGGACAGTCCGGTGATCCCCAGCGTGCGGACGAGCTTGTCCATCCGCCGGGTGGACACCCCCAGCAGGTAGCAGGTCGCCACGACCGTCGTGAGCGCCGCCTCGGCGCGGCGGTGTCGCTCGAGGAGCCAGTCCGGGAAGAAGGTCCCTTCGCGCAGCTTCGGGACCGCGACGTCGATGGTGCCGGCGCGGGTGTCCAGGTCGCGGTGGCGGTAGCCGTTGCGACGGTTGGTGCGCTCGTCGCTGCGGACCCCGTACTCGGCGCCGCACACGCTGTCGGCCTGCGCGGACAGCAAGGCGTTGATGAACGTGCCGAGCAGCTCACGCATCAGGTCGGGACTGGCCTGGGCCAGCTGCTCGTGAAGAAAGGCGGCAGGGTCGATACTGGTCTTCGCGGTCATCGCGATGCTCCATTCGAGGGTGCTGTGAGAGGTTCACTCGAAGGATCACGCGGTGACCGCACCTGCATGTGCAGGGACACGCTCACCGGTGTCGTCGTACACCAACGCTATGGACTCAACTCGACGCGAAGCGACGTGCGGCATGGTCCTCGTCCGTAGCGCCTGGGCCTCATGGGGGTGCGGCGGTGTGCCCCGCCTCCCCACCCGCCGTCGACACCCGGTAACGCTTTCATGAGCGCGTGCCCGGTGTGTGCTGCGTCGGCGGGTCGGCGAAGGTCAGTGCCACCGATCGGAGAGTTCCCCCACTGCCTCCCCTCAGGGCGATGCCGCGCCTAATAGTCGCCCTGGATCTGCGGACACACGTTGATCGCCCCGCGCCAGGTGGGTCTCTAGGCGGCGCCCGACTCGGGACCTTCGTCCCTAGGCCCCCGCAGTGTCGCCCGGAAGACTAGAGCACCAGCCGGATCAGCCGAGCCAGAGGTTCTGCCTCGCACCTGCCCAGCCGTGTGGCCTCTGGTGCTCGGTCACTACACCGGGAACCAACCCGACATGCCACCAAGCGGAGAACCAGATGTCTCACGAATCCGACCGCCAGACCTTTCTCGACTGGCTTGACCAGCCCGAGTCGTTCCCTACCAGGCTCGCCAAAGACGAGTCGTCCACGATCGAGGAACTACTCGAGTGCGACGACACCCTGCCTGGGCTCTACTGCTCACAGCTCGGCCTGCCTCAGGGCTCGAGCTACGCCGAAGCAGCGCGTGGCTTCGCCCGACAGTATCGGCTCCGCAGCGCGGCGCCCGCTCGACGGGGGGCCAGCACCTTCTAAGGAGTGCTGGCTCAGCATCGAGGTTCGGGATGGGGAAGTCCCCGCGGGCGTGTGGCGGACCGGCCGCGGTGACGCCTTGACCGAGACAGCTCTGACCAGCGGCGGGACGGAATGGAAGTGGCACACCCCCACGTGGGGCGTCGTTCTCGAGGTCGCGTTCCGGGACGAAGGCGCGCGCGCCGCATTCCCGGCCCTTCTGGCCGTGCGTGCCGCGCTCGACGCCGTCCCGGATCCAATCCGCGGCCTCTACGTCTACCCCGGTCGCGGCGGTGGCTCGGCGTTTCGGTTACGTGTGCCGCGCCGGCCGGCTCCGAACGCCGGTGCGGCAGCGGTTGAAGAGCCGACGGCGCAGTTCCTGGAGCTCACTGCGAAGACTGCTTCCGACTGGCGCGGGACGACGACTGCGTGCGCCCACTGGTTGAGCGCTCGGCGGTGCGGTCGGTCGCCGGGTGGCGTCAGGGGGAGGAGCCGTGGAGTTGAGACCGAGCCTGCGGAGCATAGTTCCGTCGGCGTCCCGCCTGACGCAGCAACATCCGGGCGGCACGTTAAATCCGCCTGCCGCCATTCGACGGGTGACGGAAGCACCATCACCAACTGTGAAGGAGAAACGCCAATGCGCACCCTGATGTCCACCTCCTTCGTCTCGCTCGACGGCAAGCTCGACCCCACCGGCGGCGACCCAGGGCTGCACGACACCCAGTGGACCTTCAAGACCGTCGACTTCCTGCCGGAGGCCTCTGAGCTCAAGGGCCGCGAACAAGAGGAGGCGGGCGCCCTGCTGCTGGGGCGCAGGACCTACCAGCTGTTCGCGCCGGTGTGGCCCGGCATGGCGGAGTTCGCCCGCTACAAGACCCTGCCCAAATACGTCGTCTCCACCACCCTCGAGGAGGACGACCTCATCGACGACTGGGGCGAGACGACAATCCTCCGGTCGGTCGACGACGTCGCCACACTCAAGGAGAGCGACGGTGACCCGCTGCTCGTGCACGGGAGCGCCACCCTCAACCGCGCGCTGCAGGAGGCCGGCCTGATCGACCGCTACCACCTGCTGGTGTTCCCGGTGCTGCTCGGCGCGGGCAAGTCACTGTTCAGCGACGCCGACATCGTCCCCCAACGACTACGCGTCCTGGAGCACCAGCTCTACGCCAACGGCATTCAGAAGCAGGTCCTCGACGTTCTCCGCTGAGCGTCCCAAGACCGTGCGCACGCGCACGGGTGAAGCTCGGTCGCTCACCAGACCGGGATTGCAGGGGGTGCCGCACGCGCATGATCGGATGCGCCCCGACATCGACGGACAATGAGCGGGTGCCACGGGCCAAGACGTCACAGCTATTCACCGTTCAGGGGGACGCGACCGACAGCGAGGTCGCCTCCGTGTGCCGGGCCGCGCGGCGTGCGCTGTGGGAAGACTTGGCGTGGTTGGAGGTCGACCTGGCGGGCTTGGACGACGATCTTGACTGCGCCGAAGCCGTGGCGGCTCTATACCCGCTGCGTAAGCGACACTGGCTGAGCAAGCAGCTGCACTCCGTCGCTCATCTCGTGCCGGGCCGAGACGACGACAAGCGCTCTGCCGTGATGCCGCTGCTATCACGCACCATCTACTCGGCGGGCCTTTCGCGTCATGACGGCCACATGGTCTTCAACGCGGACGACCGTGGAACGTCGTGCGTTTTCGAGTTGACGGCCGAACAGCTCGCGAGGCTGCAGGGCTCGCTTCTGGCCGAAGGCAAACGCGTCGACGTGCTGATCCCCTGGCGCAGCCGCTGACATAGTGGACGCCCGATCGGCGGCATGTCCGGTAAACGCCTCACGCCGATGACAGCACGTCTGGGTCGCCTCGACGGCGGAGGTCAGGCCGCCGGCGTCTCGGGTATTGACGACGCCCGCACGGTCCCCAAGAAATGCTTCGCCTCTAGGTCTGAACGTGAGCAGTGCTCCGCGCCGCGCGAAACCACGAACACTGGCGCGGAGGAACTGCTCGAGTCGGGCTGCGAGGTTACGAGAGAGTCTTACTGGTCGGTGGGTCCGTGGGGGCTTTCTGCCACGGCCAGCGGCCGGTGATCTCGAGCTCGAGGGAGAAGCTGAGAAAGGTGCGGATCAGCACGATGAGCGCCAGGACGAGGACGCTGGACAGTGTCGGGGTCACGGCGACGGTGCGAATGATGTCGGCAGCCACGAGCAGTTCGAGGCCCAGCAGGATCGTGCGTCCCAGTTGTTGGCGGAACTGCCGGTAGGTGCCTGGCTGCTGTCCGCGGGCACTCTGGGCCGCTCGCACTGCTGCGACGACGGCGCCGATGACCAGAACGACGACCCCGGCCGTGTCCATGCCCTTGCCGGCTAGCTCGACGGCCTCGCTGAAGTCCACGTCGTTCCTTCCCGTTCATCGGTGTCTCCCACTGCAGGTACCCCGCCGGAGACTGCGAGGCAAGAGGATCCGAGGACGCACGACTACAGTGGCAGCCCCAGGAGATCAACGGCAGGCGGGACACGCAGTTGGGCATCAACGCCGGTCTGCCGTCTTCATCCTCGACGATCCCTCCGGTGACTCGTGGTGCATGAAGTCGGCCAGCCTCATCGTCGACCCAGACCAGACGCTCGGGAGCATCGAGCGACTCGGCGACCGTCTGCGGCCCGCCCCCGACTGGTCGTTCCGGACCCTGGAACTAAAGGAGGATCTGACCCTCACGCCGGACGGCGGGCAGTCAGGGTCACTCAGGACGAGCTAGGAACACCTACGACCGCGTCGGGGGACCGTTCAGCAACTACAAGCCCTGAGTCCAGGACGGCATCTGAACAGACCCTTGGCTGGACTATCACGGCCGACCGCGTGCGCTGCTGGAGGTCGGTGTAGGCAGGTCTGAGGTCACCGCTCCAACCTGTCTGGGTGGCCCCGTTTCGACCGTCGCTATGCCCTCATTTTGCACAGCTGTCAACGGGACTACGTGTGGTCCGTTCGGAGTCTGCCGACCTGAGCGGGGGCTACCGCACATCGGCACGACCGCCCGTCGACACCACCGATCCGCGGCATGAGCGTGGTTACGTACCTAGGCTGCAACGGTGACGGACGTGATTGTGCGGGGTACAGCGTTGCGCTGGGAGTCTGACGACTTTCCGGGCTGGATCGAGGTCGCCGTAGCGGACTCAGCCGGTCGGACTCACTACGTCATCGGCAAGGTGCCCGTCCTGACGAGTCGAGACATCACCGCGGCGTCGACGTTCCCCAATGAGCTCTGGCTCCGTGCCAGGTACAAGCGCATGGATGGTTATGACGTCATCGTGAGTTTCGACGAGGGCGTCGAGACGATTGAGGGCCTCGATGAACTGGCTATCGCCGCCGATGAGGTCCGCTGGCTGTGACAGATGCGGCCTGACGGCGGCATGGGCGGACGTCGGACACGACGCCTAGTTCTTGGCGTCGGCGCCGCTTTGGATGAGATGCACCTGGCGCCCGGTGCTGGCGTCCACCAGGACCCTGTCGCCCATCGGTTTGCTGAGACGCACCACCACCAGATCGCTGCACCCCGGCGAGGCATCGTCCGGCGGCGGGATGGCGCTCAGTGTCACCCGCACCTCCTTGGCCGATTCGAAAACGCGTGAGTCGTGGGGCTGTCGCTGGCATGCGTCGACGGACAGAGTGATCGTTGTCGAGTCGACCGTCGTCACGAGTCCTTCATGGAATGGCACGGCCGTGGCGGGCGCCCGCGCCGCACAGGCCGTCAGGACATACGCGAGGAGCAGCAGCTCGGTGCCCAAGCGGAGTCGGTGCAGGGGGCCTCGGGTCACGATGGTTTGACACCTCCAGTCCCCAAAACGTTGCGCGCTGGCGCGGCCCGAGCTGGGTTGAGAGCCTGCGACATGCGGCAGGCCGGGCGTCGGCTCGTAGCACCGCCGCTTTGGCAGCTTGTCTTGAGCCGTGGCCAGTGCCAGGTCGCCAAACCCGTTGCGAGATCAAGTGGTCCCGCTGAGACTGGCCGGCGTGACCGGATCCAAAGGCGATATCTCAGACAAGCTGACTGCTCGGCTTCAGCGTGCCCTCGATCGCTCGGAGGCGGTTCGCATCACGCGCGGAATCCCAGTCGCTGATGTTCTAGAGGGATACCTCATCGCGTCCAGCGCGAAGTGGACGCTGCTTGCAAGTCTCGCTGACGACTTCACGATCGACGGCCACATCGCCATGCGCACCCGTCACATCCACCGAGTGCAGCGGCACCCCAAGCACGAGGTTGCCACCAGGCTTCTCACCCAGCGCGGTCAATGGCCCCCGTCCACCCTGAATCCGATGCCACCACTGAATGGCACTGGGCCGCTGCTCCAGGGCCTGGCGGCTCAAGTGCCAACCCTGTCGGTGTTTGTCGAGACCGACGACCCCGAAGTCTGCTTCATCGGCGTGCCTGTCGACTGGACCGACCGCGCGATGTGGCTTGACGAGATCAGCCCCAAGGCGACGTGGGACGACACCATGTCCAAGTGGCGCTACCGGGACATCACGCGGGTCGATGTCGGAGGGCGCTACGAGGCCGCCCTGTTCGAGGCCACCGGCCCACCGCCAACCCGATGAGGCAGAGCCGCCCGGCCGAACCGCCTGGTGACGACCCGGGCGTCCGAGCAGCATCCTCAAGCGCGGAGCGGCATGATCGGGCGAGCGTAGCCGCCCTCAACGCGGCAGTTCCGGACGAGCGTGTGTCGCCCTCAGCGCCGTAGAGCCGAACGTCATGCTGCTCGTGCATCTGCCGCATGCAGGGTGACCGGGATGAGGGGCTGCGGCCCTGCCGAAGCACGGGAGGGTGTCGCCGACGGCTGAAGACTGATCAGAAACGACCCCGTCGATCCCTGGTCAGATTTCACCCGTCGTTGACAGAGGGAACTCAGGACTTGAAGTTGGGCTACTGGGGCATCGGCGGCAGATCACCAGAAGTCCGTCGGCGAGCGTCCTTCCAAGTGCGAAGCTTGCTCCTTGCTCGCGGGAAGAAGCCGACACCCGCGCAGCGATCCATCTTCCTGCGCGGCGCGGTGGACGATGACGCACGAGTAGGCGACCAATGCGGTCGCAACCACCAGGAGGCCGCACCGTGGACCGTGCCGTCAGCGCCGGACCGAGCTGAGCCCCGCCCTCGCGTCCCCGGTCTGGCTCAGCGGAGCGTCGGGCCCCGGCGGGTGCTGGGGAGGGCTCACCGCCACCGGGGGCGATAAGACGTCCGGGACCGTCGGCTCGCCCGAGCGCAGCACGTCTCGGGGTTCGGGTGTGCACTCCTTATCGGGAGCAGCGCATTCCAGGAGGAGCAGTGCGAGATCGTCGCCGAGGCGGGCTGCGGGGGTGTGCCGCCCGACGGCTTCCAGCACGGCGTCCATGGCCTTGGGGACCTCTGGTCCACTCAGCGCCGGGCCCAACGCGAGCGGTGAGAGGAACTCCCCGTCACGGTCACGTGCCTCGGACAGGCCGTCGGTGTACAGCAACAGCCGATCTCCCGGGGCCCACGGCACGGTCCGATCCCGGTAGGGCTGGCCGTCAGGCAGGCCCATGCCCAGCGGTAGTCCCGGCGGGGCCTCCAGTAGTGCCAGTGAGCCGTCGCTGCGGCGCAGCAGCGCCGGTGGGTGTCCGCAACTGACCAGGACGACGCGGGAGGGGTCCGAGACGTCAACCAGGAGCGCGGTGACGAACTCTTCGGGTTCAAAGAACTCGGTGAGGTAGCGGTCCATGGCGTCGGCCACCTGTGGCAGCGTCGGTTCGAGGGCCGCGGACTGGCGGAACGCGCGGATGACCCGGGAGGCCTGCTCGACCCCGGCGATGCCTTTGCCCCGGACGTCACCCACGATGAACCGCACCCGTTCCGGGTCGTTCGACGCGGGGCTGGTGTACCGGTAGCAGTCGTAGAGGTCACCGCCAACCACGGCGTCCTGCGCGGCCGAGATGTACCGAGCCGCAACCCGGACCGGCCCTGCCTGGGCGGGCACGATCGGCAGGATCGCTCGCTGGGCCACGTCGGCGATCGCGACCAGCCGGGCGACCTGTCGTTCGCGCCGGACCCGGACCGTTGCGACCGCAACCGCGCTGACACCGACCAGCAGCACATCAACGATGCGGACCACCTGCTGCGTCGATCCCCAGGTGTGATTCCACACCCCCGAGGCCGCGGTCAGGACGGTGGCCGCGACCGCCACGAGGGCAGTCCACGCCGGGGAGAGGACCGCGCACGCGACGAGCGGGGCGATCCCGTACAGGACGCTGAGCGTGAACGTCCGCCGAGGATTCAGGACGTCGATCAGCAACACCAGCGCTAGCCAAGCCACCGACGCGCCAAGACCCCTCAGCGACGCTCGCTTCTCAGCATCCATCTGTGGGCCTTGCGTCACACCACCGACCTCCTTCGAGGGCATCTGTGCGTCTCACTCCCGCGGAATCAGCTCCACACTTCATAATCTGCGTCACGGCGCTCCGCGGCGCTGCTGTGACCGGAGGCCCGACCCCGCAACCCAGTGAAGAGTGATGGAGCGATCCCATGGACGAGGAGCCAGCGGTGTCGCCACCGGCATGGCGTAGGGCCAGCTCAGGACAGTGTGGCTCCTGCCCTGTTGATCCTTCTCATGGCAGTCTCCCACCGGAACACCCACACATCGCCTGGTGATTCACCCTCTGCGGCATGAGCGGGCGCAGGCTTGTGCCTCAGATGTCATCTGCTACAGGCAAGTCGGTCACCTCGCGAGTGACCTTTCTTCCCCGCAACCGCGCCTTGATGTAGGTGACGGGTTGGTCAAAGTTCACGCCTAGGGACTGTCGGTTGGGACCGTCGGGATCGATGGCGAGGCTGGAGGTGAGAACGACCCCATCGGCCACTGTCCGCGTGATGCGGGTAGGTCCGGTGGTCAGTGCGACAGCCGTCTTGATGACCTCTTCCAGTGCCTCCACCTTCTCGTCATCGTCGTAGCCGAACTCGGGGCCGACCAGCTGCCCGGCGAACCAGAGGAAGTAGACCTCGCCTCCGGAAGTGACCTCGATCTTGGCCACACGGTCGGGCCAAGCCTTGGCGTGTAGTTGTATCTCAAGAACATCTCCGGGCACCCGGGCTGGCGCGATCGTCCACGCGCATTGCGCATGCCGGGCCATGAGTCCGGGGACTAAGGCAGTGAGTTCCGGGGTGTCCACGTCCGAAGTCAAACACGGTGACGCGCGTCGGATGTGCACGACAGAGGACAGAAGGCTTGCCCCGGCGCGGTCTGGGTCTTACGAACGTTCTCAGCGCGGCATGGTCGGGCGTCCCGCCCTCAACGCGGCATTTGCGGACGTTGCTGGCCGGCCGGTTAGCCTGCTGACATGCGGACGCGATGGCCTGCTTTCGGTATGCCGACGTTCGCCCTGGTTGCCCTGGTTGCCCTGGGCATGGTGGCCACCGGTGCTGTGGCATCGGCGTGCTCTTCGCCGACGGTCGTCACCAGCACCGATGTGATCGCGACCAGGGACCGACTCATACGCGATCAGTTCTGTTCGGGCGTGGCCGTTGCCCCCGGCTCCGGGGTGCTGCCCGCTCGCGCGCCGTCAGCGCGGCTGGTCGAGCGCTCCACTGCCTGCGGCCCACACCAAGACGAGCCGACCATCGTCCTGGCTCAGTTCCGCTCGGCAGCCGATCGGGACCAGGCGTGCGCTGCAATGCGCACGGACGCCGCCGTCCTCTGCGGCACTGACTCACGGCTCTTGCTCATGAGAGTCGGCGACGACGCGAACATCGATCGAGTTGAGGCCACCTTCGGAGACGACGTGGTCCGTGCGGCCGCCGCCAGCTAGCCCTACTGCGAACTGATCGACTTCCCAGGGGCCCATCCCAATGTGGCGGTTATCCCGTGGAACACGGTGGAACGACGGCTCTCGTCATCGCGGCATGAGCGCGACAGTTCAGAGCCATTCATCCTCGATGGAGGGGAAGTCGATGACTTCTTCGGTCGTTCCTGTGCCCCGTAGACGCGCCTTCAGGTAGATGATCGGATTCGAGAAGCTCACTCCAAGGGAGCGCCGGTTCGGGCCGACAGGGTCGATCACCAAACTTGAGCTGACCTCGACTCCGTCGACCGCGTGGCGTTTGACACGGGTCGGACCAGTGGCCAGGGCAACGGCATCCTTGACGAGGCCTTCTAGCACCTCGCGTTTGTCTTC
Source organism: Terrabacter sp. 01T434 (assembly GCF_056398545.1). NCBI lineage: Bacteria > Bacillati > Actinomycetota > Actinomycetes > Micrococcales > Intrasporangiaceae > Terrabacter > Terrabacter sp. 01T434. The sequence continues at coordinate 20,395 of NZ_JBFTPP010000004.1, forward strand.
ATTCTCGTACGCGAACTCGGGGCCTGCTTCGTGGCCCCCGAACGACACGAAGTAGACCTCACCACGCGGATTGACCCTGATCCTGGCAACTCGCTCCGGCCTGCTGCGCGGGTGTAGTTCGACTAGCAATACCTCGTCCTCCGCGTGCCTGCTCGCGATCCTCCATGCGAACTGTGGGTATCGCGCCAGCAGCCCGGGAACGAGCGCAGCGAGGTCTGGCGTTTCCACGCAGGCCAGTCAATCAGCAGAGCTGATCAGGCGCGCGCTTGGCGGCATGTGAGTGCGGTCTTCAGTCCACAGATTCGACGTGGAGGTGCCCAACTTCCCGACTTGGCTGACGCGGCGTGGTCCAGTCGCGGTCGACAACGAGTGGGCCAGGCGTCGACGAGTGCGCGAGGTCAGGACAGCAAAATCTTCCTGACTTGTGGTTCTGCGGCGTGCGCGCCGGCACCGATGAAGGCCTGTTGGACGATCTCGTTCAATCGGTCCTTGGCCATCAGGTCATTGCCCATGACCTCGTGCTCGGCCGGTCCCGGACGAAAGACCACGACGTCGGTCCCCGTCCGGCGAAGGGCGTTGACCTCTTGGCGCGCGAGGCGGCCGGAGTGCCACCTGGAAGCACCGTAGAGGTCCCATGGCAGACCCGAAGGCCCTGACATGGGCGAGACCACCACCACGAGGTCGAGCTGGAGCTCGCGCAGGATGGCGGCGTTGGTGGGGGAATGCGAACCGCCGTCGATGTAGCTGTGCCTGCCGATGGTTACCGGCGCGAAATACCCGGGGAGGGCGCACGAGGCGGCGATGGCCAGGTGCAGCGGTGCGTCGGGGCTGCCGGGTCGGCCGAACACGACCCGTCTGGCGTCCTCCCGGCGAACGGTGCACACCCACAGTGGCTGCTCCGGCCACGACTGACCCTCCACCTCCCGAAGCACCCTCAGCTGCTCAACGATGTCGTGGTCCCCGGGGGCGAGGAGAGCGAGGGCGGCGACCCGAGGGCGAAAGCGCGTCGGGCGGACGGCGGCATGCAGCAGCATCTCCCAACCGGGCAGGTTCGGACGGCGGCGAAGGACCTCCAGCGGGCGGAAGGGCGGGAACTCCGGCACGTCGGTCCCCGCGATCTGGTGCAGCACCCGGCCTTCGGCGGACAGGGGGGCGCGAACCGTCCACGCGGCCAGCTCCGTAGCCGGGATGCCGACTCGCAGCAGCATGCCGGTGATGGACCCGGCCGATGTCCCGACGATCACGTCGGCCTTCCGGGGGTCCCAGCCGATGTCGTGCTCCAGCATGGCCAAGACGCCTGCGTGGTACGCCTGCCCAACGACCCCCCCGGCGCCAAGGACGAGCCCGATGCCACCCATGCCCCCAATCTTGACCCGTATGCCGACTGAGAACAGGGGGTTCGGACCGGTCCCCACCTCCCGCGGCCAACCGCAGTTCGGACCGCCCCGACGTCCTTGGTGACTCCGCCTCCAGGGACGGTTCCACAATCGGCGGTAGGCGCGCGCTCGCCGCTTCTCCTCTTATGCGGCAGGGCGTGCCTGGTGATGCCGTGGAGGCGGTCTGCCGACCGGTCGAGACCGATGGCGGCAGGAACCAGTCGAACGACCGCGCCCTTAGTGTGCGCAGGCCTGGACACATCGCGCCTCGTCCGCACATCGGCCCGAGTGCTCGGAGAGCGGCAGCTGAGGGAGCCGAGGCTCTAACGTTGGAGCCATGGTCGAGGAGCTCCCGCCAGACGAGGCAACGCACATCGAGGATGAGGCTCGCCGTCTTTATCGGCTGGACGCTGCCTTGGGCTTCGGAGGCTTCTTCCGATTTTGGGAGTCAGAGCCGGAGGGAACGATGGAGAGGTACCGAGCGCAGGCACGTTCATCCCTTGCTGTCAGACGCAGGCGCGAAGAGGGCTCGACGCCCAAGCCGTGAGGGGCCGCTCACCCGCTAGCCGGACGCAAATGTCCACGTCGAACATGACGGGAGGTCTTGTGGTGGAATTCGGCCACGATGCAACCACTGCGGCCAAGACGTAGCGGGCCGAAACCGGCGGCGGCCGGTTGCGGTTGAATGCGGCCATGTCGTCCAAACTCTTCGATGAGACTGACTGGCCGCGAGACCCGCGCTTGGATCCTTTCCGGGATGCGGTCTGGGAGTTGCGCCATGACGGTCAACTGGTCGCCCACCTCACCACGCAAGTCACCCCGATGCGATCTTTTCCCGGGTTCGGTCGCAAGCAGGAGTGGCTCTGGTTTCAAGTCAACTGGATAGACGGACGGCGAGATCGCGCAGACGAGGACTACGGCCCGGAGTGGTACACGGTTGCTGATCTCGAGGCAGGTAGGTTCGAGCACGCCATCGTCGGGGCGACGCTCCACTTTCAAGCCCGGCCCCTTGATGGTCCAGAACGAGATGTCCTCTGGGAACGGTATGGGCCACCTCGCTAGCCCGCGCAGAGGGCACGTTCACCGACATGACCGGAGGTCTAGTCGTGGAATTCCGACACGGTGCAACAACTGCGGCCAAGAAGTAGCGAGCCGACAGCGGCAGAAGCGGACGCTATTGAAATGAACGGATGCCACACTGGCGCCTGTGAGATCTGGGCTTCCCGAGGACGCGGCTGGCCGCCTTGAGCGGGTCCGTGCCGCTGTCGAGGTGCCTGCCCCTACAAACGGTTACGAGAGTGACGGCTATGCCTGGTCGGATGCTCAAGAGGTCTATCGGACACTTGCCGGCTGGGCCTCGCGGGTATCCCGCGGTGAGGATCGCTCGAGCGCGGACGAGGTTGCTCGTCACCGGCTAGACCAACTGCTCGACATGCCTGGAGTGGCCGAACTGCTCGGGCCGGCGGACCACGACGCCCGTCTCCTCGGCAACGAGCTCTTCGCCGCTCTGCACGTCGATCGTCCGCTCTTCAAGGGGGAGAGCCCGGGGAGAGCACGCATGAGGACCAACGTGACCCTTCTGGTCGTCGCGCCTCTGAGCGGACTGATGATCGCGGTCGGTTCTTTAGTGGGGTGGTCCCAAGGCGAATATCTGCTGTCCGTCATGGGCCTGCTCTTCGCCGGCTGCTTCTTCGCCGCGGCCATCTTTCGAGTACGGCACAACCACCGACCACGGGCTTCTACGTCCTCACCCGCACGGACTGAGCGCCGCGCAACATGACGGACCCTTCGGTCATTCGACCACGGCTCACAGGCACGGCTGACCGGCGGCTGGACCGGATGTACCTGAAGGCTTTGCGTACAAGGTGCCCCGTTGACGGCTGGCATACTCCCGAGGCATGGGGCTACCCAGAGCGCACGGCAAATCCCAGCACGGGGATGGCTTGATTCCAGGTGCGGCCGACCGCGAACCCTCGGCATGGGACCCCGCCATCGGATGGTGGATTCTCGGGTGGACCATCTGGGTTCTTGTTTCGTGTCTCATAGCCGCCACGTCCACCTGGAACGCTCTGGGAACGGCAGCAGTGGCCATCGCAGGCCCCCTCTTTGGGACCATCGTGCGGCCCCCGCGGCGGATGGCCCTGCGAGGGCAGATCCTCATCTCACGAACGCCTTGGCGTAAGAGCACATTTGACCTCGGCCTGACACGTAGGGTTACTGGCGGTGGCCCGGGTTACGGGACTCCCGGCGAGTTGTGGATCAACTTCAGCGACGGCCCCACCAACAACTTCTTGCTGGTAAGCAAGAGGCAGCGTTCCTTCGCGAAGGCAGTGGTCAAAGCCATTGACGCGTTGGGCAAGGCAGACACTGTGCAGCCATCGGTCAGAAAGCTGCTGTGACCAAATCCGGACCGTTGGACGTGATGACCCGCGGGGGTGACGAGGCGTGCCGGCCCTGCACACCGGCACATCGGCAACGTCCGGTCATCGGCAAGACAGGACGTCTTCGACCCTGAAACCGCGACCGGACGATTCCTCGAATGAGCAGTGGCACGTGAGTACCTTCGTGGCCGCGTGCGGCGCGACCGCCCCGATGGCCTCGCCCGGGAGGCAGGACTCGGTTGGGGGAGTGCTACGCGTCGAGGCGCTGACGCGACTTGGCGCAGCAAGTCATCGAGGTCCCGATCTAGTCCGCAAAGGTCCGAAAAAGTCGAGAACCGTCGCGCCGAGGCATCGGGGTCGACGTCGCCAACATGCGGTTGCGCAGGTTCAGACGCGTGGAGCGCCAACGGCAGCACGGCTGCAACCGCTACTGGAATCCCCGGCGTATCGGCCGACTCATCCACTCTCAGGGCCCCTGACTTTGGGAGCCCCCGATCTCGATGCCGTCAGCTCGATCGGGTTCCGACACGAGCAACGGCGATCCGACCGTTTGCGAGTGACCTGGCGCTGCCGTGCGGGATGCCCAGCCGAGTCGTGCTCTCGAGCAGACTGACGTCGCTGAGAACCACCCAGCCGTGATGGCGCAGGAGCGTGGCGATCTGTCCCTCGGACCACAGCGACCTCCAGGGTTCGCCGGCAAGCGGTGAAGGCGTGCCACTCAGTCGGGAGGCGAGGCCGGCGAGCCGCCGCCCAACCTGTGCCGTCAGAGAGCGCGACTGGTACTGGGCCACGAGGATGCTCCCAGCGGCAGAGATGCCGGTGACCTCGTCGAGTGTGGCCGTGATCTGCGGGCGCCGGAGGTAGGGGATGACTCCTTCCGAGACCCATGCGGTGGGCAGGAGCGGGTCGTGCCCGGCGGCGGCCAGCAGCGAGCCGAGCGACTGCTGGGCCAGGTCTACGGCCACGAACCGCAGGTCGCACACCGGGGGAGGAAGGTTCTCCGCACGTCGGCGCAGGTCAGCCTGGGACGCCGGGTGATCCACCGAGAACACCGGAATCCCGCGCAACGCCGGCAGGCGCCACGGCCGAGCGTCGAGTCCGGCCCCGAGGAGGACGACCTGCCAGTCCCCGCTCTGCTCGAGCGTTTTTCGGATCGCGGAGTCGATGAGCACGGTGCGAGGTGCCATCACGACGGCACACGCGTTGACCGAATGGACCGCCATCCGTTCGCGACCGTCTTCAGGTAGCACGCCGCGGCGCGCCAGCCGTACCGGTACCAGCTCGGCCTCGGACAACAACCGCTCCGCCACGGGGTCAGCGAACTGCCCTACCCCTACTCGTCCGTCGGCCACCGCGCGGCCCTGACAGACAAAGACTGCAGTTCGACTCGGCTGTCCCGGTTCCACCCTCGGACCCTACGTCGGGGGCGTGACGCGCGGTGCTTTGCTTGGCCGCGGGCCCGACCGCTGTTCGGTCAGGTGGCGACGAGGTCGTCGATCTGGTTGATCGCCGAGGAGGCGCCCTCCACGACACCCATGTCGAGGACCTTCTGCAGGGCCTCGGCGGTGGCGTAGGTGCTCACGTAGGTGGCACGGGTGCCTCCGTCGTGCTCTGCGAAGGAGAAGACGTTCTTGCCGACGGGCAGGTCGGGGTTCTTGGTGAACTCCTCGTCGAGCGCGAAGCCGTCGTCGAAGGTGAAGCCGCTGGGCTCGTCGACGGTCTCGACCTCCCAGTAGCCGTAGAACCTCTCGTCCTCGGGGCTTGTCATGTAGTAGTTCATCCGGCCGCCGGGGACGAGGTCGTGATCGACGAAGGTGGCGGGGTAGGTCGGGGGTCCCCAGATCCGCTCGAGCTGACGCGGGTCCGCGTAGATCTCCCAGATCCGCTTAGGCGGGCCGTTGAAGTCCGCGACGATGGTCAGGGTCCGGGTGTCGAGGTCGTGCGAGACGTCGGTGACGGGCATGGTGATCAGTCCTTCTGTGGGTGGTGTGGGGCTGGCGTCTGCTGGGGGTGGGACTGCGGCGTGGCGATGAGCTCGTCGATCCGCGCGATGCGGCCGCGCCAGAGGGACTCCAGCTCCGCGAGCATTCCTGCCACCGACCGCACCGCTGCCACGTCGCCGCTGGCCAGGGCCTCGCGCCCCTGGCGGCGCTTGGTCAGCAGGCCTGCCTTCTCCAGCACGGCGACGTGCTTCTGCACCGCGGCGAACGTCATGTCGTAGGACGCCGCGAGCGTCGAGACGGAGTGCTCTCCCGCCAGCACTCGGCGCAGGATGTCGCGCCGAGTGCGGTCGGACAGGGCGTGGAACCAGGCATCCGCCCGTTCCTCTTCCGTTGCGTCCATGATCCAAACCTACAACCGAACGGTTGTAGGTTGTCAAGGGGTTGTCATGAACAGGCCCTTCGGCCCTGCTCATCGCGTGCGCGAAGGACGACGGTGGATGGCAGGACGAACTCCCGCCGTGACCGGTGACCGGTGGCCGGTGGCCGGCAAGCCAAGACGCCGACGCCTCACGAAGGTGACCAAGCCCAACGGTTTCGATGCGGAGCGCGTGCGCACAGAGCGGTACTTCCAACCCAAGCTGGTGCAAACGGCATGAGCCCCAGGACGGACGACGATCGATTCGCGCAAGACGGTGCCCCGTCCGAGGGCGCGTCGACGCCTGCGCCGGGACATCGAGCAGGCGTGGCCGTGGGTCTGGGAGCGGGTTGCCTCATCGCGCTGGTCGTGGTGTCGGTCGGGGTCGGCCTCGGACTGCCCCGCCTGAACAAGGAAGGAGGTGGGCTGGTCGCGTGGCTCGGGGTGCTCAGCGTCGTCATCGGTGTGGCGGCAGCCGGTTGGTGCCTCTTGCAACTCCTCCACCGGATGAGGCGGCGGTGGTGGGTCCTGGCCGTGCCGGCATTCCTGATGGTTGCGTTCCTGGCGCTGTGGACGGTGGGCCAGGGCGTGGCCGCCTCCTTCCCTGCCCGCTCCGCGCTGGGGACGCGCACCCCCTCGGACGTGGGGCTGCGCTGCGAGTCGCTGACCTTGCACACCTCCGACGGAGTTGACCTGGCGTCGTGGTGGGTGCCGGGTGACAACCAGGCTGCGGTGGTGCTGCTGCCCGGTTCGGGGTCGACCCGGACGGACGTGCTCGCGCAGGCCGGAGTGCTGGGGTCGCACGGTTACGGGGTGCTCCTGCTGGACCCTCGAGGCCACGGCAACAGTGGGGGTCGGGCCATGGACTTCGGCTGGTACGGCGAGCGGGACGTCGCCGCCGCCGTGGACTTCCTCGCCCGTCGACCGGGGGCGACCGGGCGCATCGCGGTCGTGGGCCTGTCGATGGGAGGCGAGGTGGCCATCGGCGCTGCCGGAGCCGACCCTCGAGTGCGGGCTGTCGTCGCGGAGGGAGCGACCGCCCGGGTGGCTGCCGACAAGGCATACCTGGCCGCGTACGGCGTCCGCGGTCAGATCCAGCGTGGGATCGACTGGGGGACGTATGCCGTCGCCGGGCTGCTCAGCGATGCCCCCGAGCCGATGCCGCTGAGTGACTCCGTGGTGGATGCCCAGGCGGACGGTACCCCGACCCCGATGTTGCTGATCACCGCCGGGACGGTGGACACCGAGCGGCTCGCTGCCGAATTCCTCGAACGGGCCGCGCCTGACGCGGTGCAGGTCTGGACGGTGCCGGGGGCCGGACACACGGCTGCTCTGCAAGCGGCCCCGGAGGCATGGAAGAAGCGAGTCCTCGGCTTCCTGGACGCATCGCTCGGCCCCGGGTCCGGGCGGGGATGATCACGTCCCGACGAAGGCAGCTGCTGGTCATCCGGGGGCGCGGCGCTGGTAGATGAGGGACAGGTCGTCCTCCCAGCCTGCGTCGTCCCGGTTCATCCGCCCCTGTCCGGTCATGGTGTCTCCGGCACCGCCGAACTCGGCAGTGAATGACTGCTGGAAACCCGGATCGTTGCGCCAGTACCGCCACTGGTCACTGTCGAAGGCAACCTCTTACACCCGGTGCACACCACGGTGGTCGAAGTAGTGCATGAGCAGCTGGTCGTCGATGGAGCCGATGACTGAGATGGCGTCGGGGATCTGCGGATGGTCGTGGTGCGAGCGCCAGATCAGGAATGTGTGCCTGTCCAGCCACTCGAACGTCGCCTGGCCCGTGATGTCTTCGCCCGGTAGCAGCGGATGGGATCCCTGGGTGTTCCAGCGCCCGACCAGGCGGTCGCCTGGATCAGTGAAGGACCGCATCGAGCCTCCCCAGGGATTGGGTCCGGTTCAGGCAAACGGTACGCCGAGCAGTCCCGTGGCTCAGAGGGGTGGAGGGGCCGGGTGTCTTCACTGGTGTGTGCGGTTTCGGCGGCAGGTCCTGCCACCGCGGATGTCCACGGGTCAGGCCCGCGTCGGGAGGTGGGCATCTGGCTGGCGCGGGCGCTGCCATCCGGTAGGGGGAGTCCTCGACGGCAGCGCCCTGGCGCGCCGGCACTGCTGCCCTCCCGGGCGCGTCGGCGCCGCTTTTCGCCCCTCTCCGGGAGGGAAGGTGGGGCCTGCGGCGTCCCCCTCATCATCTCGGCCCCCGGCATCAACGTCTGGTGAACGGCCGCAACACGAGAACTGGACGTCTCTTGCAGTTGTCGCACGCTGTGAACCCAGGCGCTGACGGACGCCTCGTTGCGGAACGGAAGCAAGGTCTCGTCAGGTGATGCCTCGGTCGTATGCGTAGTGGACGGCTTGCGCGCGGTCGCGGGCGCCGATCTTGGCGAAGATGTGGTTGACGTGGGTCTTGATGGTGGCGTTGCTCAGGACGAGTTCACGGGCGATGTCGGTGTTGGACAGGCCGGCAGCAATGAGGGCGAGCACTTCGGCCTCGCGGGGGGAGAGCCCGTCGGGTAAGCCCGCGATCGAGGCGGCTTCCTTGGGTGCCGCGTTCGCGTCGAGGGTGGCATCCACGAGACGCTGCTGGATCTGCGCGGCGAGGTGGGTCTGGCCCCGGGCCAGGGCGGACAGGGCCTGCTCGATCTCTTCCGCGCTGGCGTCCTTGGTGAGGTAGCCACGCGCACCTGCCCGAAGCGCCGGGAACAGGGCGTCGTCGTCGGCATACGTCGTCAGGACGAGCACTTGGGTGTGCGGCAGCTCCGAACGGATTCGGGCGGTGGCCTGCGCGCCGTCCAGGGCGGGCATTCGCAGGTCCATCACCACGACGTCGGGCCGGTGCAGCAGGGCCTGCTCGACCGCGTCGAGGCCGTCGACGGCGGTGGCGACGACCTCGATCCCGTCAAGGAGGCCGATGAGCATGGCCAAGCCTTCGCGTACGACACGTTGGTCGTCGGCGACGACGACCCGCAGCGGGTTCAGGGTCATGCCGGCACCTCGACGTCCACCTGCCACCCGTCCGGGCGAGGCCCGGCGTGCAGGCTGCCGCCCAGGGGCTCGAGGCGTTCGCTGAGCCCGGCGAGTCCGTGGCCGCCGCCAACGGTCGCCAGGCCGGGCGGGGCAGGGATCGACGAGCCAGACGCGTGAGGACCGGAGGCCTGGTTCCGCACCGTGAGACAGGTGCGATCGCTCTGGTAGTGCAGCGATACGAAGGCGGGGACCCCGGGGGCGTACCGGGCGATGTTGGTCAGGGCCTCCTGCGCCGCGCGATACAGGAGTAGGTCTGTTTCGGCGGCCAGGGGGTGAGGCCGGCCCTGCACGGTCAGCGACGCTGGCACGCCGAAGTCGCGTCGGAAGCCCGCGACGAGGCGGTCGAGGTCGGCGACGCCGGGCAGTGGTTCCCCGCGTAGCGCCCCGACGGCCGCGCGGGCGTTCACGAGACCATCGTTGACCAGATTGCTGGCCCGCTCGATCGCCTCCCGCACTGGCGCGCCGGCGGACTCACGGGCGGCGAGGATCCGGGCGCCCTGCAGCTGGATCGCGGCACCGGAAAGGCAGTGAGCCAGCACGTCATGGAGCTCAGCGGCGATTCGGCCGCGTTCGGCGAGCGTCGCGGCGCGCGCCTGCTCGTCCTGGGCGTCAGCCAGCTGGGCGAGGAGCAGCTCGGTCCGGTTCTGGGCTGCGCGTGCGGCGCTCACCACGTAGGCGACCAGTCCCAGCAGGGCGTTGAGCAGGGTGGCGGCGAGCACTGCTGCGGTCGTCGCGCCGCCGCGCAACGCGGCTACGTTCTGCCCCAGGGTGAGGGCCACGGCCAGTACGACCCCGAGGGTGAGTGGCAGACGCGTGATCGCCATCCACACCGCGGCGCCGACGGCGAGCCCGGTGGCACCGCGCGGCTGGAGCACGACGAGGCCCACCCCGGTCGCGCCCATGACGGCGATGACGGCGACCTGGACAGCGCGCGGCTGGTCGAGGAACCGGCCGCTGATCGCGATCGCGGTGGTGGCGGCATACCCCGCGAGAGCGAACGTCACGACGGCCGGGCCCCCGCGCAGGTTGGGTGTCTGCGGGGTCGTCATCGCGGTGGCGGTGACCACCGCGATGACAGCCCATCCCAGCGGTCGGAGCAGGTCACGCTGGTGGCGCAGCCGTTCGTGCGCAGTGGCTTCAGCGTCAGCGGCCCTGTTGCTCGGCCTGCCTAGGTCGGTGGTCATGGTCGTCACCTCGCTGACCCTTGGGGCCGCGCGCCGGGGGAGGTCCGGGGTGGGTGTCCCTAGGTCCATGGAACCTCTTCGGGCCCACGTAAGCGAGCCCGAGAAGGACCCTGTGCGCGAGAGACAGCGTCGGCGTGTCAGGAGTGGGGGCCGGACACCGCGACAGCGGTCGCCGGTCGCGGCACGAGTCGCTGCCCGCGGATCTGGACGATGAGCAGCCGTGCGGTGACCTCGCACAAGGCCATCGAGACCAGGGCGAGCGGCCAGGCTGCGGCGCTGATCTGGTGGACGATGCTGAAGTCGCGGATGGCAGGTCCGGCGCCGTGCTCGAGGGCGTAGACGAAGACCAGCCGGGCGCTGATGCCGATCAGCAGCAGTGTCGCCGCGACGGGGCCGACCCGGGCGAACCGCGTGCCGTCGGGGTTGGCCCGGACGTGGGTGGCGTATCCGCACAGGACACCCAGGCCCAGGCCGAGCAGGGTCAGGGTCAGAACCAGGGCGAGGTCGGAACCGCCGGTTGGGATGGAGTGGACGTAGTGCGTGGCGACGAAGACGACGAGGGCCATCGGGGCAATGATGCTGCGCGCGTCGAGGCGCCGTTCCCGGACCTGGCGCAGCACGACGAGGAGGAAGACCGCGTTGATGAGGTAGTCAGTAAGAGCCATGCCTCAAGGCTGCGTGGGACGTACGCTCCGCGTCGTCGGCGCCGAGGTTGATGTTGGGTTGACGCCGCCCTCAACCCGAAGGCAATACCGGCCGTGACGCAGGCCGCGCATCCCGGAGGTTGCGAGGGTGGCCTGACAAGCCTCGCAGGAAAGGACCGTCAGTTCGGTGGCTCGAGAGGATCGATGACGGCGCAGATGACGGCCGTGTCGTCCCGGCGCGGCAGGTTGCGCAAGCACCTGTTGAGCACGGTGGCGCACAGGTGGTCGGCAGTGGCCGCGGGGCTGTCGTCGACGGCGGCCGCGAGGCGTTGCAGTCCGGCGTCGAGGGGCTCGCCGCGACGCTCGACGAGTCCGTCGGTGTAGAGGACCAAGGTGCTGCCCGGCACCAGCGCAACGGTGTGTTGCGCGCGGGTGGCGACCAACATGCCCAAGGGTGGGTCCACGCGGTCCAGGGGAGTGGCGGTCGAGCCGGGTTCCCGCAGCAGCGGGGGTGGATGGCCCGCGAGCGAGTAGGTCAGGCTGCCGCGTCGGGGGTCCAGGAGTACGGCGGCAGCCGTCACCATCGTCTGGCCGGATGTGGCTGTGACGAACCGGTCCAGCGCCTCGAGCAGCCTGGCCGGCTCGTGGGTGGGGGCCAACGCACGGGCTGCAGCGCGGATCTGGCCCATGGCCACAGCCGCACGGGCGTCATGACCGGCGACGTCCCCGATCATGAGCAGGGTCCTGCCGTCGGCAAGCGGCATGGCGTCGTACCAGTCGCCGCCGATGCCGTAGCGGGCGTCAGCGGGAAGGTACCGCGCGCTGACCTGCACTCCGGAGAGGTCGGGCAGGGGCTCGGCCAGAAGACTTCGCTGCACCAGCACTGCCAGGTTGTGGTCGCTGTCGCGTTCGACGGCGCGGCTGATGGCCTCCGAGAGCGCGGCGCCCAGGTCGGACAGCGCCGTCAGGTCGGTGGGTCCGAGCGCGTTCTCCTCCGAGAAGGCCAGCACGAGGGCCCCGAGCGTGTGCGACCCGCTGCGCAGGGGCACACCGAGCCAGCACCGCAAGCCGGCTCGTGCCAGCGCAGCGCGTGCGTCCTGGTCGGGTACGGCCCTGTCGGTCAGGGCGGGCAGATAGACCGTGGTCACGCTGACGCGTGCGTCGGACAGCGGCGAGGGTGTCGAGCCCGGGGCGGGATGCCAGAGGGCTTCGACCTCGTCCGGCAGCCCGACCGCGGCGATGGTGACGAGCGCGTCGGAGTGCTGTTCGTCGACGAGCGCCAGCCGTGCGGCAGCCGCGTCATACGGGGCGGTGCCGTAGAGGAACACCGCTTCCGTGACGTCGCTGAGCGAGGCAGAGGCGACCAGTGCGCTGAGGATGCGGTGCAGCCGCTCGGACCGCCCCAGCGCTTTGCGTTCGGTGGCCAGCAGCTGCGCCCGCACGAGCGCGTCTGCGACGAGCCTGGCAAATATTCGGAGCTCGTCGCGCTGCGCCGCCGGGAAGGTCTGTGGAGCTTCCCAGCCCAGCCCGAGCGCGCCGATCACCTGGCCTTCTCGGCCGGCGACTGCCAGTGACGCGGTTGCGGCCAGCCCTGCTGCCGCGGTGTCGGCCAGCAGAGCCGGAAACTGGGCCCCCACCTGAGCGAGGTCGCTGAGCCACACCTCGCCGCGCCCGGACATGGCCGCGCCGAGAGGCGTGGAACCGTCAACGGGGATGCGCTGGTAGCGCTGCGCGACCTGCGGCACCAAGGTGGACAGGTGGTAGAGCCGCGCGGTGTCCCCGGCTGCGCCGGGCACCAGCACGGCGATGTTGGAGAACGCGGCACCGACGGCCGCGGCGCCTTGCTCGGCGATGGCGCGCGCCAGGTCCTCGATCGTGTCCGACCCGATCAACGCCTGCACGAGCGGCGCCAGCGCGACCGCCGGTGCCAGCGGCCGAGCGGCGGAGGGGTCTTCGGTGGCGCTTTCGTGCTCGTGGCGGCGCCAGTGCTGCAGATGCAGTGCGCAGATGTCGGCCAACGCCAGCAGCAGCTCACGGTCCGACGGGCTGAACGTGTGCGGCTCGAGCCAGCTGATTCCCAGCACACCGAGCAGGGATCCTGCGGCTCGCAGCGGGACCACCGCAGACGCCCGCTCGTCGCGGGACACCAGCTCGACGACGCGCGGGAACTGTCGTGCGGTCTCCGCCTGCGAGGTCAGCCACACGGGCTCCCCGGTCGTCGCTGCCCAGGTCAGGGGCAGGGACAGGTCGCCGATCCGCAAGGGTCCGCACGCATCCTGCTCCGACTGGGTGTAGCCCCGGGTGGCCAGTGGTTCGACGGTGTCGCCGTTCACGAGAGCGACCACGCCGCCAGCTGCGTGCAGTGCTGCCACTGCTTGCGAGATCACCAGATGTGGTGTCTCCGCGTCCGCCGGAGCGGCGGCGAAGGCCTCCAGGACCATCATCAGGCGGCTCTTGGAGAGCAGGGAATCGCTCCGCCCCGTGTCGACGCCCGTGGGCCCACCTTCCGACATCACGCACTCCGTATGGCATGTCGCGCCGTCGACGTGTCAACCGCCGACCTGGCCACTCCTCGGCAAACCGGGGAGCCCAGGTCAAGCCTTGCTCGCACTCTTGACGCCGTCAGCGCTTCCGCCAAATCAGGTGCTGCGCCAGGGCGTTTGGCCGATGGTTGACGCCGAAGGGGTGGGCTTCGTCGGGAAGCCCATGAGCTGCCTGGGCCACCGATCTCGGGGTCGATGTTGTTGACTGGGTCTGTCACGTCGCACGTTGTTGCCCGCGTCTGGGCGGAGGGGCTCCATGGGCAAGTTGATCTACGCGGCCAACATCTCGCTCGACGGCTTCCTCGAGGACGAGAAGGGTTCGTTCGACTGGTCGGTGCCGGACCGGGCCGTGCACGAGTTCTGGAACGAGCACGAGCGGCACATCGGCACGTCGCTCTACGGGCGACGCATGTACGAGGCGATGCGCGTGTGGGAGAGCGACGACTGGTTGACGAACGAGCCACAGGTGGTCCGCGAGTACGCCGAGATCTGGCGTGACGCCGACAAGGTCGTCTACTCCACCTCACTCACCGACGTGTCGACCGCGCGCACGAGGATCGAGCGGCAGTTCGAGCCCGAGGCGGTACGACGGCTCAAGGAGACCTCCGGCTCGGACCTGAGCATCGGAGGCGCGGGGATCGCGGCCGAGGCCTTCCGGCACGGCTTGGTCGACGAGTGCGTGCTGCTGCTGTGCCCGGTCCTCGTCGGCGGCGGCAAGCCGGCGCTGCCTCGAGGTGTACGACTCGACCTCGAGCTGCTCGACCTTCGACGATTCGACAACGGCGTGGTCTACGTCCGTCACGCGGTCCGACACCCTGCCTGACACTCACGCCGCCCACCGGCATGACAGGACGTCGCCGCGGCTTCTGCTCGGGCTGTGGGGTTTCAGAGGTTCAGTTGCTGCGTCTCGTCAGCCCGCAGTGCCGCCGTCGCAGTGGGCTACCGCATCCCCATCCCGAGACTGCGCCGGCTCCGCATCCGTGTCGCGAGTGCGGCGGGGACCGCGCCGGTCTCGACCGCTGGAAGTCCACTGAGTCGTGGGTCACATCGGTGGCGTGCGCAGCACGAGTCGTGTGTCACGGTGTGCCACAGTTCCTCTCGTGGCCTCAACGACGACGCCCGCGTCCTCCCCCCTGCCCACCCCGGCCTTCTTCCTCGCCGGTGGCACCGGCATCTCTGCGGAGACGCTCGGCAACATGATGCTCCAGCAGTTCCCGACGGTCAGCTTCACGCGGCGCAAGATCCCGTTCATCACGAGCGTGGCGCGGGCATCTGAGGTCGTCGCCGAGCTCGATGCGGCCATGACCGAGGCGGTGACGCCGCTCGTCTTCTCCACCGTCTCGGACGAGGAGATCCGGGCCGAGCTGCAGACGACGAGCTGCGCCTTCATCGACCTCTTCGGCTCGCACCTGGCCACGGTGGAGCACGTGCTGCACGTCAACGCCGCCCGCCATGTCGGATCCCTGCACGGCGTCGGTGACCTCGGCCGCTACGAGGCGCGGATGCGGGCTGTCGAGTACGCCATGGAGCACGACGACGGCCAGAGCATGCGCAACCTCGAGCAGGCGCAGCTGATCCTCATCGCGCCCTCGCGCTGCGGCAAGACGCCGACGTCGATCTACCTCGCCCTGCAGCACGGCATCAAGGTCGCGAACTATCCGCTCGTCGAGGAGGACTTCGACTCGAGCGACCTCCCGCGGCCCGTCCGGCCGTATGCCGCCAAGTGCTTCGGGCTGCTGTCCACCGCCGCGCGCCTGAGCCAGGTGCGCGGCGAACGCCGCCCGGGCTCGCGCTACGCGAGCCTCGCACAGTGCAGCTATGAGCTCCGCCGCGCCGAGGCGATGTACCGCGCCCACAAGGTCCCCGTCGTCAACTCCTCCGCGATGTCCGTCGAGGAGATCGCGGCCGTCATCATGCAGAGCCGACGCCTCGGCAACGGCTGACGGCCAGCCACAGAGCACTCGACCCCACGCGACCCCACCCGACCCCTGAGTCGCACGACCCGCACCACCTACCGGAAGGACCTGTTGTGACCGAGAACGTGATGAGGTTCGCCGACCTCGGACTGGGCGATGTGGAGCTGGTCGGGGGCAAGAACGCCTCCCTCGGTGAGATGGTCCAGCACCTGTCCAAGGCCGGGGTGACGGTGCCCGACGGCTTCGCGACGACGGCGGAGGCGTACCGCCGTTTCCTCGCCGAGGACGGCCTCGCCGACCGCATCAACGCCATGCTGTCCGACCTCGACGTCGACGACACCCGCAAGCTCGCAGAGGTGGGCGCCGGCATCCGTGAGCAGGTCGAGAAGCAGGCGTTCCCGGCCGACCTCGAGAGCGACATCCGCACGGCATACGACCAGCTCGTCGGCGACAGCGGCGACGACGTCAGTTTCGCCGTGCGCTCGAGCGCGACCGCGGAGGACCTGCCGGACGCGTCGTTCGCCGGGCAGCAGGAGACCTTCCTCAACGTGCGCGGCATCGACAACATCCTGCACGCGATCAAGCTCGTCTTCGCCTCGCTCTACAACGACCGCGCGATCGCCTACCGCGTGCACAGCGACTTCGACCACTCCGTCGTGGCCCTGTCGGCCGGCATCCAGCGGATGGTCCGCTCGGACGTCGGCGCATCCGGCGTCATGTTCACCATGGACACCGAGTCCGGCTTCCGCGACGCCGTCTTCATCACGAGCAGCTACGGGCTCGGCGAGGCGGTCGTGCAGGGTGCCGTCAACCCCGATGAGTTCTACGTCTACAAGCCGGCGCTGCGGGAGGGCCGCCCGGCCATTCTCAAGCGCGGCGTGGGCGGCAAGGCGACGAAGATGGTCTACACCGAAGACGCCAGCGTGGGGCGCACCATCGAGTTCGTACCGGTGCCCGAGGAGCAGCGGCCACTGCTGTCGATCACCGACGAGGACGTCACCGAGCTGGCCCGGCACGCGCTGCGGATCGAGGAGCACTACGGCCGCCCGATGGACATCGAGTGGGGCAAGGACGGCGTTGATGGCGGCCTCTACATCCTGCAGGCCCGCCCGGAGACGGTGCAGTCGCGCCAGACGGGCTCGACGCTGCGACGGTTCCGCATGGACGAGCGCGGGCCCGTGATCGTGGAGGGCCGTGCGATCGGGCAGAAGATCGGCGCGGGCGCGGTGCGCGTGCTCGAGTCCATCGACGCGATGCACGACTTCCAGGCGGGCGAGGTCCTCGTCGCCGACATGACCGACCCGGACTGGGAGCCGATCATGAAGCGGGCGAGCGCCATCGTCACCAACCGAGGGGGACGCACCTGCCACGCGGCGATCATCGCCCGCGAGCTCGGGATCCCGGCCGTGGTCGGAAGTGGCTCTGCCACAAGGACTCTCGCCGACGGACAGGACGTGACGGTCTCGTGCGCCGAAGGCGACACCGGTTTCGTCTACGAGGGGCTGCGTGAGTTCACGGTCACCGAGACCGAGCTCGACAACATGCCCGAGCTGCCGGTCAAGCTGATGATGAACGTCGGCACGCCGGAGCAGGCGTTCGAGTTCTCCCGGCTGCCCAACAAGGGCGTCGGTCTCGCGCGGCTCGAGTTCATCATCAACCGACAGATCGGGATCCATCCCAAGGCGCTGCTCGAGCTCGACGACCAGGAGCCCGCCCTCAAGGCCGAGATCGAGGCGCACATCGCCGCGTATGCCGGCCCGCGGGAGTTCTTCGTGCAGCGCGTCGCCGAGGGCGTCGCGACGATCGCAGCCGCCTTCGCACCCGAGCCGGTCATCGTGCGGATGTCGGACTTCAAGTCGAACGAGTACGCAGGCCTGCTCGGTGGCGAGCGCTATGAGCCTCACGAGGAGAACCCGATGATCGGCTACCGCGGCGCCGCGCGGTATCTCTCGGCCGACTTCGCCGAGTGCTTCGCGATGGAGTGCGAAGCGTTGAAGTTCGTCCGGGACGAGATGGGCCTGACCAACGTCAAGATCATGATCCCGTTCGTGCGCACCGTCGCCGAGGGTGAGGGCGTCATCGACCTGCTCGCCTCGCACGGCCTGGTCCGCGGCGACAACGACCTGCAGGTCGTCATGATGTGCGAGATCCCGAGCAACGCCGTCAACGCCGACGAGTTCCTCGACCACTTCGACGGCTTCTCCATCGGCTCGAACGACATGACCCAGCTGACGCTCGGCCTCGACCGTGACAGCGCGCTCGTCGCCGGCTCGTTCGACGAGCGAGACCCGGCGGTCAAGAAGATGCTCGCCATGGCCATCAAGGCCTGCCGCGACCGGGGCAAGTACGTCGGTATCTGCGGGCAGGGTCCGTCGGACCACCCCGACCTCGCGGAGTGGCTGCTCGACCAGGGTATCGAGTCGATGTCGCTCAACCCCGACACCGTCGTCGAGACCTGGCTGCAGCTGGCCAGACATGGCGGTGCTCCCGACGGCTCGTGAGGTGCGGGGGTGGTCGCACCACTCACCGGGGAACTTCGAGAAGAAGTGGTCGATGCCGACATGCCGCACGGTGTTTCGCGCCGATGTGCTGACGGAGAGGCAGGGGAGCCCACAGACTTCACCCATGGATCTCACGACCGCGCCCGATCGCCGGTGAACCTCCTCTGGGGACTGCTCATCGTCGTCGCCGTCACGGCGTCGACGGTGACCGCCATGCTGTTGGTGCGTCGTACGGCCCCGGTGGGCGGCTACTTCAGTGACGGCGACCGCGCTGCAGGGGTCTTCGGCGTCCTCGCGACCGGATTCTCGGTGCTGCTCGGCTTCATCATCTTCCTGGCGTTCCAGTCGTACGACAACTCGCGGGCAGGAGCGGCGACCGAGGCCACGATCGTCGCCCAGATGACCCAGACCGCCCAGTTCCTCCCCGCCGACGTCTCGGGCCGGCTCACGGGCGAGCTCGTCTGCTACGCGCGGTCCGTCGCGGGAGCCGAGTGGGATGCGGTGGACGCGGGCACGATCGGGGACACGGTCAACCCGTGGGGTGCCCGCATGTTCCTCACCATCAAGTCCGTGCAGCCGAGGACGGCGACCGAGCAGTCGGCATACGACCGGTGGATGGACGAGACGACCCAGCGGCAGGCGGCGCGCGACGCCCGCCTGCACTCCGCCGATGGGATCATTCCTGTGCCCCTGTGGATCGCGCTAGGCCTGCTCAGCCTCGCCATCTTCGGCTTCATGCTGTTCTTCGCCGACAGCGGGGAACGGGCGCTCACGCAGGGGGTGATGATGGCCAGCGTGACGGTGGTCATCGCCGTGCTCATGCTGCTCGTGGTGTTCTTCAACCACCCGTACGGCACGGGCGTCGGGACGCTGCGACCGACGGAGATGCAGCGCACGCTTCGCCTGATGGACACCCAGCTCCAGGTCGTCGGCATCACGGCCGACCCGCCGTGCGACGAGCGCGGGGTCGCTAGGTGACCGTGTCGCGATCGGCCGGAGAGGTCACCAGGATCACGACACTCACCATGAGCACCCAGGCCGGGAAGATGAGCTGCACCCACTTGTGTTCCCCGGCCGCCACCATCAGCCCCAGCGCGACGACGTAGCCGCTGTAGACCACCCAGCGGGGGAGCGCCCCGGTCCGCATGCCGACGGTGCTCACCGAGAGCGTGAAGACCGCGGCCATCCGCAGCGCGTAGACCGAGATGAGTCCCTGGGTGGTCACGCGGCCGTAGTCGAACAGCTCGGCGCTCGGGTTCTGCGCGGCGACGAGCGACATCACCGTGCCCGTGGTCACCGAACCGACGAAAAGCATTGCGAGGAAAAGCAGTCCGCTGCCGAGGAAGACGGTCGAGAAGAGGCGGTCCTCGACATCGCCCAGCTGGTCGCGCACCACGCCGATGAACCAGAGGAACGCGATGCCCGCGAACGGGACGAGGTTGAGGCCCAGCCCGATGAGCGCGCGTTTCGAGGAGTCGGACTGGAGCGACGTGATGCTGGTGTCCGAGAGAGCCAGCCGCACCATCGTCAGCGCACCGAGCAGCAGAATCCCGAACACGATCCCGGCCACGGCGGCGGACCGCCGCCCCCGCCAGAACCGTGCCGTCAGCCTGCGAGGAGCAGCCGCCCGACTCATGCTCGGAGCCTAGTTCACCGCGGCACGGGTCAGCAGCCATTGCGGGCATCCGGCACAGGGCGCGGTTCCGGGCCGGGTGTCACGTTTCGGGAAGTTTCGCCCGAGACGGTCAGGCGGCGCGTATCGTGGCAGCACCGAGAGTTCCTCGCACCCTGTCATCCAAGGCACTGTCGTTCCCGGCGCATTCCGATCCCGGGGTCGATCACAAGCGTTCTGCCTCGCGAAGGCAGCGTGTCCCATGTTCCCCAGCTGGCCCTACCCGCCGTCCGTTCTGCAGGCGGATGTGCGCACCCAGCTGTGGCTCGATACCGCCGAATCGGACGGTGGCGCGGCACGAGTGCGTCTCTGCGGCGAGCTCGACATCGCGACCGTTGCCGATCTGACGCGATGGGTCGTGCTGCTGCGTCTGGACTCACGAGAACACCTGGTCATCGACCTCTCCGCGGTGACCTTCTGCGACGCCGCGGGACTGAGAGCCCTCACCGCATTGCACCGGACGTTCCGCGGCGAGGGTCGGCGACTCACTCTGCACCACGTGCCGGCAGGGGTCCGACGCGTCATGGCCATCACCGGCGACGACCGGGACCTCGACATCGTCTGACCGACGAGAGCACCGAACGAGCCGCAGCTGGTTCTGCGGGCGAGGTGCGTCAGTCAGCTCCTCCGACCTGGACCCCGCCGTCCTCGATCTCCCTGCGCAGGCGTCGGTTCTCGTCCTGCAGGTCGAGCAGCATCCCGATGCCGGTGAGGTTGACACCGGTGGCCATGAGATCGGCGATACGGCGCAGACGCAACAGGTCGTTGGCGCTGTAGCGCCGAGTGCCGCCGTCCGTGCGGTCCGGTGTGAGCATTCCTCGTGCCTCGTACAGCCGCAGGCTCTGCGCCTCCATCCCGACGAGCTCCGCGGCCACGGAGATGCCGTAGACCCCGCGGTCGGCGTCCGGAGTGGTTCCGCTCGGCACGAGCACTCACCTCCTCTGCGAACCCGGTCGTGGCCTCTTGCATCGATCATGTCATCGGTGCTAAAAGAAATCTATAGCGCATGCCATAGATCGCACCCAAGCGCTCATGGCCACCCTGGAGCATCACCGAGATCGATGGAGGTGAAGACGATGCTGATGCGCACCGACCCCTTCCGTGACCCCTTCCGTGACCTGGACAGGATGGCCCAGCTGGCCCTCGGAACGGCCGGAACCCTCGCCCGCCCGTCGGCCATGCCGATGGATGCCTGGCGTGACGGAGACACCTTCCGTGTCGAGCTCGACCTACCGGGTGTCGACCCGTCCTCGATCGACCTCGACGTCGAACGGAACGTCGTCACCGTCAGGGCCGAGCGCCCGACCCGGGCGAGCGACGCCGACCTCATCGCCGCCGAGCGGCCGAGGGGGGTGTTCAGCCGGCAGCTCGTCCTGGGTGACAGCCTCGACACCGACCGCATCCAGGCCAGCTACGACTCCGGCGTGCTCTCCCTGTCGATCCCGGTGGCGGAGCGGGCCAAGCCCCGAAAGATCGAGATCGCGCACCAGGACGAGCGGCAAGCCATCACGAGCTGAGAGCGGTGCCGCCGTGATCACGCCGCTCGCCCGTGACGGCCACCTCCGCGGTGCGGATGTCGACGAGGAGTTCATGGCGCTCGTGTGCGCCGACGAGGAGCTGCTCGCCGCGGAGTTCGAAGCCATCATCGCGGCAGGCTGGTCGCCACCGACCGCCGTCCCGCGAGGAGGTGGCACGTGGGGCCCCGCCGAAGCTCTTCCTCACGACTTCGTATGCCGTGGGTGTCGTCCCAGCCTGAGGCCGTCGAGGTTGCCGGGCCGGCAGCGCTCGCCCCCGGTCGGCGCTCGAACGGCGCAAACGACGTGAAGGAGGTGGGTGTCGAAGGGAGCAGGGTCTGTCGAGTCCCCGGGTGCATTCACCCGGGGACTCGTCATGCACGGCTCAGGCTGAGTGGCTGCAGTTCGAGCACGTGCAGTCGTCACAGCTGCACGAGTCGCACGTGCAGCCGTCCGGGCAGTTCGCGCAGTCGCAGGGGCTCTGGGGCTCCGTCTCGATGGGGACGGCTGGGATCTGGCCGCTCATCAGGAGACCACCGCGTCGATCGCCTTCTTCATGGCGCTCGGCTGCTCGGGGCGGCGTGGAGCTCGCTTCCTGGCGTCGAGCAGCTCCTCGCCGAGCTCCTGGAGCTGCTTGCGACCGAGCCCCTCGCGCACCTTGGGGAACCAGTCCTGCTCCTCCTCCTCCATGTGGTGCTCGACGTTCTCCATGAGCACGGTGGTCTTGGCGTCGAAGCGCTCGTCCGTGGCGTCCATGGCGGCGAGCTCCACACACAGCACGTCCGCGACGTGGTGCTCCTCGTATGACTCGAGCACGTCGTCCTCGAGGTCGGGCAGGAGCTCGCGCACCCGCGGGTACATGACCTCGTTCTCGATGTAGGTGTGCACGATGAGCAGCTCCAGGATCGTGTCGACGATCCCCTGCTTCTGCACCGCGGTCTGTCCGGACTTTCGGAAGGCACGGAACTGCTTGCGGACCTCCTGGTGGTCCTCCTTGAGCAGGACGATGGCGTCTGTGGACATGTGAGCTCCTTCGAGTGGGTGCGGCGAACGGGAAGGCGACCGGCGCCGCGCGCCCGCCGCTTCGTGGTTCCTCGTACCCATTGCCGGCGGTCCTCAACGAGCTGCGGCTTGGGGCGGCCCCCGGTGGGTACCCCTTAGCCAGAGGCCGGCGCGACGCCGGCACGGCAGATCAGCAAAGGAGGCCGCGTGTCGCTCGAACGGACCAACCGGTCAGGAGGGGCGGCGGGGATGCAGGTCGAGGAGCTCGTGCTCGTGCGCCACGGTGAGAGCGTCGGCAACGTGGCGGACGCGGATGCGCGCCGGCGGGGCGCCGGGCGGCTCGACCTGGACACCCGCGACCCGGACACGCCCCTGTCGGAGCGCGGGGAGCACCAGGCGAGGGTGCTCGCCCGGCACGTCGCGCGCAGCGAGGCGCGGCCGCCGGACGTCGTCCTCACCTCTCCCTACGCTCGGGCCGCCACCACCGCGCACATCGTCGCCTCGACGGCCCAGCTGGACCCGGTGCTCGACGAACGGCTCCGCGAGCGCGACCTCGGCATTCTTGACGGACTGACCGGTGTCGGCATCCGGGAGACCCTCCCGGAGGAGGCGCAGCGCCGAGCGCGGCTGGGCAAGTTCTACTACCGCCCTCCCGGCGGTGAGAGCTGGACGGACGTCGCGCTGCGCGTGCGTCATGTCGTCCGCGACCTCGGCCAGCTCTACGCGGACCAGCGCGTCTGGGTGTTCACCCACCAGGCCGTGATCATGAGCTTCCGGCTCGTGCTCGAGGGGCTGGACGAGCGCGCCCTGCTCGACCTCGACCGGAACGAGCCGCTCGGCAACTGCTCCCTGACGCGGTACCGCCGAGAGGGTGGCGGATCGCTCGAGCTGGTGACCTTCGCGGACAGCCGGCACCTCGAGACGTCCGAGGTCGAGGAGACGCACGAGCCCCCGACGAGCACAGCTGACGACGAGCGAAGGACGACCTGA
The DNA here is from genome assembly GCF_056398545.1 of Terrabacter sp. 01T434. Taxonomy (NCBI): domain Bacteria; kingdom Bacillati; phylum Actinomycetota; class Actinomycetes; order Micrococcales; family Intrasporangiaceae; genus Terrabacter; species Terrabacter sp. 01T434. The sequence goes on from NZ_JBFTPP010000004.1 coordinate 43,503, forward strand.
CATGACACCCGAGAAACCAGTCATCATCGACCATGAGCTGCTGCGGACCAGGCCCCTGCCCTCGACGGACGGCGACAAGTCCGAGCGCGGGACGGTACTGGTCGTCGGGGGAGCCCGCCAGACTCCCGGGGCCGTCCTGCTCGCCGCAGAGACCGCCCTGCGCCTCGGGGCCGGCAAGGTGCAGGTCGCGACGGCACGCGACACGGCGGCGGCGGTCGCCGCGGCCCTTCCCGAGGCCTTCGTCGAGGGGCTCCCGATCCTCGACAACGGCGAGCTGGCCGTGGATGGGGCCGACCGGGTGGTCGAGCTCGCGGCATCGGCGGACGTGGTGCTCCTCGGCCCCGGGCTCGGGGATCCCGAATGCGCCGATCTCCTTCTGTCGCAGATCATCCCGCGTGTGGACGTCCCTCTCGTCATCGATGCCCTAGGGACCGCCTACCTCACTGGTCATCTCGACGGGGTCCGCCACCTGAACGGTCGGGTGGTGCTCACCCCGAACACGACGGAGCTCGCCGCGATGCTCGAGCGGCCTGAGGAGGACGTCGAGCAGGACCTGCTCGGCGCGGCCCGTGAGCTCGCCGACCAGACCGGCGCCGTCGTGCTCAGCGGCACCGGCGTCTCCTACGTGGTGGCTCCCGGCGGCGAGGCGTGGTGCTCCGAAGCCGGACCCACGGCCTTGGCCACGGCCGGCTCGGGGGATGTCAAGGCCGGCGCCGTCGCGGGGCTGGTGGGTCGTGGTGCGTCGCCCGAGCAGGCAGCGATGTGGGGACTGTGGCTGCACGGGAAGGCCGGCGAGCGACTCGCGCGAGAGCAGCCGGGCTTCCTCGCCCGCCATGTCGTCGAGGCCATCCCGCACGAGCTGGCCCGGGCCGAGGACGGGGGTGCGCGCGCAGCGTCGTCGTGAGGCTCCGGACGACCGCTGCCTTGGCGACGGGCCGCGTCCCGCTATGGACGCCGGCCCAGCCTGCCCAGCTGCGATGCGGCCGATCATCGAGCCACCGAGGACGACCGAACCGCTGCCCTGGCGGCGCAGGTGGGGGAGCACGTGTCGCAGCACGTTGGCCGAGCCGAACAGGTTCGTCTCGACGACTGCGTCGAAGAGCGGCGCGGCCCGCTCCTCGAGGCGGCCGTAGGCCACGACCGCTGCACCGTTGACGACCCCGTCGTGCCAGCTCCGTGGCCACGGCGAGGCCCACGCCGCTGGAGGCGCCCGTCACGAGGATGACAGGCGCGCCGGGTGTGGGAGGGACAGGCGTCGGGTCCACGATGACGACGTGCCGCCTCGGTCCGCATCGCCAACGCGGGATTGACCGCGCGATCCAGCGGGTACGGCACGGTCACTGGACGAGAGGACATCGTGACGCCGACGGATGCCGTGGTGATCGGCAGCGGACCCAACGGGCTCGTGGCCGCCAACCTGCTCGTGGACGCCGGCTGGTCGGTGGTGGTGCTCGAGGAGCAGGAGACCCCCGGGGGCGCCGTGCGGAGCGACAGCTCGGTGGCGCCCGGCTTCGTCCACGACACCTTCAGCTCCTTCTACCCGTTGGCTGCGGGGTCGCCGACCATCCGGGGCCTGGAGCTGGAGAAGCACGGGCTGGAGTGGGTCCAGGCGCCCTCCGTGGTCGGCCATTCCTTCCCCGACGGGCGTTGGGGCGTGCTGCACCGGGACCGAGGCGCGACCGCCGCGGGGCTCGACGAGCAGGCCCCCGGTGATGGCGACAGCTGGCTCGCCCTGTGCGAGACGTGGGACCGGGTGGGCGACGATCTCGTCCGGTGCCTGCTCAGTCCCTTCCCTCCCGTCCGTGGCGGTGCCGGCCTGGGATGGCAGGTCATGAGGCCCGGCGGGTGGGAGCTCTTGCGGGAGCTGCTGATGCCCGCGCGCAGCCTCACCGAGCGGCTGTTCGTCGGCGAGGCGGCCCGGATGCTCGTGGCCGGCAACGCGGCACATGCCGACATCGCCCTCGAGGCTCCGGGATCCGCAGCCATGGGTCTTCTCCTCGTGCTCCTCGGTCAGACCGTCGGCTTCCCGGTGCCGCGCGGCGGGGCCGGCGAGTTCTCGGCCGCGATGGTCCGGCGGCTCCAGGCCCGTGGGGGCGAGCTCTGCCTGGGAGAGCGGGCCGAGGGCGTACGCGTCGAGGACGGTCGTGCGGTCGCCGTGCGCACCGCGTCCCGGGAGATCGCCGTGCGGCGCGCCGTCGTGGCCGACGTGTCGGCGCCCGCCCTCTACGGCGGCCTCGTGTCGTGGGACCAGCTGCCCACCCGGCTGCGCCATCGGATGGACCGTTTCGAGTGGGACCCCTCGACCGTCAAGGTGGACTGGGCGCTCGACGGTCCCGTCCCGTGGGAGGGCGCGCCGGAGCAGGCGCCGGGCACGGTGCACATCGCGGACTCACTCGACGGCATGACCCTGTCCGGCAGCCAGGTGGCCGCGGGGCTGGTCCCCGAGAAGCCGTTCTTGCTCGTCGGCCAGATGGGCGTCGCCGACCCCTCTCGGGTGCCGACGGGCCACGAGGCACTGTGGGCCTACACCCATGTGCCCCAGCAGGTTCGGGGCGACGCAGGAGCTGGGCGCAACGGATTGCGGGAGGTGCGTGGCACCTGGGACGACTCGGATCTCGAGGCGATGGTCGAGCGCATCGAAGAGCGCATCGAGAGCCGCGCCCCGGGATTCCGCGACCTCATCACCGCTCGCCGCGTGCTCGGGCCGCGCGAGCTCGAGGCGCGCGACAGCAACCTCGTCGGCGGCGCGATCAACGGCGGGACCGCCGGACTGCACCAGCAGCTGGTGTTCCGCCCGGTCGCCGGGTCTGGGCGACCCGAGACCCCGGTCAAGGCCCTCTACCTCGCGTCGGCGTCCGCCCACCCGGGCGGTGGCGTGCACGGCGCGTGTGGTGCCAATGCTGCCCGGGCAGCGCTGTGGCACAACAAGATCCAACTCCCTTGGAGGCGCAGATGAGCACGACGACCCGCACGATCCACGCCACGCCCGAAGCCGTCTTCGACGTGCTCGCCGACGGATGGAGCTACGGCCAGTGGGTGGTCGGGGCCTCCCGCGTCCGCGACGTCACCGACGGCTGGCCGGCTGTGGGCACCCACATCCACCACTCGGTCGGCGCGTGGCCGGTGCTCATCGACGACACGACGACGGTCCGCGCCTGCGAGCGCCCGATCCTGCTCGAGCTGACGGTGCGCGCCTGGCCTTCGGGGGAGGGCATGGTGCGGCTCACGTGCCGCGCCGACGGTGCCGACACCGAGGTCACGATGGAGGAGGACGCCACCAAGGGGCCGGCCGCCCTCGTGCCCAAGGCGCTGCGGGACGTCGTCCTCGACCGCCGCAACCGGGAGTCGCTGCGGCGCCTGGCCATCCTCGCCGAGCGCGCCGGGACGGCGGTCCACCGCGCCCCCCGCTGAACCGGTCCTCTGCGCGCCTCCTGATCGCTCACCGTGTCGGTCCTCGACCTGCTCACCCGGCCAACGAGGCACCCGTCTCCAGTTCGCTGAGGAAGTGGGCGAACCCACCCGGTGCGCGCCCACGCGTACGCCCCGAGGTCCGGACGTTCAGGGCCGACGAGGCAAGGCAGGTGTCTCCGGACAGGCGCGCCTGCTCGACGAGGCCGACGTCCTCGTGCACCGGGACGGCCCGGAACCCGCCGCTCCTCACGTAGGTCGACAGCCGTAGGCCGAGGTTGGCGCCGTGCACGTGGGGGTGCCCGTCACGGAGCTGGTGGAGGGCCTGCCAGCGCGCCAGCACGGCCGGGTCCAGGTCGGCCCTGTCCGGCTCGACCGTCCCGGTGACGAGGTCGACTCCGGCGTCGGCGAGGATCGCCTGCCGCACGAGCCAGTCCCTCGGGACGGCGCAGTCGGCATCGGTGTTGGCCAGCCAGTGCCGTCCGCGCTCGGAACCGGGCACCCCCGCCGTTGCCGCCGCGACTCCGTGCGCGCGTGCGGCGCCCACGCAGCGGTAGCCCACCTCGGCCACGCGGAGCTCGGGATGCCGTCGGGCGACGTCGCGAGACCCGTCCGTGCAGGCGTCGAGGACGACCGTCACGTGGGTCGTGATCGTCGGGCGCGCGCGACGCAGCTCGTCGACCGCGTCGTGCAGGGTTCGGAGCGTGCGGGGGAGCAGGGCCTCCTCGTTGTTGGCCGGCACGACGACGTGCACGTGGGTCAGGCTCTCCACCGCGGCGCACGACACCGCGGCGCTCACGAGGACCCCGCCTCGTGGACCGTGGTGCGAGAGAACACGTCCAGTCGGAAGTCGGCTTCGAGGTGTGTGGCGATGACGGGCAGGTCTGAGTGCTCGCACCAGATCTCGTGCACCCGCCGCCCGTCGAGCGGCCACCCCCGCACGGGATGCCGCCAGTGGCAGAGCACGACCGCGCCGTCGTCCGTCAGGGATGCGTCGACGCGGGCGACCAGGCGTCGCAACCGGTCCGGGCTCAGGAAGTAGCCGACCTCGGAGACGACGACCAGGTCGAAATGGCCGCCGGGCCATTCCTCGGGGACGCTGGCCTGAAGCACGGAGACGTCGCCCACCGCACCGGTGTCACTTGCGCCGGCGCCGAGCGACGCGCGGGCCGCCGAGGTCGCGGCGGCGCTCTCGTCGACGACGACCAGCTCGTCGCAACGCCGGGAGAGCTCGGCTGCCAGGGCCCCGACAGAGCCGCCGACCTCGAGGGCGCGCGCATATCGCCCGTGGGGGAGCGCTGCCAGGGTGACCAGCCGCTTGCGCTGCTCGTACCAGCTCGTGCGCACCCGCCACGGGTCGGCAGAGGTGTCGTGCAGCCGCTCCAGGCTGTCGTCGGCTGCCGGGTCGAGCCGGAGGAAGACCTCGAACGGACGACGGAAGTGCTCCAGCATCCCGTCGTGCAGGACCGCATCGTCCCCCGTCGCGTCGGTCAGCGGCGCCACCTGGGTGCGATGGAGTGCGACGGCGGCGCGCTTGGCATCCCGGATGTCGTCGGGCAAGGGCAGGGCCCGGAACGCCGCCCAGGGCGCGTGCTCGGGCTCGCACCAGTGCCACAGCCAGACGGGGTACTCCCACAGCGTCGCGTCCGTGCGCCGCGCGGCCACGCTCGCGGCGAGACCTGCGGCGTCGTGGTCGGCGTGGCCGTCGTCGCGCCAGGGGGCCGCCACCAGGGTGCGGGCCCCGTCCTCGCCGATGATGTCGACGAGCGCTGTCACGACGGCGTCGACGTGGTCGGCGACCGACCCGTCGGGCAGGCCTACTCGCTCGAGCCTCCCGGTCGGCGCGAGCAGCCCCAGCGCCTGCCTCGACTCCTCGACCCGGTGCCGGGCGAGCTCCTGCTCGCCCATCGTGGGGGAGTCGGGGTGCGACCTCTCTCCGTCCGTCAGCAGGACGACGACCACCTCGAGGCCGGCCCGGCCCGCAACGGCCATCAGGCCGCCGGCAGCGAGGGTCTCGTCGTCGGGGTGGGCCGCCACGAGGACCAGCCGGCTGGCACCGGTCGTGGCCGACGCCGGCACAGGGATGACCTGAGCCCACTCGGGACGCTCACGCCACCGGGCCTCCGGCGTGCCGGTCTCCGCGTGGGTGAACGACCGGCTGCCTGCCGTCACCACGGCAGTCGGGGGCCGGCGTCGAGCAGGTGGCGACCGAGCGCGGCCTCATCGCGCTCGGCGTGCTCCTGCCGGAGATAGAGCTGGAGGTCGGCCACCCGGCCCGCGTGGTCGTCCTCGAGTGCGAGGGGAGCCGGCCCCGTCGCATGACCGACGTGCTCGAGGACCGCCTCGGCGGCGCGGGCCACGACGTCACGGGCGCGCAGCGCGAGAGTGGCACCGTCCGCACCGGTCGCGCGTCCCTCGTCCACCTGAGCTGCCGCCTCGGCGAGCGTCGCCCGGGCGGCCCAGAGTGAGGCGTCGACCACACCCAGGTGCATCAGGGCAATCTGGTCCGGCTCACGCCCACCCCGCATGAGCCGACGCGCGACCCCGACCGCGCCGCCGTACCAGATCGCCGCGACGCCCATTGCGCCCCAGGCGAACCCGGGTCGTTCGAGATACCAGCCCGCCGGCCCGACGGGAACCGCCTCGGCCCCCTCGAACGTGACCGGTCCGCTCTCCACGGCGCTCAGGCCCCGCGCGAACCAGGTGGCGGGATGGACGGTCACGCCGTTCGCCTCACCCAGCGGGACGGCATACAACCGCCGCGTCGTCTCACTCTCCCAAGCGGTAACGAGGGCGTGCGAGAGCGAGCCCGCGAGCGAGCACCACGGCTTGGTGCCGTGCAGGCGGACGACGCCGTCTCCGTCAGGGTCGGTCGCGGCCAGCCGAACGCCGGGTCCCTCCGCAGCGAAGACTCCCCACGTGGCACTGTCCGTCGTGTCGGGTGTCTCGTGGCCCGCCGATCGCGCCTCGGCCAGGATCGCCAGGGCATCGAGGTGCGGCTCGACGGCGCGGGCTGCGGTCAGGCTCACGGCGGCGACGGTCGCCAACGACTCCCAGAGCGTCAGTGTGGATCCGGCACCTGGCAGCGGGAAGGCCGCCGCGTGTCGCCGCAGGAGCGCAAGCGCCGAGGCCGGATCGGTGCTGGGTTCGACCTCGGCGGTCAGGGCGCCGGTGCTTGGGGCTGCCTCGCGATCACCGGCCAGCGTCACGGGGCCCCTCATGACCCGGGCTTCCCTGGGGCGGTGGACAGGCCGGCAGGAGGAGAGGTCACACGGGGCACATACCCGCGCTGGCCTCAGCTTCCTCCGGACGGCGAAGTGGACGTGGATCGAGCGTGCCGAGTCGCTGGCCGCTGCGACTCCCCCTCGGTGGGTGATCGCGGTCCCCCACCTCCACCCCGATTATCACTTCGTGTTACGTGTCCTATAACGTGCTGACTGTCAACGAGGAGCGCGCGGCGCGCGGCACCCGTTCGCCCCAAGCCAGCACCGACGCCCGGCGGGCCGGACCCGGCGCGCCCTGACCTGCCCGACCAGAAGGACGACACCATGCACCTGCTCAAGCGCTCCCTCACGGCCTCCGCCGTCGCCCTCGTCCCCCTCCTGCTCGCCGCGTGCGGCGGTGGGTCGTCCGTGGCCCAGAGCGCAGCCGACAACCCCTACGGCCTCCAGCAGCGCGGGACCCTCAGGGCCGGCACGCTCACCGACGCACCGCCGAACGTCTTCCTCAAGGACGGCAAGTTCACCGGCTTCGACAACGACCTGCTGACCGCCGTCGCCGGCAAGCTCGGCCTCAAGGTCGAGTTCGTCGGGACCGAGTTCAGCTCGCTCCTCGCCCAGGTGAAGACCGGCAAGTTCGACGTCGGCTCGTCGTCGATCAGCATCACCGAGGCGCGCAAGAAGACCGTCGACTTCACGAACAAGTACGACTTCGGCTTCCTCGGCCTCGACGTGCCGAAGGGCTCGGGCATCAGCTCCTTCGCCCAGCTCCCCGGCAAGCGCGTCGTCGTGGTCCAGGGCACGGTGCAGGACGACTACGCCACGCGCGAGAACCTCAACCCGGTCCGCGTCCCGGACTACAACGCCGCGTTGAACCAGCTGCGCACGGGCACCGCCAACGCCTGGATCACGCCTGCCGAGATCGGTGAGAAGACAGCGGGCGACTCCGGGGGCAAGGTCCTCGCCGTGGCCAAGCAGCTCGACCCCGGCGGCATCGCGTATGCCGTGGCGCCCGGCAACGACAGGCTGCGGGCCGCGCTCGACAAGGGGATCGACGAGGTCGTCGCCGACGGGACCTGGGCCAAGCTGCAGAAGCAGTACTACCCGACCCGCGAGATCCCCGCCGACTTCAAGCCGGGCAGCGGCTCCACCGCGTCGCAGTGACCCGACCGTCGTAGACCAGACCACCAACGAGAGGAGGGCCGGATGGACATCCTGACCACGTTGCGGGAGACCTTCTTCGACCTCGACGCCATGCGCGCGGCGCTGCCGGAGCTGCTCCGCGTCGGGCTCCCCAACACGCTCGTCCTGGCCCTCACCTCGGCGGTGATCGGCACGGTGCTCGGCATGGTGCTGGCCGTGTGCGGGCTCTCGCACCGGCGCTGGTTGCGTTGGCCCGCAAGGGCGTTCACCGACATCTTCCGCGGTCTGCCGGCCGCCGTCACGATCCTGCTCATCGGCGTCGGCCTGTCCCCGGTCGGCCTGCACATCTGGGGGCCCAACCCCTACCCGCTCGGCATCCTCGCCCTGTCCCTCATCGCGAGCGCCTACATCGGCGAGATCTTCCGGTCGGGCATCCAGAGCGTCGACACCGGGCAGCTCGAGGCCGCGCGGGCCCTGGGCTTCAGTCGTCCCTCCGGCATGCGCCTGGTCGTCATCCCGCAGGGCGTGCGCCGCGTCCTGCCGGCGCTGGTCAACCAGTTCATCGCGCTCATCAAGGAGTCCTCGCTCGTCTACTTCCTGGGGCTGCTCGCCAGCCAGCGCGACCTGTTCCGGATCGGCCAGGATGCCGCTGCCAACACGGGGAACCAGTCCGCGCTCGTCCTCGCGGGGCTCTTCTACCTGCTCGTCACCGTGCCGTTGACGCACGTCGTCAACGCGATCGACCGTCGCCTGCGCGACGGACGGCGTGCCGACGGCGCTACCCGACCCGATGACCCAGACGGAGTCGACCTCGACGATCCCGTCCTCGCCGTGAGCCAGGAGGCCCGATGACCGCCGAGACCACTGCTGACCGTCTGGCCACCGCTGGCGTGGCCCCGGGCCACGGGGTTGCCGTCGCGACACGCGACCTGCACCTCGCCTTCGGCTCCAACCGCGTCCTCCGGGGCGTCGACCTCGACGTCGCCGCCGCGACGACGGCATGCGTGATCGGCCCCTCGGGCTCGGGCAAGTCCACGCTGCTGCGCGTCGTCAACCGACTCCTGGAGCCGGACCGTGGGGACGTGCTGCTCGATGGCCGCAGCGTGCTGCTCGACAACCCCGACGTCCTGCGGCAAAGGGTCGGGATGGTCTTCCAGCACTTCAACCTCTTCCCGCACAAGACAGTTCGCGCCAACGTCACGCTCGGCCTGACCAAGCTCAAGGGCTTGCCCAAGGACGACGCAGCGGAGCTCGCACTCCATCATCTCGACCGCGTCGGGCTGGCCCACAAGGCCGACGTGCGCCCCAGCAGCCTCTCCGGCGGCCAGCAGCAGCGCGTCGCGATCGCGCGCGCCCTGGCGATGGAGCCGGAGGTCATGCTGTTCGACGAGGCCACCTCCGCCCTCGACCCCGAGCTCGTCAAGGGCGTGCTGGCCACCATGGCCGACCTTGCCGCCGAGGGGATGACGATGCTGGTCGTGACCCACGAGATGGGCTTCGCCCGGTCCGTCGCGCAGCAGGTGCTCTTCATGGACCACGGCCGGGTCGTCGAGTCGGGGGAACCGGACCAGGTCTTCGGGGCCCCCGGGACGCCGCGGCTCCAACGCTTCCTCTCGCAGGTGCTCTAGCAAGCGCCACCACCTGGCGTATGCCGTGTTGCCGGGCATCCGTGGTCCTCGACCTCGGGTGCCCGGCCCGTCGTGCTCAGGCGGGTCGGGCGGTCCGGTCCGGCGCCCTGATGCCGAGCTGGGAGAAGACGAGCGCCGAGGCGGCGACGATGGCGAGGAGCACGAGGCCGACGCCGTACTGGGGGAGCAGCGTGTCGTAGGTGGCCCCGAGGACGAGCGGCGGGAAGTAGCCGCCGAGGCCGCCCGCAGCGCCGACGAGGCCGGTGACGCTGCCCACCCGCTCGGCTGGTGCCGCCGTGGCGACCCACGCGAAGACGCCACCGGTGCCGAGGCCCAGGAAGAAGGCGATGGCGACGAACGACAGGCCCGCGGACAGCTCGAGCGGCGGTCGGAACGCGAGCACGAGGGCCAGCGCGGTCGTCCCGGCGAGCGAGATCGCGAGCACGGCACGGGGACCGATGCGGTCGCTGAGGATGCCTCCGATCGGGCGCGCCACCACGGCGGCGATGGCGAAACCTGCCGTGCGCGTGCCTGCGGCCGTCAGGTCGAAGGAGTAGACGTCCTTGAGGAAGGTCGGGAGGTAGGTGGAGAAGGCGACGAAGCCACCGAAGGCGACGGCATACAAGAACGACATCTGCCACGTGATGGGCAGGCGCAGGGCCGCCGCGAGCTTGGGCACGACCGGGTCGGTGTTCGGGCGCCACAGCGGCGAGTTGCGCATCCACGTCCAGCAGATCGCCGCGGTCGCCGCGAGCGCGACGGCGAGGATGACGTGCGTCGCCGTGTAGCCGAACCACTGCACGAATCGTGGGGTGAAGAAGGCCGAGAGCGCCGTCCCACCCATCCCGGCTCCGAAGACGCCGGTCGCGAAACCCCGGCGGTCGGCGCGGAACCACGCGTTGACGAAGGGGATCCCGACGGCGAACGTCGTGCCGGCGATCCCGAGGAAGAAGCCGAAGAGGAGCATCAGGGGGAAGGAGCGGGCGTTGCCGGCGACGGCGACGAGCAGGACGAACGGGATGCTGGCCAGGGTCAGGATGGGAAACATGATTCGCCCGCCGAACCGGTCCGTCAGCGCGCCGACGGGGATGCGTCCGACCGACCCGACGAGCACCGGCGTCGCGACGAGGAGGGCCTTCTGGCTGCTGCTGAGGCCCATCTGCGCGGTGTAGCGAACCCCGAGTGGCCCGATGATGTTCCAGGCCCAGAAGGTGATGGTGAAGGCGAAGAGGGCGAGGGCGAGGTTGCGGTTCTGACCGGAGAGTTCGGGTTCGGCGCCCGCACGTGGGCTGGCCGCGGTCTGGCTCATGGTGGCTCCTGTGTGGGTGGGATCACTCAGCGGCGGCGGTCGCGGTCCGTGGTGCCGACCCCGCTCCAGCCGGGACGGCTGGCCCGGTTGCCGGAGGTCTGCCGGTCGCGGGACCGGTAGACGATGTAGGGCCGGAAGAGGTAGTGCAGCGGCGCCGTGAAGGCGTGGACGAGCCGCGTGAACGGCCACAGCGCGAAGAGCAGCATCCCGACGACGGCGTGCACGTGGAACTGGATCGGCGCGGCGGCCATCGACGCGACGTCGGGTCGCAGCAGGAAGACCGACCGGAACCACGGCGACACGGTCTCGCGGTAGTTGTGCGCCTCACTCCCCGCCCCGACGCTGACGAGGGTCGTCCAGAGGCCGAGCACGATGGCCGCGACGAGCAGGACGTACATCAGCTTGTCGTTCTTCGTCGTGGCCATGAAGACCGGACCCGTCGTGCGGCGGCGGTAGACGAGGATGAGGATGCCGACGAGCGTGCACACCCCGGCGATGCCGCCGAAGAGCAGCGCGTTGAAGTGGTAGAGCCCCTCGCTGATGCCGACCGCGTCCGTCCACGACTCGGGGATGACGAGGCCTCCGACGTGCCCGAAGAAGACGAGGAGGATGCCGAAGTGGAAGAGCGGCGAGCCGATGCGCAACAGCCGCGACTCGTAGAGCTGGGACGAGCGGGTCGTCCACCCGAACTTGTCGTAGCGGTAGCGCCAGATGGTGCCGCCGACGAGGCTCGCGACGCAGAGGTAGGGCAGCACGCCCCACAGGAAGGTGTTCACGCGTGGGCTCCCGAGGCCGTGCCCGACGGGACCGGTTGCAGCGGGAGGAGTCTCGGGTCGTAGGGCTCCAGCCCGACGGCCTCGGTCGGGTGGGGGCCGGTCATCCCCACCATCTCCATGACCGCTGCGCGATCGGGTGGCGACTCACCGGGAAGCGTCGCACACACGGCGACGAGGGCACCGGCATACGGACTCTGCTTCTCCTGCAGAGCGATTCGCAACAGCTCGAGGCTCGCCCGGTAGTCCTGGAGGATGGTGCGGCCTGCGTCGGCGTCCACCCGTGCGGCGAACTCGAGCACCATCGGGAGGTAGTCGGGCAGCTCCCCGTGCGTGTCGACGACGGCTCCACTGCTGCGGTATGCCGTCTTGAACCGTCCCAGCACCTCGCCGCGCCGTCGGGTGTCCCCGTCGGTCCAGTACGACAGGTAGAGCGCGTGCTTGCGACTGAGGTCGAAGGTGTGGACGTAGGTGCGCTGGAGACTGGCGAGATCGGCGCCCCCGAGGTGGTCGAGCAGGCCCCCCAGCTCGGTCGCGCCCGGTGAGCCGCGGTGCTCCGTCAGCGCCTCACGCATCGCGGGCAGCGCGGTGAGGAGCTCCGCGGTGGGGTAGTCGAGGCACCGTCCTGCGACGAGGTGCACGACGCGGTCGTCGCCGGTCCGCGGCAGACGTCGGCGCAGCGAGATCACGACGCGTCCTCCTTGCCGTCGTCGGGGAAGAGACCGGGCGGCGCGCCCCTGCCGTCCCAGTTGAGAAGGTTGACCCGGCCGCGCAGCTCGCCTGACGCCGAGGTCGGCGTCGTGGTCTCAGACGTCTGTCGCTGGCGCAAGGCGTTGAACGTCTCGACAGCCACAGGCGCCGGCCGTCCGCTCGCCTCGCCGAACGGTCCGGACTCGTACATCCCAGGCCCCTCGTCGAAGTCGAGGGAGCAGCCGATCTCCTCGAGCTCGTGGGCACGCTCGACGTGGGCGGTGGGGATGACATAGCGCTCGTCGTACTTCGCGATCGCCATGAGGCGGTACATCTCGTAGAGCGTCTCCTCGTCGAGCCCCACGGCGGCCGGGATCGACGGGTCGCCGTCGCGCCCGAGCGACACGTCGCGCATGTAGGCCCGCATGGCTGCGAGCTTGCGGAGCACGTCCGTGATGATGTCGGTGCGCCCTGCCGTGAAGAGCTCGGCGAGGTAGTCGACGGGGATGCGCAGTGCCTCGATCGCACCGAACAACACGCCACGGTCCTCGGCGTCATGTCCCTGTGCCGCAAGGAGATCCACGACCGGAGACAGCGGCGGGACGTACCAGACCATCGGCATCGTGCGGTACTCCGGGTGCAGGGGGAGGGCGACGCGGTACTTCTTGGCCAGCGCGTAGACGGGGGAGCGCCGCGCGGCCTCCATCCAGTCGTCGGGGATGCCGTCACGCCGGCCCGCCGCGATCACCTCGGGGTCGGTCGGGTCGAGCATGAGGTCCAGCTGTGCCTCGTAGAGGTCACCCTCGTCGGGCGTGGCCGCCGCCGTGGTGACCCGGTCGGCGTCGTAGAGGAAGAGCCCGAGGTAGCGCAGCCGCCCGACGCACGTCTCGGAGCAGACCGTCGGCAGGCCGACCTCGACGCGGGGGTAGCAGAAGGTGCACTTCTCGGCCTTGCCGCTCTTGTGGTTGAAGTAGATCTTCTTGTACGGGCAGCCGGTGATGCACTGCCGCCAGCCGCGGCAGCGGTCCTGGTCGACGAGGACGATGCCGTCCTCCTCGCGCTTGTAGATCGCGCCCGACGGGCAGGAGGCCATGCACGACGGGTTGAGGCAGTGCTCGCAGATGCGCGGGAGGTAGAACATGAACGTCCGCTCGAGCTCGAAGCGGACCTTCTCCTCCGACTCGCGGCGCACCGAGGCGTTGAGCTTGGCGACGATCGGGTCGAGGTGGCCCATCTCGCTCGCGCCACCGAGGTTGTCGTCCCAGTTGGCCGACCACGTGATCTTCGTGTTCTCGCCCGTGATGAGCGACTTCGGCCGGGCGACGGGGAAGTCGTCGCCGAGCGGTGCCTCGACGAGGGTCGCGTAGTCGTAGGTCCACGGCTCGTAGTAGTCGGCGAGCTTGGGCTGCACCGGGCTCGCGAAGATGCCGAGCAGCTTCTGCACCCGGCCACCGGCCTTGAGCTTGAGGTTGCCGCGGTGGGTCAGCGTCCAACCGCCCTTCCAGGTCTCCTGGTCCTCGTAGCGGCGCGGATAGCCCTGCCCCGGGCGGGTCTCGACGTTGTTGAACCAGACGTACTCGGTGCCGGCGCGGTTGGTCCACGCCTGCTTGCACGTGACCGAGCACGTGTGGCACCCGATGCACTTGTCGAGGTTCATGACCATGCCCATCTGGGCCATGACACGCATCAGTACGTCACCTCCTGGGAGCGCTTGCGCACCGTCGAGACCATGTCGCGCTGGTTGCCCGTCGGGCCGAGGTAGTTGAAGGTGTAGGACAGCTGGGCGTAGCCACCGATGAGGTGGGTGGGCTTGACGAGCAGCCGGGTCACCGAGTTGTGGATGCCGCCGCGGCGACCGGTCGCCTCCGACTTCGGGACGTCGATGGTCCGCTCCTGCGCGTGGTGGACGTAGACCACGCCCTCCGGCATGCGGTGGCTGACGATGGCGCGGCCGACGAGGACCCCGTTGTCGTTGACGCACTCGACCCAGTCGTTGTCGGCGACGTCGATGGACCCGGCGTCCTGGGGACTCATCCAGACGGTCGGGCCACCGCGCGAGAGCGAGAGCATGAGGAGGTTGTCCTGGTACTCCGAGTGGATCGACCACTTCGAGTGCGGGGTCAGGTAGCGCACCGTCACCTGCTTGCCGCCGTCGGCCCCGAGCCGCGGTTCGCCGAACAGCCGGTGCATGTCGAGGGGTGGCCGGTAGATCGGTAGGGCCTCACCGACGTCCTGCATCCAGTCGTGGTCGAGGTAGAAGTGCATGCGACCGGTCAGGGTGTGGAACGGCTTGAGCCGTTCGATGTTGACGGTGAAGGGGGCATAGCGTCGGCCGCCTGTCTCGGAGCCCGACCACTCGGGTGACGTGATGACGGGCACCGGCTGGACCTGGGTGTCGGCGAAGGTGATCCGCTTCTCCTCGGAGCCCTCGGCGAGGTCGACGAGCTTCTTGCCGACGCGCTCCTCGAGGGTGCGGAATCCCTGCACCGCCAGGTGGCCGTTCGTCGTGCCCGAGAAGGTGAGGATCGCCTCGGCCATCTTCTCGTCGGTGTCGATGGCCGGCCGGCCGTCACCGGCGCCGCCGAGCATGACGCCGTTCTTGGCCGCGAGGCGGGCCACCTCCTCCTCGACCCGGTACGTGACGTTCTTGACGGTGAAGCCCAGGCTGTCCGCGAGAGGGCCCACCGTGGCGAGCTTCTCGGCGATCGCGGTGTAGTCGCGCTCGACGAGCTGGAAGACGGGCATCGTCTTGCCCGGCGTGCCGGGCTGACCCGTGGCGCGCCAGTCGACCGCCCGTCCGCCCGGCTGTGCCGTCTCTCCAGGGGTGTCGTGCATGAGGGGCACGCTGACGAGGTCCTTGCGCACTCCGAGGTGGGTGCGGGCGAGGTCGGACAGCTTCTCGGCGAGCAGGTGGAAGAGCTCGAAGTCGCTCTTGGCCTCCCACGGCGGGTCGATGGCGGGCGTGAAGGCGTGCACGAAGGGGTGCATGTCGGTCGAGCTGAGGTCGTGCTTCTCGTACCACGTCGCCGCCGGCAGCACGATGTCGGAGAGCAGCGTCGTCGACGTCATGCGGAAGTCGGCCGACAGGAGCAGGTCGAGCTTGCCCTCGGGCGCCTCGTCGTGCCACTTCACCTCGGACGGCCTTGGTGCGTTGGGGTTCTCGCTGCCCATGACGTTGTGGTGAGTGCCGAGCAGGTTACGGAGGAAGTACTCGTTGCCCTTGGCCGAGGAACCCATGAGGTTGCTGCGCCAGAGCACCAGGGTGCGCGGCCAGTTCTCGGGGGCGTCGACGTCCTCGATGGCCGAGGTCAACGACCCGTCGTGCAGGGCGCCGGCGACGTATGCCGCGGGGCTGGCCGCCGCCCCCGCCTCCACGGCAGCCTGGGCGTCCTCGGCCACCTGCAGGGGGTTGGTGCCGAACTGCGGGTAGAACGGCATCCACCCCATCCGGGCAGACTGCGCGATGGTGTCGGCCGTGTGCTTGCCGGCCAGATGCCCTCTGGCGAGAGGGGAGTTCAGCGAGTCGGCCGAGTAGCCGTCGTTGCGCCACTGGTCGGTGTGCATGTACCAGTACGACGTGCCGGTCATGGTGCGTGGCGGCCGGCCCCAGTCGAGCGCGTTGGCGAGCGAGATCCAGCCGGTGATGGGCCGGCACTTCTCCTGGCCGACGTAGTGCGCCCAGCCGCCACCGTTGCGGCCCATGCAGCCGGTGAGGACGAGGAGCGAGAGGATGGCCCGGTAGGTGGCGTCGCCGTGGAACCACTGGCAGATGCCGGCACCCATGATGATCATCGAGCGACCTTGTGACTGCTCGGAGTTCGTCGCGAACTCTCGGGCGATGCGGATGCACTGCTCGGCGGGGACGCCGGTGATCTCGGCCTGCCACGCGGGCGTGTAGGGCTCGGACACGTCGTCGTAGCCGGTGGGCCATACGCCCGGCAGCCCCGGCCGCTCGACGCCGTACTGCGCGAGCATCAGGTCGTAGACGGTCGTCACGAGGTGGCCGCCGACGCGTCGTGCGGGCACGCCACGACGGAGCACGGACCCGGTGCCGTCCGGCTCGACGAAGGCCGGGAGCAGCACCTCCACCGCCTCGGCCGGGTCGCCGGCCATCGTCAGCGCGGGGCTGACGCCCTCGAGGTCGAGGTTCCACCGCCCCTTGGCGGAGTCGGCGTAGCGGAACCCCATCGAGCCGTTCGGCACGACCGGCTGGCCCGTCGCCTCGTCGAGCAGCACCGTCTTCCAAGCGTCCTCGTCGGCAGCGGCGCTGCCCTCGGCGGCGAGGTCGGCGGCGGTGAGGTCGGCGGCGGTGAGGAACTTGCCCGGCACCCAGGGAGCCGTCGCTCCGTCGCCCGACGTGGCGGCATACGCCTCCACGGGAGGCTCGAGGCGGATGAGGAAGGGGAGATCGCTGTAGGTGCGCACGTAGTCAGTGAAGAAGTCGACCTCGCGGTCGACGAAGAACTCCTTGAGGAGCACGTGACCCATCGCCATCGCGAGCGCCGCGTCGGTGCCGGCCTGGGCCGGCATCCACTCGTCGGCGAACTTCGTGTTGTCGGCGTAGTCGGGGCTGACGGTGACGACCTTCGTGCCGCGGTAACGGACCTCGGCCATCCAGTGCGCGTCGGGCGTGCGGGTGACGGGGACGTTGGAGCCCCACATCATGAGGTACGTCGCGTCCCACCAGTCGCCCGACTCGGGCACGTCGGTCTGGTCGCCGAAGACCTGCGGGCTCGCGACGGGGAGGTCGGCGTACCAGTCGTAGAAGCTCGTCATGACGCCGCCGATGAGCTGGATGAACCGCGTGCCGACACAGTGCGAGACCATCGACATCGCCGGGATCGGCGAGAAGCCGGCGACGCGGTCCGGGCCGTACTCCTTGATCGTGTGCACGTGCGCGGCGGCGGCGATCTCGACGGCCTCGCCCCACGACGCACGCACGAGCCCGCCCTTGCCGCGGGCGCTCTGGTAGCGGCGGCGTTTGTCGGGGTCGGTCGTGATCTCGTGCCAGGCCGCGACCGGGTCACCCAGCCGCGCCTTGGCCTCGCGGTACATCTCGAGCAGGACGCCGCGGACGTAGGGGTAGCGCACGCGCGTGGGGGAGTAGGTGTACCAAGAGAACGCGGCGCCGCGCGGGCAGCCGCGGGGCTCGTACTCCGGGCGGTCCGGTCCGACCGAGGGGTAGTCGGTCTGCTGCGTCTCCCAGGTGATGATCCCGTCCTTGACGTAGACCTTCCAGGAGCAGGATCCGGTGCAGTTGACGCCGTGGGTCGATCGGACGACCTTGTCGTGGCTCCACCGGTCCCGGTAGAAGACGTCGCCGGCCCGGCCACCCTGGCGAAACACCGCTCGCCCGTCGTCGGACTCCTCCCACCGGGTGAAGAACCGTCCGGTCCGGAGCAGTGCCGCCGAGGCCGGGCCGTCTACGCCCGGGGTGCCCTGGGCACCGCTGGGTCGGGAGGGGGCGCTCACCGGCGCTCCCACGGTCGGCACGGCGTGTGGAGTAGGGAGCGCACGGATCCTCCAAATCGGCGACGGCACTCGTCCAAACGGACGGTTGCAGCGCAGTCGGGGCCTTGCGCGGAGGTGCCGCGGGGTCCACGAACTGGGCCCAACGCTACTGGTGCGGGGTCGTTTCGGCGCGACAAACGCACTCTTCGTCAGCGGGTGTCGGGCCTCGATGGCCGACGGTGCCGACGCCACCGGTATCCTTCAAATCAACGAAATGGAGCATGCGTGCACGACATCGAGAGCGACGTCCTGTCCTCGCCCACCCGACGAGCGATCATGGAATTGCTGCAGGAAGCCGGGAGCCTCCCCGCCAGCAGCTCACGCGACGACGCGGCCGAGCGGGGCCTCAGCGCGAGCGACACGGCGGATGCGCTGGGGCTGCACGTGACGACGGCACGCTTCCACCTCGAGCGGATGGTCGCCGCCGGAGCCGTCGTGACAGCCCAGCGGCGGGGGTCCGTCGGGCGCCCGCGCAAGATCTACCTCGCCGCCATGGCGGAACGGCCCTCGCTCGCGAGCCCGGAGGCCCTGCACGCCTTCACCGAGCTGCTGACCAGTGCGTGGGCCGACACCGCGGACGGTTCACCGGGGGATCCGGAGCGCGCCGGTGAACGGTGGGTCGAGGCCCGCGCCGGCGGCCCGGCCCCACGATCGGCCGCCAGTGCCGGTGCCTGGCTCGGCAAGGTGGGCATGGCCGTCGACCTGCTCGACGAGTGGGGCTACCAGCCGGAGCTGCGCACCTCGGCCGGGGGCAGGACCGTAGAGCTGACCCTCCAGGGATGTCCGTTCCTCTCGATGGCCCGGGCGCACCCGGCCGTCGTGTGCGGCATCCACCGCGGCCTGCTCCGGGGCACGATGGCTGTGGTGGGGGAGAACGCCACCGAGGTCGACCTGCAACCCTTCGTCACCGAACGCTCCTGCGTGGCCCGGCTCACGACGTCGGCGGACTGGGGCCAGTAGCCGAGTCCCTGACCCTGGCACCGTGTGCGGGAGCCGCGTGCGGGTGCCGCCGCTTGGCTGGGTATGGCTCTCCCATGAGCGAGTCGGCGCCGACCGGAGACCACGGGATGGACCCGCGCTGTCCCGGCCAGACGGCGGCGACGAGGCCTGAGCCCGGCATCGACGTCGCGGTGGCGGTCGACCTGGTCATGCTCCAGCGGGGCCTGACCGCCGACGAGGCGTACGAGCTGATGCGGGTGGGCGCCGAGGAGTCCGGCGGCGATCTGGGCTCGGTGGCCAGCGACGTCATCGACCTGGGGACCGCCCGCCTGCCGCGCTGACCCAGCGCGAAATCGGGGACCGCGGCCCTGCGTGGCCGCGACGCAGCTCAGGCAACGGGATCGGCGTCATGAGGCGCTGGTGCCAGCAGGCGTCGTACCGCGAGGCGGCTGGCTGTCAGCAGCGACAGGGTGAAGGACTCGCTGATGATGGCGGGAAAGCACTCGATGAAGAGGTTGAGCACGACGACGTAGACGACATCGGTCGCACGACGGACGGGCGCCGTCGGCGTCGAGCCGTCCACGGCGGGCACGAAGCCCACTGTAGGTGCAAGGGTCGTCCTGCACCGGTGTCGGGACCATCCGTGCCGGTCAGACCGGTCAGACCGGTCAGACCGGTCAAGGACGTCAGAGCCGGCGGCTGCTGAGCACCGACGAGCGGTCGATCTTCAGGACGCCCCCGTCGTCCACGAGCGCGTAGGACGTCCGCTCCTCGTAGCGGCGGCCGTCGGTGAACGCGTAGCGCAGGGTCGCGACGACCGAGCCCGGGGCGGATCCCGTGGCCTGCAGCACGTCGACGGTGTCGACCGACGTCCAGAAGCGGTCGTAGGTCGCGCGGTTGCCCGACGTCGTGGTCCGGTAGCGGTCCGTGAGGCGTGCCCACCCGGCGTCGGTGTTGCCCGGCAGCAGCGCGTAGTAGTCACGGACCGCACGCTCCAGGTCGGCGGCCGAGGTCCCGGCAGGGGGCGTCACCGGTGTGCCGGCAGTCGTCGGCGCGGTCGTGGCGGAGCTCGCGGGCGCGCTCGTCGAGGCGGAGGGCGTGGCGGCCCTCGATGTCGTGGGAGCCGGCGTGCTCGGTCGCGGTATGGCGTTCGACGTGGTCGGCGCCACGACCGGGGGAGCGGGCTGCCCACTTCCGGTGTCACTGCCCGACAGCGCCCAGACGAGCAGGCCGATGCCGACCAGCGCGACGACACCGACCAGCAGCACGAGCCTGCGCCGCCTGGCGGGGGCGCCGTCGCGGGCGACTGGTGGGGCCGGCGGTGGCGTGGCGCCCGGGCCGGAGTATGCCGTGCCGCCGGCTCGGCGGGCACCCGGCAGCCGCTCCGCTGCCTCCGTTGGGTCCGTTGGGTCGGCGACCGCGGCGGCCACGGTACGCGGAGCTGCCGTGGGGGTCAGTCGCGAGGTGGAGGCCGTGCTCGGGGCTGTGCCGGCGCCCGCGGCTGCACCGGCGGCTCCGGCTGCGCCGACTCCCGCGGCGGCTCCGGCGGCAGGAAGGACGCGGGTGCGGACCTGGCCGTCCTCGGACGAGGCGCCCATGACTCCCCGCGGTGCGCGTCCGGCTGCGACCTCGGCGAGCACCTCGGACACCTCCTGCATGGCGGGACGGTCCTCGGGGGCGGCGGCGAGCATCGCGAGCAGGACCGGGGTCAGCGGGCCGTCCGACGGCGGCGTGATCGCGCCGGAAGCGACCCGGTGCAGCAGCGCCATCGCGTTCTCGCCGGTGCCGAACGGAGGCGCGCCCTCGACGGCGGCATACAGCGTGGCTCCGAGCGAGAAGACGTCCGAGGCGGCACTGGACGACGTGCCGCGAGCGACCTCAGGTGCGAGGTAGGCAGGTGTGCCGGTGACCATGCCGGTCGAGGTGAGCGACGCGTCCCCGAGGGCGTGCGAGATGCCGAAGTCGGTGATGCGGGCCGTGCCGTCGTCGGCGAGGAGGACGTTGCCCGGCTTGACGTCGCGGTGCACGATGTCGGCGCGGTGTGCGGCCGCGAGGGCGGCTGCCAGCTCGCTGCCGATCCGGGCAGCCTCGCGCGCCGGCAGGGGACCGCGCTCGGTCAGGACGGCCTGCAGGCTGCGCGACGGGAGGTACTGCATGACGAGGCACGGTTGACCCTCGTGGTCCACGACGTCGAAGACCGGGACGGCGTTCGGATGGTGGAGGCGGGCCGTGATGCGGGCCTCCCGCATGGCGCGATCGTGGGCGACGCGAGCCTCTGCCTCGGGCAGGCCGACGGGGGAGTGCAGCTGCTTGACCGCCACGGCGCGGTTGAGCCGCTCGTCCCAGGCGAGCCAGACGTGCCCCATGCCCCCGGAACCGATCCTGTTCATCAGCCGGTAGCGCCCGGCGATGACGGTGGGCCGCTCGTCCGTCATCGTCGTCTCCCTCCGGTGCGTGCTGGGTCGCGCCCGTCGCGCGGGCCATGGTCCGGGTGGGTCGTACCCAGACCAGCGCCCCATGCTGCCATTGCGACACCGAAGCGCTCGAACCGGTCCCGTTCCGGTGCGGGGGTCCGCCCACTGGGTACGCGAAGATCATGGCACCAGCACAAAACCCCTCCCACACCCCCTCCCGCACCCCCCAGGAGTCCGGCGACGCCGGAAGAGACGCCGGCCAGGCGTCGCCCGAGAGCCCGGCAGACCTCCCTCGCGCCTCGCTCGTCGCGGTCCTCAAGCGAGCGCGTGGTGAGTTCAAGCGCGACAACCTCACGGACCTCGCGGCGTCGCTGACCTACTACGGACTGCTCTCCATCGCCCCGGCGCTTGTCGTGCTCGTCGCCGCCCTCGGCCTGCTCGGACGCGATGCGACCGCCCAGGTCGTCAGCCAGGTCCAGGCGATCGCGCCCGGGTCCAGCGCAGAGTTCGTGCGCACCCTCATCGGGCAGGCCCAGGCGAACAAGTCCGGCGCCGGTCTGGGCGCGGTGTTCGGACTGCTCGTGGCCCTGTGGTCGGCCTCGGGCTACGTGTCGGCGTTCATGCGGGCCTCGAACGTCATCTACGACATCCCGGAGGGGCGACCGATCTGGAAGACCGTACCGATCCGGGTCGGGGTGACCGTGTTCGCCGTCTTCGTCATGGTCGTCAGCGCCGTCATCGTCGTGGTGAGCGGGCCCGTCGCCCAGCAGGTCGGGAACCTCGTCGGCGCGGGCGACACGGCCGTCCTCGTCTGGGGGATCCTCAAGTGGCCCGTCCTCCTCGTCCTCGTGTCGGTCCTCTTCGCCGTCCTCTTCTGGGCCAGCCCCAATGCGAAGCAGGGCGGTGTCAAGTGGGTCAGCCCCGGCGGCGTCATCGCCGTCGTGATCTGGCTGGTCGTGTCCGCCCTCTTCGCGGTCTACGTGGCCTCCTTCTCGTCGTACAACAAGACCTACGGCTCGCTGGCGGGCGTCGTCGTGTTCCTGGTCTGGCTCTGGCTGACGAACATCGCCATCCTGCTCGGCGCGGAGGTCAATGCCGAGCTGGACCGCAGCCGCGCCATCGCGGAGGGAGTGCCCGAGGACCTCGAGCCCTTCGCCGAGCCGCGTGACACGCGGGCCATGGACGACATCGACAAGCGCGCCGTCGCCGAGGCGTCCGAGCGCAGGTCGGACTGATCGCCCGCCGTAGAGTGTTGGCCGTGGGAAACGACGCACGTGACCCGATCGGTGACCGGGCATCCTGCGGGGGCGGTGACTCATGAGCCAGTGGCGAGACGACGCGAGGCTCCGCGTGCAGGCGCTGCACCAGGCGCTTCGGCAGGCCGGCCCCGAGCGTGACGCGCTCCTCCTGCTCGTCAAGGCCGCGATCGCGACGGTGCTCGCCTGGCAGTTCGCCGTGCGGGTGCTCGACAGTCCGGTGCCGTTCTACGCACCGATGGCGGCCCTGCTCGTCGTCGACCGCACGATGGTGCGCTCCCTGTCGGCCAGCGCCCAGCGCATCGCCGCCGTCGTTCTGGGGCTCGGGGTCGCCTGGTTCGCCGCGACGGTCTTCGGCGTCTGGTGGTGGACGATGTTCGGCGTCATCCTCGTCGCCCTCGTCATCGGCCGGTGGTCGAGGCTCGGGGACCACGGCATCCAGGTGCCGGCCATGGTGCTGCTGTCCCTCATCACCGCCAAGGGCACGAACGCGCAGTTCACCTACCTGACGATCGTCGAGACGCTCGCAGGAGGCGTGATCGGGGTGGCCACGAACGCCATCGTGTTCGCGCCGCTGCACCTGACGAAGCCACGCCAGCGAGTGTCGGCGCTGGCACGGCAGGTGCGCGAGCTGCTCGATGAGATGGCCAGCGGGCTGAGGGGCGGCTGGGACGCCGAGACCGCAGGTCGGTGGTACCGCCGCGGCACGGAGATCGCCGACAAGGCCCCCTACGTGCTCGAGGACATCCGCACCGGTCGCGAGAGCATGCGCTTCAACCCCCGCGACAACATCCGTCCCGCCGACGTGGATTGGGAGGGGTACGAGCACACCGTCACGACCCTGCGCCGGACTTTGTGGCAGGTCACCGGGATCGCCCGGACGCTCGTCGACGCCGCGGACGAGCGACGGCACCAACCGACCCCTTCCAGCTCCTTCCTGACGGAGTATGCCGACGCCCTCGCCGGCCTCGCCGTGGCGGTGTCGCAGTTCGGTCGTCACGACGAGGAGGCGACGACCGCCTTCGACGACGGGGTCGCGCGGGCGTTCGACGTCCTCACGAGGCTGCGGGAGGAGGTGCGCACCACCCCGTTGGACGATCCTGACGAATGGCCCGTCTACGGCTCGCTCATCAGCGACTCCCTGCGTGCGCTGGCCGAGCTCGAGTCTGCCCGGGAGTCGGCCGTCGTCCCCACGGACACCGGTGCCCTGCGCCTGCCCCCGGCCGAGTCGCCCGTCTGGGCGCGCCTGCGTCGGCAGGGCGGCCGCAGCAGGTGACGACCACCGCGTAACCTCTCCTCGTGCGCGAACCGAACCACCGACCCGGCCCGCCCGCCAGCCCGCCGGCGCCGCACTGTCAGTGCTGGACCTGGCCTGCCGCGCAGCACCGGATGTCGAGAAGGGTCCTGGGCGTGGGGCGCTGTCGTCAGCGACGGCTCCGGCTCGCCCGGTGCTCGCCCGTGAACGGCGGCCGGGAGCACGACTCGCGACCACCTGCCTGATGCGGACGGCATACGTGGTCGCAGACGGCATACGTGGTTAGGTGTTCGCATGCGCGTGACTCACCTCGGACATGCCTGCCTGCTCGTCGAGACCGCCGACCGCCGCATCCTCATCGACCCGGGCAGCTTCTCGTCGGGCTTCGAGGACCTCACCGGTCTCGATGCGGTCCTCGTGACCCACAACCACGCCGACCACTTCGACCCGGAGCGGGTCGGCGCGCTGATCCGCTCCAACCCGTCCGCAACCGTCCACACCGACCCGCTGACGGCCGAGAAGCTGCGCGAGGCGGGTCTGGCCGCGATCCCCTCGCGCCAGGGTGAGGACTTCACGGTCGGTGACGTCACCGTGACACCGGTCGGCGAGCTGCACGCGTTCAACCACGCGGCCATGGCGCGCATCCCGAACGTCGGCGTCGTCCTCCGGGCCGATGGCGAGCCCTCGCTCTTCCACCCCGGTGACGCCTACGACGGCGAGCCCGGACAGGTCGACGTCCTCGCCCATCCGCTCAACGCGCCCTGGGCCGCGAGCCGCGACTCCATCGCCTTCGTCGGACGCATCGCCCCGAAGGTCTTCATCCCGATCCACGACGCCCTGCTCAGCGACGTCGGGCACCGGATGTACTCCGGCCACGTGGAGCAGTTCTCCGGCGTCGAGGGCCTCTCGTACGTCCCGCTGCGCGACGCCGAGTCCGCGACCTTCTGAGACCCTCCTGGAACACTTCTGACATCCGAGCTCGGGGGAGTGCCGTGAGCGACATCGCCGATCTCCCTGCCCCGCAAGGAGGTCCGACCGAAGGGCCTGCCATCGCCATGCGCGGGCTCGGCAAGCGGTTCGGTGATCTCGTCGCCGTCAAGGGCGTCGACCTCGACGTGCCGCGTGGGTCGTTCTTCGGTCTCGTCGGACCCAACGGTGCCGGCAAGACGACGACCCTCTCGATGGTCACCGGCCTGCTGCGTCCCGATGCCGGACAGGCGTTCGTCCTCGGCCGCGACGTGTGGTCGGACCCTGTTGCGGCCAAGCGACTGCTCGGCGTGCTCCCCGACGGGCTCAGGCTGTTCGACCGGCTCACCGGTCTGCAGCTCATCACGTATGCCGGCCTGCTCCGCGGCATGTCACGCGAGCTCGCGTCGGAGCGCGCTGGCGAGCTCGTGGCTGCGCTCGGCCTCTCCGAGGCTCAGGGGAAGCTGGTCGTCGACTACTCGGCGGGCATGACCAAGAAGGTGACGCTGGCCTCGGCCCTCGTCCACGCACCTCGGGTGCTGGTGCTCGACGAGCCGTTCGAGGCCGTCGACCCGGTCTCGGCGGCGACGATCCGCCGCATCCTCACCGGTTTCGTCGAGTCCGGCGGCACCGTGGTCCTCTCCAGCCACGTCATGGACCTCGTCGAGCGCATCTGCACCCATGTCGCCGTCATCTCCGACGGGCTCGTCCTCGCCGCAGGCGAGCTCGATGTCGTCCGCGACGGTCGGTCGCTCGAGGAGCGGTTCGTCGACCTCGTCGGGGGCAGCACGGAGGTGGTGGGGCTGTCGTGGTTGCGCACCTCGTCCGACTGAAGCTGACCCTGCTGCGCAACATCTTCAGGCGCAGCCGGTCCCAGGCCATCGGCGCCGTCGTCGGCATCGTCTACTTCGCGGTGCTCGTGTCCGGCCTCGCCGTCATCCTCGCGTCGTTCCGCGGGTCGCTCGACGCCGCACGCGTCGTGATCCCGCTCGCCGGCGCTGCGGGCATCGTCCTCTGGACGGTCGTGCCGCTCTTCTCGTTCGGGTCGGACCCGACGCTCGACCCTGCTCGGTTCGCCACGTTCGCCGTTCCCCACCGCGAGCTGGCGGTCGGGCTGGTGGCAGCTGCACTCGTCGGCCTGCCCGCGATCGCCTCGATGGTTCTCTCGGCCGGGGTCGTGATCGCGTGGTCGCACACGCTGGCATCGACCGCGGTGGCTGTCGTGGCAACGGGCATCGGGCTCCTCAGCGCGATCGTGACGAGTCGGTGGGTGTCCGCGATCATGACGAGGGCCGTCTCGAGCCGTCGTGGTCGTGACGTCATCGCCGTGCTGGGCCTGCTGCTGCTCGTCGTCGTCGGACCGGTCATCTCCGTCGTGGCGAACGTCGGCGCCGGCCTGCGCGACCTCATACCCGCCGTGTCGCGTGTCGTCGCATGGTCGCCCCTGGGCTGGGCGTGGGCCGCCCCGGGTGACGTGGCTGCCGGCGACGTCGGCGTCGGGCTGGTGCGGCTGGCCCTGGCTGCTGGGCTTCTCGTGGTCGTCTTCCGACTGTGGTCGAGGGTGCTGCGGGGAGAGGTCGAGAACCCCCGCGCCGTGTCACGATCCGACTCGGGCGCGTCCGTGGGCGACGACCTGGGCCTGCTCGCTCGACTGCCCGGCACGCCCGTCGGGGCCGTGGCTGCGCGGGTGCTCACCTACTGGCGTCGCGACCCGCGCTTCCAGATCAGCCTCGTCATGACGTCGCTGCTCCCCCTCGCGCTGCTCATCCCGTTCTCCACGAACGGTGTGGCGTGGACGACGTTGCTCATGGGCCCGCTCGTCGCCTTCCTCCTGGGCTGGAGCGAGCACAACGCCGTGGCCTACGAGTCCGATGCCGTCTGGCTGCACATCGTCTCTGGCATGTCCGGACGCGACGACCGGCGGGGGCGGCTCGTGCCCGTCACCGTGCTTGCCGCCGTTCTCGTGCCGGTGTACGTCCTCGTCGGGGTCTCGGTCGCCGCCCGCTGGGACCTCCTGCCGGCGGTGCTCGGCCTGTCCGTGGCCCTGCTCGGCGCCGGGTATGCCGTGTCGAGCGTCATGAGCATCGGGTTCCCGTACCCCGTCCCGCAGGCCGGCGAGAGCCCCTTCAGCGCGCCTCCGGGCGCCGCCGGGATCACGATCGCCGCGCAGTCGATGGCCAGCCTGGGCACCGTCGTACTTGCCGGTCCCGCGATCCTGCTCGCGTGGTTGGCCTGGCAGGGGTCGGCGGCAGCCGACTGGGGCGCCGGCCTCGTCGGACTCGTTGCAGGCGTGGGCGTCGCCGTCGTCGGCGTCGGTGCGGGCGCCCGTCTCTACGACCGGCGGGCCCCCGAGCTGCTGTCGGCGCTGCGGCGCAACTAGGAAACTGGCTCGAAGATCTGATTACCCTGCGCGCCATCCACCGGCAACTTACTCTTACGGTGTGTAGTAGATCTGCGCCGGGCAGGAGAACTCACAGCTTCGTGCTCCCGGAGGCCAGAGATGATCACCCAGTTGCTCGCCGTCTCAAAACCAGTTCCCGCAGGGCCGGTCGTCCAGTGGGGATGGGTGACGATCACCGTCGCCAATCTCGTGGTCATCCTCTTGATGATCCTCGTCTTCGTGCTCGCGCTCGTGCTGCCGTTCCCCGAACCGCGTGAGGACGAGGACCGATGAGCCGACCCTCGACGCCAGACCCCTCCGTGGTGTCCGAGCCCGGAGGCCGCCGCGGACGGGACACCTGGACTGCAGCCCTGACCCGATGGGTCGAGGGTCTCGTGCCCAAGGGGCAGTGGTTGCCCGATCGGCAGCCGGTCTATGTCGCCTCGTGGATCTACGTCTTCGGCGTCGCGTGCCTTGCCAGCCTCGTCGTCATCATCGTCTCGGGCCTCGTGCTGACGCTGGGCGGCGTGACGTGGTGGCACTCGAGCACGGTGGGGCACTTCGTCAACTCCGTGCACCTGTGGAGCGTCGAGCTGTTCTTCGCCACCATGGTCATCCACCTGTGGGGCAAGTTCTTCATGGCGTCCTGGCGAGGCAACCGCGGACTGACCTGGGCGACAGGCGCACTCGCCTTCTTCGGCTCTCTGGGGACGGCGTTCACCGGCTATCTGATCCAGACGAACTTCGACTCGCAGTGGATCTCGACCCAGGCCAAGGACGGACTCAACGCCGCCGGGATCGGTGCCTACTTCAACGTCATGAACCTCGGGCAGATGGTGCTGTGGCACGTCTCGCTCCTCCCACTCGTCGTCGGCGGGATCGTCGTCGTGCACGTCGTGCTCGTGCGACGCCGCGGCGTGGCACCGCCGATCGGTGCATTGGGCCCGACGACCTCGCTCCCTGTTCCCGAACCGGAGGCCACGTTGGGGGCGCCGGGGCCTGAGGCGAGTCGCAGCGAGCCGGACTCGGTGAGGACCGTCGGCTCGAGCCAGGGGCCGGGGGCATGAGCCGCGGCACCGGTGGGTGGGGACCCACGCCCGACTCGCACGTGTTCCCGACGCGGCGCTACGACCTCGTCAAGGAGTTCGTCATCGCACTGGGCGTGGTCACCGTGCTCTCTGTCGTCGCTGCCCTCGTCTTCTCGTCCCCGGATGATCCCGCGATCTCGTTGCAGCAGTGGGCGCGTCAGGCGCCGGCCGATGTCGTTGCCACCGCGGCCGGGGAGCTCGCAGGCACCACGACGAGCGCCGGCTACGGTGCGCCCTACAACACCGCCGCGGAGGGGCAGAGCCTCGGTCCGGTCAACCTCCAGAAGCTGCCCGGTGTGACGCTGCCCGTCGACTCCGCGAAGGACTTCGTCCTCGACCCGGTGCGGACCCTCGTCGGCGACACTGCGGCGACCGCCGCTGTCCGAGCGTGGGAGAGCGCGTCCGCGGACCAGCAACAGGCCTGGGCGACGGCATACTCGGACGCGCTCGCGAAGGCGCCTGACGGTGACCCCGCGAAGGTCGCAGCAGGCGACTACGGTCCTGTCCCGGCCATCGCGGCCGCCGAGCTGCGCCTCGCCGACAGCGGCGCGCTCGAGGGTCTGCTCACGTCCCGGACGAGCTTCTTCGGTGTGGACAGCACCAAGGCACTGCTCCTGCTGGCCGACGGGACGCACCTCGAGGACGCGGCGCGCGCCCAGAACCTCGGTGGCGACCAGTGGGGCATCATGAACGAGACGGGCAACTACCCCGGCCAGCCGTGGCTGTGGCTGTATTCCCTGTGGTACCAGGTGCCCCCGTTCTCCACGTCGGACAACGCGGACATCGGCGTCTGGGCGCTGATGATCCTGCTCAGCATCGGCTTCGTCTGCATCCCCTGGATACCGGGTCTGCGCACGTTGCCGCGACACCTGGGGGTCCACCGGCTCGTGTGGCGCACGCACCGGCGATGACCGCCGGCCCGCAGACGTCCGCAGACAGGCCCGGGTTCGTGCCGGGCCTGTCTACGGAGCGCGGTCAGGCGAGGTCGACGGCCAGGTGGGCGGCACCGATGATGCCCGCCTGGTTGCGCAGCTGGGCCGGGACGATCGGGCAGCGCAGCTTCAGCTTCGGCAGGAAGTCGTCGCTGTCCTTGGAGATCCCGCCGCCGACGATGATGAGGTCGGGCGAGAAGAGCTTCTCGATGGTGTCGTAGTAGGTCTGCAGGCGCTCGACGTACTCGTCCCACGACAACCCCTCGGCGTCCTTGGCCGACGACGCCGCCCGGTCCTCGGCGTCGTAGCCGTCGATCTCGAGGTGACCCAGCTCCGAGTTCGGCACGAGGCGACCGTCCTGGATGATGGCGCTGCCGATGCCGGTCCCCAGGGTGGTGAGGATGACCAGGCCCTGCACGCCCTTGGCCGCGCCGTAGTACATCTCGGCGAGGCCGGCCGCGTCGGCGTCGTTGAGCACGGTCACCGCACGACCGGTGTGCTCCTTGATGAGGGCCTCGGCGTCGGTGTTGATCCACGAGGGGTCGATGTTGGCGGCCGAGAGCACGGTGCCGCGGATCACGACGGCCGGGACGGTGACGCCGATGGGGGAGTCGCCCGTCACGTCGGCGAAGTGGTCGACGATCTCGTCG
Organism: Terrabacter sp. 01T434; assembly: GCF_056398545.1. Lineage (NCBI taxonomy): Bacteria > Bacillati > Actinomycetota > Actinomycetes > Micrococcales > Intrasporangiaceae > Terrabacter > Terrabacter sp. 01T434. The sequence continues at coordinate 73,063 of NZ_JBFTPP010000004.1, forward strand.
ACGACCGCGGCCACGGCGTCGGGGGTGGCCGGCTTGGGCGTCAGGATCTTGAACCGCTTGCCGGCGAGGTCACCCGCCTTGAGGTCGACGGGCGCGCCCTTGATGCCGCTGCCGCCGATGTCGATGCCGAGGGGCTTGCCGTGCTTGGCCATGGTCCATGCTTCCTTGTCGAGGACGTGGTCGAGTGTCAGGTGCTGCTGGTTGGGCGTGAGGTGGTGCGACGTGCGGGGGGAGCGCGGCTGTCGCGCGCCCAGGGGCCGACTCAGGCAGCGGCGTCCTCGGGGAGGGTGAGGATCTCGTTGCCGTCGTCGGTGATGACGATGGTGTGCTCGAACTGGGCCGAGCGCTTGCCGTCCCGGGTGACGACGGTCCAGCGGTCGTCCCACATCTCCCACTCGTGGGTGCCGAGATTGAGCATCGGCTCGACGGTGAACGTCATGCCGGGCTCGATGACGGTGTCGTAGTGGGGAGCCGCGTCGTAGTGGGGGACGATGAGGCCGGAGTGGAACTCGAGCCCGATGCCGTGCCCGGTGAAGTCGCGCACGACGCCGTAGCCGAAGCGCTTGGCGTAGCTCTCGATGACGCGGCCGATGACGTTGATCTCGCGCCCGGGACGGGCCGCGCGGATGCCGCGCATCATGGCCTCGTGAGTGCGCTCGACGAGCAGGCGCGACTCCTCGTCGACGTCGCCGACGAGGTAGGTGGCGTCGGTGTCGCCGTGCACGCCGTGGATGAAGGCCGTGACGTCGATGTTGACGATGTCGCCGTCCTCGAGCGGACGGGCATCGGGGATGCCGTGGCAGATGACCTCGTTGACGCTCGTGCACACCGACTTGGGGAAGCCCTTGTAACCGAGCGGAGAGGGGTAGGCGCCGTGGTCGAGCATGTACTCGTGGGCGACGGCGTCGAGCTCGTCGGTCGTGACACCGGGAGCGATGGCCTTGGCGGCCTCGACCATGGCCGTGGCCGCGATGCGCGACGCGATCCGCATCTTCTCGAGGGTCTCCGCGTCCTTGATGTGCACGTCGCCGTCCTCACGCGGCTGGGGCACGTCGACGTAGTGCGGGCGCTCGATGGCGGCAGGGACCGGTCGGCGAGGACTGAGGGGGTGGGGCGACACCTGCGGCTGGAGCAACGGCATACGGTGGAGTCTAGGTCGTCAGCGGGTGCCGTCCACGCGTCGCGTTCATGACGCGGACCCGCCCGGGCCGGGTGAAGTCCGCAAGAGTCCGAGGAGAGAAGGAGTGCGCACGTGAGCTTCTGGTACAACGTCGACACGGGTCAGGTCGAGACCGACGACAACCGCAGCCGGGGCGAGCAGGTGCTCGGCCCGTACGCCACCGAGGCGGAGGCGCGGGCAGCGCTCGACACCGCCCACAAGAAGACCGAGCAGTGGGACTCCGAGGATCGAGACTGGAACGAGCGCGGGCGCTCGGCGTCCGGTGACGGCGACGCCTGAGCGAGCCCGTCTGCACCTTCCGCGCACCGCGCCCATCCGGTCCTGACCGGGTGGGCGCCGGCGCGTCAGGACTCGAACGAGTGCTCGGTGTCCGGGAAGGCGCCGGACTCGACGTCGGCCGCATACGCCCGCGCAGCATCGAGCAGCGTGCCGCGCAGGTCGGCGTACTTCTTGACGAACCGCGGCGCCTTGCCGCTGCGCAGTCCGGCGAAGTCGCTCCACACGAGCACCTGGGCGTCGGTGCCGTTGCCCGCGCCGATGCCGATGGTCGGGATGCTCAGGACCTCCGTGACCCGGGCAGCGACCGGAGCCGGGACCATCTCGAGCACGACGGCGAATGCCCCGGCGTCCTGCAGGGCCCGCGCCTCGTCGACCAGGGCGTCGGCCGCGTCACCGCGACCCTGCACGCGGTAGCCGCCGAGCTGGTGCTCGCTCTGGGGGGTGAACCCGATGTGGGCCATGACGGGGATGCCTGCGGCGGTCAGGGTCGCGACGAGCGGGACCATCGCCGTGCCACCCTCGAGCTTGACCCCGTGGGCGAGGCCCTCCTTCATGAGGCGTACGGCGCTCGCGAAGCCCTGCTCCACTGAGGCGCCGTAGGAGCCGAAGGGCATGTCGGCCACGACGAGGGCTCGTCGGGCGGCCGACGAGACCGCGCGGACGAGCGGGATCATCTCGTCGAGCGTGACGGGCACCGTCGTCTCGTAGCCGTAGACGTTGTTACCGGCCGAGTCACCGACGAGCAGGACGGGGATGCCGGCCTCGTCGAAGATCTGGGCCGCATACATGTCGTATGCCGTGAGCATCGCCCACTTGCGCCCCTCGGCCTTCATGGCGTGCAGGTGGGGGATGCGCACCTTGCGCGGTGACGGAGCGGTCGCTGCAGTCGCCGTCGGGGCATCCTCGGCCCGGCTGCCGGAACCATAGGGACTCTGCTCCTCGGGGGCGTCTGCGCTCATCTCGGGAGCATATCGGGGGCCACGTGCCCCGGCGTCGAGTGCGAATGGGGTTCACCGTGACGGCTGGATCCTTATCGGGTCAGGACCCGAAAGCCAAGACTTTCTGGGAGGTCCTTTACGAAGAATTTACGTTTCTGGCGTCCAGCTGCCTTGTGGCACAAGTTTTTTCGAATCGTCTGTGACTCCGCGCCCCATTGTCTGTGATGTGTGTTGTGATACGCGAGGTGCCGATTACGGCGCTCAGGAACCAGGAGGACTCATCTTGAACAAGCGTCAATGGAGCGCTGTATCGGGGCTGGCCGTGGGGGCGCTCGTCGTCACCGGCCTGACCGCTCCGATGCAGGCTCAGGCAACGCCGATTGCCAAGGCCCCGGTGAGCGGCGACCCCGCTGCAGCCCAGGCCTCCCAGCCGGACAACCTGCCCAACCCCCTCGCCGAGGCCCAGACGGCCGAGCGCAAGGACGCCGTCGCCAAGCTCCTCAAGGGCGAGGCCACGACCAAGACCATCAATGGCAACCGCGTCATCGAGGTCAAGTCCAAGGGCACGGACAAGAACGGCAAGCCGAAGAAGTCCAAGTACGTCAACTACCCGGTCGACCGTGAGGAGGACATCTTCACGATCCTCACCGACTTCGGTGACAAGACGATGGCCGGCCAGTCGACGGCCCCGGGTCCGGTGCACAACCAGATCGCGGCGCCCGACCGCAAGTGGGACGGCAACAGCACCGACGACAACTCGACGTACTGGCTCAAGGACTTCAACCGCCAGCACTACATGGACATGATGTTCGGCAACGGCGAGTCGTTCAAGGACTTCTACCTCAAGCAGTCCAACGGCCGTTTCCTGGCCAAGGGTGACGTCTCCGACTGGGTGAAGGTCCCCTACAACGAGGCGCGCTACGGCTCCAACTCCGTCCCGCAGTCCAACGGCTACTGGGCCTACATCAACGACACGGCGCAGGCCTGGTACGCCGACCAGAAGGCCCAGGGCAAGACGACGGAGCAGATCCGCGCCTACCTCCAGCAGTTCGACAAGGTCGACCGCTACGACTCCCAGGGCGACGGCGTCTACAACCGCCCCGACGGCTACATCGACCACTTCCAGGCGATCCACGCCGGTGAGGGCGAGGAGGCCGGCGGCGGTGCCCAGGGCACCGACGCCATCTGGTCGCACCGCTGGTACGTCAACTCCACCGGTGCCGGCAAGGTCGGCCCCGCGGGCAACAAGCTCGGTGGCATCCAGATCGGTGACACCGGCATCTGGATCGGCGACTACACGACCGAGCCCGAGAACGGCGGCCTCGGCGTCTTCTCCCACGAGTTCGGCCACGACCTCGGCCTGCCCGACCTCTACGACACCCAGGGCGGCGACAACAGCACCGCCTTCTGGACCCTGATGAGCGGCGGCTCGTGGCTCAACCACGGCACCGACTCCATCGGCACCACGCCGGGCTACATGGGTCCGTGGGAGAAGCTCCAGCTCGGATGGCTCGACCACAAGGTCGTCCCGTTCGGCACGGACACCACGGTCAAGCTGAGCCAGGCCGACCTCTCCACGAAGAGCGACTCGGTCCAGGCGCTCGTCGTCCCGCTCCCGTCGCGCACCGTCACCACGAAGCGCAACACGCCGCATTCGGGCAAGGCCGAGTGGTGGAGCGGCTATGGCGACAACCTGAGCTCGACCCTGTCGCGACCGGTCGACCTGAGCGGCGCCACGTCCTCGGCGTCCATCAGCGCCTTCGTCCAGGGCAACCTCGAGCAGGACTACGACTACATGTACGGCGAGGTGTCGACCGACAACGGCGCCACCTGGACCCAGGTCGGCACGCCCGTCAACGGCGTCTTCGGCTGGACGCAGAAGTCGTGGGACCTCTCGGCCTACAAGGGCCAGGCCGTCCAGTTCCGCTTCCGCGTCGCCACCGACGGCGGCGTCTCGAGCGAGGCGTTCGTCGACGACATCGCAGTCACCACCGACGGCGTGACCGGAGCGGTCGACGACGTCGAGTCGGGCGCCGGTGCGTGGGTCGCCAAGGGCGGCTTCGCCGTCAGCAACGGCACCACGTCCAAGCAGGTGCAGGACTTCTACTTCGCCGAGAACCGCGTCTACAGCGGCTACGACCAGACGCTCAAGACCGGCCCGTACAACTTCGGCTGGAGCAACAGCAAGCCGGACTGGGTGGAGCGCTTCCCGTACCAGAACGGCATGCTCGTCTGGTTCGCCAACGGTGAGTACGGAGACAACAACACCTCCGCCCACCCCGGTGGCGGCGAGGTCCTGCCGGTCGACGCCCGTCCGGCGCCGGTCATGCTGAACAACGTCGACGGCACCCGCACGATGATGGGCAACCGTCGCCAGCCGTTCGACGCCACGTTCGGGCAGGAGAAGACCGACGCGGTGACCTTCCACCGTAACGGTGTCGCCACCAAGGTCCCGTCGCAGCCGGCGATCCCGACCTTCGATGACCGCGACCCGAACCGCTACTGGACGGCCGACAACCCGTGGGGGTCGACCAAGGTGGCCGGTTCCGGCACGACGATGACCGTTGCCAAGACCCGCCAGGGCGGCAACGAGCTCGAGGTGAAGGTCCAGTTCAAGTGACGTCGTCACACTCGGCATGACCTGCCGGTCATGACCATGGAGGGGCCCCCGGGACACGTCCCGGGGGCCCTTCCCGCGCCCGCCACACGGCATACGACCGGGCCCTCGTCCCAAAGGTCGTGTGTCGCAACATCCGTGAAACACCCATGCGGCAGGATCGACACATGAACCGTCAGGAAGAGTTCGTGCTGCGCACGATCGAAGAGCGCGACATCCGCTTCGTCCGTCTGTGGTTCACGGACGTCCTCGGCACTCTCAAGTCCGTCGCCATCGCGCCGGCGGAGCTCGAAGGAGCCTTCGCCGAGGGCATCGGTTTCGACGGTTCGGCGATCGAGGGGTTCGCCCGCGTCTACGAGGCCGACATGCTGGCCAAGCCCGACCCCTCGACCTTCCAGATCCTCCCGTGGCGCGGTGACCCGCCCGGCACGGCGCGGATGTTCTGCGACCTGCAGCTCCCCGACGGCACGCCGAGCTTCGCCGACCCGCGGCACGTGCTCCAGCGGGCCCTCGGCAAGGCCGCCGACCTCGGCTTCACCTTCTACACCCACCCCGAGATCGAGTTCTTCCTCCTCGAGCAGGGACGCGACGCGAACGGCCGCCCGATCCCGGTCGACGACGCCGGCTACTTCGACCACGTGCCCCACGGCACCGGGCACGACTTCCGCCGCGCCGCGATCACGATGCTCGAGAACATGGGCATCTCGGTCGAGTTCAGCCACCACGAGGGCGCCCCCGGCCAGAACGAGATCGACCTGCGCTACGCCGACGCCCTGAGCACGGCCGACAACATCCAGACCTTCCGCACGGTCGTCAAAGAGGTCGCCCTGACCCAGGGCATCTACGCGACCTTCATGCCCAAGCCGTTCTCCGAGCACCCGGGCTCGGGCATGCACACGCACCTGTCCCTCTTCGAGGGCGACTCCAACGCGTTCTTCGAGGCCGGAGCGCCCTACCAGCTGAGCAAGGTCGGTCGTCAGTTCATCGCCGGCCTGCTGCGCCACGGGGCCGAGATCGCGGCCGTCACCAACCAGTGGGTCAACTCCTACAAGCGACTGTGGGGCGGGGGAGAGGCTCCGGCCCACCTCACCTGGGGCCACAACAACCGTTCCGCGCTCGTGCGGGTGCCGATGCACAAGCCCAACAAGGGTCAGTCGACCCGCGTCGAGGTCCGTTCCCTCGACGCCGCGTGCAACCCCTACCTCGCCTTTGCGGTCCTGCTCGGCGCGGGCCTCAAGGGCATCGAGGAGGGCTACGAGCTGCCGCCGGAGACCGAGGACGACGTGTGGAGCCTCACGGACGCGGAGCGCCGGGCGATGGGCATCAACCCCCTGCCGTCGTCGCTGGGGCGGGCCCTGGAGGTCATGGAGGAGAGCGAGCTCGTCGCCGACATCCTCGGCGAGCACGTCTTCGACTTCTTCCTGCGCAACAAGCGGCAGGAGTGGCTCGACTACCGCCACGAAGTCACCCGCTTCGAGCTCGACCGCTACCTGCCCCGTCTCTGACGGTCCGCCAGTCAGCCGAGTCACCCACTGGCACCTAGCGATTCGACACCGATGTCATCACGCACCAGCACCACCGAAGGGGCCCTGGCCCGGCTCGGCTTCGCCGACCCCGACCGCGCCGTCGGGCTCGTCGACGACCCGGCGCTGCTGCCCGTGCGCGCCGCAGTCCCCGGCGGCCAGCTCGACGACCTCGCCGCCGTCATGGGCGACACCGCCGACCCGGACCAGTGCCTGCTCGGGCTGGTGCGCGTCGCCGAGGCGCTCGGCCGGCTCGGTGACGCCCCGGACTGGGGGATCTCGGCCTTCGCGGCCGAGCTCGCGACGCCGGGCGTCGGGCGGCAGCGGGTCCTCGGTGTGCTCGGCGCGTCGACCGCGCTCGTCGACGAGCTCGTCCGACACCCGGAGCACTGGGTCGACGCCGCCCGGGCGGAGCGCCGCCCCGGGGAGCAGGTGCGCAGCGAGCTCGTCCGGGCCGTGACCGAGGAACGAGGGGAACGGACGGCGTCCGACGCCCTGCGCATCGCCTACCGACGCGGACTGCTGCGCATCGCCGCGCTCGACGTCACCGCCGGCGACCCCCTCGCCGAGATGCCTGCCGTCGGCGAGGCCCTCGCCGAGCTGGCCGAGGCCGCGCTCGAGGCCGCGCTCGCCATCGCCCGCGAGGAGTACGGCGACGGCCACGAGGCCTGCCGCCTCGCCATCATCGGGATGGGCAAGACGGGTGGGGGCGAGCTCAACTACGTCAGCGACGTCGACGTCATCTTCGTCGCCGAGCCGGCCGACGGCACGGATGAGGAGACAGCCCTCCGCGTCGGGACGGCACTGGCGACGGCGACGATGCGCGCCTGCTCGACCCCGACGTCGGAGGGGAGCCTCTGGCCCGTCGACGCGGCGCTGCGTCCCGAGGGCAAGCAGGGGCCGCTCGTGCGCACCATCAGCAGCCACAAGGCGTACTACGAGCGCTGGGCCAAGACCTGGGAGTTCCAGGCGCTCCTGAAGGCCTGGGTCTCCGCTGGGGACAAGGAGATCGGGCTGCGCTACAAGGCCGAGATCTCGCCGATGGTCTGGGAGGCCGCCGGGCGCGACAAGTTCGTCGAGGACGTCCAGGCCATGCGTCGCCGCGTCGAGCAGCACGTGCCGGCCAACGAGGCGGCGCGCCAGCTCAAGCTCGGACCGGGCGGTCTGCGCGACGTCGAGTTCAGCGTGCAGCTGCTCCAGCTCGTGCACGGCCGCAGCGACCCCAGCCTGCGCTCCGCGACGACGCTCGAGGCCCTGGCCGCGCTCGCGCGGGGCGGCTACGTCGGGCGCGAGGACGCCGCCGTCCTCGACCGGGCCTACCGGCACCTGCGCTGCCTCGAGCACCGCATCCAGCTGCACCGACTGCGTCGCACGCACCTCATGCCGGTGACCGAGCCCGACCTCCGCCGCCTCGGCCGCGCCATGGGGCACCGGACGCATCCCGAACGCGCCGTGGTCGCCGACCGCCAGGCGGCGGCGCGCGAGGTGCGCAGGCTGCACGAGCGCCTCTTCTACCGGCCGCTGCTCGCGGCGGCTGCCAGGCTGAGTCCCACCGAGGCGCGCCTGAGCCCCGAGGCGGCCCGACAGCGCCTCCTCGCCCTGGGCTTCCGGGACCCCGCCGGCGCCCTGCGGCACATCGAGGCCCTGACCACCGGTGTCAGCCGGCGCGCCGCCATCCAGCGTACGTTGCTCCCCGTCATGCTCGGGTGGTTCGCCGACGAGGCCGATCCGGACGCCGGCCTGCTGTCGTTCCGGCGCGTGTCCGACGAGCTCGGCACGACGCACTGGTACCTCAAGATGCTCCGTGACGAGGGCCGCGCGGCCGACCGTCTGGCGCACTGCCTGGCCCGGAGCAGGTATGCCGCCGACCTGCTCGTGCGCTCACCGGAGAGCGTCTCGATCCTGGGCGACGACAACGGGCTGACGCCCCGCACCCGTGAGGCCATCACGGCCACGATGCAGTCCGCCGCGGGCCGGCGTGACTCAGCCGCCGACGCGGTGGCGGCGGTGCGCGCGATCCGACGCCACGAGCTGCTCCGCATCGTCATGAGTGACCTCGTCGGGGTCATCGATCTCCCCGGGGTGGGGGCGGCGCTGACCGACCTCACCGGTTCGACGATCCAGGTCGCACTCGACGCGGCGACCCGTGCGGTCGAGGAGCGCGAGGGTCTGCCGATCGGCGGTGACATCCTCGTCGTCGCCATGGGGAGCCTTGGCGGCCGAGAGCTCGGCTACGCCTCCGACGCCGACGTCATGTTCGTCCACCAGCCGCACGCGGGCGCGTCGGAGACGGAGGTCCAGGCGCGCGCGACCCTGGTCGTCCAGGAGCTGCGCAAGCTCCTCTCCGGATCCGGTCCCGACCCCGGCCTCAGCCTCGACGCCGACCTGCGCCCCGAGGGCAAGGCCGGCCCCCTCGTGCGCAGCGTCGACTCGTTCCGCACCTACTACGAGCGCTGGGCCCTCACGTGGGAGTTCCAGGCGCTGCTGCGGGCCACCCCGATCGCAGGACCACCGGAGCTGGCCGACGCCTTCCTCGCGCTCATCGACCCGTTGCGGTGGCCCGAAGGCGGCATCACGGCGAGCCAGGTGCGCGACATCCGCACCCTCAAGGCGCGGGTGGAGAGCGAGCGCCTGCCGCGGGGCGCCGACCCGCGCACCCACCTCAAGCTCGGACGTGGCGGGCTCAGCGACGTCGAGTGGGTCGTGCAGCTGCATCAGCTCCAGCACGCCCATGCGCACCCGGCGCTCCGGGTCACCGGCACCATGGCAGGCCTCGCCGCGCTCACCTCGGAAGGACTCGTCGCGGCCGAGGACGCCGCGGCGCTCCGGGAGGCCTGGCAGCTCGCGGCGCTCATGCGCAACGCCGGCGTCCTGTGGCGGGGGAGACCCATCGACAGCGTTCCCTCCGACCTGCGCGACCTCGATGGGATCGGTCGGATCATGGGCCGTTCGCCCGGCGAGGGTGCAGCCCTCGCCGAGCTGTGGCGCCGAGTGGCGCGGCGATCGCGCCACGCCACTGATTTCAACTTTTACGAGTCCCCGCCTCGGGGTAGCGTCGTCCCGTGAATCCGACGGAGGGACAGGGCGTTCGCGTGCCGACCTATGGCGCCGTCCTCCGTGTCCCTCGGTACCTCCCGATCTTCCTGGCCAGCGCCCTGTCCATGTGGGGTGACTACATCGCCCGCGTCACGATCGCGGCCATGGTCTACGAGCGGACGAGCTCGCCGCTGGCCACGGCGACGACGCTCGCCGTGAGCTTCGTGCCGACCTTCTTCGGTCGCAGCCTCGTGGGCCCCGTCGTCGACCGGTTCCCCTACAAGTGGGTGCTCATCTGGTCCCATCTGCTCCGGGCCGCCTGCGTGCTCGGACTCATGTGGCTCGCGCTCACCGGCTCGGCGCTGTGGCTCATCTTCCTCGTCCTGTTCGCGCTCGAGCTGGTCGGTGGCGCGTCGACGGCGTCCAACATGGTGCTGCTCACCGACCTCTTCGAGGACCGTCACCTCTACGCTCGGGCCGTCGGCCTCGCGGCGATGTCCGAGCAGTTCAACCAGGCGCTCGGACTGGCCGTCGGTGGCGGGCTCATCGCGCTCGTCGGTCCGGAGACGGGCCTGCTCTTCGACCTGCTCACCTTCGTCGTCGCCGCGCTGGTCATCCTCTTCGTCGTGCCGCTGCGAGCCGTCTCCGGCGATCGCGGACGCGGCCTGCGCGGCTTCATCCATGACCTCTCCACGGCTGCCGGCGACCTGACCCGGCACCCCGTGCTGGCGCGGCTCGTGACGCTGAGCGCCGTCGCGAGCCTGGGCATCGCTGCGCCCGAGGCGCTCGCCATCCCGATCGCGGGTCGCAACGGCTGGGGCGGTGTGCTCATGGCGGCCCCCATCGTCGGTGCCATCGTGGGGATCGTCGTCATCGGACGACGTGACGTGCACCAGCAGAACCGGTCGATCGTGCCCCTGGCGCTGTTGATGCCCCTGCCGCTGCTCCTGACGGCGCTGGCGCCCTCGACGTGGGTCGTCGCGTTCCTCTTCTTCGCCTCGGGCACGCTCCAGGCGTTCATGGTGCCCCTGCAGGCGACCTTCGCCCTGGTCACCGAGCCGGCGCTGCGTGGCCGGATCTTCAGCCTCGCCGGGGGCGTCTCCATCGCGGCCGCCGGCGTGTCGTTCCTGGCCGCCGGCTGGCTCGGCCAGCACACGAGCCCGCACGTGGGCGTCGCCGTCTGCGCTGCTGCCAGCCTGGTGCTCATCGCGGCCATCGCCGCCAGCTGGCCCCACCAACGGGTGCGCACGGCGGTGGATCACGCCTACGCGACGACGTCCTCCCACGCGGCCTGAGCGAGACCGCCGAAGGTTCAGGGCGAGGCGGAGCGGCGACCCCCGGCCTCCGGTGCGCCGGCGGCACGGCCCTCGCGACGGCGTCGCCCGCGCAGGTCGAGAGCGCTCGCGAGCAGGGCCACGGCCACGAGAGCGGCCGCCACGCGCAGCGCAGCGGACGCGTCGAGTCCCGCGCCGGCAGCAACGCCGGAGTAGAAGACCGCGCCGACGAGCGCGATCCCGGCAGCCGTGCCGATGCGTTGCCCCGTCTGGAGGAGCCCTCCGGCCGTGCCGGCCCGCTCGACGGGGACCTTGGCGACGGTCAGGGTGATGTTGGGTGAGATGACGAGGCCGCTGCCGATGCCGGCGACGAGCAGGGGGCCGGCGAGCCACCAGCCGAGCGACGAGTCGTGGACGGTGGCCAGGACCACATCGACGGCGGTGATGCCCACGAGCACGATGACGAGCCCGCCGGTGACCAGCGACCGTTCGAGCCGGCTGACGAGGCGTCCGCCGATCGCGGAGGTGACCGCCGATCCTGCCGCGAACGGGGTCACCGCCAGACCGGCGAGCAGCGGCGTGTAGCCGAGGCGTTCCTGGAAGAAGATCGTCAGCACGAAGAAGATGCCGGTGAATCCGGCGAAGTAGATGGTGCCGACCGCGGCGCCCGAGGCGTAGCCCGGGACCCGGAAGAGGGCCAGGTCGACGAGGGGGCTCCGACCTCGCCGGGTGTAGGAGCGCTCCCACCCGAAGAAGGCGCCGAGGAAGGCAAGCCCGACGACCGCGACCCACCACGGCACGCCCGCGCCACCGCGACCCGTCTCGACGACGGGCAGCAGGATGCCGAGCACGCCAGCGCCGAGCAGCACCACACCGACGGGGTCGGCGTCGATCCGGCGGCTGTGGTCGCGGACGGGCGGGTCGGGCAGCCACCGCATCGCGAGCACGACGGCGGCCACGGCGATGGGGAGGTTGACGAAGAAGATCCACCGCCAACCGCTCTGCTCGCCCAGCCCGTCGAGGATGACCCCACCGACGACGGGACCCACCGCTGTTGAGATCCCGATCGTGGCACCGAGCAGGCCGAAGGCGCGTCCGCGTTCAGGGCCGCGGAAGAGCTGCTGGATCAGGCCCGACACCTGCGGGTTGAGGATCCCGCCCGCGGCCCCCTGGACGAGCCTGGCCACGACGAGCAGCGCGCTGGTGGGTGCCAGACCACAGCCGAGGCTGGCGAGGCCGAAGAGCACGACACCGACGACGAAGACGGTGCGCCGGCCCAGGACGTCTCCGATGCGCCCCGAGGGCACGAGAGTCAGGCCGAAGGCCAGGGCGTACCCGGACACGACCCACTGCAGGTCGCTCGGCGTGGCGTCCACGCCCTTCTGGATCGACGGGAGGGCGACGTTGACGATGCTGACGTCGAGCAGCGTCATGAAACCGGCCACGAGGCATACCCACAGCGCCTTCCAGCGGCGCGGGTCGGGGCTCTGTGGGCCGCCGTCGTCCGGGACGGACGGTCGTGCAGCCTGTGGCGTGGCGCGTGGTGTGGACCGGTCGACGGGGTCGTCGGTGGGATGCTCCGTGCCGGCGCGGTCCCCGGTCACGATCCGAGGATCCCGGTCGTCGCGTCGTCGCGCCGCCCCTCGAAGAAGTGCTCCAGCACGCGGGCGAAGGGCTCGGCCTCGACCGAGTCGCCCGCGGCACGCTCGAAGAGCGTCATCGACGAGCGAAGCTTGACCGCGTCCACGGTGCCGAGCACGTGGACCGCATCCTCGGTCTCGAGGGCGTCAAGGGCCTCGGCGCACTCGCTCAGCCGGGGTCCGAGGACCGGGTGGCGCAGGTAGGCGCGTGCCTCGGAGAGCCCGGACACGGCATACCGCTGGGCCGTCTCGCTGCGGCCGAGGCCGGCGACCTGCGGGAACACGAACCACATCCAGTGCCCGCGCTTGGAACCCGCCCGCAGCTCGGCCAGGGCGGAGGCGTACGTGCCCGCGGAGTCCTGGGCGCGCACGAACCGTTCGAGGTCGGGGAAGTTCTCGGTCATGGTCCTGTCGTACCCGACGCGGGAGCGGGAGTGACGGGGTGCGCGCGCAGCGAGGACGCGGCAGCCGTCCGGGTGCGTCGCCCCCGGACGGCTGTGAGCGGGTCGGTCCTTAAGCTCAGGTCACTTCAGGACGACGACCTTGTGCATCCCCATGATCGCGTGCGGCATCCCGGTCACGTCGTCGGCCACGAAGCACTGCAGCACGTAGGTGCCCGGCGGCATGTCATAGGTCAGCGTCGCGTGGGTGCCAGCCGACAGGACATCCAGACCGAAGGTCGGTCCGTCGAGCGCGAACGGCGGAGGGGTCATCACCCCGGAGTCGTAGTACGCCTGGATCTGCGCGTCCGTCGTGCCCTTCTTCACCGGCGAGAACTGCGCCACGTGGATCGTGTCAGCGACGTTGCGGAAGGTGACGCTTCCCTTGGCCGGCAGGTGGCTCGGACCGATGAAGCGATCTGCCGAGGTCAGCCAGATGGTGGGGGTGGACCATCCTGAGCTGTCCTTCCAGCCCGAGCTGTCATGCCCGGTGTCGCGCACGACGAACTTCGTCAGGGCGGGGTTGGGCGCTCCAGACGGCCCCATGGATCCGAAGAAGCTCCCGAGGTCCATCAGGTAGTACGTACCGGGACGCAGGTCGACCCGGACCGAGGCCGGGTAGCCCTTCTGGACGTCGGCCAAGCCGGTCGCGCTGATGTCCCGGTTGAGCTCTCGGGTGCCCTTGGCGGCAGTCGCCGGGTCCTGTGAAAACTCGTCGGCGAGGTCAGCCTTGAACGTGTTGACGGTGGCCTTCCCGAGGAGGCGGAAGAGCGCGATCTGGCTCCCGCCGGGACCGGCGTTCGTGGTGGACTCACGGAAGGAGACGGGACCTTCGTCGACGCGCCAGCGGCTGAGCGACACGTGGGAACCGTCCCCGGTGACCCAGACCGTGGTGACGTGCGGGTGATCGGCTTGGTTGGCCGAGGCGCTCCCGGCGGCGGCCACCGGCACAGCCGCGGCCAGCGCGAGGGCGGCAAGAGTGGAAACGAGTCTTCTCACGACATACCCCTCTGGCAAGAACGGTCCCGGCCTGCCCGGGGCCGTCTCCCAGCGTGAACCGACCTGAGCCTGCCCGGATCCACCGTTTGGCGTATGCCACGTCCGCCGATCCGGGGCATCGCGGACTTCCGGGGTCTGACGTCGCCCGGCCCTCGGCATCGCGTGGCTGGACGCCGACCACTGTGCCGCCACTGCCGTTGCGCTGGTGACCGGTGACCATGGGGATGGCTGCAGGGACGCTCATGGGATCATGCTCGCTGTGACCTGCCTGCCCCGTCGGCGACGGGGCCCCGCAGGTGAGAGCATCCGAGACCGCGGTCTCGTCGCCACCCATTCGTTGCTCAGCACGAGCGCTCAGTTCGAGTGCTCAGAACGAGAAGGATCATCATGACCTCGCAGTCGATCACCCCAACCGGCCGCCCAGCGCCTTCCCAGGCCCATGCCCCCGCGGACCGCTCGTCGGTCAGCTCGTGTCCCGGGGGTGGCCTGTGAGCGCGGGCGGCGGCCGCCGGCAGCAGTCCCGTGGCCGGGGGCGTGGCTCTCGACGGTCCCAGGACTTGCCCGCACTGGCCCGCGACGGGCTGCGGATCGTTCCGCTGGGGGGCCTGGGTGAGATCGGCCGCAACATGACGGTCTTCGAGCACGCCGGCCGGCTGCTCGTCGTCGACTGCGGCGTCCTCTTCCCCGAGGAGCACCAGCCGGGCGTCGACGTGATCCTGCCGGACTTCTCCTGGATCCGCGACCGTCTCGACAAGATCGACGCCATCGTGCTCACGCACGGCCACGAGGACCACATCGGCGGCGTGCCCTACCTGCTGCGCGAGCGGCCGGACATCCCCGTCGTCGGCTCCCGTCTCACGCTCGCCTTCCTCGAAGCGAAGCTCCAGGAGCACCGCATCACCCCCGTCACCGTGCGGGTGAGCGAGGACGACCGGCGCACGTTCGGGCCCTTCGACTGCGAGTTCGTCGCCGTCAACCACTCGATCCCCGACGGGCTCGCCGTCGCGATCCGTACCGCCGCGGGCCTCGTGCTGCACACCGGTGACTTCAAGATGGACCAGTTCCCGCTCGACGGCCGGGTGACCGACCTGCGCGCCTTCGCGCGGCTCGGGGAGGAGGGCGTCGACCTCTTCCTCACCGACTCGACGAACGCAGAGGTCCCTGGCTTCACCGTCTCCGAGGGCGAGCTGTCCCCGGCGATCGAGGCCGTGTTCCGGACGACACCCGGTCGGGTCATCGTGTCGAGCTTCGCCAGCCACGTGCACCGCATCCAGCAGGTGCTCGACGCGGCCCGCGACCACGGGCGGAAGGTCGCCTTCGTCGGCCGCTCGATGGTGCGCAACATGGCCATCGCAGCCGACCTCGGCTACCTCACCATCCCCAAGGGCCTGGTCGTCGACCTCAAGCAGCTCGAGCGGCTGCCCGCGGACCAGATCACCCTGATCTGCACCGGGTCACAGGGGGAGCCGCTCGCCGCCCTGTCGCGGATGGCGAGGCGCGACCACCCCATCCGCGTCACCGAGGGCGACACGGTGCTGCTCGCCAGCTCGCTCATCCCCGGCAACGAGAACGCGATCTACCGCGTCATCAACGAGCTCACCCGCTGGGGCGCCAACGTCGTCCACAAGGGCAACGCCAAGGTCCATGTCTCCGGTCACGCCAGCGCCGGCGAGCTTGCCTACTGCTACAACATCGTCCAGCCCTCCAGCGTGCTCCCCGTCCACGGGGAGTGGCGCCACCTGCGGGCCAACGCCGACATCGCCATCCGCACCGGCGTCGAGCCCAAGCGGGCGCTCATCGGCCACGACGGCGCCGTGATCGACCTCGTCGACGGCCAGGCGACCATCGTCGGCACCGTCCCGGCCGGGCTCGTCTACGTCGACGCCATGAGCGTCGGTGGAGCGACGGAGGAGTCGCTGCACGTGCGCCGGACCCTCGCCGAGGAGGGCGTCATCACCATCGTCTGCATCGTCGACCCCGACACCGGCAAGCTCACCGAGGAGCCCGACTACCTCGTCCACGGGTTCGAGCACGAGCCCGGTGACTTCGCCAAGGCCACGCCGGCGATCCAGAAGGCACTGACCACCGCGACCAAGGAGGGCATCGAGGACATCGAGCAGGTGGAGGAGGTCGTGCGCCAGGCGATGTCCACCTGGGTGCACCGGAACGCTCGCCGAAGCCCCCTCATCATCCCCGTCATCGTCGACGCCTGAGCACCCGCGGCAACCAGCGAGGCCCTGACCACATCTCTGTAGGTCAGGGCCTCGCTGCAGAGCCCAGGCCCGTGTCGACGGCCGGCGGTGCGGTTGAACGGTCTTCCACCAGGGCTGGTCCCTGTGCCGGCGACGTGGTTGATGACGACGTTGACTGATGCACCATCTGAGTCTGTATGCGTGCCGGTCGACGGCTCCACTCAGGCCTGCAGGGTGGCTAGTGCCTCGAAGTTCTCATACAGCGCGGCCTCTCCGTGCTTCTCGCGCAGCTTCAGGGCGGCCGGCCCGACGCGGGACCACAGCCCGGACACCCAGAGCCAGTCCAGCACAAGGTCAGTGTCCAAGAGGCCGTTCTTCGTGAGCGTCCCGATGGTCTCGCCCCAGTTGAGGATCCGGGACACCAAGACGTCATCGGTCGTCGCCGTTACCGGGTCGAAGTCGTCTGCCCACACCGCGTGCTGGGCCTCCTCGATCCCCATCGTGGAACCCCACTGCGCCACTTGCACAAGCAGCGCGCCGTCTTCGCGATTTGCCACGTGACCCTCCCTGGTCCAGGCGCTTCTGTGGACAGCCACGCTACTCTCGGGTCCGTCGCCTGGCCCGGCTTTGTCAAGCGCAGACTGTGCGCCGGAGGGACCGCCGCCGCAGCCCTCGTCGTCGTCGCACTCAAGCAGCTGAGACATCACTCGCCGGAAGTCGGCGCCGACGCTGACTGTGGGCGGACGCAGACGAGTCCGCCCGCGCTGCCGTTGCAGTGATGCTGGCAGCACGAGCGGACTCGCTGGATTCCCCATCTTGAGGACCAGGTGCGGACTAGAAGGCCAACGTCGTGGCCTTTCGACAGGTAAAGGACTCGTCCTGCTCAGATGTCGCTGGGCTTCTCGTTCGACATCTGACTCCGCTTCGATCCATCAGATGTCGAAGTACATCTCGAACTCGTGCGGGTGCGGACGGAAGCGGATCGGGTCCACCTCGTTCTTGCGCTTGTACTCGATCCAGGCCTCGATGAGGTCCTGCGTGAAGACGTCGCCCTCGAGGAGGTAGTCGTGGTCGGCCTCGAGGGCGTTGAGCACCTCGGGAAGCGAGCCGGGCACCTGCTCGATCGCGGCGTGCTCCTCGGGCGGCAGCTCGTAGAGGTCCTTGTCGACCGGCTCGGGGGGCTCGATGCGGTTCTTGATGCCGTCCAGACCCGCCATGAGCTGCGCGGCGAAGCACAGGTACGGGTTGGCCGACGGGTCGGGGACGCGGAACTCGATGCGCTTGGCCTTGGCCGACGTGCCGGTGATCGGGATGCGCACGCACGCCGAACGGTTCCGGGCGGAGTAGACCAGGTTGACCGGGGCCTCGTAGCCGGGGACCAGGCGGTGGTAGGAGTTCACCGTCGGGTTGGTGAAGGCGAGTAGCGACGGGGCGTGCTTGAGCAGGCCGCCGATGTACCAGCGCGCGAGGTCGGACAGGCCGCCGTAGCCGCGCTCGTCGTAGAAGAGCGGCTCGCCGTCCTTCCAGAGCGACTGGTGCGTGTGCATGCCCGAGCCGTTGTCACCGAAGAGCGGCTTCGGCATGAAGGTCGCGGTGTGACCCTGCTTCCACGCCGAGTTCTTGACGACGTACTTGAACTTCATGAGGTCGTCGCCGGAGTGCAGCAGCGTGTTGAAGCGGTAGTTGATCTCCATCTGGCCCGCGGTGCCGACCTCGTGGTGGCTGCGCTCGACGTTGAGACCGACCTCCTTGAGCTCGAGGCAGATCTTGTCGCGGAAGTCGGCGAAGTGGTCGACGGGGGAGACTGGGAAGTAGCCGCCCTTGTAGCGGGTCTTGTAGCCCTTGTTGCCGCCCTCCTCCTCGCGACCGGTGTTCCACGCGGCCTCGACGGAGTCGATGAAGTAGTAGCCGGCGTTCTGCTTCGTCTCGAAGCGCACGTCGTCGAAGACGTAGAACTCGGCCTCTGCGCCGAAGTAGGCGGTGTCGGCGATCCCGGTGGACTTGAGGTACTCCTCGGCCTTGCTCGCGATGTTGCGCGGGTCGCGGCTGTAGCGCTCGTCCGTGAAGGGGTCGAGGATCGAGAAGTTCATGACCAGCGTCTTCTCGACGCGGTACGGGTCGATGAACGCGGTGGCGGGGTCGGGCACGAGCTTCATGTCCGACTCGTGGATCGCCTGGAAGCCGCGGATCGAGGACCCGTCGAACATCTGCCCGACGGTGAAGAAGTCCTCGTCGACCGACTCAGCCGGCACGTTGAAGTGCTGCATGACACCGGGCAGATCGCAGAACCGAATGTCGACGAACTTGACGTCCTCGTCCTTGATGAACGTGAGGACCTCGTCAGCTGAGCTGAACATCCAACCTCCTGATGTGGGGCGAGGTCGTCCTCCGGTCGTGGTCTGGCGAGCACCACGGATCGAGGGACGGCCTCGTGCTGTCGTCGACGACACTACCGACTGGCGATTTCTCGGCCATGACCCGCATGTTTCGCGGGTGTTACGGATGGGCAGGCCCGGTCAAAGAGCCCGGACCAGGTCTCGTTACGCTGGTGCCGTGGTGGACCGCAAGGACTTCGGCTCATGGCTCCAGGGCCCCCGAGAGCGTACGAGCGCCGATGGGCAGTACCGCGGGCGCGACCTGGGGTTGCCGCCGCGAGGACCCGGGTCGGTGGCCGGCTTCGGGATCCGCGTCGTCGGCGTGCTCATCGACTGGGGGATCGCGTCCGTCATCGCGCGAGGCCTCTTCGGCGTGCCGCTGCCGTTCTCGCAGCCGCCGGCGTCGGGGAGCCAGGGCTTCGTGGTGCTCGCCGTCTTCGGGGTCATGCACCTGCTGCTCGTGGGCACGGTCGGCTTCACCATCGGCCACCGGATCATGGGCCTGCAGGTCCGCTCGCTCGGCGGCAGCGGTCGCGTCCTCCCGCTCCAGGCCCTGACGCGCACCCTGCTGCTCTGCGCCTTCATCCCCGCCGTCGTCTGGGACCGCGACGGTCGAGGCCTCCACGACAAGGTGCCGGGCACCGTCATCGTCCGCACCCGCTGACCGTCGACAGAGCACTTCCCCCGAGCGCCCCAGCCAAGCGAAAGAGCAGTTCGTCCGTTCGGACGAACTGCTCTTTCGATTGCTGGGGAGCGTCAGCTCAGGTGCAGCTCAGGCGCGGCGTTCGGGCCGGTTCACTTGCCGCGCAGGGCCTTCCGGTCCATGCGGGCGCGCATCGGGTCGACGCCGGGCGGCAGGGGAGCGCGGAGGCCACCGAGCGCCTTGAGGCGCTTGTTGACCAGAGCCATCTCGTCCTTGGTGATCTGCGGCTTGAGGCGCTGGACCTTGCTCGCGAGCTTCGGCAGCGGGACCTCGTTCTCGCCCGACCCGACGCGCATCGTCGTGACCGGGACGCCGGGCGCGACGCGCTCGACGCGCTTCTTCTCGGCGGCGAGCAGCTTCTGGACGCGGGCCGTGGGGCCTTCCCCGACGAGGACGACACCGGGACGGCCCAGCGCGCGGTAGACCATGGCTGCGGAGTTGATGTCGCCGGGACGGGCGACGTCGGCGGCGACGGGCTCGCGATCGGTGTACCAGCCACGACGGATCGACGTCAGGGCAGCCCCGGCGGCGCCGGCCTGCCCCTCGATCTGGCTGTAGGCGGCCCGCTCGGCGCGCCGGCTCATGATGATCGTTGCGGCGAGGACGCCGAAGAGCACGCCGAAGATGCCGAAGATCCACGGCAGCTTCACGAGGAAGCCGATGACGAGCAACACCCCGAAGACGACGAGGAACGACAGCAGCATGAACCAGCCGATGACCGGGTCAGCTTCCTTGGAGACCCGGTAGACGTCACGGATCTGGGACAGCCGTCCCTGCTTCTTCTCCTGGGGCGCGCTGCTCGCGTCGCCGTCCTTGTTGCGTGCCATGGTGCTCAGGATACGGCGCTCTGGGCGCGGGCCACCAACGACGCCGCCTCCTGGCGGGCGGGCGACTCGGCGGCCTCTGCGAGGTGCGAGAGGTGCGCGGGGATCTCGCGTCCCCACTTGCGCATCGCGGTGGCCCAGAGGCGGCCCGCGCGGTACGACGAGCGCACGAGCGGTCCGGCCATGACGCCCTTGAAGCCCATCTCCTCGGCGACCTCGGACCAGTGCACGAACTCCTCGGGCTTGACCCATCGGTCGATGGGGTGGTGCAGCTTCGAGGGACGGAGGTACTGCGTGATCGTGAGGATGTCGCAGCCGGCGTCGTGCAGGTCGCGGATGGCCTCCTCGATCTCGGTGTCGGTCTCGCCCATGCCGAGGATGAGGTTGGACTTGGTGACCAGCTCCGCCTCGCGCGCCATGGTCAGCACGGCGAGCGACTTCTCGTAGGTGAACGCCGGACGGATGCGCTTGAAGATCCGCGGCACGGTCTCGAGGTTGTGGGCGAAGACCTCGGGCCGTGCGTCGAAGACCTGGCCGACGAGCTCGGGCTTGGCACCGAAGTCCGGCGGGAGGATCTCGACGCCCGTGTTGGGGTTGAGCAGGTGGATCTGGCGGATCGTTTCCGCGTACAGGCCGGCGGCGCCGTCGGGCTGGTCGTCGCGCGCGACGCCGGTCACGGTCGAGTAGCGCAGCCCCATCCGGGCCACGGACTCGGCCACGCGGCGGGGCTCGTCGAGGTCGAGGGACGTGGGCCGCCCCGTCGCGATGTCGCAGAAGTCGCAGCGCCGGGTGCAGACGTCACCACCGATGAGGAAGGTGGCCTCCCTGTCCTCCCAGCACTCGAAGATGTTGGGGCAACCGGCCTCCTGGCACACCGTGTGCAGGCCCTCGGACTTCACCATCGAGTGCAGAGCGGTGTACTCCGGGCCCATCTTGGCGGTCGTGCGGATCCAGGACGGTTTGCGTTCGATGGGGGTCTCGGCGTTGCGCGCCTCGACGCGCAGCAGACGACGGCCGTCGGGAACGACAGACACACGGGCTCCTTGGTGGGTTGGACTGCTCAGCACAGGTTACGCCCACCCGCCCACAAGGCTGGACAGCCGGGATGCGTCCACACGCCAGCGGACGGCATACGACCACAGACGTATGCCGTCCGCCCGGGACGCGTGGGTCAGCCGACGTCGCGGCGGCGGAAGACGGCCAGAGCGGCGGCGACGCCGACGACCGAGAGCACGAGCAGGTAGACCCAGCCGTGGGTGTAGGCGAGCGACATCGACCGCCCCTGGCAGCCGTCGGGACCGCACGACTCCACGAAGTACGTGGCGCCCTTGCCCACGAAGGCGTCGACGTTGAGGCGCACGAGCCACGGCTGCAGGGCCCCGCCCTGCACGCCATGGGCCACGAACCCCTCGACGAGCACCGCATACCCCACGACGATCCCGATGACACCGGCGGTGGCGCGCGCGAGGAGTCCCAGCACCGCACCCCCGAGGCCGCCCAGTGCGATGACGACGACCACCCGCAGCAGTGCCACCACCAAGGGGTCGTCGGCGTTCGTGCTCGCGTCGGGGAGGTTGAGCGAGCTGTCGGGGCGGTTGAGCGTCGTGACGACGTAGGCGCCGAGCGCCGTCAGCCCGACTGCGAGCACGCCGAGGCCGAGACCTCCGAGGGCGGCGACGACCAGCTTCGAGGCCGCCACGCGCAGCCGCTGCGGGCAGAACGTCAGCCACGTCCCCATGGCGCCCGAGGCGAACTCGGCCGCCACGAAGCTCGCCCCGAGGAGGAAGGCGAGGAAGCCGAAGAGGTAGACGCCCTCCTGCGCCGTGCTGCGAGTCATCTCGGTGCGGGAGGTGTTGACGAGCCCGAACTGCGAGAGGGTCGGCGGTCGGTTCATCTGGTCGCAGCCCAGGTCGGCGCTCGGGTCGCTCGCCCGGGCCTGCGCCTGCTGCTTGCGGCAGTCGTCGAGCTGCGCCTGGCGGTCGGCCGGAGACATGGCGTCGAGCTGCTGCTTCATGTCGGCGACCATCCGGTTGTAGTCGGCGACGCGCTGGGCGATCGCTGCAGGCCGGGTGTCCTGGAAGGCGGTGAAGGAGGCGAAGCCCACGAAGAGCACGATCGCGACCAGGACCATGCGAGCGAGCCGGCGCCACCAGAGGCGGCGCAGCTCGACGCCGACGAGTCCTGTCAACGTCGTGCCGCGCGGCCGCATCGCGGAGGAGGTCTGCGTGTCGTCGCTGAGGAGGGCGTGCTGGCTCATGCAGCACCTCCCGTCGTCATGCCACCGGCTTCTCGGTCGGCCACCGAGCCAAGCCCCTCGTCGGCGGTGAGCGCGAGGAAGACGGCCTCGAGGTCCGCGCGAACGGGAGCCAGCTCGCTGACGTAGAGGCCGTGGCCGGCGAGCGCGCGGGTGACTGCCGACGGGTCTGTGGCGGCGACGATGAGCTGCTCGCCGTCGCGCTGCACGCCGAACCCGTCACCCTCGAGGATCGTGGCGGCGCGCTCGGGGGACGCGACCCCCACCCGCACCTGGGCGGTGGACGTGCTGCCGAGGATGTCGCTGACGCTCCCCTCGGCGAGCAGGGATCCGTGCCCGATGATCGACGCGGTGTCGGCCACCTGCTCTACCTCGCTCAGCAGGTGGGAGCTGACGAGCACGGTCTTGCCCTGGGCCCCGAGGGACCTCATCGTGTCGCGCACCTCGCGGATGCCGGCGGGGTCGAGCCCGTTGGTCGGCTCGTCGAAGATGAGCAGGTCGGGGTCCTTCAGCAGCGTCGCGGCGATGGCCAGACGCTGCTTCATGCCGAGCGAGTAGCCGGCGAAACGGTCGCGGCCACGGTCCCCGAGATGAGTGGCCTCGAGCACCTCGTCGACCCGGGGGAGCGGGGTGCCGATGGCGTCGGCGAGCAGTCGCAGGTTCTGGCGGCCGGTGAAGGAGGGGAAGAACTTCGGCGCCTCGACGATGGCGCCCACGCGGTCGACGACCTTCGGCAGGTGTCGTGGCACCGTCTGCCCGAGCACCTCCGCGGTGCCGGAGTCGGGCCGCACGAGCCCCAGCAGCATCCGGATCGTCGTCGTCTTGCCCGACCCGTTGGGGCCGAGGAAGCCGTGGACACCCCCCAGGGGCACCGTCATGGACAGGCCCTGAACCGCGACCCGGCGGCGGCCTCGACTGAGGTAGGTCTTGCGCAGGCTGCTGGTGCGGACGGCGACGTCCATCGATCTCCCCCTGAGAGTCGGCTGTGAGGCACACCCTAGGGGTCGGAGGTGACGCTGTCAGGTCAGGACGCGCCGGTTCGGCTGGAGCGTCGGGAGGATGTCGGCCAGGTGCTTCTCGACGTGCGGGATCACCTCGGTGACGGGCACGTCGCGACCGAGCTCGAACGACAGGGAGGTGACGCCGGCGCCGACGATGCCGCACGGGATGATGACCTCACCCCACGACAGGTCGGGGTTGCAGTTGAGCGCGAAGCCGTGCATCGCGACCTGGCGGCTGACGCGGATGCCGATGGCGCCGATCTTGCGCCGCGGTCCGCGGTCGTCCGCCGCGATCCACGTGCCGCTCTCGCCCTCGACCCGACCGGCCTCGACGCCGAAGTCCGCGCAGACCCGGATCATCATCTCCTCGATGTGCCGGACGTAGCCGACGACGTCGATCGGCGCCGGGAGGCGGACGATGGGGTAGCCGGTGATCTGTCCCGGTCCGTGCCAGGTGATCTTCCCGCCGCGGTCGACGTCGATGACCGGCGTGCCGTCGGTGGGGCGCTCCTGCGGCTCGGTGCGCTTGCCCGCGGTGTAGACCGCGCGGTGCTCGAGGAGGTAGACGGTGTCGGGTTCCTCGCCCGCGACGACCTTCGCGTGAGTGTCGCGCTGGACCTGCCAGGCCTGCTCGTAGTCGACGAAGTCGGGATCGAGGCCCAGGTGGACGAAACGCATGCGGTCACCCTACGCCGGGCGGCATACGATGCCGATGTGCCTGCCACCGACCCGTCCTCGTCCACCCCGCTGCGCGTCGGACTCGTCGGCTACGGCTCCGCGGGCCGCGGCATCCACGCCCCGCTCCTCGTCCGGGCCGGTCTCACCGTGGCCGCCGTGTCGACCTCGAACGCGACCCGCGCCGACGAGGTCCGCGCCGACCTCCCCGGTGCAGAGGTGGTGCCCGACCTCGAGGCGCTCCTCGGCGTCGACGGTCTCGACCTCGTCGTGCTCGCGTCGCCCAGCGGTGGGCACGCCGACCAGGCGGAGCGGGTCATCGAGGCGGGTCTGCCGCTCGTCGTGGACAAGCCCCTTGCCCTCGACGCGAGTCGCGCCCTCGACGTGCTCGACCAGGCGGCGCACCACGGGGTCCCCCTGACGGTCTTCAACAACCGGCGGTTCGACCCGGAGCTGGCCGCCCTGCGGATCGTGCGCGACCAGGAGCTCGTCGGCGAGATCTGGCGTGCCGAATACCGTTGGGACCGTTGGCGTCCCGTGCCCAAGCAGCGCTGGCGCGAGCAGGCTCCCGCCGAGGAGGGTGGTGGCCTGCTCCTCGACCTGCACACCCACCTCGTCGACCAGGCCGTGCTGCTGCACGGCGAGGTCGAGTCGGTGTATGCCGAGGTCGACTCGCGCACGACCGTCGCCGAGGACGACACCTTCCTGGCGTGCCGGCACACCTCCGGCGTCGTCAGCCACGTCGTGTCGAGCTCGGTCAACGGCGCCCCCGGGCCGCGCGCCCGCGTCAACGGATCAGCCGGGTCGTTCGTCATCGGGCGACAGTTCGACGACGTCAGCGCGTTCACGGAGTTCGAGAACGACGGCGACGCCGTCGGCTGGATCGTCCGCGGCGACGAGCGCGAGCCCGGTCCCGTGGTGACCGACGCCGACCAGGCGAACTTCTACCGCGCGGTGGCCGCCGCTCTCGTCTCGGCGGACCCGCAGTCGACGATGCCCGTCGACCCGAGGGACGCGGTCCACGTGCTCGCTGTCGTCGACGCCGCGCGGATCAGTGCCCGCGACCGTCGCGTCGTCGAGGTCGTGACGCCCGGACAGACCCCCTAGCCCGTTCGCGACCCTGCTCCTGCCTGCGTATGCCGTGTGGCGCCACCCCCTGTCGCGTGCGTCGTCCTCGCGGCTCGGGACCGTGCCCGGGCGTTCTCGTGCCTGTGGATGACCGGCTCGCTGGTGGCCGTCGGGCTGCTTGCATGAGGGGATGACCGACAACGAGCCACCGCGGGACCCGCGGTCTCCGGCACGGCCCGAGATCCCGGGGCACCGTGTCGAGGCCGTGATCGGGACCGGTTCCTCGGCCGTCGTGTGGTCGGGCACCGATGCGGCCGGGCGGCGCGTGGCGATCAAGGTGCCTCACCGGGGCCGCGACGAGATCGACCGGCACCAGGCGATGGCCGAGCAGCAGGTCCTGCTCGCCGTGCAGCACGACCATCTCGTGCCCTTGCGGTCGGTGGTCCCGCTCGCCGACGGCCGCGAGGCGCTGGTCTTCGATCTCGTCCGAGGAGCACAGCTCGTCGGCATGGTGCGCAGCCGCGGTCATCTGCGGCCGGGTGAGGTGGTCACCGTGCTCACCCCCGTGTGCGAGGCCGTCGCCCACCTGCACGCGGCCGGTGGTCTGCACGCCGACATCTCGCCCGCCAACATCACGGTGACCCCCGACGGGCGCCCCGTGCTGCTCGACCTCGGGGCCGCGCGCGTGGCGGGGCGTGAGCCCGGTGCCGTGCACGGCACACCGGGGTTCGTCGCCCCCGAGGTTCGCCTTGGGTCCGAGCCGAACGAGGCCGCCGACGTCTATGCCCTCGGTGCTGTCGCCTGGTTCTGCCTGACCGGCAACGGCGCACCCGACACCATGATCCGCCTCGACCACGAGACGGTCGTCAGCCATGTCGGAGCCGGCCTCGCCGACGTCGTCGCTGCGGCCATCGACCCCGAGCCCGGGCTCCGGCCCGGTGCTGCCGAGCTCGCCCGGCTCTTCTACGACGCGGTCCAGCCCGAACCGGTGGAGGTCGTGGTCGGCTCGGACGAGGCCTCGGCCCTGACGCACCGGCTCCGCGCAGACGCCGGTCGTGACCCCTGCGTCATCCAGCCTCCACGGCGCCGCTGGCCCCGACGGCTCGTCGTCTCGGCCGTCGTCGCGGCTCCGCTGCTGGCCGCAGCAGGCTGGGCGCTGGCGGCACGCGGGCCAGACGTGCGCCCCGTCGCAACCCCAACGGCACCTGTCGCAACCCCACCAGCCCCGGTCGCCACCCGGACGGCAACCGGCCCGGGGGCACCGCCCGCACCCGTTGCACCGCCACCCGCGCTACCCCCGCCGAGCGCTGACGGCCGCGTGCTCCGCGACGCCACGAGTCCGGCTGCGCGGACCCAGGAGCTGCTGCAGGCCCTCAGCGACCGCCGCGCCGCCGCGCTGGTCGCTCGGGATCAGGCTGCGCTGGCGGACGTCCACGCACCTGGCTCGCCGAGCCTCGCCAGCGACCGGACCCTCGTCGCAGGGCTCGTGGGCGCGCGCATCCGGTGGGAGGGGCTCCGGCTCGAGGTGGCCGAGGCCCTGTTCGTGTCCGGCTCGCCCTCGGAGGCGGTGGTGCGTGCCCGGGTGGACTGGACGGCATACGTCGTCGTCACGTCCACGGGCGCCCGTCTCGACAGGGCCGCCGACGTGGGGCGTCGGCTCGACTTCCGCATCGTGCGTGGAGCACAGGGGTGGCGGATCAGCGCGATCAGCGCCGCACCAGCCACCTGACCGCGCCCTCGAGGTCGGGGTGCTCGAAGGTGAACCCGGAGGCCAGCAGCGCCTCGGGCTCGACCCGTTGGCTGGCGATGACGTAGTCGGCGAACTCGCCGATGACGGCACGCAACGCGAAGTGGGGCGCCGGGACGAACGCCGGACGAGACAGCGCGGAGCCGATGGCCGACGCGATCTGCCGCTGGCGGGCGGATCCCGGCGCGGCGAGGTTGAACGGTCCGACGAGCTCAGGGCGGTCGATGAGGTGCAGGATGGCCCGCACCTCGTCGACCAGGGTGATCCACGGCCACCACTCGCGGCCCGACGCCATCGGGCCGCCGAGGCCCAGCCGGCCGAGCAGCACCACCTGTTCGAACGCGCCGCCGTGTTGGGCCATGACGAGACCGGTGCGGGCGAACGCCACGGGGAGCCCGGCGTCGACGGCCGGCTGCGCCGCGCCCTCCCAGCGCACGACGACACCCGAGAGGTAGTCCTGGCCCGGCGCGCTCGTCTCCGTGAGGTGCTCCTCGCCGCGGTCGCCGTAGTAGCCGACCGCGGAGGCGTTGACGAGACGGATGGCCACGGCGGTGCGGTCACGGTGCGCGACCAAGGCCTGCACGACCGTGCCGGTGGCGTCGGTGCGCGACCGCTCGACCTCACGCTTGTGCTCGGCGTTCCAGCGGCGGTCACCGATGCCGACACCGGCGAGGTTGACGACCGCGTCGACCCCGTCCAGCGCCGTCTCGTCGAGGCGCCCACGGGCGGGGTCCCACTGGACCTCGTCCGGGGCGGCGGGGGAGTGACGCACGAGGCGGAGGACCTCGTCACCCCGCTCTGCGAGCGCACGACGAAGCGCGCCGCCGATCAGACCGGACGAGCCGGTGATGGCGACGCGCTTCGTCATGGCGTGCTCCTCATGCGGTGGACCTCAGGCCTCGAACTGGCCCTCTTCGAGCCGGGCCTTCATCGTGCCGAGGAAGCGAGCGGCGTCCGCCCCGTCGACGATGCGGTGGTCGTAGGACAGCGCGAGGTACATCATCGAGCGGATCGCGATGGTCTCGCCGCCGTCGGCGTCGGTGACGACGACGGGGCGCTTGACGATCGCACCGGTGCCGAGGATGGCCACCTGGGGCTGGTTGATGATCGGCGTGTCGAACAGCGCGCCACGGCTACCGGTGTTGGTGATCGTGAAGGTGCCGCCGGCGAGGTCGTCAGGCGTGATCTTGTTGCTGCGCGTGCGCGCGGCGACGTCGGCGATCGCGCGGGCGAGGCCGGCGATGTTGAGGTCGCCGGCGTTCTTGACGACCGGGACGATGAGTCCCTTCTCGGTGTCGACCGCGATCGAGAGGTTCTCGCTGCCGTGGTAGACGACCTCGTCGCCCTCGATGCTCGCGTTGACCATCGGGTGCGCCTTGAGGGCCTCGGTGGCGGCGAGCGCGAGGAAGGGCAGGAAGCTGAGCTTGGTGCCCTCGCGGGCCTCGAAGTCGCTCTTCACCTTGGCCCGCAGGCGCGCCACCCTGGTCAGGTCGACCTCGACGACGGTGGTCAGCTGGGCGGAGACCTGCAGCGACTCGACCATGCGCGTGGCGATGACCTTGCGCAGCCTGGTCATCTTCTCCCGGGTGCCACGCTTCGGCGAGACCGACGCCGTCGCACTCGGTGCGGCAGACGCGGCAGGGGCCGCCGGAGCGGCGGAGGCGGCCGGCTGTGCAGCCGGGGCCGGCTCGGCCGGGGCCTTGGCGGCCTCGGCCGCGTCGAGCACGTCCTGCTTGCGGATGCGGCCGCCCACCCCGGTTCCGGTGATGGCGTTGAGGTCGACACCGTGCTGGTTCGCGAGCTTGCGCACGAGCGGCGTGACGTAGGCCGCGGCGTCGTCGCGTGACGGTGCCGCGGCGGCCGGTGCGGTCGCCTCGGGGGACTGCTGGGCCGGGGGGCGCTCGGCGTCGGCCGGCTTGCCGGCGGCCTCCTGGGTCGCCTCCTCCGACGTCTCCTGTGCGGGGGCCTTGGGAGCCGCCGGAGCCGCCGGAGCCTCGGCGACCGGCGCCTTCTGGGGCTCGGGCTCAGGCTCGGGCTCGGGGGCCTTCTCGGGCTCGGGCGCGGATGCTGCTGCGGGAGCGCTGCCACCGATGACGGCCAGGTCGGCGCCGACCGGCACCGTGTCGTCCTCCTGGACGAGGATCTTGGTCAGGGTGCCGGCGACCGGCGACGGGATCTCGGTGTCGACCTTGTCGGTCGAGACCTCGAGGAGAGGCTCGTCGACGGCGACCTCGTCGCCCTCGGACTTCAGCCAGCGCGTGACGGTGCCCTCGGTGACCGACTCACCGAGAGCGGGCATCGTGACGGTCTGGCCCTCGCCGCCGGAGGAGGAGGATGCGGCCGCCTGCGGCTGCTCGGCCTGCTGGGCCTCGGGCTCGCTCGTCGCCGCCTGCGGCTCCTGCTCGGTGCTCGGTGCCTCGGGCGCCGGGGCAGCCGCCGCCTCGGGGGCCTGCTCGGGCTCCGGCTGCGCCTCGGCGGCCGGGGCCTCGCCACCGGAGGCCGGCGCGCTGCCGTCTCCGATGACGGCGAGGTCGGCGCCGACGGGGACGGTGTCGTCCTCCTGGGCGAGGATCTCCTGGAGGGTGCCCGCCACGGGGGAGGGGATCTCGGTGTCGACCTTGTCCGTCGAGACCTCGAGCAGCGGCTCGTCGACCTCGATGCGGTCACCGACGTTCTTCAGCCAGCGGGTGACGGTCCCCTCGGTGACTGACTCACCCAGGGCCGGCATGGTCACGCGTTCTGACATGACGTGTTTTCTCCTCTTCCCAGTTTCTGGCTCAAGCGTGTGCGTGCAGGGGCTTACCCGCCAAGGCCAAGTGTGCCTCGCCGAGAGCCTCGTTCTGTGTGGGGTGTGCGTGGATGAGACCGGCGACGTCCTCCGGGTGTGCCTCCCAGTTGACGATGAGCTGTGCCTCGCCGATCTGCTCACCCATCCGGGCACCGATCATGTGGACGCCGACGACCGGTCCGTCGACCTGGCGCACGAGCTTGACGAAGCCCTGGGTGCCGAGGATCTGGGACTTGCCGTTGCCGCCGAGGTTGTACTCGTACGTCGCGACGTCACCGTGCTTCTCGCGCGCCTGGGCCTCGGTCAGGCCGACGCTCGCGATCTCGGGGTCGCAGTACGTGACACGCGGGATGCCGCTCTCGACGATGGGTGCCGGTCCGAGACCGGCGATCTCCTCGGCGACGAAGATGCCCTGGGCGAAGCCGCGGTGCGCGAGCTGGAGGCCGGGGACGATGTCGCCGACGGCGTAGACCCCGTCGACGTTGGTGCGCAGGCGCTCGTCGGTGGGCACGAAGCCGCGGTCGACGGTGACTCCGGCCTCCTCGTAGCCGAGCCCGTCGGTGACGGGCCCACGGCCGACGGCGACGAGCAGCAGGTCGGCCTCGATGGTCTCGCCCGACTCCAGGGACACGGTGACCACGTCGCCGTGCTGGCTCGCGCCGGCGAAGCGGACGCCGGTCTTGAACGAGATCTTGCGCTTGCGGAACGACCGCTCGAGCTGCTTGCTGATGGTCTCGTCCTCGGCGGCGACCAGTCGGGGCAGCGCCTCGACGATCGTCACCTCGGAGCCGAAGCTCCGGAAGACGGAGGCGAACTCGACGCCGATGACGCCGCCGCCCAGCACGACGACGCGCGCCGGCACCTGGTCGAGGGAGAGGGCCTGCTCGCTCGTCATGATGCGGCCGCCGATCTCGAGACCGGGCAACGACTTCGCGTAGCTGCCCGTCGCGAGCACGACGTTGCGCCCGGTGAGCCGGCGGTCACCCACGACCACGGTGTGCGGGCCGTCGAGGACGCCCGCGCCCTCGACGTAGTCGATGGTGGCGGCCTTGACGAGGCCCTGGAGCCCCTTGTGCAGTCGGGAGACGACACCGTCCTTGTAGGCGTTGACGCCCGTCATGTCGACGGACTCGAAGGTCGTCTTGACCCCGAACTGCGCACCCTCACGCGCGACGTCGGCGACCTCGGCGGCGTGAAGCAGTGCCTTGGTGGGGATGCAGCCCTGGTGCAGGCACGTGCCCCCCAGCTTGCCCTTCTCGACGAGTGCCACCGAGAGCCCCAGCTCTGCCGACCGGAGGGCGCAGGCGTAGCCGCCCGACCCCCCACCGAGGATGACGACGTCGTAGTCGCTGGCGGCATCAGCCGACATGTGGATGTGCTCCTTCGGGGTGGATCGTCCGCTCCTGCCGTCGTGCAGCAGCCGAACGGGGGACGTGCGGGAGTACGCGCGAGTGAGCGTACGGCCGGTCGTGCAACAGCATCTTGTCATTGATCCTGTGAGACGGCACAGGCAGGTCGTCGCGCCCGCGCGTGCTGCGCCGGTGTGCACGGGGCGACCACGTACAGTGCCGACATGGGCTGGTTCTCACGACGCGGCGGCGGCAAGGGCGACACGCGTCCCGGCCGTTCTGACGGGCCGAAGATGGAGATCGACCGCAAGGCGGTCGAGCAGCACCTGCGGTCGTTCGTCGAGTCCCGTCTCGGGGTCGAGGCCTACGTCGAGCCCGCCACCAGCGTCACGCCGACGACGATCGTGCTCATCGCCTGGGACGGCGAGTGGACGCGCCGCGCGGTGGCCTCGCCCAGGGACGGGTTCGAGATCAGCCACAAGCTCGGCGTTCCCGTCTACGACGTCAACCAGACCGGCTACCCGAACCGGATGCGTGAGTGGAGCAAGCGCCGTCGGCAGGGGGACGCCTGACCGAGTGACACGCCCGCACGGCGACGTGGCGACGCGGCATACGGCCTCGTCGGCTCGCTTGTCGGCGGGGTGCAGAGGAAAGAGAGTGGACCGGGCCCCGGTTCGCTGACAGGGTGAAAGATGTTCAGTCCGTGCCGGATCCGGCGCCGCAGCACACAGGAGGTTCTCGAATGTCGAAGCAGGATGGCGCATCCAGCGGTCCGAGCGAGGAGATGAAGGCCAAGTTCCGGGCCGCCCTCGACAAGAAGCACGCGCACGGTGGCAAGGACGTCTCCGACGACCACGACCACTCCAAGGTGCACGGGGCGCACGGCCCCGCCAAGGCCCAGCAGATGTTCCGTCGCAAGTCCGGCGGCTGACCGACCCTGGTAGCCGAAGAGGCCACGTCCCCTGCGGAACGTGGCCTCTTCGCGCGAGACGAGCTGGAACGCCTCAGACGTAGGACTCGGCGAGCCCGACCAGGGTGCGCACGCCGAAGCCCGTGCCGCCCTTGGGCCAGTAGCCCGTCGGCGCCTTGTCGTTGAAGGCGGGCCCGGCGATGTCGAGGTGGCTCCACGGGATGCCCTCGCCGACGAACTCGGACAGGAAGATGCCGGCCGTCAGCATGCCGCCCTCGACGCCACCCTTGTGCGCCAGGTCGGCGTTGATGGACTCGAGGGCCGGACGCAGCTCCTGGGGCAGGGGCATCGGCCACATCGCCTCGCCCACCGCCGCCGCCGCCTCGAGCACCCGGGTGCGGAAGGCGTCGTCGTTGCCCATGACGGCCCCGGTGTTGGCGAGCGCGACGACCTGGGCGCCGGTCAGGGTCGCGATGTCGACGATCGCGTCGGGCTTGGTCTCCGACGCGAGGGCGATGCAGTCACCGAGCACCATGCGCCCCTCGGCGTCGGTGTTGAGCACCTCGACGGTCTTGCCGCCGCGCATCGTCACGACGTCGCTCGGGCGCTGCGCCGTCGAGCTCGGCATGTTCTCGGCCAGGCCGAGGTAGCCCGTGACGGCGATGGGCAGACCGAGCTCGGCGATGGCCAGGACGGCCCCCGCGACCGCGGCGGCCCCGGCCATGTCGCACTTCATCGTCAGCATGCCGTTCGCGGGCTTGATGCAGAGGCCGCCCGAGTCGAACGTGATGCCCTTGCCAACGAACGCGATGGACGCCTTGGCCCGGGCCGGGGCGTAGCTGAGGACGGCGATCCTCGGGTCGTTGGCCGAACCCTGGCCCACGCCCACGGTGCCTCCGAAGCCACCGGCCCGCAGCGCCTTCATGTCGTAGGACTTGAGCTTGACCTTGGTGCCCTTGACGCGGTCGGCGAGCGAGTCGACGAACGTCTCCGGGTAGAGCAGGTTCGGCGGGAGGTTCACGAGGTCGCGGGTGTACGCGACGGCCTCGCCGAGCGCCGCAGCACGCTTGACGGCCTTGCGCGAGGCTGCGTCGGCGGGACCGACGAGCGCGACCGAGGCGACGGCGTCGGTGCTCGTCGTGCCCGCCTTGGACACGGCATACGCCCCGAGGGCCACGCCCTCGGCCACGGCGGAGACGACCTCGACCGAGGTGCCCGGCACGATGACGGCGACCTTCTTCTTCTTGCTCAGGGAGCGGATCGCGCCGCCGATGCCCTTCCGGACGTCCTCGAGGGCGCCCGTCTCGCTGGAGAGGGCCCCGACACCGGCGAGCACGACGAGCTTCGCCGCGACGTCCGGCACGGCGGCGAGGGTCGTCACCTCGCCGACCTTGCCGGCCAGCTCGAGGTCTGCGATGACGGACTTGAGGTGTGACACCGACTTGCGAGGCAGGCCGTGGCCGGGCGCCAGCATCGCGCCGCCTTCACCCGGCACGAGCGCCGCGACGAGGGCGTCGGCCGGGGTGTCGGCGGCCGAGCGGTTCGAGATGGTCAGGTTGGCCACGAGGGACTCCTTTGTCGAGGTGCTTGCGGGCGCACGAGTTCAGCGCGTCCCGAGGGTCCGGGGCGTCGCTCGAATGATAACGAGCGGCGGTGGCCGGACTGCCGAGCGGTAGGTTGGCGCCCATGACGACAGCGACGTCGGGGACGACCTCCCCGTTGACCTCACCCCTGCACGACCGCCACGTCGCCCTCGGCGCCAAGATGGCCGACTTCGGCGGCTGGGACATGCCGATCGAGTACCCCGGCGGTGGCGTCGTCGCCGAGCACACCGCGGTGCGTGAGCGCGTCGGCGTCTTCGACGTGAGCCACCTCGGCAAGGCCTCGGTGACCGGCCCGGGCGCCGCCGACTTCGTCAACGCCTGCCTGACCAACGACGTGCGGCGCATCCAGCCCGGGTCGGCGCAGTACACGCTGTGCTGCGACGAGTCGGGCGGCGTCGTCGACGACCTCATCGTCTACCTCAAGTCCGACGACGACGTCTTCCTCATCCCGAACGCCGCCAACACCGCCGAGGTCGTCCGCCGCCTGCAGGCCGCCGCGCCCGAGGGCATCACGGTCACGAACCGGCACCGCGACTACGGCGTCATCGCCGTCCAGGGCACGAAGAGCGACGAGGTGCTCGAGTCGCTCGGCCTGCCGACGGGCCACGACTACATGTCGTTCGTGGAGGCGGACTGGCAGGGCGTCCCCGTCATCGTGTGCCGCACCGGCTACACGGGGGAGCGCGGCTACGAGCTCGTCCCGCGCTGGGACGACGCCCCGGCCCTCTGGGACGCCCTCGTCGAGGCCGTGGCACGCTTCGACGGCAAGCCGTGCGGGCTCGGGGCCCGCGACACGCTGCGCACCGAGATGGGCTACCCGCTCCACGGCCAGGACCTCTCGCTGCAGATCTCGCCTGTGCAGGCCCGCGCCGGCTGGGCCGTCGGCTGGAAGAAGGAGACCTTCTGGGGCAAGCAGGCGCTAGAGGCGGAGCGAGCCAACCCGACGCGCCTCATGCGTGGCCTGCTCGTGACCGGTCGCGGCATCCCGCGCGCGCACTGCACCGTGTCGTTCCAGGGCTCCGCGGCGGGCGAGGTCACCTCGGGCACGTTCTCGCCCACCCTCAAGCAGGGCATCGCGCTCGCGCTCCTCAACCCCGAGATCGCCGACGGCGAGACCGTGTCGATCGACGTGCGCGGTCGCGCCCTCGAGGCGACGGTCGTCAAGCCGCCCTTCGTCCAGGTGCAGGTCCGCGAGGGCTGACCCCGTGCCCTCGGTGGCGTATGCCGGGTGGTGCCCTGACGCTGCCACCCGCCAACCGTCGAGAGGCCACGTGTGGCCGCCTGCCAACCGTCGAGAGGCCACGTGTGGCCGCCTGCCAACCGTCGAGAGGCCACGTGTGGCCGCCTGCCAACCGTCGAGAGGCCACGTGTGGCCGCCTGCCAACCGTCGAGAGGCCACGTGTGGCCGCCTAGCAACCGTCGAGAGGCCATCAGCGGCCGGCCATTATTGGCCTCTCGACCGGGGCGGGGCGGCAACAGCTGGCCTCTCGACGGTTGAGGAGGGGTCGTCAGGGGCGGTGCAGGGCCGTCACGGCGACGGTTGCCGTGACGAGGGCGGTGGCGAGGGCAACCTCGATGGCTGCTCCGAAGACGTCGCCCGTGACGCCGCCGAGGCGCCGCACGGCCTGGCGGCGGACCACCACGGCCGCAGCAGCCGCGGTGAGGACCACGGCGAGGCCGGCCAGCGCCGCCGCCCACCACGCGACACCGGGTCGGGAGAGCCAGGCGTTCACGACGGCGGCGCCGGCTCCGACGGCCACGACCAGCCCCACCAGGCTGGACCTGCCCACGGTGCCCGCCACGCCCTGGCCCAACCCCTCCCGGCGCGCGGACGGTATGCCGTCGCGCGCGCACACGGCGCAGGCGAGACGGCTGGCCACGAGGGCCACGACGGCCAGCGTCGTCCCGGTCGCACTGCCGAGCAGGACGGTCAGGCAGGCGGCGTCGAGCAGGAGGACGAGAACGAGGGCTGCCGCGCCGGCCGGTCCGGTGTCTCCACGCCGCATGACCTGGAGTGACCGCGCCGGGTCATGGCCCGACGTGAGCCCGTCGGCGAGGTCGGCGAGGCCGTCGAGGTGGAGGGCGCGGGAGAGCAGTGCCGTGACGACGAGCGCCAGCACGGCGACGACCCCCGCGGGCGCCCACCCCGTCGTGGACAACGCGCCGAACGCGCTCCAGAGGACCGCCACGGGCGCGCAGGTGAGCGGTGCGAGGAGCATGGCGCGGCCGAGGACCGCTCGGTCGACGCGGCCGGGTGGATCGACCGGAAACGCCGTGAACGTGCCGACCGCGAGCCGCCAGGCGTCACGCATCGAGGGTCCTGGGCCTCGGCTCCCGGGGCACGACGGGAGCGTCACTGAGGTCGACGACGCGACCCGCGACGACAAGGTGCACCCGAGCGGCCACACCGGCGACGAGGGCGTTGAGCCGGCCCAGCTCGTCCTGGAAGAGCCGTCCGGACGCCGTCGTGGGCACGAGCGACCACCCGACCTCGTTCGTGACGACCACGACGGGAACCGCTGCCGTGCAGAGTGACTCGACGAGCTGGGCGCCCTGACGAGCCACCGCCGCCGATGCGGCTTCGAGGTCGTCCCACCCGGCGTCGTCGACGACGGCGGTCATCCACGTCCCGAGGCAGTCGACGAGCACGGGCCCTCTGGCGCCGGCGATGACGCGCGGCACGTCCACCGTCTCGACGGTCAGCCAGGACTCGGGCCGGCGCCCGCGGTGCGCGTGCACGCGCCGGCTCCACTCCGGGTCGCTCGGGTCGGCCCGGCGCCCGGTCGCCACATAGGTGACGTCGGAGTGGTCCCGGAGCAGGTCCTCGGCGTGCCGGCTCTTGCCGCTGCGGACCGGGCCGGTGACCAGGGTCGTGGTCCGGGCCGCGCCGACGCCGGACGCACCGGTCGCGTCGATCGCGCCGCCGTCTGGTCGCCCGCTCACCGCGGGCGCTCCGCGTCGGGAAGCGACGTGCCAGGGCGGGCCTCCGCGGCGGTCGCCGGCTGGAACACGACGGGGACCCCGAAGGCTGCTCGGCGGGCGCCGCGCCGGAAGACCCGCAGCAGCGCCGGGCCTGCGACCACGACGAGCACGGCGTTGAGCACGCCGCGGGGCAGGTCCCAGCCGAGGGACGTCGCGAGGTAGAAGAGGCCGTAGTGGGCGAGGTTCTCGCTCAGGGGAGCACCGGGGACGAAGCCCATGCCGCTGGGGGAGTTGGCGCCGAGGAACGGCCAGAACCAGAGGTTCATGACGAGCCCGAAGCCCAGTCCGGTCACGAGGGCGTATGCCGCGAGCACCCATCGCTCGGCGCGTCCTCCCGCTCGGGCCGGCAGCACGCCGGCGCCGAGGCCGATGCCGCCGGCGCAGATCATCTGGAACGGCAGCCAGGGACCGACCCCGCCGGTCAGCAGGGCACCGGTCGTGACGGCCAGCGCGCCGGAGACGAAGCCGACCCCGGGACCGAGGACGCGGCCCGCGACGATGACGACGAAGAACATCGGCTCGAGGCCCGCGGTGCCGGCGCTGAGCAGCCGCAGGCCGCCGCCGGCTGCTGCCGCCACCCCGAGGACCGCGATCGTCTTGGCGTCGAGGCGGCCGGCCGTCACCTCGGCGAGACAGACGACTGCGAGCAGCCCGAGGAGGACGGCGAAGAACCACGGCGCGTCGTTGCCGTGGTCGCGGGCGAAGTCCCCTGTCACGAAGAAGGGCCAGGTGAACGCCACGACCCCGACGACACCGACCGCGGCCACCGCCACGACGGCCGGCCACCGCAGCGGGATCACCCGACGGCCGGTCATGCGATCCTCGCGAGCGCACCGGCGACCTCGGCGACGGTGAGCCAGGTCTGGGGGAGCAGCACCTTGGTCACCTGCGGCGCGAACGCGGGCGACGACGCGAGGACGTCGCGGGCGGGCCCGTCGGTGACGACCTCGCCGTCGGCGAGGATGACGACGCGATCGGCGACCTCGGCCGCCAGCTCGACGTCATGGGTGGCGAGGAGCACCGTCGTGCCCTGGGCCGCGAGTCCGGTGAGCACCTCGCCGAGACGCTTCTTGGCGCCGTAGTCGAGGCCACGCGTGGGCTCGTCGAGCAGGAGCACCTCGGGCGACCCGGCGAGGATGACGGCGAGCGCGAGCTCGAGCCGCTGCCCCTCGGACAGGTCCCGTGGATGAACGGTGGGGTCGATCCCGCCGGAGATGCGGTCGAGCAGGGCGCGAGCCGTGCCGGCTGCCGCCGCGAAGTCCTCGTCGGCCGCTGCGCACTCTGCCGCGACCGAGTCGGCGTAGAGGAGCAGTTCCGGCTGCTGGGGCACGAGCCCGACGGTGCGCACCCGCTCCCGCGGCGGGCGGGCGTGCGGGTCGAGGCCCTGGGCCCCGACCCGCACTCGCCCGCCGACGAGCCGGTGCTGTGCCGCGATGGCACCGAGCAGGGTCGACTTGCCGGCGCCGTTGCGGCCCATCAACGTCGTCACCGACCCGCGGGCCACGTCGAGGTCGACACCGTCGAGCACGACCCGGCCACCCCGCGAGACCCGGACGCCGGAGAGCTGCACGGCGTCGCCGGGGCCGATGACGCGCAGGTCGGCCGCGGGGCGCGGCGTGCTGGCGCCGAGGGCATCGCGCAGGCCGGCCGCCTTGCGGCGGGCGTCACGGATCGACAGGGGGGTGGGCGACCATCCGACGAGGCGCGAGAGCCCCACGACGGGAGGGTAGATCTGCGAGCGCAGCATCGCCTCGGCGGGGTCGAGCAGATCGGACACGTGCCCGTCGTCGACGAGGACCACGCGGTCGGCGTGATGGACGACCCGCTCGAGCCGGTGCTCGGCCAGCACGACCGTGACCCCGAGGTCGTGCACGATGCGATGGAGCGAGGCCAGGACCTCTTCTGCGGCAACGGGGTCCAGCGCCGATGTCGGCTCGTCGAGCACGAGCACCCGGGGTCCTGCGGCGAAGAGGGCGGCGATCGCGACACGCTGCTGCTGGCCACCCGAGAGGGTGCGCAGCGACCGTGCGCGCAGCGGCGTGAGGCCGAAGAGGTCGAGCGTCTCCTCGACGCGGCGGCGGATCGTCGTCGAGTCCAGGCCCATCGTCTCCATGCCGTAGGCGACCTCGTCCTCGACGACGTCCGTGACGAACGTCGACGACGGGTTCTGCTCGACGAGCCCGACCACGGTCGCGAGGTCGCGCGGGCGGTGCTCGGCGGTGTCGAGCCCGTCGACGGTGACCCGGCCCGTCAGCGTGCCGCCGCTGAAGTGCGGCACGAGCCCGTTGATGGTGCGCAGCAGGGTCGACTTGCCGCTGCCCGTGGGACCGACGACGAGGACGAGCTCGCCCTCGGGTACCGCGAGCGTGACGTCATGGAGGCTGGGGGCGGGGGCGCCGGCATACTGCACCGACACGTGCTCGAAGGTGATCACGAGGCGACCTCCCGGGGACGGGGTGTGAACCAGGCGGGCGACGCGGCGACGAGGGCGGCGAGCACCGCGAGCAGGGGGACGGCAGGCAGCTCGGCCCGCTGGCTGGGGACGAGGCCCTCCCAGCCGCGCGCCGAGGCGACGACGAGGACGGCGGCCGGCACGGCGCCGACGACGACCGTCATGGTCTCGGTCCACGTCCACCGGTCGCGGCGGTGACCCGACCGCGGGTCGCGCGAGGCGCCGACGACCAGGCTCGAGCCGGCGAGAAGGGCCCCGAGCACGAGCACCGGTAGCCCGAGCACGCCGCCGGCCGACGAGTCGAGCAGGCCGTAGAGGCCAGCGAGGACGCCGACGAGGCCGGCGAGCGCGAGCCCCGTGGCGGCCCTCCGGCTCGTCGTGGTCGAGCGGACCGCGCGGCCGTAGCCCCGCGACTCCATCGACGCGGCCAGTCCCAGCGACCGCTCGAACGCGGTCTCGACCACGGGCACCGTGAGACGGGCCATCTCGCGCAGCCCCCGACCGTCGCGGCCGCGGAGCGTGCGAGCGGCCCGCACGTCCCGGGCGTCGGTCAGCAGCTGAGGGGCGAACGTGAGTCCGACCACGACGGCCGTCCCCACGTCGTAGAGCGTGGCGGGCAGGTAGCGCAGCAGCCGACGCGGGCTCGCGAGCGCGTTGGCCGCACCGAGGCAGGCGAGGACCGCGGCGAGGCGCAGGGCGTCGTAGGCGGCATACAGCAGCGACTCGAGCGTCACGGTGCCACCGATGCGGATGCTCGCGGCCCAGTCGGGCAGCGGCACGCTCGGCAGCGTCACGACGACCGTCTCACCGACGATCCCGTTGCCGAGCAGCGCGGTCATGACGATGCGGAAGGCGACGAGAACGGCGCCGATGACGAGGAAGGCCGGCAGCGGGTTGACCGTCGCCGGGTCATGGCGTTCGCTGACGACGAGGACGCAGACGCCGATGACGAGGAGCAGCAGCACCGGGTTGGTCGTGCGCGATGCCGCCGTGGCCAGCCCCACACCCCACAGCCACCAGGCTGCGGGGTGCTGGAGGCGGGCCTTGAGCGGGAGCCGCGTCACGGTGGTCGGGGCTCCTCAGCCGTCCTGCCGGGCGCGCGAACGCGAGCGCACGAGCAGGTAGGCGATGAGGGCGAGCAGGACGAGGCCCGCGATGACGTATGCCGCCACGCTGCCACCCGACGTGCCCGAGGTCTGCGCTGCGGCGACGTCGGTCCCCGTGGCCGGGGTCGTCGCGGACGCGGAGGGGGTGGCTGTCGGCGCGGCGACGGTCACCGGCTGGTCGGCGGCCTTCGCCTCCGGGCTGACCTCCTTGACGGCGCCGCCGCAGTCGCTCGTCGGGTAGCCGGCGACGCCGCAGACCAGTCCCTTCTCGGTGCGGACGTCACCGGCCGTGGCCAGCACGGCCGCGCTCGTGGCGTCCGTGGCGACGACGGCACACAGGGCCTTCGGCTCGGGCGGGGTCGCGCCGTCGGCGGAATCCGCCGGGCGCCCGAAGTCGACGACGAGACCGACGCGCTTCTTGCCGGCCTCGGCAGGGGTCGATCCGCAGACCTGGTCGAAGGTGAGGACGGCGCGGGGGTAGCGGGTGGACGACTCATCCGCGACGGCGAAACGCCAGCCGTCGACGGCGCCGTCCTTGGGGACCGTCTGGTCCGGGCCCTTCTGCGCGTAGGCCCAGGTGCCGCCGGTGAGCTGGTAGAAGCCCCAGTAGCGGTAGGCAGCGGCGTGAGCCGGGGCGAGGGTCAGGGCGGACAGGCAGGCCGCGACGACGGCGGCGAGCACGACCCGAACGGGTGCGCGACTGGGGGAGCGACGAACGTGGGACATGGTTTCCTCCTCGCGGTGGGACACCATGTCGGGTCGCTGGCTGGAGCCGGCCCGGCGGGGTGACTCCGGTCCGCATTCCACGACAGACTGACAAAAGGAGCCGGGAGGACGCGGGTTTTCCGACTGGTCACCCACGCCGGCTGGCGGCGGAGGTGGTGTCACGGTTGCGGGTCAGCGCCGGAGTCACACCGGCTTGCCCCATCGTCCTTCGGTAGGCGAACCGTCGCACGCGGGGTTGCCGCCCGTCAAACGGGCCGCCGTCTAGGGTGTCGGCATGAGCGCTGACTGGTCCTGGCTGTTCCTCGACGCCCACGGCAACCCGATGGAGGGGGAGGGCCTGGCCACGACCGGCTTCCCCACCCAGAGCGACGCCGAGAGCTACCTCGGCGAGTCGTGGCGCGAGCTGCTCGACGCGGGCGTCGAGGCGGTCACGCTGCGCGAGCACGACGCCGTCGTCTACGGCCCGATGAGCCTGCGGGCGGCGGAGTGAGCGCGCCCTCGGGCGGTCGCGGCTCGTCCGACCCGGTCCTGTCGCCCGGGCTCGAGCAGGACCTGCTGGCCCGGGTCGTCACGGCCCAACGGTCGTGGCGCTCGCCCGGGGTCAGCGTCGGCGTCGTGCGCGACGGACACCTCGCCTGGTCGGCGCACGTCGGCTCGGCCCGCCTCGGAGTCGACGCCACGCCGGCGACCGACGACACCCAGTTCATGATCGGCTCGGTGACGAAGACGTTCACGGCGCTCGCGGTCATGTCGCTGCGTGACGAAGGACTGCTCTCGCTCGACGACACGCTCGAGACGTACCTCCCGGCCACCAAGCATGCGCGAGTTCCGTTGCGACAGATGCTCGCCCACGCCTCTGGCCTCCAGCGCGAGCCCGTCGGCAACATCTGGGAGACCTTGGTGGCACCTGAGCGCGAGGAGTTCCTCGCCGGTGTCGAGGACGCCGAGCAGGTGCTCCCGGCCCACCACGTCTTCCACTACTCGAACCTCGCCTACGCCCTGCTCGGCCAGGTCGTCGAGCGTGTGACCGGCCAGGACTGGGAGCGGGTCGTCCGCGAGCGCGTCCTGGACCCGCTCGGGATGACGCGCACCGGGCTGGCACCCGCCGACGACCGCGCCGTGGGCTACCAGGTCGACCCCTACGCCGGGACCGCGAGCGAGGAACCACTCTTCAGCCTCGGCGCGACGGCCCCGGTCGGCGGGCTGTGGTCGACGGTGGCCGACCTGGCGCGCTACGCCGCCTACGTGGCACGCCCCGATGCCCGCGTCGTCCGGCCCGAGACCGTCGAGGAGATGTGCCGGCCCATCATCATGACCGACGTCGACAGCTGGAGCGGCGCCTACGGGCTCGGCTTCGGCATGGGCCGCCGCGGTGACCGGGTCTACATCGGGCACGGCGGCGCGATGCCGGGCTTCCTGACGGGCC
This sequence comes from Terrabacter sp. 01T434, assembly GCF_056398545.1. Classification (NCBI taxonomy): domain Bacteria; kingdom Bacillati; phylum Actinomycetota; class Actinomycetes; order Micrococcales; family Intrasporangiaceae; genus Terrabacter; species Terrabacter sp. 01T434. The sequence continues at coordinate 115,171 of NZ_JBFTPP010000004.1, forward strand.
TGCGGGTGCGTCGTACGGACGGCGTCGGCGCCGTCGTCTTCGCCAACGCCACGTCCGGGGCGCTGACGCTCGCCCTTGCCACCGACCTCGTCGAGGCCGTGGTCGACGCCGAGCCGTCCCTGCCCGCCCCGTGGACACCCGAGACCGAGCAGCCGGGCCTCACCGAGCTGCTCGGCCTGTGGTGGTCCGAGGGGTCGCCGATCACGTTCTTCGTCCGGGACGGCGCGCTGTGGTCGCGGCTCGCCGACGACGAGCCGCTCTCCGAGACGCGGTATGCCGCTGAAGGCACGGACCGCTTCCGGGCGGCCGCGGGCCGGGAGCGCGGGGAGCTCCTCGAGGTCGTGCGCGCGACGGACGGGTCGGTCGACAAGCTCTACTTCGCGACGTATGCCGTCACGCGGGCGCCGCTCGCGTTCGCCGAGCTGCAGCACTGACGGTCTGGGAGACCGCGGGACCGGGCAGGGGTGTGGCTCAGGCCGGGTGCTCGCCGCGGCCGACCTGCGGCTTCGGCATGCGGGTGCGGCGCATCTGGAAGGCGCGCATGATGGCGTACCACGCGTCACCCTTCTGGGCCCCGCCGAACTTGTCCTCGACCTTGCGACGCGTGCGGCGCCACATCAGCAGGGCGTCGACGATGGCCACGAGGATCAGGCCGTAGACGAGCACGAAGACGAGCAGCAGGGCCCAGTTCGTGCGGACGAAACTGAGCAGCAGCACGATGAGCATGATCGGAAGCATGAACTCGCCGATGTTCCAGCGGGCGTCGACCGTGTCGCGGATGAAGCGGCGGCGGGGACCCTTGTCGCGGACCGGGAGGTACCTCTCGTCCCCGGTCGCCATGCCGGCCCGCTGCTTGGCCATCGCCTCACGGCGGGCCGCCTTGTCCTGGGCGCCGGCCGCCTTGCGGTCGGTGACGATGAGCGGACGCTTGTTGAGGGCCTCCTGCTCGCGCCGCTTCGGGGTGGGGCGGTTCTTCGCACCGGGGCGCGCCGACTCGTCCGTCGTCGTCGGGGCGAGCTCGTCGTTGAGGGTCTTCTTGCGTCCGAACACGAAGACACTCTAAGCCGAACCCGGCCCGAGCCCTGCATCGCGCCCGAGGGCTACTTGATGACGAGCGTGCCCTTCTCGCCCGCCGCATAGTGTCCCGGGAAGGTGCACAGGTACGTGTAGGTGCCCGGTGCGGCGGTGAAGGTGATCGTGTTGCTCTGCCCGCCCTCGATGAGTCGGGTGTGCGCGACGATGGCCGGGTCGTCGACGTTCAACCAGTCCTTGTCGTCACCGGCCGCCTTGCTGCTGGCGATCACCTCGGCCTCCTGGCCGGGCTTGACCAGCACCCAGTTGTGGCCGACCTCGTCCTTGGAGTCCGTGTGGTTGACGAACTTCAGCTTGATCTTGGAGCCCGCAGGCTCTGCGAGCGTCACCTTGTCGTAGTGGAACTCCTTGGCTCCGCTCGCAGAGCCGACCTCCACCGTGACCGTGCCTGCGGTGACCGGCTTGGTGGCACCCGGGTCCTGCGTCGCCGTGCCGACCTCGTCCGGGTCCGGACGGGTCGACGTCATCGAGGACGCGACTGTCGCGGTCCCGCCCGTCGAGGCCGCGGAGGGCGCTGCCGCCGGGTCCGCGGCTCCGCTGCAGGCCGTCAGCAGGACGCTGCAGGCCGCGATGCCCGTCATCAGTTGAAGTCGTCGTCGCGTCAGACTCGAACAGCTTGCAGTGGGCATCTGGGCTTCCTCTCCTTGGAAGGGCCGATGGAAACAGCGGCCTGCGCACGTCAGCGGAGTCAGCTCTCGTCCTGAGGCGCCTGGTCCTTGGCCCGTCGGCGGCGCACGATCGGGACGAGGGCAATCGCCATCAGGGCGACCGGTGTGCCGATCGCCACGGGGAGCACGCCCCCCGGGTTGCTCTTGGCGAAGGACTTCACGGTCAGGTGGATGCCAGAGCTGGAGACGGGTTGCGAGGTCGCGTTCGGGCCGGTGGGCTGGGGAAGGACGGTCATGTACACCATGTAGTCGCCCTCGAGAATCGCCTCGACCGTCCACGTCAGCTCACTGGTCTCACCCGGAGCCAGTGAGGCGACCTGCTGGGTCCGCTCCGGTGACCAGTCCTCAGGGTCGACCGGCTCACCCTTCCCGGTCTTCACGATGTTCATCGCGACGTTCATCGGCGGTGACGCTGCCGCACCCGCGTTCGTCACGACCGTGGTGAACTCCACCTCGTCGCCCGCACTGACCGTCTTGTATTCCAGGTCGACCGAGATCTGCAGCCCATGCACGGGAGCCGTGGCCACCGCCGCCTGTGCCCGCGTTGCCGGCGTCGCCACCAGGGCCAGCGTGGCACCGGCGACGAGAAGGACGCTCGCCACCCGCCCCGGTCTCGGGAGCCTGGACCGTGAGGCGTCACGGTCCAGGCGAAGCCGGGGCGCGGCATACAGGAAGAGCACGGCCACCACGCCGACGGCGGCGAAGATCGCGGCCAGCATGTAGGGCATCTTCTCCGCGACGGTCCGGTTGTTGACGAGCACCTTCTCCAGGAACTCGCTCGAGGCCTGGAGGGGGTTGAACTGCTGGATGAGGTAGCCCAGGTCACCCTTCTGGGCGCTGCCGGGCCACTGGGTCGGGATGAGGAAGACCAGGTAGACGACCAGGCTGGCAAACAGGCTGGCCCGGTTCGACTTGGCCCAGATGCTGACGAGCATCCCGAATCCCGTGAACGCGATGGCGAGGAGGCCACCGAGCAGGGCCCCGAGGAGCAGCCCCTCCTGCACGACGTTGTCCCCGTGTGCGAGGACGACGACGTACGGGATCGTCAGCAGGAACGTCACCGGCCACGGGGACATGGCGGCGAGGAACTTCCCGAACACGATCTGTCGCGGTTTCGCCGGAGTCAGCAGCAGCGGCTCCAGGGTCGCGCGCTCCCGTTCACCGCTGATGCTGTCCGCCCCGATGACCATCCCGACGAAGAGCCCGAAGGAGATGCCGCTGAGGATCGTCAGGAACGCCATCTCCACCGGCGGGATCAGGCTCAGGCTGCTCTCCAGCTCTCGAAGGGCCGAGGTCACGGACATCACGAGACTGAAGAGGATCAGCAGCAGCAGCACCCGCCCACCGGTCCACAGGTCGATGAACTCCCGTCTGAACACCAACCACCACACCGGCGCGGAGACCCCGTGGCGCTCCGCCACCTCGACCCGCTCACTGCGCTGCTGCTGTGCGACGCTCATGACAATGCCTCTCTGGCTGGTCCCTGATGCGTGTTCGTCGACCGAGACGCCGGCCGTGTCACTCCGCCGCGAGACGCACGCGCGGCGCAGAGTAGAGGAAGAGCACCCCGGTGATGAGGGCGGTCATCACGGCCGGGGCGACGAAGTAGACCCATGCCTCGCCGAGCGACCTGCCCTCGTCGACCACCTTGGTCAGCAGCTGGCTCGCGGACTCCAGGGGATCGATGGCCGACACGAGAACGCCACCGGATGAGTTGAGGAACTCCGTGGGGAGCTGTGCGGGGATGAGCAGGCCGGCATACACGAGCAGGCACACGAAGAGGCTGATCCTGCTGGAGTCGGACCAGATGCTCACGAGCATGCCGAACCCCACGAACGCGACGGCCAGCAGGCTGCCCAGCAACCCGCCCCAGAAGAGGGCGGTCCACACCACAGGGTCGCCGTGCGACAGGGTCGCCACGTAGGGCACCGACAGGAGGAACGCTGCCGGCCAGGCGGAGAGCGCTGCGAGGAACTTGCCCAGCACGATCTGCCGGTGGCCCGTCGGCGTGAGGAGCAGCGGTTCCAGCGTGGCCCGTTCCCGCTCGCCACTGATGCTCTCCGCGCCGATGACGAGACCGATGAACAGTCCGAAGGTGATGGTCGACGTGACTGCAACCACGACCGACGCCTTCATGGTGACCAGCTTCAGGTCGTTGTTCGTGGCCAGCAGATAGGCCGTGACCGACATCAGGATCGCGTAGAGCGTGAGGAATCTGAGGACGCGTCCACTCGCCCACATCTCCGAGGACTCCTGCTTGAAGATCAGCCACCACGGAGGGCTGCTCCGACCCGGCGGGGCCACGCTCCCGCTGCCGGGACGGCGGAGGTCCTGGCTCATCGGATCGCCTCTGCGGTCAGCCGGAGGAACACGTCCTCCAGCCGCCCCCCACCGGTGTCGAAGCCCAGGATGGGCACGTCCGCGCGGATGAGCGTCTCGAGAAGGTCGTTCCTGACCTGCGACTCCGTCGGATCGGACCCGTTGGAGGCATGGAGCTTCACGTCCAGCCACCCGGGCGACTCCTCGGCGAGCACTGCGCTCTCGACGCCGGGTAGCACCGCCAGGAGCGCCTGGGCGTTGGCGAGCGACGCGGGCGGGACACGGAGTCGCACGACGTGGTCGAGCTCCGGATGGGACTGCCCGACGACCTCGGCAACGGTGCCCTTGGCGACGACGACCCCGGCGTTCATGATCACGACGTCGTCGCAGACACCCTCGATCTCCGACAGGAGGTGGCTGCTGAGCACGACCCCCTTGTTCCGCTCCCTGGCAATCCTCTGCACCAGCCTCAGCAGCTCCCGCTGACCACGCGGGTCCAGCCCCAGGGTCGGTTCGTCGAGGAAGACGACGGCCGGGTCGTTGACGAGTGCCCGTGCGATGCCGAGCCGCTGCCGCATGCCGTGGCTGAAGGAGCCGATGCTCGAGTCCGCCCGGTTCTGCAGGCCCACGTCCTCGAGCAGGTTCGAGGCGATGCGTCGGGCCCCGACGGCCGGCCGGCCGTAGAGCTGTGCGAAGTAGGTCAGGTACCCGTGCGCTGTCATCTGCTTGGGGAATCCCAGCCCTTCGGGCAGGACGCCGATTCGGCGACGGATCGCCACCGGATGCTCCGAGCTGATGCCGTCGACGACGAAGCGACCGGATGACGGCCGGAGGATCGTGGTGAGGATCCGGATCGAGGTGGTCTTGCCGGCGCCGTTGGGACCCAGGAACCCGAGGACCCTGCCGGCGTTGAGTGAGAAGGTGAGGCCCTTCAGGGCCACTCTGTCTCCGTAGGTCTTTCGCAGATCCTCGGCCGCAAGTATCTCGGCCTGGCCCATCGCTCGCGAGTCCGGGACGTGGTTCATCCTGCCGACCTCCTGTCGGTGTGCACTGCGGCTGGGCGTCGTCGATCGAGTGCCTGCGACGGGCCGTCTGTAGCGCGGCCATCCACAAGCACACACCTCGGGGCTGAGGCCACGACGACGCTCATACAACCAACCCCTGTAGTCGGCACCTGAGATTCACCTGAGAATCAGGGTATTCCTGTGGATGCGCCGACGAATCCAGAAGGCGCAGAGTCACGTTCACCCCGGTTTGGGCAGCTCGGCCCACGTCGGCGAGCACCGCGAGAACTCACTGGCCGTTGCCGGCCGTCACCGCAGCGGGACGAACAGGTACGGCCCGTGCTGGGTTGTCCGAGCCGCACCGGCCTCGAGGACCACGCGGGTCATCCGCCCGCGCACCGGGATCACCATGACCCCCTCGGGGGTCAGCTGGTCGACGAGGGTCTGCGGCAGCGTCTTGGCGTTGGCCGAGACGAGGATCCGGTCCCACGGCCCCTCTGCGGGCGCGCCGAGGACGCCCCGCTCGGCGACGCGGATCGAGGCATGGGGTGCACCGGCGCGGGAGAGGTTCTCGGCGCCCCAGGCGGCGAGCTCGGGCTCCAGCTCGATCCCTAGCACCGTGCCCGTCGGGCCGACGAGATGACCGAGCAGGGCCGTCGTCCATCCAGATCCGGAGCCGACGTCGAGCACGCGCTGGCCCGGCCGGACGTCGAGCAGAGTGAGCATGGTTGCGACGGTACGTGGTTGGGAGTTGGTCTGGCCGTGGCCGATGGGGATCGGGCCGTCGAAGTCCGCACGCCAGCGCTCGGTGCGGGGGAGGAACCCCGCACGAGGCACTGCGGCGAGGGCCGCGCGCACCGCGTCGTCCATGTCTCCAGCCAAGCACGCGACGGTCCCGACGTCAGTGTCACGCGCCAGCCCGGGGAGTCGTCCTCAGGGAGTGCGGCGGGCGATGACGTGCAGGAGGGTGCCGAGCGCGCGGTACGGGTCGGTCATGCCGAGCCGTTGCTCGACCTCCAGCAGGACGTCCAGCTCGGCGCGCTCCGGTGCCGGCTCGTCGACAGGGACGTCGTCGCTGGCGACGCGGATGCCGTACCACGCGAAGATCTCGAGGCCCGCAGCCTCGCAGTCCCGCGTGAGCGAGGCGAGGGTGTCGGCACGGGCGTCGACGCCGATCTCGTTGTGGTAGCGGGGATCTCGGCCCTCATCGCCCGCGAGCTGCACCTCGTCGAGCATCGCCAGGGCGGCCGCCCAGGCGTGACGCCGCGCCGGCCGCCACGCCATGGCGTCACCGTTCCGGGCCACGATCGACACGATGCCGGCCGGCGCCGCACGACGAGCGAGGGCGTCCACCGCGCTCCGGCTGTCAGGGAGATACATCAGCACGCCGTGACACATGACGACGTCGTATGCCGTCGGCCCCGCGACGCCGGCCAGACCGTCGAGGTCGGTGGCCACGAGGTTCACGCGTCGAGCCTCGGCCGGCGTCAGACCGGTGGCAGCCTCCGCGAACGCGGCGCGCATGCGCTCGTCGGGCTCGACGGCCGTGATCGAGTGGCCGAGGCGGGCCAGCCTGAGCGCCTGCGTGCCCTGGCCCGCGCCGACGTCGAGGACGCGAAGCCGTCCACTCGGCAGGTGCGTGGCCAGCTGGCGGGTGACCATCTCCTGGCGCACGACGTTGCGCAGGTTGCCGAGCCGCTCGAGCCAGGGCCCCTGCCCGGCGACGAAGGTGTTGTCTCCCATCCCACCGAACCTACCCACGGAGGACGACAGTGCGTGGGTAGGGTCGGGCTCGTGACTGACGACGCCCTCACCCCTGACCAGATCCAGCAGATCCGCGACCGCGTGGCCGACCTCATGCCGCAGGTCCGGGCCGACCTCGAGGACCTCGTGCGCATCCCGAGCGTCTCGGCCTCGTCCTTCGACCAGAGCCAGGTGGCCCGCAGCGCCGACGCCGTGGCCGAGCTGCTCCGCCGCGAGGGCCTCGAGGTCGAGGTCGTCGTCGAGGGCGGCCGGCCAGCCGTCATCGGCCACCTCGCAGGTCCCGAGGGCACTCCGACGGTGACGCTCTACGCGCACCACGACGTGCAGCCACCCGGCGACGAAACCGACTGGGACAGCTCGCCCTTCGAGCCCGAGGAGCGAGGTGGGCGCCTCTACGGACGTGGTGCCGCCGACGACAAGGCGGGAGTCATGGCGCACGTCGCTGCGCTCCGTGCGCACGCCGGCAACCTGCCGGTCGGCGTCACCGTCTTCGTCGAAGGGGAGGAGGAGTCCGGCTCGCCGTCGCTCGGGACCATCCTCGAGAAGCATGGCGACCGGCTGGCCGCCGACGCCATCGTCATCGCCGACTCCGGCAACTGGGACATCGGGACGCCTGCCCTCACGACGACACTTCGCGGCGGCATCCGCGTCGTCGTGAACGTCCAGACCCTCGATCACTCCGTGCACTCCGGCATGTTCGGCGGTGCAGCCCCGGACGCCGTGACCGCGCTCGTGCGCCTGCTCTCCTCGCTCCACGACGCCGACGGCAATGTGGCCGTGGCGGGCCTCGACGCGGGCGAGGCCGCCGACATCGACTACGACGAGAAGCGCTTCCGCGCCGAGTCAGGCCTGCTCGACGGCGTCTCGCTCATCGGGTCCGGGTCGATCCTCAGCCGACTGTGGAACAAGCCCTCGATCACGACCATCGGCATCGACGCGACGCCGATCGACAAGGCGTCGAACACCTTGTCCGCCAAGGCTGCCGCCAAGATCTCGGTCCGTCTCGCACCGACCCAGGACCCGCTCGTGGCCTTCGACCGGGTGCGTGAGCACCTCGAGGCCCACGCCCCGTGGGGGGCGCGCCTCACCGTCGAGCTCGAGGAGCACGGGTCCGGCTTCGCGGCCGACGCCGACGGCCCCGTCTACGACCAGGCGCGTGCGTCGTTCGCCGACGCGTGGGGCGCCGAACCGGTCGACATGGGCGTCGGTGGCTCGATCCCGTTCATCTCCGACTTCTCGGCGCGGTTCCCGAACGCGTCGATCATCGTCACGGGCGTCGAGGACCCTGACACGCGTGCGCACGGCGCCAACGAGTCGCTGCATCTCGCGGAGTTCGAGAAGGTCTGTGTGGCCGAGGCGGTCTTCCTCGCCCGCCTGGGAGCGCTGCCCAGAGGCTGACGCGCGTCGCCACCGGCCCGGCCCGCCTCGTCAGGAGGCGGGCTTGCCGGCGCCGCGGTAGCGCTGCTCGCGCAGCTCGAGGGCGTACGCGTCGACGTCGGGCATCCCGAGGTCGTGGGCCGCGGCGACCTCGGCCTCGATGTCGTAGGGCACGCGGACGAAGTTGACCGAGAAGCTCTGCGGCACAAGGGAGTCGCTCACGCCCTCGAGGATGCAGTAGGGCGCGGTGGGTCCGTCGAGGTGGTTGCCGACGGCTCCGGCGTTGAAGAGCAGCAGCCCTTCGTCGGCTTCGAGGTAGGCGCCGTGGATGTCGCCGTAGCCGACGACGTCGGGTGTCGTGCTCTCGGGCCACGCGTCGGACGGGTGACCGGGCAGGGCCGGGGCCCAGGGACCGGTGAAGTCGGAGTTGGTGAACATGCCGCGGAACTCGTCCATCGTGTGCTGCCAGCGCACCCGCACGAACTCGCTCGTCTGCGACGCGTGGAACAGGCGGATGCGCTTGCCGCTCATGACGAGGTCGTACGCGTTGGGCAGCGACACGAGCCAGGCGGCGTCCTCGTCGGTGAGCTCGTCGCGGGTCCACTGGCCGCCTTCGAAGCGCGGCACGTCGCCGCGTGCGACGAAGCCCTCCCAGTCGCCGATCAGTGAGTCCCAGTTCCCACGGACCGTGACCTCGCACGTGTCACGGGTGCGCTTGATCGCCTCGGCGCCACGGGGGCCCTTGCCGACGACGTCGCCGAGGTTGAGCACCCGGGTGATGCCGCGCGCCTCGATGTCGGCGAGGACCGCCTCGAGGGCCGTGACGTTGCCGTGGACGTCGGAGATGACGGCGATGCGGTCGAGCGGCAGCGCCACGGGCTCAGTCCTTGTGGGTCTTGCCGGGTAGGGCGAGCATCCGGTCGAGCGCGGCGCGGGCCTCGGCAGCAACGGTCGGGTCGACGCGGATCGGGTTGACGACACGCCCCTCGACGAGCGACTCGAGCGCCCACACCAGGTGCGGCAGGTCGATCCGGTTCATCGTCGAGCAGTAGCAGACGTTCTTCTCCAGGAAGGCGATCCGCTGCTCGGGGAACTGCTCGGCAAGTCGGCGCACGAGGTTGAGCTCGGTGCCGACGACCCACGACGTGCCGGCCGGGGCCGCGGCGATCGTCTGGATGATCTTCTCCGTCGACCCCACCTCGTCTGCCAGCTCGACGACGTCGTACTGGCACTCCGGGTGCACGATGACCTTGACACCCGGGATCTCTCGGCGCGCGGCCTCGACGGCGTCGACCGAGAAGCGGCCGTGCACGGAGCAGTGCCCGCGCCAGAGGATCATCCGCGCGTTCTCGAGCTGCGCCTGCGTCAGGCCGCCGTTCGGGCGGTGCGGGTCCCAGACGACGCAGTCGTCGAGGGAGAGGCCGAGCTCGCGCACGGCGGTGTTGCGGCCGAGGTGCTGGTCGGGCAGGAAGAGCACCTTGCCGGTGCCGCCGCCGTCCAGGCCGAGTCCGCCGACCTGGTCGAAGGCCCAGTCGAGGGCGGTGCGGGCGTTGGAGCTCGTGCAGATGGTGCCGCCGTGCCGGCCGGTGAAGGCCTTGATCGCGGCGGAGGAGTTCATGTAGGTGACCGGGATCGTCCGGTCGGCGACGCCGGCGGCGGTCAGCTGGTCCCAGCAGTCCTCGACCTGCGCGATCGCCGCCATGTCGGCCATCGAGCAGCCCGCGGCGAGGTCGGGCAGGATGACGGTCTGCTCGTCGCTCGTCAGGATGTCGGCGGACTCCGCCATGAAGTGCACTCCGCAGAAGACGATGTGCGGCGCGTCGGGCCGGGCTGCGGCGTCGCGAGCGAGCTTGAACGAGTCGCCCGTCACGTCGGCGAACTCGATGACCTCGTCGCGCTGGTAGTGGTGCCCCAGGACGAAGACGCGGTCCCCGAGCGCGGCCTTGGCGGCGCGGGCGCGCTCGACGAGACCGGGGTCGGACGGCGCCGGCAGGTCGCCCGGGCACTCGACGCCGCGCTCGGTGTGCAGGTCGGTGCCCGTCCCCAGGACCAGCAGGGGGAGTGGTGCAGGTGCCGTCGTCATGCCCAGATCGTATGCCGGTCGCCGCGCTCCGAGCGCCACCGGCCGGCCGTGGCAGTGGCAGGATTCCGGACGTGCACGTGATCATCGCCCCCGACTGCTACACCGGCACCCTCACCGCCTCCCAGGCCGCGGCCGCGATGGCCGCGGGCTGGGGCCGGACGGCTCCGGGCGACCGCCTCACCTGCCTTCCACTATCGGACGGCGGCCCCGGCTTCGTCGACGTCCTCGCCGAGAACCTCGACGGCGAGGTGCACGCCGTGGTGACCACCGACCCGCTGGGGCGTGAGGTGCCGGGCACGATCCTGCTCACGACCGGGGCAGGCGGGCGCACGGCATACGTGGAGTCGGCCCAGGCGGCCGGGCTGCACCTGCTCGCCCCCGACGAGCGCGACCCCACGCGGACGACGACGACGGGTGTCGGCACCCTCGTCCTTGCGGCGCTCGACGCCGGTGCCCGGCGCGTCGTCATCGGTCTCGGCGGCTCCGGCACCAACGACGCCGGGGCGGGCCTGCTCGCCGCCCTCGGTGTGGGGCCGACGGCGCGACTCGGCCGAGGTGGACTGGCGCTGGGAGCGACGACCCCGGACGACGTCGCCGGCCTCGATGCCGCCCGCGACCGGCTCCGGGGCGTCGACCTCGTCATCGCGAGCGACGTCGACTCGCCCTTGCTGGGGCTCAAGGGCGCCAGCGCCGTCTTCGGCCCCCAGAAGGGGGCCTCGGAGGAGGACGCGCAGCGGCTGGAGAACGCGCTGGGTCACTTCGCGAGCGTCGTGGCCCGCGTACGCCCGCCTGCCCGGGACCTGCTCACGGGTGCCCTCCTCAAACCCGAGCGCGAGCCCGGGGCCGGCGCCGCCGGCGGTCTCGGCTATGCCCTGCACCTGCTCGGGGCCCGCCGGGTGTCGGGCGTCGAGGCCGTGCTCGACGCGGTCGGTTTCGTCGACCTCGTGGCCTCCGCCGACCTCGTGGTCACCGGGGAGGGATCGTTCGACTGGCAGTCCCTGCGCGGCAAGGTCGTCGTGGGGGTCGCCGAGGCGGCCGCCCGCGTCGGTGTTCCCGTCATCGCGGTGCCGGGCCGGTCCCTGGTCGGGCGGCGGGAGGCGATGACGGCAGGCCTCTCGGGGGTGTATGCCGTTGCGGAGCGGCCCGACCAGGTCGCCGCCTCGCTGGCCGAGCCGGCTGCGCGCCTCGCCGACCGCACGGCCCGGGTGGCGCGGACGTGGTCCCCGACCGCGTCCTGACCCACCCACCGGGGCCGGATGCACCGTTCAGGCGGACGCGGTCGTATCCTTGGGAACGCCGGGAACACTTCCGGCCCGGCATGGGTTCTCTCCTTTGACCCATGTTCCACGACGTGAAGGACCAACACATGAGTGTCGAGACGAACGCATCTCCCGCCGAGGTTCAGACCGAGGCTCCCGCCCACGGTGTCGTCCTGACGGACGTCGCGGCGACGAAGGTCAAGAGCCTGCTCGAGCAGGAGGGTCGCGACGACCTCCGCCTCCGCGTCGGTGTCCAGCCCGGCGGCTGCTCCGGCCTGATCTACCAGCTCTACTTCGACGAGCGCAGCCTCGACGGTGACCTCGTCCGCGACTTCGACGGTGTCGAGGTCGTCGTCGACCGGATGAGCTCCCCGTACCTCGAGGGCGCCACGATCGACTTCGCCGACACCATCGAGAAGCAGGGCTTCACCATCGACAACCCCAACGCAGGCAGCAGCTGCGCCTGCGGCGACTCCTTCAGCTGAGCCGCACGACGCACTGACGCGAGGGCCCGACCGCCACGGTCGGGCCCTTCGTCGTCCCCGTCGGGTCGGTGTCGAGCCGGCGGCGGAGGCAGGCCGTGGACCGTACGCCGATGCCGGGTAGGTTCGTCCCGTGCAGATAGCCATCACCGGTTCCATCGCGACCGACCACCTCATGACCTTCGACGGACTCTTCGCCGACTCGCTCGTCGTCGAGCAGCTCGACAAGATCTCGCTGTCGTTCCTCACCTCGGACCTGCAGGTGCGCCGGGGTGGGGTGGCCGCCAACATCGCGTTCGGCATGGCCAACCTCGGCCAGCGGCCGCTGCTCGTCGGCGCGGTCGGTGAGGACTTCACCGACTACCGCAGCTGGCTCGAGCGCCACGGGGTCGACTGCGGGGGAGTGCACTACTCCGAGTCCCAGCACACCGCGCGCTTCATCTGCACGACCGACCGCGACATGGCCCAGATCGCCACCTTCTACGCCGGGGCCATGACCGAGGCCCGCGACATCGAGCTCGCGCCGGTCGCCCAGCGGGTCGGCGGTCTCGACCTCGTCGTCGTCGGGGCCAACGACCCCGAGGCCATGCTGCGCCACTCCGACGAGTGCCGGTCGCGAGGCATCCCGTTCGCAGCCGACCCCTCGCAGCAGCTCGCCTTCTGCGACGGGCCGACCATCGCGCGCCTCATCGACGGCGCCGAGTACCTCTTCACCAACGAGTACGAGAGCCACCTCGCCTGCCAGAAGACGGGCTGGACCGAGGACGAGCTCGCCGACCGGGTCCGCGTGCAGGTCAAGACGCGTGGCAAGGACGGCGTCACCGTCCGCGTCCGCGGAGAGGACCCTGTCGAGGTCGGCGTCGCCCGCGAGGTGCGCAAGGCGGACCCGACCGGGGTGGGCGATGCCTTCCGTGCCGGTTTCCTCACGGGTCTCGCGGTGGGCCTGTCCGTGCGTCGCTGCGCCGAGCTCGGTTCGATGCTCGCCACCTACGTCATCGAGACCGTGGGCACCCAGGAGTACGTCCTGGGCAAGGAGCGCTTCCTCGAGCGCCTCGCCGAGGCCTACGGCCCCGAGTCGGCCGCCGAGATCGGGCCCCACGTCACGTGCCCGCGGCCATGACGCCCTCACCGACCGGCCGCTGACGGCTGCCGCCCACCCGGATCCCGTCGTGCCCACGCCGCCGCCGCCCACGCCCTGGGACTTCGCCCTCGACCGCGTGCCGGCGGGCGAGGACCTCATCGGCATCGGCGCCGACCTCGATGTCTCGACCCTCTTCGAGGCGTACTCCGTGGGGGTGTTCCCGATGGGCATCGGCGACCACGGGTCCGAGCCGATCGGGTGGTGGTCACCGGACCCGCGCGGCATCCTGCGGCCCCGTGAGCTGAACGTGAGCCGGTCGCTGCGCAAGGCCGTGGCCCATTTCGAGGTGCGCGTCGACACCGACTTCCAGTCGGTCGTCGAGGCGTGTGCCGCGCCCGACCGGGAGGGCCGCTGGATCACTCCGGAGATCGTCGACGCCTACCTGCGCCTGCACCGCGCGGGGTGGGCGCACTCGGTCGAGACGTGGCAGGACGGCGAGCTGGTCGGCGGCCTCTACGGCGTCGCGATCGGTGGCCTCTTCGCAGGCGAGTCGATGTTCCACCATGCCCGGGACGCGTCGAAGGTCGCCCTCGTCGGTCTCCGTGACCTGCTCATCACCGACGGCGACCCACGTCGGCTCGTCGACGTCCAGTGGCAGACGCCGCACCTGGCCACCCTGGGTGTGCGCGAGGTCCCGCGCGACGAGTACCTCGCGATCCTGCCGACCGTGCTCAGCGCGCCGCTTCCGGCGTGCTGGTCCTGACCACCTCGACGACGTATGCCGTGTGGTCGGCCTCCGCACGCGCCTCGACGAAGCGGTGGCCGCGCATCCGGCACCACGCGGGGACGTCGTGTGCGGCAGCGGGGTCCGTGGCGAGCACGGTGACGACTCGCAGGCCCGGTCCCTCGCTCACGGCGCGAGCGAGCCGGATCACGGGCAGGGGGCAACGCTCGCCCCGGGCGTCCACGACGGCCTCGTCACCCATGTCACCCGCGTCACCCGGGTCACCGGCGTCAGCCACGGCGCCCCTCACAGGTCGCCGACCCCGAGCTGGTCGCGGACGCTCCGGACCGTCGGCGCGATCGCGGCAGCGAAGGCCGCGACGTCGTCGACAAGGCCGGGTGAGACCGCGGGCAGGGGGAGGGTGACGCGCACGTTCCCGTGCGTCAGGACCCCCATGGCGGCGAGAACGTGGCTGGGCTCGAGCGTGCTCGACGTGCAGGCCGACCCGCTCGCGACCGCGAAGCCCAGGGCGTCGAACGCCCCCACGACGGCCTCCCCGTCGACGTAGAGGCTCGAGAAGGTGACGACGTGCGGGAGTCGGTCGTCAGGATCGCCGACGACCTCGGTATCGGGAACGACGGACGCGACAGCGCGGATGTCGTCGACGAGGGCGCGGGCCACCCGGTCGTCCTCGGGCCGCGTCGTCGCCGTCTGCTGCCAGGCCTCGGCAGCAGCCAGCGCGAGCGGCACCCAGGGGAGGACGTCGGTGCGACCGTGCTCGACGTCTGCGCGGGCGTCGGGCCACTGCCACCGAACCCCTTCGCGCACGACGAGGACGCCAAGGGGAGGACCGCCCCACGAGCGAGCATCGCCGACGAGGAGGTCCCAGTCCGACGGCACGTCGTCGCGTCCCAGCGAGGCCATGGCGTCGACGACGAGGGGTATGCCGTGGGCACCGGCCGCGGCCCGGGCCTCGGCGAGGGGCTGGCGGGTGCCGACCTCACCGTTGGCGGCCTGCAGCACGGCCACGACGCTGCGCGGCACGGCCAGGGCGTCACGCCAGGCCTCGAGGTCGAGCCGGCCCGTCCCGTCGACGCGCACCTCCGCGAGCAGGGACGGGTCGTCGGCAGCCGCCGCGCGGGCCCGGCCGGGCACGAGGACCGCGGAGTGCTCCACCGCGGAGGCGACCGTGCGCGCCCCACGGCGGCGGGCGGCATACGCCACCCCGTCGACGGCCCGGGCCAGGGCGGTCGGGCCGCTGGGCAGGAAGCTCACCTCAGCGGGTCGCACGCCGAGGGCCGCCGCGACGACCTCCCGGGAGCGGTCGAGCAGCGCTCGTGCCCGACGGCCCTCCGTGTGGAGGGCGGCCGGGTCGGCCCAACCCACCTCGACCGCGGCACGCAGGGTGTCCCGGGCGACGGGGTGCAGGGGGCCGGACGCCGCGTCGAGCAGGCGACGCGTCCCCGGCGCGAGGGGGGCTGCAGGGCGGCGCTGATGGTCGTCCGGGAGTCCGCCCGGGGGGCGCTGGGAGCCACCTGACGGGGGCGACGGGGCGGGTCCAACGTTCGTGCCCGGATCGTGACTGACCACTCCGCAACGTTAGCCGCCCCCTGCGGACACCGTGACAAGTGGGACGGTAGGGTTGCGCCGTGGGCCTCTGCTGCCCAGACGGTTTGACGCGAACACGTTGTATGCGCGCCCTGCGCGCCCACGTACGGAACGAAAGGTGCACCTGGTGCCTGAGCTCGAAGACACCCCAGCGGCGTCGCCGGCGGTGACGACGGTGGGGGGGGACACCGGGCGGCGACGCACGGGACTCCGCCTCGCCGGCATCGCTGCGCTCGCGGCCGTGGCCCTCAGCGGTTGCCAGGGACGGGTGTCCAACGGATACCTCCCGCCCGTGGTTTCCGACAGCGGACAGCGGGTCACCGACCTGTGGATCCCCAGCTGGATCGCTGTCCTCGCCGTCGGCGCCGTGACGTGGGGGCTGATGCTCTACGCCGCGATCCGCTTCCGCAAGCGCAAGGGCGACGAGACGCTGCCCGTCCAGCTGCGCTACAACGTGCCGATGGAGATGCTCTACACCGTCATCCCGGTGTTCATGGTGGCCGTGTTCTTCTACTACACCGCGCGCGACGAGGCCGCCCTCGTCGAGACGAGCACGAAGCAGGACCTCACGGTCAGCGTCGTCGCCAAGCAGTGGAGCTGGGACTTCAACTACGTCGACTCCAACGTCCACGAGACGGGCGTCCACACCGAGCTCGACGGCACCGAGGGCAAGCGGGCCCAGATGCCCGTGCTCTACCTCCCGGTCAACAAGCGCGTCGAGTTCGTCCTCAACTCCCGTGACGTCATCCACAGCTTCTGGGTGCCGGCGTTCATGATGAAGATGGACATCATCCCGGGCAAGACGAACAAGTTCCAGCTCACGCCGACCCAGGTCGGCACCTTCCAGGGCAAGTGCGCCGAGCTCTGCGGCGCCTACCACTCGCAGATGCTCTTCATGGTCAAGGTCGTCCCGCAGGCCGAGTACGACCAGGAGATGGCTCGCCTGAAGTCCATCGGCAACGAAGGCCTCATCCCCGTCGACGCCAGCCGTGAGCACATGGTCACCGGCGACATCCAGAAAATCCCCGCACCGGTCCGCTCTGGGAGCAACCAATGACATCCGCAACGCTCAACCGTGAGGCCCAGGCCCCGGGCATGACGGCCGCGCGGCCGCGCCTGGCCAAGGGGCAGACGTTCGTCAAGTGGGTGACGACGACCGACCACAAGGTCATCGGCAACCTCTACTTCATCACCTCGTTCGTCTTCTTCCTGCTCGGCGGGGTGATGGCGCTGCTGATCCGCGCGGAGCTGATGGCGCCGGGTCTGCAGATCGTGGACAACCCCGAGCAGTACAACCAGCTCTTCACGATGCACGGCACGATCATGCTGCTGCTGTTCGCGACGCCGCTCTTCGCCGGTTTCGCCAACGCTGTGATGCCGCTGCAGATCGGCGCGCCGGACGTGGCGTTCCCGCGCCTCAACATGTTCGCGTACTGGCTCTACCTCTTCGGTGGGCTGATCGCCTCCGCCGGCTTCATCACGCCGCAGGGCGCGGCCGCCTTCGGCTGGTTCGCCTACGCCCCGCTGTCCGACGCCAGCTACTCGCCCGGTGTCGGTGGTGACCTGTGGGTCTTCGGTCTCGCGCTCGCCGGTTTCGGCACGATCCTGGGCGCCGTCAACTTCATCACCACGATCATCTGCCTGCGCGCTCCGGGAATGACGATGTTCCGGATGCCGATGTTCACCTGGACCGTCCTCGTGACCTCGCTGCTGGTGATCATGGCGTTCCCGATCCTCGCGGCGGCGCTCTTCGCCCTCGGCGGTGACCGGCGCTTCGACATGCACATCTTCGACCCGCAGAACAACGGGGCGATGCTGTGGCAGCACATGTTCTGGTTCTTCGGCCACCCGGAGGTCTACATCATCGCGCTGCCGTTCTTCGGCATCATCAGCGAGGTGCTGCCGGTCTTCTCACGCAAGCCGATCTTCGGGTACAAGACCCTCGTCTTCGCCACGATCGCCATCGCGGCCCTGTCGGCGAGCGTCTGGGCGCACCACATGTACGTCACCGGACAGGTGCTGCTGCCGTTCTTCTCGGTGATGACGATGCTCATCGCCGTGCCGACCGGGGTGAAGTTCTTCAACTGGATCGGCACGATGTGGGGCGGCAAGGTCGTCATGGCCACCCCGATGCTGTGGGCGATGGGCTTCCTCGTCACCTTCCTCTTCGGCGGCCTGACCGGCATCATCCTGTCCAGCCCGGCACTCGACTTCCACCTGTCCGACAGCTACTTCGTCGTCGCGCACTTCCACTACACCGTCTTCGGCACCGTGGTCTTCGCGATGTTCTCCGGGTACTACTTCTGGTGGCCCAAGCTGACCGGTCGGATGCTCGACGAGAAGCTCGGAAAGATCCACTTCTGGATGCTCTTCATCGGCTTCCACACCACGTTCCTGATCCAGCACTGGCTCGGGGTCGAGGGCATGGCCCGCCGGTACGCCGACTACCTGCCCGAGGAGGGCTTCCAGGCGGCGAACATCGTCTCGAGCCTCGGTGCGTTCCTGCTCGGCGCCTCGATGATCCCGTTCGTCTGGAACGTGTGGAAGACCTGGCGCACGGCTCCGCTGGTGGAGTCCGACGACCCGTGGGGCTACGGCGCCTCGCTGGAGTGGGCCACCTCGTGCCCCCCGCCGCGGCACAACTTCACCTCGCTGCCGCGGATCCGCTCCGAGCGCCCCGCCTTCGACCTGCACCACCCCGAGACGGCCGTGGGCGTCGCCCCCGTCGCCGACCGGGGCACCCTCGTCCAGGTCATGGGCTCGGCCGACGTGGCCGGACCCGAGAAGGCCACCGCCAGCTCCGAGAAGCGTGAGGACTGACCCCGATGCGTGTCGAGACCAAGCTCTTCCTGTACCTGTTCGCCTTCTTCGTCCCCGTCACCCTGATGTACGGCTTCTGGTCCAAGTGGGAGGAGCCGATCGGCCTCACCGCGCTGGTCCTCACGGCCCTGCTCTTCGCGCTCAGCGGCTTCTACCTCTGGATGACGGGCAAGAAGCTGCCGCTGCGTCCCGAGGACAACGCGTCCGGTGAGATCGAGGACGCCGAGGGCAACTACGGCTACTTCGTCGCCAGCTCGTGGACGCCGCTGTGGCTGGCCGGCTCCGGCGCCATCATGTTCGCCGGGCTCGCGATCGGCTGGTGGCTCTTCATCATCGGGGCGGCCTTCGGGATCGTCGCCGTGTGCCTCTGGGTCTTCGAGTCCTTCTCGGGCGAGTACTCCATCTGAACCCGCTCGTTCGAACCCACGAAGGGCCCCGGTCGACGACCGGGGCCCTTCGTCATGCCGGCTGGGTGCTGGGTGCTGGGTGCTGGGTGAGGGGTGCGGGTGCCAGGGTCAGGCAGGTACCCCTCGACGCCAGCCGTGTCGCGGCTCGAAGCCGATGAGCCGGCGGGCGCGGGCGTTCGACAGCAGGGTCGCATGACCCGTGAGGTCACCACGGATCTCGACGTCGGGAAAGACGTCGGCCATCAGCTCGGCGCTCGGCCGCTCCATGATGGTGTCGTCGCCCGCGATGATGAGGTTGACGGACCCGGTCGTGTCGGCCTCCAGGGCGTTGCGGCACGAGGCGGCGGCGTCGCGCACGTCGATGTAGCCCCACAGGTTCCACATCCGGCTCGTGGCATCTGCCTGGAACGACGGCACCCGCCGGTAGTCCTCGTCGGTGAAGATGTTCGAGAAGCGCAGACCCACGAAGGGGATGCCGCTCCACGTGCTGATGTGCTCGGCCATCGTCTCGCTCAGCACCTTGGACAGGGCATACGTCGACTCGGGGTGGGGGTAGTGGTCCTCGTCGACCGGTGCGTACCGCGGGGGAGCCTCGGGGCCGAAGGCGAGGCCCAGCGTGGTCTCGCTCGAGGCCCAGACGACCTTGCGCAGTCCGAGCGTCCGAGCGGCCAGGAAGACATGCGCGTTCATCGTGGTGTTCTCGGTGAGGGTGCGCGCGGCAGGACGCAGCCCCGGCGCCGGGATGTTGGCCAGGTGCACGACGGCGTCGGCTCCGTCGAGCACGTCGACGACCTGTCCGTGGTCGGTCAGGTCAGCCCTGAGGTAGGCCGTGTCGATCCCGTCCGGTGGTGGTGTGAGGTCGGTGGCGAGCACGCGGTAGCCGTGCTCCAGCAGGTCGGCGACGGCGGCTCTGCCGGCCTTGCCGGCGGCGCCGGTCACGACGATGTGCGCGGGTGTGGTCGTCATGCAAGCACCCTAGCCGCGGGGCCTGCGAGGCAGCCTCTGGGCAAGCCCAAGGGGCCGGAGAAGGGCCGGACGCGTCCCGGACAGCGCGAAGGGGAAGGCCGTAGGCCTTCCCCTTCTATCCGACCCGGACCTTCACGGTCCGTGCGGCTCGCAGTGCGATCGTGTGGGAGAGAACATCCTGGCGCACCTCCATCCGATCGGTTGTACGGTATGTCGACATTAACCCCGACCTGGGGCGAGGTAAAGAGGCGCTCTCTGCGTACCCGACAAACCGTCCCGAATGTGAGACGCCGCCAGGGGTTCAGCCCCAGCCCAGCTCGTGCAGGTGGGCGTCGTCGATCCCGAAGTGGTGCGCCACCTCGTGCACGACGGTGATGGCGATCTCCGCACGCAGCTCCTCCGCGGTGCTGCAGAGGCGCTCCAGGGGCCCTTGGAAGATCGTGATGCGGTCCGGCAGTGCCCCGGCATCCCACCACCCGTCTCGCTCGGTCAGTGGGGTGCCCTCGTAGACCCCGAGCAGCTCAGGGTCCTCCGACGGCGGCTCGTGCTCGACGAGCACGACGACGTTGTCCATGGCCTGTGCGAGCTCGGGCGGGATGGTGTCGAGCGCCTCACCCACGGCCTCCTCGAACTCGGTGTCGGACAGGTGCTGCATGGGCCGAGTCTGTCACGCGGGTCCGGGGAGAGGGTCGGGGTGGGGGACCCAGGGGACCCAGGGGACTTTGGGGACTCAGGGGACCGACGCTGGCGTGAGACCCCGGAGACGCCGAGAGGGACCTCCCGGTTGCCCGGAAGGTCCCTCTCGTCTGCGTGCTGCCGAACCGTGCTCGACGTTCAGTGTCGGTGCTTGTCCGCCTTGATCGTCTCGCGTTCGCGGGCGGCCCCAGCCTGCTCGATGGCCTCGTGCCCACCGTCGACGGCGGCGCCGTGGTCGTCGTGCTCGTGGTGGGCCGCCTCGAGCTCGGACGGAGTCGGCGGAGCCACGCGGTCACGGAAGTAGAAGTTCGAGAACTTCGCGCGCAGTCGCTCCTTGCGGGCGATCGGGCTGTCGACGCCGTTGGCGTCCTTGCCTGCCGTGAGCTGAAGCGGCTCGTGGGACTCGTGCTGGACCAGGACCCACCGCTCGTTGGGCGTGAGCGGCGCGTGGATCTCCTCGAACCGACCGTCGGCGTGGCGCCAGATGGTGCCCGTCTCGCGGCCGTGGAGGACCTTCTGACGGTCAGCGCGCTGCAGGCTGAGGCAGATGCGCTTGGTGATCCAGAACGCCACGGGCGGAGCCACGAAGAACAGCACCCGCAGGGTCTGGGTGATGTCGTTGATCGACAGGTGCAGCTTGATCGCCATGAGGTCGTTGCCCGCCGCGAGGAAGAGCACGATGTACATGGTGATACCGGCGATGCCGATGGCGGTCCGGGTGGGGGCGTTGCGCGGGCGGTCGAGCAGGTGGTGCTCGCGCTTGTCACCGGTCACCCACGCCTCGACGAACGGGTAGACGCCGATGATCGTCCACATCACCGGGAGCAGCACGAGCGACCCCGGGAAGATGTTCATGCTGAAGGTGAAGCCGAACGCCTCGAACTCGAGGAAGCCGGGCAGGAGGCGAAGCGCACCGTCGGCGAACCCCATGTACCAGTCAGGCTGCGAGCCCGCGGTGATGGGGGACGGGTCGTAGGGGCCGTAGGCCCAGATCGGGTTGATCGTGACGACCGCCGAGATGAGCGCGATGACGCCGAAGACGATGAAGAAGAAGCCGCCGGCCTTGGCGATGTACACCGGCAGGAGCGGGTAGCCGACGACGTTCTTGTTCGTGCGGCCCGGTCCGGGGAACTGCGTGTGCTTGTGCACGAAGACCAGCAGGATGTGCGCTGTGAAGAGGCCGACGAGGATGGCCGGGATGAGCAGCACGTGCGCGGAGTAGAGACGCGGGATGATCGCCTCTCCGGGGAAGGCGCCACCGAAGACGAAGTACGACAGGTAGGAGCCGATCACCGGTGCCGACTGCATGAAGCCGTTCATCGCGCGGATGCCCGTGCCGGAGAGCAGGTCGTCGGGGAGCGAGTAGCCGGCGAAGCCCTCGATGCAGGCGAGCAGCGACAGGATCGTGCCGAACACCCAGTTGATCTCGCGCGGCTTGCGGAACGCGCCGGTGAAGAAGACCCGAGCCATGTGCACGAACACCGAGACGACGAAGATCAGGGCCGCCCAGTGGTGGATCTGCCGGATGAGCAGACCGCCGCGGATGTCGAAGGAGATTCCGAGGGTCGAGCGGTAGGCGTCCGACATCGTGACGCCCTGGAGCGGGACGTACGAGCCGTCGTAGACGACCTGGCTGGCGCTGGGGACGAACCAGAACGTGAGGAACGCCCCGGTCAGCAGGCAGACGATCATCGAGTACATCGCGATCTCGCCGAGCATGAACGACCAGTGGTCGGGGAAGACCTTCTTGGCGAGGAAGGAGACACCCTTGGCCGCGCCCAGGCGGTCGTCCATCCACCCGGCGATACCGCCGAGCGGCTTGGCGGCGGTGGCCCGTTCGTCGGCCTGCCGGTCGCCGGCGCGAAGCGCGTCGGCGGGCCGGCTCTCGTTGATGGTGCTCATCGCGCACGCTCCCAGAAGCTCGGTCCCACGGGCTCGGCGAAGCCCTGGGGGGCGACGAGGTATCCCGCGTCGTCGACGGTGATCTTGAGTTGCGGCAGCGGCCGCTTGGCCGGGCCGAAGATGACGGCGCAGTCCTCGGTGAGGTCGAAGGTCGACTGGTGGCACGGGCAGAGCAGGTGGTGCGTCTGCTGCTCGTACAGGCCGACCGCGCAGCCGACGTGGGTGCAGATCTTGGAGTAGGCGACGGCACCGTCGACACCCCAGTCCTTGGCCTTCTGCACCTTGATCAGGTCGGGGTCGAGGCGGATGAGGATGACCGCTGCCTTGGCCTTCGCCTCGAGGACGCCCTTGCCCTCGTCGATGTACTTCTGGAGCGTCTCGGGCATGACGTGGAACACCGAGCCGGTGGTGACCTCGTCGAGGCGGATGGGCGTCATCTCCGGGTCACGCATGAGCCGGATCGGCTTGCCGCCGTTGTCCTTCGGGTCCCAGATGGTGTGCTTGAGCTCCTCGACGTTGACCGGGCCGAGCGAACCGGCGACCTGCAGGCCGAGGGGGAGGATGAAGAGCCCGAGCGCGCCGCCGAGGGAGTACTTCAGCAGCGGGCGACGGTTGAGCTGGGTGGAGGCGACTCCCTCGTTGACGACGGCGACGGCCTTGGCACGCTGCTCGGGGGTCGAGGCCTGCTCGTGGCGCTCCTCGGCGATCTCCTCGTCGGACATCAGCGTCTTGGCCCAGTGCACGGCACCGATGCCGATGAGGAAGATGGCGAAGCCGAGCGAGAGGCCGAGCACGACGTTCTGCGTCTTCGCGATGCCGATGCCGGGGAAGAAGAAGGTGGCCTCGTCGGGGATCGCGAAGTAGCTGACGAGGAAGACGAGCGTCGCGAGCATCGACAGGCCGAACATCGTCGCGACCTGGCGCTCGGCGCGCTTGGCGGCAGCGGGGTCGTCGTCGGCGGCACGGTGGACGTGCGGCGGAAGGCCGGGGTTCTCGAACTGGTCCACGCCCCTGATCAGCGACGCCGGCAGCAGGTCGTGGCTGTCGCCGGACGCCGGGACGAGTGACGTGCTCGTCCCGTGGTCCGTGGTCTCGTTGTCGTTCATCGGGTCGTGGTCCTGTCGTCGTTCGTGATCGAGGCGATGCAGCGCGGGGTCATGCGGCCTTCTTGCCGAGCCAGACGGCACAGCCGATGAGGATGCCGAGCGCGAACACCCAGGCGAAGAGCCCCTCGGACACCGGCCCGAGGTTGCCCAGCGTGAGGCCACCGACGTTGGTCGCGTCCTCCTGTGCCTTGAGGTAGGAGATGACCTTCTGCTTCGCCTCGGGCGAGATGTTCATGTCGTTGAAGACGGGCATCGACTGCGGGCCGGACACCATGGCCTCGTAGATGTGCTTGGGCGTCGTGCCCTCGAGGGCGGGGGCGTACTTGCCGCGGGTCAGGGCGCCACCGGCACCGGCGAAGTTGTGGCACATCGCGCAGTTGACGCGGAAGATCTGGCCACCCTCGGCGATCGCCTTGTTGTTCTCGGGCGTGCCCGGCTGGATGACCGTCGTGTACTTGTCCTCGGGGACGGCCGGGCCGGGGCCGAGGGAGGCGACGTAGGCCGCGAGGGCGGCGATCTGCGTGTCGTCGAACTTCACCTTGTTCTGAGGCGCCTGGACGTTCGGCCCGGCGAGCGGCATACGACCCGTGCCGACCTGGAAGTCGACGGAGGCTGCGCCGACGCCGACGAGCGAGGGGCCGGACTTGGTGCCCTGCGCAGCGACGCCGTGGCAGGTGGCGCAATTGGCGATGAAGAGGTCCTTGCCCTGGGCGACGGCGTCGGCCGCGGCGGTGGGCGCGGCGGCGTTGGCGTCCTTGGGGGCGAGGAACGAGTAGGCGCCACCGGTCACGAGAAGGCCGAGCAGCAGCAGCACCGCGATCGCGGCGGGGTGTCGGCGTCGGGCGGCCAAGGCGTTCACTGTGGGTTCCTGTCGTCCATTTGGGGTGTGTTTCGGTTCTGGCGCGCGCTCATGCCGGAAGTCAGCGCAGGATGTAGATGGTCGCGAAGAGCGCGATCCACACGACGTCGACGAAGTGCCAGTAGTACGACGTCACGACGGCGCCGGTGGCGTTCGCGTGGGTGTAGCGACGCGTCGTGAACGTGCGCGCGATGATGAGCAGGAAGGCGATGAGGCCACCCGTCACGTGGAGGCCGTGGAAGCCGGTCGCCATGTAGAAGATGGAGCCGTACGCGTCGGAGCTCAAGGTGATGTTGTCGCGGGTGAGCTCGGAGTACTCCATGACCTGGCCGGAGATGAAGAAGGCGCCGAAGAGGTAGGTGAGGACGTACCACTCGCGCATGCCCCAGCTCTTGAGGTCGAAGAGCCGACCGGTCCGTGCCTTCTGGCCGCGCTCGGCCTTCCAGACGCCGAGCTGGCACCACACGGAGGAGATGACGAGCACGAGGCAGTTGACGCTCGCGAACGGCAGGTTCAGCTTCTCGGTGTGCGTCGCCCAGAGGTCTCCGCGGACCGAGCGGAGCTGGAAGTAGATCGCGAAGAGCCCCGCGAAGAACATGAGCTCGCTGGAGAGCCACACGATGGTGCCGACGGCAACCATGTTCGGGCGGGTCGCCGGACCGTGATGGGCCGGGCTCGCTACTGCGCTTGAAGGAACTGCCGATGCTGTCGCCACGTTGGACATTATTCCCACATTCCTGTCCGGCTGCGCGAGGGACCCCCCGCTGCAAGGCCGTTTCTCGCGCGGGTGTAGAGGATTCGTGACCATTCCGACACGAACCCTGAACAGCCGTGCTGCAGGCCGTCCGGAACCACCTTCCCACGGTGCCCTCCACGGCCCGCTCGCGGGTGGGGAGGTCCGTGCGGCGAGCCTCCCACGGCCCGGTAGCATCGGGCGCATGACCGCCTCGAACGACAGCGCAGCGCAGGGCACCTCGACCGACATCGCGACGGCGAGCGGGTCGCAGCGGCCGGTGGCTAAGGTGAGCGTGCTGCTCTACAGCGACGACTTCACGACCCGCGACGCGGTGCGCGCAGCGGTCGGTCGCCGGCCCGCGCGCGACGTCGAGGTGGTCCGCTGGCACGAGTGCGCGACGGCTGACGCCGTGATCAGCTCGGTCGAGTCCGAGCGCTTCGACATCCTCGTCCTCGACGGAGAGGCGGCCAAGGTCGGCGGCCTGGGACTGGCCCGCCAGCTGAAGAACGAGATCTTCGAGTGCCCCCCGATCATCGTGCTCACCGGTCGCCCGCAGGACAGCTGGCTCGCCGCCTGGTCCCAGGCCGACCTGGCCGTCCCGCACCCGCTCGACCCGATCGCGCTGACGTCGGCCGTCGCCACGCTCGCGCGTTCGGGCGTGCCGACGGCCTGACGCATGGCGCCGGACACGACGACCTGGCCTGCACTGCTCAGCGACCTCATCGCCGGCCGTGACCTCGACCGGGCGACGGCCGAGTGGGCCATGGCCCAGATCATGGACGGAGAGGCCACGCCCTCCCAGGTGGCGGGGTTTCTCATCGGGCTGCGCGCCAAGGGCGAGAGCATCGACGAGATGCGGGGCCTGGCGGAGCAGATGCTCGCGCATGCGCGGCGGATCGAGGTCCCGGGCCCCAGTCTCGACATCGTCGGTACGGGGGGCGACCGCGCCCACACCGTGAACATCTCGACGATGTCCGCGATGGTGGCTGCGGCTGCGGGAGTCCGCCTGGTCAAGCACGGCAACCGTGCCGCCTCGTCGTCGTCGGGCTCTGCCGACGTGCTCGAGGCCCTGGGTGTCGACCTGTCGCTGCCGCCCGAGCGCGTCGTGGAGGTGGCCTCGGAGGCCGGCATCACGTTCTGCTTCGCCCAGACCTTCCATCCGTCCTTCCGCCACACCGCCGTGCCACGTCGTGACCTCGGCGTCGGGACGGCATTCAACTTCCTCGGCCCGCTGACCAACCCGGCCCAGCCGACGTATGCCGCCGTGGGTTGTGCGGACGCCCGCATGGCCCCGCTCCTGGCGGGCGTCTTCGCCGACCGGGGCAAGGATGCCGCGGTCTTCCGTGGCGACGACGGCCTCGACGAGGTCACGGTGTCGACGACGACGCACGTGTGGTGGGTCCGGGGCGGGGCCGTCAGGGAGCGTTCCGTCGACCCGGAGCGGCTCGGTCTCCGGCTGCACCCCGTCGAGGACCTGCGCGGCGGCGACGCCGCGCACAACGCCGACGTCGTGCGTGACGTCTTTGCGGGGGCCACGGGCGCGGTGCGCGACGCCGTGCTGCTCAACGCCGGCATCGCCCTCGCTCTGACCCGGCCGGACTCCGGACCGTCGGAGGCGGACTTCGACGCCGACCTGCGCGCTGGCATGGCGGTTGCGGCAGAGGCCATCGACAGCGGCGCGGCCACGGGCCTCGTCGAACGCTGGGTGACCGCGACGCGCCGCTGAAGCGTCGCGGCGCCGCCGGGATGAGGGTCAGTCGCCCTCGAGGCCCAGGCTGAAGGCTGCCTCGAGGTCGTGCGAGGAGTAGGTGCGGAAGGCGATGTGCGTCGACGTGCCGACGATGCCCTCCACCTTGTTCAGCTGGTCGGCGATGACGTCGGCGAACTCCTCGTGCGCCTTGACCCGCACCATGGCGATGAGGTCGGTGTCCCCGGTCACCGAATAGACCTCGGACACGGCCGGGATGTCGGCGACGGCCTCCGCCACCTCCGGGATGCGGTCGACCTCGCAGCTGATCATGACGATGGCGGTGATCACGGTGACACCTTAGCCGGGCCTCATCCGACGCGGCGCAGGCCGCCGCCGTGACCAGCGGCGCCCCCGCGTCCGGGACCGGGTCGCGAGTGGGGCACGTCGTTGTCGAAGCCGACGACGTCGTGGGCCGATGCGACGGCGGGTTCGAGCTCGCTGCGCACCGAGCCGGCGCCACCCACTGGGCAGGTCCACGTCCCGTCGAGCTCGACGATGCGCACGCCCGGAGCCTCGAGCCAGCGCAGCAGGATCTCGGTCTCCTCGGTGAGCGCGGACGGACGCTCGGGAGTGGAGGGCGGCACAACCTCTGCCGTGGCCTGCATCGAGCGGACGTATTGCATCGGGTCGGCTCCTCGCGGGCTCACCGCGGTGGCGGCCAGGCGACCGTGGCGTATGGAGACGAGCTCCCAGCCCCCGAGGTCGCTGCGACGGGCCCCGACGATCTCGGGGGAGCGCACGAGCGGCGCGAGCCGCTGGGCACGCGCCGCACCTCGCACGAGCTGCAGGAAGCGGTCGCGCACCCGCGCCGCGTCCTCGAAGCGCTCCTGCGAGGCGAGCTCCTCGAGTCGCGCACGGAGCAGGTCTGCGCTCGGCCGGGCGTTGCCGGTGAAGATGGCGCGGCACTCGTCGACGACGACGGCGTAGTCACCCTCGGACTGCGCCCCGGTGCACGGCGCGCCGCAGCGGCCCATGTCGGCGAGCGCGCAGGCGGTGCCGCGTCCGGTGAGGCGACCGGTGCACTGGCGCAGCGGCACGACCTCGTGGACCGCGTCGATGGCCGACTGCGCGGTGACCCGGGACCGGAACGGCCCGATGTAGTGGGCGTCGTCGTCCCTCACCTGCTTGACGATCGACAGTCGGGGGAAGCGTTCCTGGGTGAGCTTGACCCACATGACCTTGCGGCCGTTCTTCGACCGCCGGTTGAAGCGGGGCTTGTGCTCGTCGATGAGCCGCAGCTCACGGACCTGCGCCTCGAGCGAGGTCTGGCACACGATCGGGTGGACCACGTGGGCGAGCCGCACCATCTCGGCCATCCGGCTGCGCTGCTCGGACGCGGTGAAGTAGCTGCGCACGCGAGTGCGGATGTCACGGCTCGTGCCGACGTAGAGAACGCGGTCGCTGCCGTCCTTGAAGAGATAGACCCCGGGAGCACTGGGCAGGGGGTCGGCGAGGAACCGCTTGCGTCGCTGCGACGGCGTGACCCGGGAGCTGTAGCTCGAGAGCTCCTCGAGGGTGTGGACTCCGAGATTGCCGACGCGCTCCATGAGGCCGTGCAGCACGTCGACGGTGGCGCGGGCATCGTGCAGCGCCCGGTGGTCGGGGGTGGTCGGTGAACCGAAGACCTGGGCGAGCGAGGACAGCCGATGGTTCGGCGACTCGTCCCGCACCACGAGCTGGCGCGCCAGCTGGAGGGTGTCCAGGACCGGGAATCCCGGCCACCTCAGACCCGTGCGTGCGGCGGCCGCCTTGAGGAACCCGATGTCGAAGCCGGCGTTGTGCGCCACGAGGACGCTGCCGGCCGCGAACTCGAGGAAGGCGGGCAGCGCGCTGTCGATGCGCGGCGCGTCGCGGACCATGGAGTCGGTGATGCCGGTGAGGACGGAGATGAACGCCGGGATGGGCTCAGCAGGGTTGACGAGGGTCTGGAACTCCCCGAGCAGCTCACCGCCGCGCACCTTGACGGCGCCGATCTCGGTGATGCCGCACTGTGCCGGGGTGCCCCCGGTCGTCTCGAGGTCCACGACGACGAACGTGACTCCGGCGAGGGGGGTGCCGAGGTCGTCGAACGTGGACTGGATGGCTTGCACGACCCTGACGGTATGCCGGTGCGCCGACAACGCCGGGGAGGCGCGGCGTCCCCCGACGCTGTCGGTGGGTGCACCTAGCGTCTTTCACGACAGATCGCATGAGAGACGAAGGGTTGGACCGAGATGATGCTCGTCGACTGCCAGACCTGCCCGGTGCGGGACGTCCACTGCGCTGACTGCATGGTGACCGCCCTGAACGAGATACCACTCCGGACGGCTGTGTCCGGACGTGACGTCGACCGGGGGGAGGCCGTGACAGCACCGCTCGACCGTGCCGAGCGACGGGCGGTGTCGGCCTTTCTCGCCGCCGGGCTCGTCTCGACAGGCACGGCCAACGCGGCCCGGGCCCAGCTCGAGCCGGCCGAGCACGCGTCGCACCACCGAGGCCGCCGGGCGGTCTGACCGGCGTCGTCATTGAAGGCCGTTCACGGGGGCCCATGACACGATGTCGCGGTGCGCAGCCCGAACCATCGTGTCTCCCGTCGGGTGACCGCTGCAGTGGTTCTCGTGACGGCGACCGCCGTGGGCCTTGGTGCCTGCACCGCTGGCGGGGCGCCCCTGGCTCCCGCCACCCTCCCTGTCGCTCCAGCTGCGTCGAGCCCGTACTCCTCCCGGCCTGCGACGACCGATGTCGACCCCGGGGTGTGGGCCGACGCCCGGGCCCGCGCGGTGACGGCGGTGCTCGAGGCCCGTGTCGCCGACCTCGGCCGCCGGGACGAGACCGGCTGGCTTGCAGCGCTCAGCGGGCCCGCGTCAGGCCGCCTGCGCACCACCCAGGCCGCTGTCTTCGAGCGCATGGGAGCGATGGGGGCCGGTGATCTGCGCCTTGTCATGGTGCGCGAGACGACCCCTCCCGTGCCCGCCCCGCGCGGCACCCAGGTCGAGTGGGATGTGAAGGCAAGCCTCACCTACAGGCTTCTCGGCTTCGACACGACTCCCCGATCCTTCGACCTCGACCTCACCTTCAAGGCTGACCCGGCGCGGCCGACCGATCTCGTCATCACCGCCTCGGCGCCGTCAGGGCGCCCGCAACCCTGGGACCTGCCTGGACTCGTCGTCCGCAGGGAAGCCACGTCGCTCGTGCTCGCGGTCGGCACCGCGGACCGTGTCGAAGAAGTGGTGCGTCGCGCGCGCACGGCCGAGTCGCGTGTCGCTGCCGTGTGGGGCGAGGCCAGACCGGCCGTCTGGGTCGCCCCCGCCACCGACGCCGACGCCGCACGACTGCTTGGTCGCTCCGCCGACGACCTTGCGGGGGTGGCGGCCGCCACGGACGGACCGCTGACCCCCGGGGAGCATGCCGGGGCGGACCGGATCGTCCTCGTTCCCGGAGCGTGGAGCTCGCTACGCCCCGACGGCCGCGACGTCGTCATGACCCACGAGCTGACCCATGTGACGGTCAGGGCTGCGACGACGCGCAGCGTCCCCGTCTGGCTGTCCGAGGGTTTCGCCGAGCTCGTCGCGTACCAGCCCATCCATCTTCCCGAGGCGACCATCGTCGCCCCGGCGCTCGACCGGGTCCGGTCGTTGGGTCTGCCGGAGACTCTGCCCGCCGACACGGACTTCGACCCCGGCACCCACGCGCTCCCGGCGGCATACGGCCTCTCACTGCTGGCGCTGCGCACCCTGGCAGACCGCTACGGGACGCCGGCCGTGGTCCGTCTCTACCGTGCGGCCGCGGGCGGGCTGGTGCTGCCGACCTCGCAGCTCGACGACCGCGAGGCCGCCGTCGACGACGCGTTGGGATCCGTCATGGGCTCCACGCGGTCGGCACTGCTGCAGGCATGGCAGGCGCGCATCCGCCGAGACCTGCTGCCCTGAGTCGTCAGGCGTAGAGCTTCTCCACCTCGTCGCCGAAGTCCTTCATGACGACGTTGCGCTTGAGCTTGAGGGACGGCGTGAGGTAGCCGTTCGCCTCGGTGAAGTCGCCGGAGAGCACGACGAACTTCCGGATGGACTCGGCCTTGGAGACCGCGTCGTTGGCCCGGTCAACGGCCTCCTGGAGCGCTTCGAGCACCTTCGGATGGGTGCGGGCCTGCTCGAGCGAGACGCCCTCGATGCCGTGGGTCTTGGCCCAGAGCGGCCACATCTCCTCGTCGAGAGTCACGAGGACGGCGACGAAGGGCTTCTGGTCGCCGACGACGATGCACTGCGAGACGAGGGGATGCGCGCGCAGGCGGTCCTCCAGCACCGCGGGGGCGACGTTCTTGCCGCCCGCCGTCACGAGGATCTCCTTCTTGCGACCGGTGATCCGCAGGTAGCCGTCGTCGTCCATCTCGCCGAGGTCGCCGGTGTGGAACCAGCCGTCGACGATGGCGTCGGCCGTCGCCGTCGGGTTGTCGTGGTAGCTGGTGAAGACGCCGACGCCCTTGAGCAGGATCTCACCGTCGTCGGCGATCCGGATGCCGGTGCCGGGCAGCGGCGGCCCGACCGTGCCGATCTTGATCTTGTCCGGGGTGTTCACGGCCACGGGAGCCGTGGTCTCCGTGAGGCCGTAGCCCTCGAGGATGACGACCCCGATGCCGCGGTAGAAGTGGCCGAGGCGCGTGCCGAGTGGCGCACCGCCCGACACGGCGTAGCGCACGTGCCCCCCCATGGCGGCGCGCAGCTTGCCGTAGACGAGACGGTCGAAGACGGCGTGCTGGATTCGGAGCCCCGGACCGGGGCCTCCCGAGTCGAGCGCCTCGCTGTAGGCGATCGCGACGGTCGCGGCGCGGAGGAAGATCTTCCCCTTGCCCTCGGCGGACGCCTTGGCCTCGGCCGAGTTGAAGATCTTCTCGAAGACGCGCGGGACGGCGAGCACGAAGGTCGGCTGGAAGCCGGCGAAGTCGTCGAGGAGGGTCTTGATGTCCGCCGAGTGGCCCATGCGTGCCTTGCCCGCGACGCAGAGCACCTCGATGAAGCGCGCGAAGACGTGGGCCAGCGGGAGGAAGAGCAGCGTCGATGCGTTGTCGGTCAGCACCACCTGGCCGAGCTTCTCGATGGCGTTCTCCGCGAGGTCGAGGAAGTTGCCGTGGGTCAGCTCGCACCCCTTGGGCCGTCCCGTCGTTCCCGAGGTGTAGATGATCGTTGCCACCGACCCCCGGTCGAGGCCGGCACGGCGGGCGGCCAGGTCGGCGTCCGGGATCTCCCTGCCCTTCTCGCGCAGCGCGTCGAGGCCACCGTCGTTGATGGTGATGACGTCGCGAAGTGACGACAGGTCGCCCCGGACCTGGTCGACGGTGGAGCGGTGGGCATCGGTCTCGACGATGACGAGGTGCGCGTCCGAGTCGGAGAGGATCCACTGCACCTGCTCGGCCGAGGAGGTCTCGTAGATCGGCACGACGACGGCGCCCGCACTCCACGCGGCGAAGTCGACGAGGGTCCACTCGTAGCGCGTGCGCGACATGAGCGCCACCCGGTCGCCGGGCGTGAGGCCCGCGGCCATGAGCCCACGGGCCACGGCCGCGACGTCGTCGGCGAACTGCGCCCACGTCACGTGCGTCCAGCCGCCGGAGGGGGTCTTGCGCGAGAACGCGGTCTCGCTCGCGTTCTCCCTGGCGTTGCGCACGGGGAGGTCCGCAAGGCTTCCCTCCGTCGTGACGGGGGCAAGTGGTGCGACGACGTTGTCCTTCACTGTCACTCCTGATCGCGGGGTGGTACCTGGGCTGCACCTTACCGAGCGGTAACCGCTCCGACCACCTCAACGTGGCGCCGGGCGTGCCCCGGGTCGGGGTGCGTCCCTGCTGCGCAAGACTGCCACCCCCTCCATCGTGGCACGCAGCCCACGCGCGACAGCAGCCGCCCAGGACAAGCAGCGTCAGCGCACACCCGACGCGATAGCCTTCGGCGCATGCCCGATCGCACCGAGTCCTCCATCGTCATCGACGCCCCTCCCGGCGAGGTCCTCGACGTCATCGCGGACTTCGAGGCCTACCCCGAGTGGGCGGGCGAGGTGAAGGAGGTCGCCGTGCTCGCCGAGGAGGGTGACGGCTGGGCCGACCAGGTCCAGTTCACGCTCGACGCCGGCGCCATCAAGGACACCTACGTCCTCGACTACGAGTGGGACGTCGTGGAGGACGGCACGGGCGTCGTCTCGTGGTCGCTCGTCTCGGCGCAGGTCCTCAAGGCGATGAACGGCTCGTACACCCTGGCGTCCGACGGCGCAGGCACGAAGGTGACCTACCGGCTCGCGGTCGACGTCAAGATCCCCATGATCGGGCTGCTCAAGCGCAAGGCGGAGAAGGTCATCGTCGACACTGCGCTCAAGGAGCTGAAGAAGCGCGTCGAGGCCTGACCGACGTGACCCTGAGCGACGGTCCTGACACGGCACCAGATCAGCCCGAGCCGGCGGCCGGGACCGGATCCGCGCGCCTCGGCAGCGTCGCCGAAGAGGCCGCGCTGCTCATCGACCTGCTCTCGCAACGCAGCCGGTCGGGCGCTTCGGACATGCCGTCGCGCGGACCCGCGGACAGCAGGTCGGACAGCAGGTCGGACAGCAGGTCGGAGGGACGACCAGGGGCGTGCACCTGCGGAGGCACCACGCCTGCCGCGTGCCGGGTGTGCCCGGTCTGCCAGCTCATCGCGTTCGTGCAGCAGGTCAACCCGGACACCATCGACAAGGTCGCCGACTTCGTCGGCTTCGCAGCCACCGCGCTCCGCGACCTGGCCACGGCGCAGCGCGAGCGACGGGCCGAGCCCGGCACCGGCGCGGACACCGGCAGCGACACCACCGACACCACCGAGACCACCGACACCAGCGACACCAGCACCGACAGGCCCCCACCCGGAGACCCCGCATGAGCAGGCGACTCGCCATCGGCATCGACATCGGCGGCACCAAGGTCGCCGGCGGCGTCGTCGACGAGACGGGCACCATCACCCACCGCACCCGTCGTGACACCCCGCACCGCTCGACGTCGCCCAGCGTCGTCGAGAACACCATCGTCGAGTCGGTGGAGGAGCTGCTGCGCCAGGTCGATCCCGACGACGTCGTCGCCGTGGGGATCGGCGCCGCCGGTTTCGTCGCGGAGGACCGCGCCACCGTCGTCTTCGCGCCGCACCTGTCCTGGCGCAACGAGCCGCTGCGCGACGCCCTGTCGCAGCGCATCGAGCTGCCGATCACCGTCGACAACGACGCCAACGCGGCGGCCTGGGCCGAGGCCTGCTTCGGCGCTGCTCGCGGCGAGTCGCACGTCGTCGTCATCACCCTCGGCACGGGCATCGGTGGCGCGCTCATCATCGATGGCGACGTCCAGCGCGGGCGGCACGGCATCGCCGGCGAGTTCGGCCACATGCAGATCATGCCCGCGGGCATCCGCTGCGAGTGCGGCAACCGCGGCTGCTGGGAGCAGTACGCCAGCGGCAATGCCCTCGTGCGCGAGGCCCGGGCGATGATCGAGGCCGGGTCGCCCGTCGTGGCCGACCTGCTGGTCCGTCTCGGCGGCGACGCCAACGCCCTGACGGGCCCGTTCATCACCGAGGCCGCCCGTGAGGGTGATCCCACGGCGCGTGAGCTGCTCGCCGACATCGGTGAGTGGCTGGGCATCGGGCTGGCGAACCTCGCCGCCGCCTTCGACCCCGGCCTCTTCGTCATCGGCGGTGGTGTCAGCGCAGCCGACGAGATGCTCATCGGCCCCGCCCGCGAGGCCTTCCGGCGCCAGCTGCCCGGCCGCGGCTACCGCCCCGAGGCGCGCATCGTGCGCGCCGTGCTCGGCAGTGACGCCGGCCTCATCGGGGCCGCCGAGCTGGCGCGCGCCGGCCGCTGAGTCGTGTGCGCGGCGCGCCCTCGGCACGTGCTGCGGGTCATGACGTACAACCTGCACGACCTGCTGGACGACCGCGCCGCAGCCGCCAGGGTGGTGCGCGCCGTGGACCCCGACGTGCTGTGCCTGCAGGAGGTGCCGCGCCGGCTCACGACCGAGTTCCGGCTGCCGCCCTTCGCCCGCGCCTGTCGCCTGCGCTGGAACCGTGGCCGTCTCGGCACCGGCGGGACGGCGGTCCTGACCGCGCCGAGAGTGGTCGTCCACGGCGTGCACCGGTGTCGCCTTCCGGTCCGCTTCCCCGATCGGACGCGGGGGTATGCCGCCGCGACCGTCTCGCTCGCGGGCGACGGCCCCGGCCTGCCTCCCGTCACCGTCGTCAGCGTGCACCTCGGACTGCGGGCGCCTGAACGGCTGCGCCACGCATCGGTGGTGCTCGAGGGTCTGGGCGACCGGGCCATCGTGGCAGGGGACCTCAACGAGGAGGCCGGGGCAGCGGCCTACGACCTCATCGCCGGCCGCCTGCCCCTGGCGTCGAACGGCGTGCCGACCTTCCCGGCTCGGCTCCCGACCGTCGCCCTGGACGCGGTATTCGCAGGACGGGGTCTCAGGCTCGCCCGGGGACCCGAGGTCCGTGTCGCCGAGGCCGACCTCAGGGCGGGATCGGACCACCGCCCGGTCTGGGTCGACCTCGACCTGACACCACGCGCCGGCTGACCCGCCCCCGGAAGACGCCGCCCTAGACCCGGGTGCCGTCGTCGAAGGGGTCGCGCTCGTTGCCGCCGCGCAGGACGAGCAGCACGAAGCCGACGACGAGCATCGTCACGGCGGTCACGACCCACCAGCCACTGCCGTCGCGGTCGAAGAAGAGGACGTAGAGCAGCAGCAGCGGGCCGCCGGCGAGGCCGCCGACGATGGCCCAGAACATCGGGTCGGTCTCGGCCGAGGGGAGGTCGATCTCCGACGGCGGGACGAAGTGGTCGTCGTCCGCCACGTCGTGGACCTCGTCGCGCGGGGGAGTGCTGCCACGCCAGGCGTGTGACGTCGTCGGCGCGATCGGCACCTCCAGCAGGCCGGACGCGCTGGACGGCCCGGCTGCCCCGGCAGCGGGGTGCTGGGGCGGCGCCGCGGGGTCGCTGCCGGTCACGCCCTCCGGGCGCTCGGGCTGCTCAAGCTCGGAATGCTCAGGGTGAGGCTGCTCGGGCTCAGGGCGCTCGAGCCCAGGGTCGAGTTCAGGTCGCTCCGACTGAGAGCCCTCTGGTTCAGCACCGGGCGACGAGGCGTCCGGACCGTGCGGCGTGACTGCCTCGTCCGGCGGCTCCTGGTTGTCCGTCCGCACCGCGCCGCCGACGCCCTGGGACTGCGGGTCGGGGGCCTCGTCGTCCCAGCCTGCGATGATGCGCGCGAACTCCGCGTCGAGGTCGCGGTCGCTCATGGCCGGGGCGTCCGGGTCCGTCGCGCGCGCAGACCGGAGCCGACTGCGGCGCCGGGAAGGACCGTCACGATGGGCTCCTCACGGGAGGCGACTGAATCCCTTGATCCTCGCATGCCCCGCTGTGCGGGCGCGAGTGTCGTAGAGTTCGAGCCGTCACAAGCGGAAGGCGGACACGGTTGTTCTACTGGTTCCTCAAGACGATCGTCATCGGGCCGATCGTCAGGCTCGTCTTCCGTCCGTGGGTGGAGGGCGAGGAGCACATCCCCGAGGAGGGGGCCGCGATCTTCGCGAGCAACCACCTGTCCTTCTCCGACTCGATCTTCCTGCCGCTCGTGGTCTCCCGACGCGTCACGTTCCTCGCCAAGAGCGACTACTTCACGGGACGTGGCATCAAGGGCCGGCTGACTGCTGCCTTCTTCCGCGGGGTCGGGCAGCTGCCCGTCGACCGGTCGGGCGGCAAGGCGAGCAATGCCGCGCTGAGCTCCGGGCTCAAGGTCCTCCGGCGCGGCGACCTGCTCGGCATCTACCCCGAGGGCACGCGCTCGCCCGACGGCCGCCTCTACCGCGGCCGCACCGGCGTCGCCCGGATGGCCCTCGAGGGCAAGGTGAAGGTCATCCCGGTCGCCATGATCGGCACCGACAAGGCCCAACCGACGGGCAAGGTCATCCCGCGGGTCATGCGGGTCGGTGTCCGGATGGGCAAGCCGCTCGACTTCTCCCGCTACGAGGGCATGGAGGACGACCGGTTCGTCCTGCGGTCGATCACCGACGAGATCATGTACGAGCTGATGCTCCTGTCGGGCCAGGAGTACGTCGACATGTACGCCACCTCGATGAAGGACCGTCTCGTCTCCGCGGCTCGGGCCAAGGCCCGCGAGCTGCAGGAGGCAGCCAAGCCCGGTAGCGCTGCACCCGAGCTCGAGGCGGCGCTCGACGCCGCCGAGGGCAGGGCCCGCTCGTCGACGGCCGCGGCCGAGGGTGACGGGTCCGTCGGCACGGAACGGACCGACGAGGACGACGACGGCGACGCGCCTGTCGTGGCGGCGTCCTGACGTCATGGCGGCCGTCCCCGCGTCGACGAACGCGGTCCTGGACGACGAGCACGTCATCGTCCGCGGACTGTGGCGTGGCATCGACGTCTTCCGCTGGCTCGCCCTCGCGTATGCCGCATGGTCGGTGTGGGAGCGCCACGGCCAGATCGCGCACCTCGCCCTGGGCGTCGCGGTCCTCGGTGTCCTGGCCGCCTGGACCCTGACGGTGACCCTCCGGCCGATGCGCACGGTCCGGGCCTACACGGTCGAGCTCGTCATCGGGTGTTCCGCGATTCTCGCCACCCGCCTCGTCGACGACCCCGGGGTCATCACGGCGGGCGCCAAGACCATTCCCTCGATCTGGCCGACGGCCGCCATTGTCGGGTTCGCGGTGCTCCGCGGCTGGCGCGGTGGAGTCGCTGCTGCGTCGATCGTCGCGGCGTGCTCCTTCGTCGAGGTGGTCGAGCCGACCCCCAACACGGTCACGAACTCGATCTTCGGGCTCCTGCTCGGTGGGTGCATCGGCCACTGCGTCGACCTCGCCCGCTCGAGCCACGCGGCGCTCGCCGAGGCAATGCGGCTCGACGCCGCTCGCGCCGAGCGTGACCGTCTGGCCCGGACCGTCCACGACGGCGTGCTGCAGACGCTCGCGTTCATCCACCGTCGGGCCAGTGACCTCGGGGGTGAGACGGCCCGGCTCGGCGCCATGGCCGGCGAGCAGGAGCGGATCCTGCGCACGCTCGTGAGCATGGCCGACCTCGAGGAGGTCGGTCGCGCCATCAGCGGCGACGCGGACCTGCGGGGACTGCTGCGCCATGTCGAGGGCGAAGGGGTGCAGCTCGTCTCGCCCGCCGACGCGGTCCTCCTGCCGCGACGGGTGGCCGACGAGGTCGTCGCCGCCGTGGAGGCGGCCCTCGACAACGTGCGCCAGCACGCCGGTGACGACGCCCGCGCCTGGGTTCTGCTCGACGACGCCGGCGACGAGGTGGCGGTGACGATTCGCGACTCCGGGCGGGGCGTGCCGGCCGGTCGCCTCGACGAGGCGGTCACCCAGGGTCGCCTCGGGGTCTCGTCGAGC
The DNA here is from genome assembly GCF_056398545.1 of Terrabacter sp. 01T434. Lineage (NCBI taxonomy): Bacteria > Bacillati > Actinomycetota > Actinomycetes > Micrococcales > Intrasporangiaceae > Terrabacter > Terrabacter sp. 01T434. The sequence continues at coordinate 153,246 of NZ_JBFTPP010000004.1, forward strand.
ATCCTCGGTCGACTCGCGGATCTCGGCGGCACGGCGACGGTCGCTTCCGGTCCCGGCGGCGGCACGACCGTGGAGCTGAGGATCCCGCATCCCCGGGTGGCGCGGCTGACCAGCCGACACCATGGTCGGCAACCGGAGGTTCGCGCCGCCAGCGATGCGGGCGTCCGGACCCAGGGACGAGGAGCATCGTGACGGAGCAGCAGGACGCCATGCCGCAGCGGGGGACCGGCGTGCCGCCCGAGCACATCCGCGTCGTCGTCGCGGACGACCACCCGATGTGGCGCGACGCCGTGGCGCGCGACCTCGCCGACGCCGGGTTCGAGGTCCTGGCGACGGCAGACGACGGCCGTTCGGCCGTGGCCCGCACCCGAGCCACTGCACCGGACGTGCTCGTCCTCGACCTCAACTTGCCGGGGCTCACCGGCGCCCAGGTGTGCGCGGCCCTCGCGGCCGCGCAGGTCCCGACGCGGATCCTCATCCTCTCGGCGAGCGGCGACCACCAGGACGTCCTCGACGCGGTCAAGGCGGGAGCCCTCGGCTACCTCGTGAAGTCGGCCGGCCGCGAGGAGTTCCTCGAAGCCGTGCGTGCGACCGCCGCCGGCGAGCCGGTCTTCGCCGCGGGTCTGGCCGGACTCGTGCTCGGCGAGTTCCGGCGCGTCAAGGCCGCCGGCGGTGGCGGCTCCGAGCGACCGGTTCCCCAGCTCACCGACCGCGAGACCGAGATCCTCAAGTACGTCGCGACAGGCATGGGCTACAAGGAGATCGCCGCGATGCTCTTCCTGTCGCACCGCACCGTGCAGAACCACGTGCAGAACATCTTCGGCAAGCTGCAGATGCACAACCGCGTGGAGCTCGTGCGTTTCGCGATGGAGCGTGGCCTCGACCTCGCGGACCCGACCTGACCCGTGACCGCGGCGGACGGCATACGTCGTCGGTGATCTCCCACGTGACCACCCAGGGAGCGGAAGGTTTCGGGATGCGGACCCGGACGGGGGCGCCCCACAGCGACGTCTACGCTGACGGGGTGAACACGAGGACCGTCTCCGCCGATGCCGGCCTCGAACCCGATGACGGGTCCGAGGCCCTCGCTGCCCTCACGGCCGCGGCCGCCGAGCTCGAGGCCCAGCAGCAGCCTGCCTGGCCCGACACGGCTGCCCTGGCCGAGGTGATCGAGACCCTCGCCTCGTATCCGCCGCTCGTCTTCGCGGGCGAGTGCGACATCCTCACCGACCGCATGGCCAAGGCCGCCGTCGGCGAGGCCTTCGTCCTCCAGGGTGGCGACTGCGCCGAGACCTTCGCGTCCGCCACCGCCGACAACATCCGCGACCGCATCAAGACGATCTTGCAGATGGCCGCGGTGCTGACCTACGGCGCGTCCGTGCCCGTCATCAAGATCGGGCGCATGGCGGGGCAGTACGCCAAGCCCCGCAGCTCGACCGTCGAGACCCGTGAGGGCGTCACGTTGCCCGCCTTCCGTGGCGACATGGTCAACGACTTCGCCTTCCACGAGACCGCCCGCATCCCCGACCCGCAGCGGCTCGTCCGCGCCTACCACGCGAGCTCGGCGACGCTGAACCTCGTGCGTGCCTTCACGACAGGTGGATTCGCCGACCTGCGGCACGTCCACGACTGGAACCGCGGCTTCGTCGCGAACTCGGCCAACCAGCGCTACGAGAAGATCGCCAAGGACATCGACAAGGCGATGCGCTTCATGTGGGCCTGTGGGGCCGACTTCGACGCCATGCGCACGGTGGAGTTCTACGCCGCGCACGAGGCGCTGCTGCTCGACTACGAGCGCCCGCTGACGCGCATCGACTCCCGTTCCGGTCGCCTCTACGACACCTCGGGCCACTTCGTGTGGGTCGGGGAGCGCACCCGCCAGCTCGACGGCGCGCACGTCGACTTCGTCTCGCGGATCAGCAACCCGATCGGTGTGAAGCTCGGCCCCAAGGCCGACATCGACGAGGTCCTGCGGCTCATCGACAAGGTCGACCCCAACCGCACACCGGGGCGCCTCACCTTCATCACGCGGATGGGGGCCGGCACGATCCGGGACGCCCTGCCGGCTCTCGTCGACAAGGTCACGTCCTCCGGTGCCACGGTCACGTGGATCTGCGACCCCATGCACGGCAACACGTTCGAGAGCCCCTCGGGCTACAAGACGCGTGACTTCGAGGACATCGTCGAGGAGGTCCGTGGCTTCTTCGAGGTGCACCAGTCACTCGGCACGATCCCCGGCGGCATCCACGTGGAGCTGACCGGCAACGACGTCACCGAGTGCCTCGGCGGCGCGGAGAAGATCATCGACTCCGACCTCGAGAAGCGCTACGAGTCGGTCTGCGACCCGCGGCTGAACCACCAGCAGTCGCTCGAGCTCGCCTTCCTCGTTGCCGAGATGCTCGGCCAGGCCTGACCGGTGGTGGCGACGAGCCCGTTCAAGGCGGACCTGCTCAGCGACACCCTGACCCGGCCGAGCGAGGCCATGCGCGAGGCGATGGCGCGGGCCGAGGTCGGTGACGACGTCTTCGGTGAGGACCCGACGCTGCGCGCCCTCGAGGAACGCGTTGCCGCGATGCTCGGACACGAAGCCGGGCTCTTCACCCCGTCCGGCTCGATGGCCAACCAGCTCGGGGTGCGGCTGCACGTGAAGCCGGGGGAGGAGCTCATCGGCGACTCCCTCGCCCATGTCGTCCGGGCCGAGCTCGGCGCGGCCGCCGTCCTCTCGGGCATCTCGTCGCGCACCTGGGTGTCCGAGCGCGGGCGGTTCCGTGCCGATGACGCCGCATCGCTCATGATCACCGGCGTCGGCCCCTACCAGGTGTGCACGTCGCTCGTGATCGTCGAGAACACCCACAACTTCGGCGGCGGCACGGTGCAGTCCCTCGAAGAGATCCGTCGGGCGCGCGAGCTGACGCGTGAGCGTGGCGTCGCGATGCACCTCGACGGTGCGCGGCTCTTCAACGCCCACGTCGCCTCGGGCGTGCCGGTCAGCGACTACGGACGGGAGTTCGACACCGTCTCGATCTGCCTCAGCAAGGGCCTCGGCGCCCCGGTGGGGAGCGTCCTCGTCGGCTCGGCCGACGCCATGGCCGAGTCGCGGATCTGGCGCAAGCGCTTCGGCGGTGGCATGCGCCAGGCCGGGATCCTTGCTGCCGCAGGTCTTTTCGCGCTCGACCACAATGTCGACCGCCTCGCCGACGACCACGCCCGTGCCCGACGGGCGGCCCAGGCGATGGCCGAGGCGGCTCCCGGCTCCGTCGACCTCGCGACGGTCGAGACCAACATCGTCATCGTCGACGTGGCCGCGGTGGGTTGGACCGCCGCAGCTTTCGTCGACGCCGCCCTCGCCGCCGGGGTGAGGACGTATGCCGTGGGGCCGGGTGCCGTGCGCCTCGTCTGGCACCTCGACGTCGACGACGCCGGCACCGACGTCGCGGTCGACGTCCTCACCGCGCTCCTGCGTTCGGCACCCGCCGCCTGAACACACGACGCCAGCTCCGCCCGGGTGGAGTTGTGGTGCGGTAGGGGGAGGTTCGGGCTGCGCTGGCTCCGCCCGGGTGGAGTTGTTGTGCGTGGGGCCGGTCAGACCTCGTGGTGGAGGACCTCGGCGGGCAGCTCGCCCGGGCGTCTGCGAGCCAGGAGCTCGACGGCAAACATCGCCGTGAGCACGAGGGCTCCACCGAGGACCATGCGCAAGGTTGCGGTCTCGTCGCCGAGCGTCACGGCGAAGGACGCGGCGAAGACCGGTTCGACCGTCATGATGATCGCGGCCCGGGTGGCCGGCATGTGCGCCTGCGCCCACGTCTGCACCCACAGGGCGAGGATGCTCGCGAAGACCACCATGTAGAGCACCGTGCCCCACTGTGCGGGGGTGCTCGGCAGGACGACACCGCCGGGGAGGGCCCCGACGATGCAGAGCACCGCGATGACGAGCATCTGCACGACGGACAGCCCGGTCGCGATCTCGGAGGCGCTGTGACGGCCCAGTCCCACGATGTGCAGCGCGTAGAGGGCGGCCGCCAGGAGGGTGATCGCCTCGCCGACACCGACCGACAGGCCGTTGAGGGACAGGAGTGCGAGACCCCCGGTCGCGAGTCCCACCGCGGCCCAGGTCGACCCAGGCACGCGCTCGCGCAGCAGCACGGCGGTGAAGACGGGTGTGAGCACGACGTAGGTTCCCGTGACGAAGCCCGACACGGAGGCTGGTGTCGTCGCGAGTCCCTGGGTCTGGAAGATCTGGGCCAGTCCGTAGAGAGCGCCGAGTCCCATACCGACGAGGACCTGCCGACGACTGAGGGCGCGAACCGGTCGCCAGAAGATCATCAGCATGACGACGGCGGAGAGGGTGAAGCGGACCGCGAGGAAGTCGACCGGTGGGACGGCCTGGACGAGGTCGCGGATGAGGAAGAACGTCGAGCCCCAGACCGCCGTCAGGGCTACGAGCAGCAGCGTGGCGAGACGCGTGCGCGCCGACGGTGTCACGAGGCGGGCTCAGACGATGGTCAGGACGATCGTGCTGCCCTTGGGCGCGGACTGGCCGCCCTTGACGCTCTGGCTCTGGACGAGGTCGAGAACGGCTCCGAGCAGCCCCGTCTCCCTCTTGACCGTGAAGCCGAGGTCGGTCAGCACCTTCTCCGCGTCTCCGGACGAGCGGGCGACGACGTTGGGCACCTGCACCATGACCGGCCCCTTGGACACGACGAGCTTCACGGCGTCGCCTCGGTGCAGCGTGCCGCTCTCGGGTGACTGCGAGACGACCTGCCCGGCGGGGACGGTGTCGCTGTTGACGTCCTGGCCGCGCTGGACCGTGAGGCCGGCCTTGGTGATGGCCGCCGACGCTGCGTCCAATGCCGTGCGGGTGACGGTGGGCACCTCGATCGGCTCTCGTCCCTTGGAGACGACCACGGACACGGCGGTGGCGCGCTTGACCGACGCGTTCGAGGGCGGGTCCTGGGAGACGACGACCCCTGCGGGTACCGTCTCGCTCCAGGCCTGCGACTGCTCCCCGAGCCGGAGCGTCAGTGGCGAGAGCGCAGACCCGAGGTCTCCGGCCTTGAGCCCGACGAGGTTGGGGACGGCATACCGTTCCTGGCCCTTGGACACCACGAGGCGCACGGTCGAGCGCTTGCCGAGCTCGCTGCCTGCGGTCGGCTCGACCCGCAGCACGACGCCCTTGGCCTTGACCTCGGAGAACTCGCCGGTGGTGTCGACCGAGAGGGAGGCCTGCCGCATCGCGCCTTCAGCCTGCGAGATCTGCTGGCCGACGACCGCCGGCACGACGGTCGAGCCGCCCGGGCCGGCCGTGAACCACCAGCCGCCGAACGCGGCGCCCGCAACGACGAGGGCCGCCGCGATCCACAGTGGCAAGCGGCGTCGAGCGCCGTGGCCGTGGTGGCGGTCGATCGGCATGGCTGCGGTGTGCTCGAGGAGTGGGCCGTCGTCATCGTCGTGGAGGGACAGACCAGCAAGTGCGGAACGACCGAGCTCGGTGGGGTGCGTGCGGTGGGTCTCCGGGCGAGCATCGGCCGCGCCGGAGCGGGATGACCGGTCGGCGGTCGACAGCCGCGTCGTCGCGGAGGTGGGCGCCAGCGCCGCGGTGCTGTCGGGGTCGGGCACCGCGGCGCCGCGGTGGTCGAGCTCGGAGGGGGACAGGCCGCGCCGGACCTCGCGCAGGGCCGTGACGAAGGCCGTCGCCGACTCGAAGCGGTCGTCGGGTTCGACGGCCGTGGCGCGTGCCACGAGGTCGTCGAGCGCAGCCGGGATCTCGGGCACGAGCGTCGACGGGGCGACCACCCCGCCGTGGACGTGGTTGTACGCGATCTGGATCGGCGTCCCGCCGGTGACGGCCTTGCGCCCGGTGAGCATCTCGAAGAGCAGCAGGCCCGCGGCATACACGTCGCTTCGCGTGTCGGCCACGCCACGCTCGACCTGCTCGGGGGAGAGGTAGGAGACGGTGCCCAGCAGGACGCCGGTCTGGCTGGTCGTGGCCTGGTTGGTGATGGCACGGGCCAGGCCGAAGTCGGCGACCTTGACCTCGCCGTCACGGCGCACGATGACGTTCTCGGGCTTGACGTCGCGGTGGATCATGCCGGCCGCGTGCGCGGCCCGCAGCGCCAGCAGGATCGGCTCGAGGATGGCGAGCGACTCTCGGGCCGTCAGCGGCGACTCCTCGTGGATGACGTCGCGCAGGGTCTTGCCCTCGATGAGCTCCATCGCCAGGAAGACCTCGCCGGCGTCCTCCCCCTGGTCGAAGACCGCCACCACGTTGGGGTGGTTGAGGCGGGCGGCGGACCGGGCCTCGGCGCGGAACCGCTCCACGAAGACGGCGTCGGTGGCCAGGCCCGGCCGCATGATCTTCAGGGCCACCTCGCGGTCCAGGCGCCCGTCGAGCGCCACGTAGACGGAGGCCATGCCTCCGTCTGCGAGGTGGGAGAGGATGCGGTACCTGCCGTCGATCACCCGACCGACGAGGGCGTCCGCCACGCTGGACGTCACGGAGGGCAGTTTACGGGCAGACGCAACTCATCCCGTGCAGGCCGGCCGCGGCGGGACGGCCAGGAGCCCGCGGTCGCGCTGCTCAGAGGCGGTCGTAGATGGCGAGCACGTTGGCCACGTAGCTCTTCGTGTCGTCGTACAGGCCCTTGGTGCGGACCGAGTAGATGCCCTGGTAGTAACCGGCGATGGCCTGCTCTCGCGAGTCGGCGCTGGCCTGGAGGGCCCGGATGATCAGGACGCCGCCGGTGATGTTGTCCTGCGTGTCGTAGCGGTCGAGCGAGCGACCCGCGAGCTCGGAGGCCCACGTCTCGGCGACGGGCATGAGCTGCATGACGCCGACGGCGTCGGTGTAGGACACGGCGCGCTGGGAGCATCCGGACTCGAGCGAGGCGATGGCGAGCGCCAGCTTGGGGTCCACGCCGTGGCGAGTCGCCGTCGCCCGGATCATGGCCGTGATGTCGCTGCGGCCGGGGACGTCCATGGCGGCGAGCTTCGCGGTGCTCTCCGCGACGGCCTGCGCCGTCTTGCTGGGGTACTGGTAGCCCGACGGGGGAGTCGGGGCCGGGGTGTTCTCGGCCGAGGACCCCGCACCCGGGACGGTGATCTTCTGCCCGACGTAGATGAAGGAGGAGCTGCCCAGCTTGTTGGCCGAGAGCAGTTTCGTCAGGGAGACCCCGTAGCGCTGCGCGAGCGCGCCCATCGTGTCACCGGCGCGCACGACGTAGGTGGCGTCCCCCGCGGACGGCTTGGCGGGACCGGGAGTCGTCGTGGACGCGGAGGACGCGGGGCCGGGGACGAGCAGCTTCTGCCCGGGCTGGATCAGGGCGCCGCCGCCGCTGAGCTGGTTCTTCTCGACGATCGCCTGGATCGTCGAACGGTGGGCGATGGCGAGGTCCCAGAGCGTGTCGCCCGGGCGGACCGTGACGGTCTCCCACGGCGTGGCGGCCACGGGAGCGACGGTGGCGTGGGCGGGCAGCGCGAGCGCGGCGACGTCGGCGAAGGGCATGAGGGGGAGTCCTTTCCTGGGGCCCGAGCTGAGTGAGAGACGTGGAGGGGCGGTCGGAAGGGTGCATTCGAGGGCGGGGATGGTCTGGTTCCACGGGAGCCGCGGGCTTGCTCTAGGGCGGAATGTGACGCTTGTGAGCCATGTGGCGTCTGTGACCATAGCGCACGGTTGTGAACTAAAGCGTAAATACACCAGTGTAATTCGTCGTCCTGGTCGTTCCCCGCCCACCTGCGTCGGCGGTTCCGGACGGGTGGATGCCCGCGGGGTGATCGAGGGAGTTCGCGAGCCGGGCGCCCACGGTGGCAGACTCTTGCACCGTGAGCGAGACCCCTGAATTGCAGCCCGTCGAGTCCTCCACCCGCGACCTCGAGTCGCTCGTCGGGGCGTGGTTGACCGTGCCCGACGCCGCTGGGCGGCTCGGCGTGCCGCTGTCCCGCGTGCGCCAGCTCATCGCGGACCGGGAGGTCCTCGCCGCACGCATCGGCGACCGCCGCGTCGTCGCCATCCCCGCCAAGTTCTTCGGCGAGACCGGCCCCCGCCCCGAGCTGCGCGGCACCTTCACCGTCCTCGCCGACGGCGGCATGAACGACGACGAGATCATCGAGTGGCTGCACACCCCGGACGAGACGCTGCCCGTCGAGGGCGCGCCCATCGACGCGATGATGGCCGGACACAAGACCGAGATCCGGCGCCGCGCGCAGGAGCTCGCCTTCTGAGACCTCCGACGACGCTGCCCCTGCCTGGGTGACCCGGGCCAGGCGACCGATGGGGTATGCCGTGTGGCGCGGTCCCAGCGGTCGTCAGGGCGAGCGCCGGATCGGGTGTCAGGACCGCCGGGCCGTCGAGACCGCGACGAGGGCCTCGAGCACGTCGAGGGCGGGCGCGTCGTAGGAGCCGGTGTGGCGGGCCCGGTCGAGGGCGCGGCACGCGTCGTCGGCTAGTGCGGTGATGAGGTCCTCGACCCGGTCGACGGCGCCGGTGTCGACGAGCACCCGCCGGATGGCCTCGACGCCCTCGAGCTCGAGGTCGTCACGGCCGAGGAGGCCCTCGACGATCTCGCGCTGGGAGTCTGACGCCGCGTCGAGGGCGTGCGCGACGAGGACCGTGCGCTTGCCCTCACGCAGGTCGTCGCCGGCCGGCTTGCCGGTGGCCTCGGGGTCGCCGAAGACCCCCAGGAGGTCGTCACGCAGCTGGAACGCCTCGCCCAGCGCCAGGCCGTAGTCGGACAGGGGTGCGAGAGCGCCGTCCGGAGCGCCGCCGACGAGCGCACCGATGAGGAGGGGGTGCTCGATGGTGTACTTCGCGCTCTTGAAACGGATCACCTGGCGGGCCGAGGCGACCCGGGCCTCGAGGTCGAGGCCGTCCCAGCCTCGAGCCGACTCGAGGAGGTCGAGGAACTGGCCGCCCATCAGCTGCGTGCGCATCGTGTCGAAGAGCTGACGTCCGCGTGCCAGCTCCTCGCCGGGCAGGCCGCACGTCGCATACATCTCGTCGCACCACGTGAGGCACAGGTCACCGGCCAGGATCGCGGTGCCCTCGCCGAACCGGTCGGCGTCACCTGCCCAGCCGCGCTGCTGGTGCAGCGAGGCGACGGCGCGGTGGGCGGACGGCATACCCCGTCTCGTGTCGCTGCGGTCCATGACGTCGTCGTGGAGCAGCGCGGCGCCCTGGAAGAACTCCATGCTCGCGGCGAGGCGGACGAGCGCGTCGGAGTCGGCTCCGCCGGCGGCGCGGTAGCCCCAGTAGAGGAACCCGGCGCGCAGGCCCTTGCCGCCGGTCAGCAGGCCGGACACGGCCGACACGAGCGGGGCCGTCTCGTCACCGATCGCGGCGAGCGACTGCGTGGCCCCGGCGATCTGCCCGTCGATCGCGTGCTGCACCCGACGGCGCAGCACGTCGAGGTCGGTGGGGGTCTGCACGGGGTCCTCCATCGAGTCGCGGAAATGGTGGTCAGCCTACGCGGCGCGCCGGTCGCACCGTGAACAGCCCACACGACCTGGACCCGCTCGGCCTAGGGTGTGCGGCATGGCACACGGCACGGCATCCTCGATGGCGCGGGCGGAGCGGTTCACGCGATCCATCCCGGCGATGATCGAGGCCGACACCCCGACGTTCAGCTTCGAGTTCTTCCCGCCCAAGGACGACGCCTCCGAGGCGCAGCTCTGGGACGCCATCCGCCGCCTCGAGAAGGTCTCGCCGAGCTTCGTCTCGATCACCTACGGCGCCGGGGGCGGCACACGCGACCGCACCGTGCGCCTCACCCAGCGCGTCCTCGAGGCGACCTCGCTGACGCCCATGGCTCACCTGACGTGTGTCGGCCACTCGGTCGCCGAGCTGCGCAGCATCGTCGGGTCGTATGCCGCCGCCGGGGTCCGCAACATCCTGGCCCTGCGCGGTGACCCCCAGGGCGGGCTCGGCCAGCCCTGGGTCGCGCATCCCGAGGGCCTCGACCACGCCGACGAGCTCGTCTCCCTCGTGCGCAGCCTCGGCGACTTCACCGTGGGCGTCGCGGCCTTCCCCGACGGCCACCCCGAGTCGGGCGACATCAGTGAGGACGCCGAGACCCTCGTCCGCAAGGAGCGCGCGGGTGCGGAGTTCGCCATCACGCAGATGGTCTTCGACGTCGACAACTACCTCCGGCTGCGGGACGAGCTCGCGCGACGCGGCTCCCGGCTCCCCGTCGTCCCGGCGATCATGCCGATCACCAACGCGCGCCAGGTGGTGCGCATGGCGCAGCTCGCGGGCCAGCCGATGCCGGCCACGGTCACCGACCGCCTCGAGCGCCACGGCGACGACGCCGCCGGCGTGCGCGCCGAGGGCATGGCCATCGCGACCGAGTCGTCACGCCGGCTGCTCGACGAGGGAGCACCCGGCATCCACTTCATCACGATGAACCGCTCGTCAGCGACGCTCGAGGTCTTCGGCAACCTCTGAGGCACCGGGCGAGCCCGGTGGTGGCCGGGGACGACCGAACGGCCGACCCCCGGAAAGGCCGGCCGTCCGGTTCGGTGGCGCCGGGTGGTCAGCTGCTGGACGGGGTGGTCGTCGCCGTGCCGCCGGGGGATGCCGGTACCTCGCCCTGGAGTCCCTGGAGTCCCTGGAGTCCCTGCTGGCCCTGGGGGCCGTCGCCGTCGTGGTCGCCGCCATGCCCGCCGGGCCCGCCCGGGCCGCCCTCCTGGACGGCCGTCACCGCGAAGGACGCGTTGACCTGCACCGTGATGTGGGTGCCGTCGGCGCGCACCATGTGCGCCTCGTAGACCCCGTCCGAGTCGGTCTCGACCCGCTCGATCGTCGCGGTCGGCTCCTTGGCCTTGGCGGCCGCCGTCACCTTGGCGGCCGTGTCGCCCGTGAGCAGCTTCTCGTCCGAGCGCATGGGCTTGCTGGGGTCGGTGTTGCCGTTGCCGGTCATGCCCGGGGTGCGTGCACCCTCGCCGGCCTGCCCGTAGGCGCCGCTCGTCGTGGTGCCGGTGCTGCCCGTCTCGTTCGCGCTGGCGAGAGCCGCCCCGCCGAGCGCGAGGGCTGACGCGGCCACGATCCCGGCGCCTGCCAGCGCGATGGTCTTGTTCTTCATCCGTTCCACTCCTTCGATGGGCTGGCCTCGTGCCAGCTGTGTCCACCGTCGGCGGCAGCGCTGTGGTCACCCCCTCGCCCGCGTGGGGACGTCCTGTGAGCCGGGCGCCGACCTGTGAACGGCACGGCCCCCGGGGCCACCGCGAAGGGGGCCGGGGTCAGGTCTGCTGGTCGAAGGGCTGCTCGAGCCGTTCGTCGGCGCGCGTCCTTCGAGAACGCAGGGCGCGCCGTTGGACCGTCGGTGCGTCGCGTCCTCGGTGCTCGGACGGCGCGGCGATCCCCACCCGCTCACCCCAGGCGTCGTAGCGACGCTTGTAGCGGCGGATGCGGGCGGCCAGCTTGTAGACGAGGAAGGCGCCGAGCAGGAGCAGGAGCAGGGCGATGGCCGCAGCCCACCACGGGTGCGCGATGGCGAGGGCCGTGACCCCGGTGACCGTGACGTCCTCGGTGGTGCTGACGAGGACGTTGCTGGCGGGCTCGGGGGAGGTGTTGACGGCGGCCCGCAGCCCGGCCTTGATGCCGTGCGAGATGAGGGCGGTGACGCCGCCAGTGGCGGCACCGACGGCCGCGTCGAGGGAGGCCGTGTCGTGGCCGATGAGGTAGCCGATCGTGGCCCCGACCGCCGGTCTGACGACCGTGTGCACCGAGTCCCAGACGGAGTCGACGTAGGGGATCTTGTCGGCGAGCATCTCGACCGCGAAGAGGATCCCCGCGCCGATGAGCACGTCGGTGCGGGCGAGGGCGTTGGGGATCTGGCTGAGACCCCAGATCTTGTCGGCGAGCCCGAGGACGAGCACGACCGCGTACGCGTTGATCCCGCTGCCCCACCCGGTGGTGAAGGCCATGGGGATGAGCTCGGCGCCCACGACACCCCTTCGGTCGTGCGCCGGTCGCTGTGCGCCGGTGCGTCTGCTGCTGGGCCGGACGGCCGAGCACAGGTCCAACGTCCCCGACGCTCCCGCATTCCCGAAGACCGCGCAACGGGACGCGCGCAGCCGGCAGGCAGCGGAAGGGGCCCGATCCATGAGCGGACAGGACCCCTGCACCTCTCCGTTCGCGGACCGGACCCGCTGGCCCCACTCTGCCGACGGCCGAGACGCGCGGACCTGAGCACAACTACTCAGATTGGTCCGGATCGTGACGGAACGGGCCCGGGTGCGGGCCTTCGCGCCAAGGTCGGCAACGGCCCGTGGACCGTCTTGACAGCCTGTCGGCGGCAGGGGTTAGGCTTCGAGTGTCGAACAAGTGTTCGAACAGCAATGATCAGTCAGGTTGTCAGTTCAGTCGTCGGTTGGTGTCGGACCGCTCGTGTGGGGCGCGGGTGGTTCGGGTCGTGATGTCGGCCTCGACGTGTCCGAGGGAGACGTGTCGTGGTGCGTAGGTTCAGTGACTCCGTGCAGGTGAGAGTGCGCGAGCGGGAGCGGTCAGGGGCGGTTCAGTCAGGGGCGGTTCGGCAGGCTCGGACTGCGGGGAGGTCCGAGTCGGTCCCGGGACCCCTCCAGGCCGGGTCCCTCGAGTCGTCGCCCGAGGCGTTCATCTGGCGCGGACGCCTCTACGTCGTGCGTGGCGTCCTGGCGCACTGGCGCGAACGACGGGCGTGGTGGCGCGACGCGCTCGAGGCCGACGAGGCGCAGGTGCGTCCCGGCGAGACGCTCGTCGCAGCAGCGAGCGAGCAGCACGTCTGGCGCGTCGAAGCGAGCCCCGGCTGGTCGTTCACGCCCGGGGTCTATGACCTCGCCCATGACGAGTCCCCGCACGGCGACCGGTGGTCGCTCGTCCGGGTTGCCGACTGACCATTCCCGGTTCGGAGAAAGAGGAGACCACCGTGACCGCCGCCCACCTGCGCCGCCCACCCATCTCGGTCGCCGTGCTCGACCTGCTCGAGCGGGCCCGTGTGACGCTCGAGTCCGCGTGCCGCACCACCGAGGCTTCCGAGCGCTACCGCGACGCCCACCTCGGTGCACTGCGCGCCGCTGCCGCCCTCGTCGCGGCCCGGACCGTCCCCACGCCGCGAGCGCGCCCCCGCAGCGTCTGGCAGGTGCTGCCCGGCGTCGCGCCCGAGCTGGGGGAGTGGGCCGCCTTCTTCGCGGCCTGCTCGGCCCACCGGTCGGTCATCGACCGGGGCGGCCACATCAGCGCGCGCGAGTCCGACGACCTGCTGCGCCAGGCCGAGATGTTCCTCGAGATCGTGCAGGACCTGCTCGGTGTCCCGCTCACGGTCCCCCTGCCGCAGTCGATCACGCCCGTCTCGAGAAGCCGGGCGAGCGGGGCGTGACGACCAGCATGACCACCAGCATGACCACCACCATGACCAGCGGCGCCGCGGGCGAGAGCTTCGTGCACCTGCACGTCGCCTCGGGCTACTCCATGCGCTACGGCACGGCCAGGCCCCACCAGCTCGTCGAACGGGCGGCCGCCTTCGGCCAGCCGGCTCTCGCCCTGACCGACCGCGACGGACTCTACGGCGCGGTCAAGTTCGTGCGTGCGTGCATGGAGCACGACATCGCCCCGATCCTCGGTGTCGACCTCGCCATCGGGCCCGAGCAGCCTGAACGCCAGCGTCCCGCGCGCACCCCGGTGCGGGGTGGCGCGCTCGTCGACCCGCGGCTGCCTCGCGTCACGGTGCTGGCGCGTGGCAGCGGCAGCGGCCTCGCGCCGGGCGCGGGATGGGCAGCGCTCTGCCGGCTCGTCACCGCGACCCACCTGCGCGGTGAGCGCGGCAACCCCGTCACGACCGCGAGCCTCGTCGCCGAGCACGCGCGCACGTCGCCCTCCTCGCCCTCCTCGCCCACGTCGCCCACGACGGAGGACGACGGACCCGGCGGCCGTGGCAGACGGCATACGTCACCGGTGGCGGACGGCGGCCCCTCTCGCCTCGTCGTGCTCCTCGGACCCGACTCCGACGTCGGTCGGGCGGTGCTCGCCAAGCGTCGGGACCGCGCCCGAGCGGCCCTCGAACGCTGGATGGCGCTGCTCCCGCGGGGCGCCGTCGTCGTCGAGGTCGTGTGCCACGGCGGACCGGAACACCAGCCCGGCAGCCTCGGCCAGGCTGCACGCATGCTGGCGCTGGCCCGAGAGGTCGGCGTGCCGAGCGTCATCACGGCAGCGGTGCGCCACACCGACCCCCAGGACGCCGCCATCGTCGATGTCCTCGACGCCGCCCGCCGGCTCGTCGCCCTCGACGCCCGCCACCTCGACCGCGTCACGACGGCCGGGCACCTCTCGCCGACCCCCCTGATGCACGCCCTCGCCCTCGACATCGTGCAGGTCTCCGGGCCCGGTCTCGTCGGCGGCGGGTCACGTGCCCGCGAGCAGGCACGCGAGCTGCTCGCCCGCACCACGGCGCTCGCCGCCGAGTGCGTCCAGGACCCACGAGCCGACCTCGGCATCGGCTCGGTGCACCTGCCCGAGCCGGGCATCCTCGGCATCCGGCCCGGCACCAACCCGCACCGCGTCCTCGCGCGCCGGTGCCGCGAGTCCATCCCGACCCGCTATCCCGGCCGCTCCGAGAGCGAGCTCGTCGCGGTCAGCGACCGGCTCGAGGACGAGCTCGGCGTCATCGAGACGCTCGGCTACGCGACCTACTTCCTCACCGTCGCCCAGGTCTGCGACCTCATCCGTGAGATGGGGGTGCGGGTCGCGGCCCGGGGGTCAGGCGCAGGGTCGCTCGTCAACTACCTCCTCGGCATCTCCGGCGTCGACCCCATGCGGCACGGCCTGCTCATGGAGCGCTTCTGCTCACCGCTGCGCGCCGAGCTGCCCGACATCGACATCGACGTGGAGTCCGCCCGCCGCACCGAGATCTACGAGCGCATCCTCGACCACTTCGGCGGCGACCGCGTCACGTGCGTGTCGATGATGGACACCTACCGGGTGCGGCACGCGATCCGCGACGCCGGCGCCGCGCTCGGGCTGCCGCCGTCCGAGGTCGACGCCATGGCCAAGGCCTTCCCGCACATCGCGGCACGCAACGTGCGCCATGCCCTCGCCGAGCTGCCCGAGCTGCGGGCGAGCGGTCTCGACGTGCCGCGCCTGCAGCTGATGTTCGACATCGTCGAGCGGCTCGACGGGCTGCCCCGGCACATCGCCCTGCACCCCTGCGGGGTCGTGCTGTCCGACTCCGTCCTGCTCGACCGCACCCCGGTCGAGGCGAGCTGGCTCGGCTTCCCGATGAGCCAGTTCGACAAGGACGACGTCGAGGAGATGGGCCTGCTCAAGCTCGACGTCCTCGGCATCCGGATGCAGTCGGCGATGGCCCACGCGATCGACGAGGTCGAGCGTGTCGACGGCGACCACATCGACCTCGACGACGAGTCGCAGGTGCCCTTCGACGACGAGCCGACCTTCGAGCTCGTCCGGTCGACGAAGACCCTCGGCTGCTTCCAGATCGAGAGCCCCGGGCAGCGCGAGCTCATCGGCAAGTTCGGGCCGCGCAGCTTCGACGACCTCATCATCGACATCTCGCTCTTCCGGCCCGGCCCGGTCAAGAGCGACATGATCATCCCCTTCCTCAACGCGAGGCAGGGGTGGAAGGACCCCTCCTACCTCCACCCGACGCTCGTGCCCGCACTCGAGGAGACCGAGGGTGTCGTCGTCTTCCACGAGCAGGTGCTGATGATCGTCGCCGAGACGACCGGCGTGACCCTGGCCCAGGCCGACGAGGTGCGCCGTGCGCTCGGCACCCCCGACGGACAGAAGCGGATCGAGGCGTGGTGGCGCCCAGCGGCCCGGGCCCGCGGCTACGCCCCCGACGTCGCCGACAAGATCTGGGAGGTCCTCAAGGCCTTCGCGTCGTTCGGCTTCTGCAAGGCCCACGCCGCAGCGTTCGCCCTGCCGACCTACCAGTCGGCCTGGCTCAAGACGCACCACCCGGCCGCCTTCCTCGCCGGGGTGCTGACCCACGATCCCGGGATGTACCCCAAGCGGCTCATCCTCGACGACGCCCGTACCTTCGGCATCGCGATCCTCGGCCTCGACGTCAACGTCTCGACCGGCTCCTACCGCTTCGAACGCACCGACGACGGCGGCGAGGCCATCCGGCTCTCGCTCGCGGACGTCCACGGCATCAGCGAGGCCGAGGTCGCGCAGATCGTCGCCGGCCAGCCCTACTCCAGCCTCTCCGACTTCTGGCAGCGCGCTCACGTGTCCCGCCCGATCGCCGAGAAGCTCGTGCTGGCAGGGGGATTCGACTCCCTGCACGACATCGACCTCGGGGGGCCGTCACGGCTCGACGAGAGCGGGTCCGGCGTCGTGGGCCGCACCCGGGGCGGTCTCGGCCGTCGCGGACGGGTCACCCGGCGCGACCTGCTGCTCCACGTCGCCGAGCTCGACCGGTGGTCATCGTCACAGCGCTCGTCGCGCCGGTCCTCCCGGCGGGTCTCGGCCGCGAGCCGGTCCTCGGGACCGGCCTCGACACGGGGGCGGGTCACGTCCGTCTCGGCCACCGGCGACATCCGGGCGCTCGCGGCCGCGCAGTCCCAGGCCTCCGCGGGAGCGCCCGGGCACATCGCGACGCAGCTGACGCTGGACCTCGGCGACACGCCACGGCTGTCCGCGACGAGCGGGCTGCCCGAGATGACCGGTCCAGAGCAGGTCCGGGCCGAGCTCGAGGTGCTCGGCCTCGACGCGAGCGGCCACGTCGTCGACTTCTACGGTCCGCTGCTCGACGCGCTCGGCGTGACCCGGGCGCGCGACCTGCTCTCCGGACGCAGCGGTCGCGAGGTCCTCGTCGCCGGGGTCAAGGTCGCCACCCAGACCCCGCCGATCCGCACCGGCCGCCGCGTCGTCTTCCTCACCCTCGACGACGCCACGGGCCCGGCCGACCTCACCTTCTTCGAGGACGTCCAGGGACCGTATGCCGCCACCGTCTTCCACTCGTGGTTGCTGCTCTGCCGCGGGGTCGTGCGACGCACCGGTCCGCGCGGCGTCTCGATCCGGGCCACCGGCGCCTGGGAGCTCTCGGCCCTGCAGGACGCGTGGACCTCGGGCGGCATCACCGCTGTCCGCGACGCGCTCGACGCCGCCGACCGTGCGGCGTGGGAGCGGGCCACCGCCCTCGCCGGTCCCGACGGGGCTCCGGCCGGGGTGGGTGAGGGCCCGGAGGGGCGGCGCGTGCTCGTCCACGCCTCGGGGTTCAAGCAGTCGCCGTACGCCGACATCAAGCCGGCCGGCGACGACGTCAGAGGCCCCCGAGGCACGAGTCGGCTCGTGCCCACCGAGACCGTCGGTGGGCCGCCACGCAAGCTGTGGCACGCGAGCCCGGGAAGCTCGGGGCACTAGGGTGAGGACGCACACGAACCACACGCAGCACCACGCGTACCACGTTCCCAGACGGAGGATCCCGTGCCCGACGAGCAGCGCCCCCAGCGACGTGGAGGGGTCCGGCCGTCGGCGGTCGTCTCGGCCGTGGGCCGCATCGCCGACGAGTGCAGCACCCGCCTCGGCCGTCCGCTCGAGGTGCTCGACCTCGGCGGTGGCACCGGTGGCGTCGCCGTCCCGCTCGCCGAGGCCGGGCACCACGTCACCGTCGTCGACCCCAGCCCCGACGCGCTCGCGTCGCTCGGTCGCCGGGCCCACGAGGCCGGCATCGTCGATCGCATCACCGCGGTCCAGGGCGACGGTGACTCGCTGGGCGCCGTCCTCGCCGATCGTCGCGTCGACCTCGCCTGCTGCCACGGCACGCTCGAGTTCGTCGATGACCCCGCAGCCACGCTCCACGCCATCGCCCAGGCCCTGGGGGAGGGCGGCGTCCTCTCGCTGCTCGTCTCCGGTCGGCTGTCCGTCGTCTTCGCCAAGGCCATCGCGGGCGAGTTCGGGCAGGCACGCGCGGCCCTCGTCGACCCGTCCGGCCGCTGGGGCAGCACCGACCCGCTCCCGCGTCGTTTCGACGTCGAGCAGCTCGAGACCCTCCTCGCCGAGGCCGGCTTCACCGACGTCCGGGTCCGGGGCACCAACATCCTCGGCCACCTCGTACCGGCCTCGCTCATCGACTCCGAGGCCGATCGCGCCGCTCTGGCCGAGCTCGACGACCTGCTCGTCTCCGGTCCGGGACGCGAGTTCCTCCGAACCCTCGGCAATGCTCTCCACGTCGTCGCGCGCCGCGACTGACCGGCTGGCGACCGACCGGGCCGTGGTGAGCCCGTCGCACCGTCGGATGGTCCGACGATGAGCCGCCGCCAGTTCACCGCACCGACCCGGCGGAGCGCCGAGCCGCCCGACGACACCGGCTGCACCGTCCTGCACGTCGACATGGACGCCTTCTACGCGTCAGCCTCGCTCATCTCCCGCCCGGAGTTGAGGGGTCGACCGGTCATCATCGGCGGCGCGAGCGGTCGCTCCGTCGTGCTCTCGGCGACCTACGAGGCGCGCGCCTTCGGAGTCACCTCGGCCATGCCGATGGCGCGTGCCCAGCGACTGTGCCCGCAGGCGGTCATCATCGAGCCCGACCACCGTCGCTACGCCGCCATCTCCGAGGCCGTCATGGCCACCTTCGCCACGATCACCGACAGCGTCGAGCCGCTCTCGCTCGACGAGGCCTTCCTCGACGTGTCCGGGGCCGTACGCCGACTGGGACGTCCCACCCAGATCGCCGAGCAGCTGCGCGACACCATCGCCGACGAGCAGGGCATCACGTGCTCGGTGGGGGTGGCCTCGACGAAGTTCGTCGCCAAGCTCGCCTCCAACCTCGCCAAGCCCGACGGGCTCATCGTCGTGCCCCGCGAGGAGGTCGTGTCGTTCCTGCACCAGCTGCCGGTCGGGGCGATCTGGGGCGTCGGCGACAAGACCGAGGAGCACCTGCACCGTCTCGGCCTGCGCACGGTGGCCGACCTCGCCCACACTCCCGTCGAGACCCTCCAACGGGCCCTCGGCGACGTGGCGGGCCGTAGCCTGCACGACCTCGCCTGGGGCCGCGACCCCCGGTCGGTCGTGCCCGAGAGGCGCGAGAAGTCGATCGGCGCCGACGAGACCTTCGCCCACGACATCGACGACCCGGTCCGCATCCACCGCGAACTGCTGCGCCTCGCCGACCGGACCGCTGCCCGGGCCCGGTCCGCCGGCATGATGGGACGCACCGTGTCCATCAAGGTCCGGTTCGCCGACTTCACGACGATCACCCGGGCCAAGACGCTGCGCCACCACACCGACGTCTCCCGCGACATCTTCGCCACGGCCCGCGAGCTCTACGACCGGCTCGGCCTCCAGCGGGCTCGGATCCGGCTCGTCGGCGTCCGCCTCGAGGGCCTCGTGCCGTCGGCCGTGGCCCCCATCCAGGCCACCCTCGACGAGCCCGAGCACGGGTGGCGCGAGGCCGACCGAGCCGTCGACCGGGCGAGCGCCCGCTTCGGCGCGGGATCAGTGCGTCCAGCATCACTCATGCCTGACCGGACCTCGGGTTCCCAACGCGAGCGGCGCGACCTATCCTGAGGGAAACAAGTCCGTGTCGGTCGGTTCCGGCATACGATTAAGGCACAGTCGATTTCGCACCAGGGAGGTGCCGAGTGGCACTCTCGGAACACGAGGAAGCGCTCCTCCAGCAGATGGAGGAAGCCCTCTACGCAGAAGACCCTCGCTTCGCGTCACGCATCGAGAAGACGAAGTCGCGGGGTCTCGGCCGTGGTCGCGTCGTCGTCGGTGTCGTTGCGGGCGTGGCAGGGCTGGCCCTGGTCGTGTTCTCCGCGATGAGCAGCAACATCTGGCTGGGTGCGGGTGGTTTCGCGATCATGGTGGCCGGCATCGTCTATGCCATCACGCCGTCCCGGACCAAGCTCGCAGCCGTCGGCAGCGACGGCACGACCAAGCCCCGTTCGGGCAAGGTCAAGGCCAGCACCTCCAGGCAGGGCACCTTCATGGAGCGCCTCGAGGAACGATGGGAGAAGCGCCGCCGCGACCAGTGGTGACGCGTCGCGCTCCGACCATCCATCTGCACAGGACCCTGACGGACGTCGTCGGGGTCCTTCTGCGTCTCGCGCGGTCAGAGGGGCGAGCCGCGGACCGGACGGGGCTGGGGACCTAGGGGCTGGCGACGTAGACGGCCACGCCCCACGTCGCGATGATGGCGAAGGCGGTCGCCAGCTCGATGCCGATGTTGAGGCCAACGGCTCGGATCGCCTGGCCGGTGGCCCGCCAGGCCGCACGGTGCTCGCGGTGCTTGGCCAGCTCGAGGACGTAGACCGCCAGGACGAAGCCCAGCGGGGCGCCGACGACCGGGAC
Organism: Terrabacter sp. 01T434; assembly: GCF_056398545.1. Classification (NCBI taxonomy): domain Bacteria; kingdom Bacillati; phylum Actinomycetota; class Actinomycetes; order Micrococcales; family Intrasporangiaceae; genus Terrabacter; species Terrabacter sp. 01T434. Next base: position 173,527 of record NZ_JBFTPP010000004.1, read on the forward strand.
CACGAAGAAGCCGAGCACGGCCACGGCCAGCGCCACGGCCACGACGGCGCCGTCGACCCCGGCCGACTTCATCCGGCGCCCGGGGAGGACGTACTTCGCGACGAGGCCCACGGCATACAACACCGTGGCGATAGCGAAGACGAGCCAACCGGGCCCGTCCTGACGTGCGAACGCCCACACGAGCGTCGCGCCCCAGACCACGACGAGTCCCGGGAGCACCGGGACGACGATGCCGACGGTGCCCACCACCATCGCGAGCAGAACGAGGACGTTCGTCGCGGTGATCACAGGGCAGTCGTCGGCGGCGTTCGGATCAGGATGGGGTCAGGAGGGGCCGGGTCGGAGATCGCCTGTGGGACTCAGCGTTCGTCCACGGGAGCGGATCCCGGGATCTCGGTGAGTCGGTCCGTCTCGTCGCGGATGTCGAGAGCCTTGTCCTTCAGCGCCGGGAGGTGCTCCCGACCATGGTGCGCGCAGAAGAGCAGCTCTCCGCCGGAAACGAGGCGGGCGCGGATGTAGGCCTGAGCCCCACACCGGTCGCAGCGGTCAGCAGCGGTCAGTTCGGGTGCCAGTGCTGTCGTCATCGTGTTCGCCTCTTTCCTCCCTCGGGGGTTCCCCGGAGGGAAACCCTGCCATGTACGTCCGACACTCGGTCGGTCCATCCGGTGGACCTCTCGTGTCTCGCGGACGTTCCAACAGTGAATCACGTCGAATGCTTCCCGACGATCAGGCTCGGAGGCTGAGACGCCCCGTGCACAACATCGTTACGCGTCGGTGATTCGCCGCCGCCCGGCCGGCGGATGGTCCGCCTGCCCAGCGTGCCTCCGGGGGACGGTCGGCGGGGGTGGCTAGGCTGCCACTGCCAGCCCCTCCACAGCCCGACCGCTGGCCGTTCCCGACCGAAAGAGATCGACACACGTGGCCTCCGCCTCCCGACCTGCTCCCTCCGGCAACGGCGACTACACCGCGCGCCACCTCCAGGTCCTCGAGGGCCTCGAGGCCGTGCGCAAGCGCCCGGGCATGTACATCGGCTCGACCGACCAGCGCGGTCTCATGCACTGCCTGTGGGAGATCATCGACAACGCGGTCGACGAGGCGCTAGCCGGCGTCTGCACCGACATCGAGGTGATCCTCAGCAGCGACGGCTCCATCGAGGTCAGGGACAACGGTCGAGGCATCCCCGTCGACATCGAGCCCCGCACCGGCCTGTCCGGTGTCGAGGTGGTCTTCACGAAGCTGCACGCCGGTGGCAAGTTCGGTGGCGCGTCGTATGCCGCCACGGGTGGCCTCCACGGGGTCGGGGCGTCCGTCGTCAACGCGCTGTCGGCACGGCTCGACGTCGAGGTCGACCGCGCGGGCAAGACGTACGGCATGAGCTTCCGCCGCGGCGAGCCCGGCACCTTCACCGACCGCTCGCCGGTGCACTCGCCGGACGCTGAGTTCACCCCCTACGAGAAGAAGAGCGCGCTGCCGGTCGTCGGCAAGGCGAAGCGTGGCGTCACCGGCTCGCGGGTGCGCTTCTGGCCCGACCGGCAGATCTTCCTCAAGGACGCCGAGCTCGATTACGACGCCATCCTCGGCCGCGCCCGGCAGACCTCCTTCCTCGTCCCCGGTCTGCGTCTCGTCATCCGCGACGAGCGCCGCCTCAAGGGCACGCCCGGGGAGGAGGGTCCGATCGAGGAGGTCTTCCAGCACGAGGGCGGCATCACCGACTTCGTCGAGTTCCTCGCGCCCGACACCCCGATCACCGACGTGTGGCGCCTCGAGGGCTCCGGCACCTTCACCGAGACCGTCCCGGTCCTCGACGTCAACGGCCACATGACCCCGACCGAGCTCGAGCGCGAGTGCGGCGTCGAGGTCGCGCTGCGCTGGGGACAGGGCTACGACACGAAGCTCCAGTCCTTCGTCAACATCATCACGACGCCCAAGGGCGGCACCCACGTCACGGGCTTCGAGCAGTCGATCGTCAAGGTCTTCCGCAAGCAGATCGAGGTCAACGGCCGGCGGCTCAAGGTCGGCAACGACAAGCCCGAGAAGGACGACATCCTCGCGGGCATGACCGCGGTCGTCACGGTGCGTCTGGCCGAACCCCAGTTCGAGGGGCAGACCAAGGAGGTCCTCGGCACCAACGCCGTGCGCGCCATCGTCGCCAAGGTCGTCGAGAAGGAGCTGACCGACCGGCTGACGTCGACCAAGCGTGGCGACAAGGCCCAGGCGGCGCTGCTGCTCGAGAAGGTCGTCTCGGAGATGAAGTCGCGCATCAGCGCGCGGCTGCACAAGGAGACCCAGCGACGCAAGAACGCCCTCGAGAGCTCGACCCTGCCGTCCAAGCTGCGCGACTGCCGCACCACCGACGTCGAGCGCTCAGAGCTGTTCATCGTCGAGGGCGACTCGGCGATGGGCACCGCGAAGGAGGCACGCAGCTCCGAGTTCCAGGCGCTGCTGCCGATCCGCGGCAAGATCCTCAACGTCCAGAAGGCGTCGGTGTCCGACATGCTCAAGAACGCCGAGTGCGCCTCGATCATCCAGGTCATCGGGGCCGGCTCCGGCCGCAGCTTCGACCTGTCGGCCGCGCGCTACGGCAAGGTCATCATCATGACCGACGCCGACGTCGACGGCGCCCACATCCGCACGCTGCTGCTGACGCTCTTCTTCCGCTACATGCGCCCTCTGGTCGACGCCGGCCGGGTCTATGCGGCGATGCCGCCGCTGCACCGGCTCGAGGTGATCAACGCCGGGGCGAAGAAGAACGAGCTGATCTACACCTTCAACGAGGCGGAGATGCGCCGCACGCTCGCCCGCCTCGAGAAGTCGGGGAAGAAGATCAAGCAGCCGATGCAGCGCTACAAGGGCCTCGGTGAGATGGACGCCGACCAGCTCGCCGACACGACGATGGACCCGCGCCACCGCACCCTGCGCAAGGTGACGATGCGCGACCTCGAGGCTGCCGAGCGCGTCTTCGAGCTGCTCATGGGCAACGAGGTGGCCCCGCGCAAGGACTTCATCATCGAGTCCGCCACCGAGATCGACCGGGAGCGCATCGACGCCTGACCCACCGGTCCGGGCCGCCGAAATGTCCGTCGCGTGTGGAGACCGTCGGCGCAACCCGGCACGCAGTGCTTACGATGTGTCCCTGCAGGCGCGACTCCTCCCGCCGGCACGCGTCGAGAAGGGGAATCGATGGTGGGCAACGTCAACGCCGAGGAGTCGGTCGCCGATGGGCGGTTCGGCGCGCCCACTGGGGATGTCGGACAGGAGGACGTCGACGGGGGCACCTTCACCGTCGTGCTCCCCGGGGCCGGTGCCGACGACGCGGTCGTTCCGGACGAGCCGCAGCAGCTCTCCGGCACACCCGACGCGCCTGACGACGATGTCGCCGTCGCCGGTATCGACACGGCGGCGGGCCGCACGGCGCCGGCGCCGCCGCGCTACCTGACGTCCGACGAGCTCCACTGGGCGAGGGAGACCGTCGAGGCGATCTCCACGACGTTCGCCGCGAAGGTCGTCGGGCAGGCCCGTCTGCAGGAGACGCTGCTCATCGCGCTGCTGACGGGCGGCCACGTGCTCCTCGAGAGCGTCCCGGGCCTGGCCAAGACGACCGCGGCCCAGACGATCGCCCAGGCCGTCGGCGGCAGGTTCCACCGCATCCAGTGCACGCCCGACCTGCTGCCGAGCGACATCGTCGGCACGCAGGTCTACAACCAGCACTCCGGCACCTTCGAGACCCAGCTCGGACCGGTGCACGCCAACTTCGTGCTGCTCGACGAGATCAACCGCAGCAGCGCCAAGACCCAGTCCGCGATGCTCGAGGCGATGCAGGAGCGTCAGACCTCGATCGGCGACAAGAGCTACGCCCTGCCCGACCCGTTCCTCGTCCTCGCGACGCAGAACCCCATCGAGCAGGAGGGCACCTACCCGCTGCCCGAGGCCCAGATGGACCGCTTCATGCTCAAGGACGTCCTCGGCTATCCCTCGCCGGCGGAGGAGGCCGAGGTGCTGCGGCGCATCGACTCCGGCATCTTCGACTCGCCGTCCGAGCCCGTCGTCTCGGTCGCGGACGTCAAGCGGCTGCAGGCCCTCGTGGGCCGCGTCTACATCGACCCCGCCATCGTCAACTACGTCGTCGGCATCGGCTACGTGACCCGCCACCCGCGCGACTACATCGAGCCGCGCCTGGCCGGCTACGTGGACTTCGGGGCGAGCCCGCGGGCCAGCATCGCCTTCACGAGTGCAGCGCGGGCCCGCGCCCTCATCGACGGGCGCAACCATGTCGTGCCCGACGACGTCAAGGCGCTGACGCACCGGGTGCTCCGGCACCGCGTCACGCTCGGTTTCGAGGCGGCCGCCGACGAGGTGGCCGTCGAGAGCATCATCGATGCGATGGTGGGCGGGATCCGGACTCCCTGACGGGGGCGCTGGACCACGGACGCGACATGACCACGACGCTGCTGACGCGGGTGAAGAGCAAGCTCTTCGTCCACGCGCGCCGCAAGTCACGCGGCCTCCTGGAGGGGGAGTACGCGTCGGTCTTCCACGGTCGCAGCCTCGACTACGACGACCTACGCGACTACGTGCCCGGAGACGAGGTGCGTGACATCGACTGGCGCGCCACGGCCCGCCACCAGTCGCCGCTCGTCAAGCGCTACGTGGCGACGCGCAAGCAGAACCTCATGCTCGTCATCGACACCGGACGCGGGATGGCGGCCGAGACCTGCAGCGGCGAGGCGAAGAAGTCGGTGGCCATCACGGCGGCCGGGCTCGTCGGCTACCTGGCCCAGCGCCACGGTGACCTCGTCGGCCTCGTCCGCGGCACGGCCGGGTCGACCGTCGCCCACGACCTGCGCGGGTCGGAGGTGCACCTCGAGCTGCTGCTGCGCGCCGTCGACGCCGCGACGGTCCTGGACGGCGACCAGAGCAACCTCGCGACGCAGCTGCGCTGGATCGTGCGTCACGTCCGCCGTCGTCTCGTGCTGCTCGTCGTCGCCGACGACAAGGAGCTCGACCCGGCCCTCGACGAGCTGCTACGGCGCCTCCACGTGCAGCACGAGATCCTCTGGATCACCGTCGAGGACGCCGACCCCACGACCCTGGACGGCAACCGGACGGCCTACGACGTCGCGGACACCTACGCCCTGCCGACGCTCGTGCGCCTCGACCCGCGGGTGCGCGCGGCGTACGCCGCGTCGCTCAGGGACCGGGTGCAGCGAACGACTGCCGTGCTCGACCGCCGCGGCATCAACCACACCCGTCTCGGGTCGTCCGACGAGGTCGTGGCCGCCGTCTTCGGCCTCCTCGAGAGGCAGCGCCGTGCCCGTCGCTGACGCCCCACCGCCGGGCTTCTACGCCCCCGACCCGTATGCCGGCCGGTGGCTGTGGATCGGCATCGGGGTCCTGGCGCTCGTGGCTGCCTGGTACGCCTGGGTGTGGTGGTCGACGCGGGAGCGGAAGGTCGTCCTGCCGCCTCGCGTCACCCCGGACCGGCTGAGCCGGCTGCGCGCCGACTACACGCACCAGATCGACCTCGTCCTGCGTCGGGCGGCCGCGGGGGAGATCAGCCAGCGCCGAGCGCACCAGCAGCTCAGCGTCCTCGTGCGCCACTTCGTCCAGGAGGTATCCGGGATCGACGCGCCGACCATGACGCTCACCGAGCTCAACGCGGGGGGGCCCCGGCTGACGCCCGTCTCCGAGGTGGTCGGCACGCTCTACCCGGGCGAGTTCGGCCCGCGCGAGACCGCGACGCTCACCGGCGCCGGCACCGTCGCGAAGCAGGTGGTGGCGCGGTGGAGCTGAGCGGACTCGACCTCAAGTGGCCCGGTGTCGTCAGCCTCGGGGCGCTGCTCGCGCTCCTGCTGGCGTATGCCGTGTACCGCCTCCTGTCCCGCCGGCAGGCGCGCGCGTCGGCGGCGGTCGCCAACTCGAGCGCGCTCACCGCCCTGCCGGAGTTCCGCCGCGCGCTGCGCCGGCACCGGATCCGGATGATGGTGCTCGCGTCGAGCGCCGTGCTCCTCGGTGGGGCGGCGTTGGCCGGCGCTGCGCGCCCGCTCGACACGACGATCGACAAGCCGCAGACCCGCAGTCGCGACATCATGCTGTGCCTCGACATCTCCGGCTCGATGGCGGCTTACGACGCAACGCTGGTGTCGACGTTCAGGACGCTCGTGAAGAGCTTCGAGGGCGAGCGCATCGGCCTCGTCATCTTCAACAGCTCTGCGGCGACGGTCTTCCCGCTCACCGACGACTACGACTTCATCAACGGCGAGCTCGACTCGGCGGGGCGCGCGCTCACCGGCGACCCGGGATACGACTCCTTCTACGCCGGCACCTCCAACGGTCGGGGCACCTCGCTGATCGGCGACGGGCTTGCCACGTGCGTCTCGAGCTTCGACAAGGTCGACCTGCATCGGGCGCGCTCGGTGGTCTTCGCGACGGACAACCACCTCGCCGGACGCCCCATCATCACGGTGGACGAGGCGGGGCAGCTGGCCAGGGCCAAGGGTGTCCGCGTCTACGGGCTCAACCCCGAGGAGGACGGCCCCGACCAGGAGTCCATGGCCATGCGAGACGTCGTCAGCGGCACGGGCGGGCAGTATTTCGCGATGAGCGACCAGTCGGCCATCAAGGGCATCGTGGACTCGGTCGACGCCCAGGAGGCGACGCTCGTCGACGCGGCATCCCGTTCGCTCCACTCCGACAACCCGACCCTGCCGATCACGCTCGCCGGGATCGGACTCGTCGGGGTCATCGGCGCGACCCGGAGGTGGTCGTCGTGAGCCTGCTCCCCGTGGCGCCGTGGCCGCTCCTGCTCGTCCTCGTCGTCGCCGCCCTGGCGGCCGTCTGGTGGAACCCCTCGTCGCGCTCAGTGCCGGGCGAGTCGCGGTCGACGCACTGGCGGCTCACGGCGGCGGTGGTGCTCCTCGCGACGGCGGCGCTCCGCCCGGGGGTGCCGGGGGAGCAGGTCGACACCACGGCTGCCAACCTCAACGTCTACTTCGTCGTCGACACGACGAGCAGCATCATCGCGGAGGACTACGGCAACGAGCGGCCCCGCCTCGAGGGGGTGTCCTCGGACATCTCCGCCATCGCGGCAGCGCTGCCCGGCGCCCGCTACTCGGTCGTGACCTTCGACCAGGCGTCGCGCGTCCGCCTGCCGTTGACGACTGACACGACAGCGCTCGACGCGGCGGTCGAGACCCTGCTGCCGGAGTCCTACGAGGTCTCGCGGGGCACCTCGGTCAGCGAGGCCAAGGACCGGCTGAAGGTGCTGCTCCAGCAGGCCGACGCACGCACGCCCGAGCGTGGGCGCATCGTCTACTACCTCGGCGACGGCGAGCAGACGGCTGCCGAGGCGCCGGCGCCGTTCGCCATCGACAAACGGCTCATCAACGGTGGGGCGGTGCTCGGCTACGGCACGACCACCGGGGGCCGGATGAAGGCGACCCGGTCGCGGTTCGACGCGAGCAGCGACTACATCAAGGACCCCGCCACCGGAGAGGACGCCCGGTCGGTCGTCAGCGAGCCCACGCTGCGCACGATCGCCGACCAGCTCGGCCTGGCGTACGTGCACCGCGAGGCGGGTGACGCCATCGGCCCCGTGGTCGACGGCATCGACCTCGAGCGCTTCGGCACGAGCGACCAGATCGAGAAGCAGAAGGTCATCGCCCGACGCGAGCTGTACTGGCCGCTCCTCATCGGCCTCGCCGGCATCGCCGCCTGGGAGGTGGGCGCCGGCGTCGCGGCGCTGGTCCAGACCCGCCGGCGAAGGATGGCCCGCCCATGACGCAGATCGAGGAGAGGCCCGCCGTGGCGGGCGACGCACCGACCGCGGACGTACGCCGCCGCGTCCGCCTGCGCAGACGTGACCGCCGACCCCTGCCGCCTCACCTGCGCCGCCGCCGGCGTCGCCTGCTGCTCGGCTCCGCCCCGGTCGTCGTCCTGCTCGTCCTCGTCGCGGCGCGACTGCTCTCGCTCAACCTCGTCCACGAGCAGACCCTCGACGCCTACCGGGCCGGGGACAAGCCTCGCACCCTCCTCTGGGGAGAACGGCAGGGCTGGGTCAACGTCGTCGAGGCGTTCCGGTCTCCCTTCGCCATCGGCGACGCCCACGTCCTCACGGGGCACTTCGACCTGGCCCGGCCCTGGTTCGAGCAGGCGTTCGAACAGGTGCCCAAGGGCGGCGTCGACGACTGCAAGGTGCGCGTCAACCTGGGCCTGACCTATGAGGCCCTGGGCGACGCGGCCAAGGCGCGGGAGCGCACCGACGAGTGGAAGCAGTACTACGACAAGGGGATCACCATCACGAAGGAGCGTCCGCCGCTGTGCGAGGCTCCGGACGGCGGAAAGACCGGCGAGCAGCTCAAGCAGGCGCAGCAGCGAATGGAGCAGAAGAACGCCGACGCGCCGCCGCAGCAGCCGCCGCAGGACCCGCAGCAGCCCAGCCCGAGCCAGCCGGCCGAGCCGACGCCGGATCCCCGCAAGACCCCGAGCCAGCAGGAGCAGGACTACCTCCAGGAGCAGCAGCGGCAGAACACCATCGAGCGCAACCAGCAACAGCAGCAGGGCAGCGACGACACATCGCCCGGCGACAGCACGCCGACGGTCCCCAAGCCGTGGTGAGGACTCTCCCGGGCTCCGGGCGTTAGAACCAGGCCTCGAGGATCGAGGCGCGATGTTCCAGCACCTCGATGGCTTTCTTGCCGCACGACTCGGGCCGAGTGCGTCCGACCGGCTCGCGGGTGACCCGAACGCGCCACCGCCGGCCGTCGATGTGCGTGACGATGACCTGCCAGCCGCCGTCGATCTCCTCGGGGAGGTCTGCCCAGAGGGCCGCGAGTCGGGTCTCACCCGTCTCCGCGCGAACGTGTGACTCGGCGCACTGCGACGGCCCGGGCACCCCGGATCGTCCACGGTCGTGGAGCGGACCGAGCAGCTCGGCGGGCAGGTGTCCGGTCTCGCTCGCAGCGAGCACCCACTCCGACGCGCGGTGGTCGAGGCGCGCGAGGGTCTGCCCCCAGGGGAGGAGCACGGCGGTGGGCGCGAACCGGTGGCCACCGGTGTGGGACACCTCCCACGCGCGGCCGGGCGCAACCCGGGCCGCATGCGCGGCGAGCGGGCGCCCCCGCACGGCACAGCACACGTCGCGGCGACCGTTGGTGCACACGAGCAGGGCCGGCTCCCCGGGTTGCGACCCGAGGAGCGAGGCCTGCACGAGGGCGCGGCTACCACGCGCGAGCGCGCCCCAGTCGAGTCCGAGCAGGTCACCGACGTCGTCGACCTCGGCGGTCAACAACCACGCGTCCTCCGGCTTCGCACCGGCGTGGGCGACCAGCACCCGGCGCGGACCGTCGTGCGCCGGATGCCCACCGGGACGGCGGACGAGCATGAAGCGTCCACCCGCCCGACTGGTGCGGGCGTCCAGCTCGGCTCCGAGCTCGCGGTCGAGGTGGGACTCGCGGACCGCGTCGCGACCCCACGGTCCAGGTTGTTCGACGACGACGAAGAAGCGGGCGCTCGCGGCCGTGCCGTAGGCGCTCGTGCCGTCCTGGTCCCACTGGACCGAGCACGCGTCGGTGGCGGGCGTGCCGTAACCCGTCGTCGCAGGGTGCTCGGCGTGCTCGGCGTGCTCGGCGCCCTTCGCGTGCTCCGCTGAGCCCCCCGTGAGGGCGTCGACGGCTGCCGTCACGGTCGCGGCCGCCCGACGGACCGCCTCGCCCGGACCGGACGGGCTCATGCGTCGCCTCCGTCGCTGCCGTCGCCGTCAGCGCTGACGGAGGCCGCTGCCGCGGCCGACGGGGCGTCAGCGGGAGGCCCCGCCACGTGGGCGATGACCGCGGTGGTCGCGACGCCGGAGCCGTCACGTCGCCCGTCGGCTGCCGGCAGCTCGATCGCGACCCCGTTCGCAGCCGCTGCCCGCGCGGGGTTGTTACCGGCGAAGGCGAGCACGAGGGTGTCCTCGCCCCTGAGGAAGCGGTGGCAGCGGACGCCCCCGGTCGCGCGTCCCTTGGCGGGGTACTCGGCATACGGCGTCACCTTGAGGGAGCCTCCCTCGGTCCCAGGCAGGGCACCCGACGAGCCGGAGGATGTGACGACGACACCGTCGCGCGTCGGGTCGGCGACTCCGAAGAACAGCACCCGCGCCCCGGTCGCCAGCTTGATGCCGGCCATACCGCCGGCCGAGCGTCCTTGCGGGCGCACGGATCTCGCCGGGAAGCGGAGGAGCTGGGCGTCCGTGGTCACGAAGACGAGATCGAGGTCCTCGCGATCTGCGACCGCGGCGCCCACCACGCGATCACCGTCCTTGAGGCTGATGACGTCCCAGTCGTTGCTCTTGGGCGCCTCGGAGGTGACTCGCTTGACGACGCCGGCGGCGGTGCCCATGGCGACGACGGGTGCGTCCGCGCCGGTCGGCACGATGGTCACGGGTTCCTCGCCCTTGCCCAGGTCGACGTAGGCCGCGAGGGGTGCACCACCCGAGAGGCTGGGCGCTCCGTTCGTCGGCGGGAGCGTCGGGAGGTCCAGCGCCGAGAGGCGCACCATCCGGCCGGCGCTCGTGACGAGGCCGAACTCGCCCCGGGCAGTCGTGCGGACCGCGCCGATGACGACGTCGTGCTTGGAGCGTGAACCCTCGGCAGTGACGGGCTCCGCAGAGCCGGTCCGGGCGAGCAGGCCGGTCGAGCTCAGCAGCACCCAGCACGGGTCGTCGGCGATCTCGAGCGGCGACGTGGCCGTGGCCGTGGCGCTGACACCCGAGCTCTCGAGGAGCACCGTGCGTCGCGGCGTGCCGTGCGCCTTGGCGACGTCGGCGAGCTCGGTGGACACGAGTTTCAGGAGCAACTTCTCGTTCTCGAGCAGGGCCCGCAGCTCCTCGATGGCACGCTCGAGCTCGGTCTTCTCGGTCTCGAGCTCGATGCGCGAGAACTTCGTGAGGCGGCGCAGCTGCAGGTCGAGGATGTAGGTCGCCTGGGCCTCCGAGAGGTCGAAGACCTCCATGAGCCGCGCGCGGGCCGTGCCGGCGTCGTCGGAGCTGCGGATGACCTGGATGACCTCGTCGATGTCGACGATGGCGATGAGCAGGCCCTCGACGAGGTGCAGGCGCTCCTCGCGCTTGGCGAGACGGTGGGCGGTGCGGCGGCGCACGACGTCGGTGCGGAAGTCGACGTAGACCTTGAGCAGGTCCTTGAGGCCCATGGTCCGCGGCTGGCCCTCGACGAGCGCGACGTTGTTGATGCCGAAGTTCTCCTCCATCGGCGTCAGCTTGTACAGCTGCTCGAGGACGGCGTCGGGGTTGAAGCCGTTCTTGATCTCGATGACGAGGCGCAGGCCGTGCTGGCGGTCCGAGAGGTCCTTGAGGTCGGCGATGCCCTGCAGCTTCTTGCCCTGGACGAGGTCCTTGACCTTGTCGATGACCTTCTCGGGTCCCACGAGGTAGGGCAGCTCGGTGACGACGATGCCCTTGCGCCGCGGGGTGATCGACTCGATGCGCGCGGTCGCCCGGGTGCGGAAGCTGCCACGTCCGGTGAGGTAGGCGTCGCGGATGCCCTCGAGCCCGACGATCTTGCCGCCGCACGGCAGGTCGGGTCCGGGGACGAACTTCATGAGGTCCTCGAGCGAGCACGTCGGGTTGGCGATGAGGTGCCGCGCGGCGCCGATCACCTCGACGAGGTTGTGCGGCGGCATGTTGGTGGCCATGCCGACGGCGATGCCGGCGGCACCGTTGACGAGGAGGTTGGGGTAGGCCGCGGGGAGCACCCCGGGCTGGAGCTGCGTGTCGTCGTAGTTGGGGACGTAGTCGACGGTGTCCTCGTCGAGACCCGCGACCATGAGGAGCGCGGCACTGGCCATGCGCGCCTCGGTGTACCGCGCCGCGGCCGGTCCGTCGTCCAGCGAGCCGAAGTTGCCGTGGCCGTCGATGAGGGGCAGGCGCAGGGTGAACGGCTGGGCCATGCGCACGAGGGCGTCGTAGATCGCCTGGTCGCCGTGCGGGTGGTACTTGCCCATCACCTCGCCGACGACGCGCTGGCTCTTGACGTGGCCGCGGTCGGGTCGCAGGCCGAGCTCGTTGGCGCCGTAGAGGATGCGCCGCTGCACGGGCTTGAGGCCGTCGCGGGCGTCGGGCAGCGCCCGGCTGTAGATGACGCTGTAGGAGTACTCGAGGAAGGCGTTCTGCATCTCCTCCTCGACGTCGATGCCGACGATCTTCTCCTCGAAGTCCTCGGGAGGAGGCGGGGTGGTCGTTCGTCGGGCCATGCCGGGGGGTGCTCCTTGCCTAGCGGGTCAACGCCCCATCTTCGCGCAGGCCGCTCACGCGTCCTCACCTGCCACGCCGAAACTGCCCCAGTGGGCCACCTCGCGACCGCTTCGGCGGTGCCGGCGCAGGCTGGGGCTCTTCGGTCCCGGGACGGCATACCCCATGGACACGACCCCGACGATGGTGCGGCTGACGGGGATCTCGAAGGCCCTGTGGACCGCGTCGTGGTGCTCCGGCGGCACGCCGAAGAAGAGGCTGCCAAGGCCCTCGTCGGTGGCGGTGAGCAGGATGAGGAGCGACGCCATGCCCGTGTCGACGTCCCAGTAGGGCACCGGCCACCGCGCCTCGTCACGGTCGGTCCAGCCCTTGTCGGGCGCGGCGTAGCGGTCGAGGTAGGCGTCCTTGTGCGACAGGCAGAGCACGAGCACCGGCGCTGCCCGTATGCCGTCCAGCCAGGAGTCGGCGGCCGCGTCGGGCTCCGTCGTGGCGGCCCAGAAGGCCTCGCGCTCGGCCGGCGTGGTGAGCACGAGGAAGTCCCAGCCCTGGCTGAAGCCGGCGCTGGGGGAGCGGACCGCGTTGGCGAGGCAGCGCTCCACGAGCGCACGGGGGACCGGTCGGTCGGGGTCGTAGCGGCGGACCATGCGTCGGGAGCGGACGACCTCGGTGAACTCCATGCGACCAGACTCCCATCTCCCGGGGTCGCGCAAGTCGGCGTGACACGATGACCCCATGGAGGGTGGCGAGCTCAGCGACGACACCGGTGCGATCGAGCGCGTCTCGGCGCAGGCCACCGGTGCCCCGGTCGAGTGGGAGGCGGACGTCGTGCTCCGGGACGGCACGGTCGCCCACGTCCGCCCCATCACGCCCGACGACGCCGAGGGCATCCGTCACTTCCACAGTCAGCAGTCCGCGGAGTCCATCTACCTGCGGTTCTTCGCGCCGTTGCGCGAGCTGAGCGAGCGGGACATCTACCGGTTCACGCACGTCGACTACCGCGACCGGGTGGCCCTGGTCGCGACCCTCGACGGCGAGATCATCGGCATCGGTCGCTACGACCGCATCGACCCAGGCTCGGCCGAGGTCGCCTTCAACATCTCGGACCACTACCAGGGCAAGGGCATCGGTTCCGTCATGCTCGAGCACCTGGCGGCCATCGCGCAGGAGATGGGGATCAACCGGTTCGTCGCGGAGGTGCTCCCGCAGAACCGCAAGATGCTCACGGTCTTCAAGGAGGCCGGCTACGAGGTCACCCACCACATCGAGGACGGTGTCGTCGAGGTGTCCTTCGACATCTCGCCGACCGAGCAGAGCAAGGCGGTCCAGCTCTCGCGCGAGCACCGTGCCGAGGCTCTCAGCATGCGCATGATCCTCTTCCCCGAGCGGGTCGCCGTCATCGGCGCGAGCCGGCGCGAGGAGTCCATCGGTGCCCTCGTGATGCGCAACATCCTCGCGGCGGGCTTCCAGGGCGAGATCTACCCGATCCACCGCGTCGCGGACCAGATCCAGGGTCTCAAGGCCTACCCGAGCATCCACGACGTGCCCGAGCCCGTCGACCTCGCCGTCGTCGTCGTCCCGGCCGCGCAGGCCATCGACGTCGTCAAGGACTGCGGCAAGGCCGGCGTCAAGGCGCTGCTCGTCCTCTCGGCCGGTTTCGCCGAGGCCGGCGAGGAGGGAATCCGACTGCAGGAGAAGCTGCGTCGTCGGGTGCGCCGTGCCGGGATGCGTGTCGTCGGCCCCAACAGCTTCGGCCTCATCAACAACGACCCCGCCGTGCGGCTCAACGCGACGCTCGCCACGGTCATCCCACGATCCGGTCGGCTCGGCCTCTTCGCGCAGAGCGGCGCCCTCGGGGTCGCAGTGCTCGCGTCGGCCGCGCGACGCGGCCTGGGCATCTCCGTCTTCGCCTCCGCGGGCAACCGTGTCGACGTCTCGGGCAACGACCTCATGCAGTACTGGATCGACGACCAGGAGACCGACACCGTCGGCCTCTACCTCGAGTCGATGGGCAACCCACGCAAGTTCTCGCGGATCGCCCGTGCGCTCGCGGCCGTCAAGCCGGTCATCGTCGTGAGCTCGGGCGTCTCGAGCTTCGCCGCCCCACCCGGTCACCGCACCCGCGTCACCAACGTCCCGCCGCAGGCGTTCGACGCCCTCTTGAGGCAGGCCGGCGTCATCCGCGTCGAGAACGTCCACCAGCTCTTCGACGTCGCGCAGCTGACCCTGCACCAACCGCTCCCCAAGGGGGACCGTGTCGCCATCGTCGGCAACTCCGACGCCCTCGGGGCGCTCAGCGCGAGCGCCTGCGTCAGCTGGGGCCTGCAGGTCACCCACGGGCCGGTGTCGCTGCCGCCGCAGGCGTCCGCCGAGGAGTTCGCGGCCGCGCTCGACGCCGCCTTCGCCGACCCCGAGGTCGACAGCGTCGTCGCGGCATTCATCCCGCCTCTCGTGACCCAGGACGAGGAGGTGCACATGGCGGTGCGCACGATCGTCGCCGATCACGAGAAGCCGTGTGTCGCCACGTTCCTCGGGATGCGGGGTGTCGGCGACGGGCTCTCCTACGAGCAGAACGGCATCCGTCGGTCCGTGCCGGCCTACTCCATGCCGGAGGACGGCATCCGGGCCCTCAACGCCGTCACCCGCTACGCCATGTGGCGACAGCGCGACCGTGGCACCCAGGTCGCCCCGGTCGGGATCGACCGCCCCCGCGCCGAGGCGCTCATCGCGGCATACCTCGCCGGGAGTCCGGAGGGGCGCGCGCTCACGCGTGAGGAGACGCGCGAGCTGCTCGGTGCCTACGGCATACGCGTCTGGCCGGCGGTCGAGGTCTCCGGAGTCGACGCCGCGGTCGCCGCCGCGACGGAGCTGACGTATCCCGTCATCCTCAAGTCCACGTCGCCGGTGGTCCGCCACCAGCCCGGCCTCGTCGGCGTCCGCGGCGACCTCGTCGACGCCGAGGCGGTCCGCGACGCACACACTTCGCTCACCCAGCGGCTGGGGCCGTTGGGGGCTGACCGTTTCGTCGTGCAGCGCATGGCCGTGCCCGGCGTCTCCTGCGTCATCCGTGCGAGCGAGGACCCGCTCTTCGGGCCGGTCGTCAGCTTCTCCGTCGCCGGGCCTCCCACGGAGCTGCTCGGCGACGTGGCGCACCGCATCCCGCCGCTCACCGACGTCGACGTCACCGACCTCATCGACGGCGTCAAGGCGGCACCGCTGCTCAGCGGTCACCGGGGCGCGGCTCCCGTGCACCGGGCCGCACTCGCCGACCTCATCGCCCGCCTGTCCGTGCTCGCGGACGACCACCCCGAGCTCTCGTCGGTGGAGCTGAACCCCGTCAACGCCTGGACCGGGGGCGTCGACGTCCTCGGCGCCGAGGTCGTCGTGCGCCCGCCGCTCGTGCGCAAGGACCCGGGCCGGCGGCGCATGACCTGACCTCGTCCGGGGGCACGGCAGGAGCGAGCGACGCCGGGCTGTGGCGGCCCTGCGTGGGGGCTGTGGGCGGCCCGGCGGGCTCCGCGGCGCACGAGTGCAAGGATGGGGTCATGCGACGCGCCATTCCGGGCACCGGCCGGGCCCTTCCCGAAGACCTCACCGAGGCGATCACCCGAGCCGGCTACTACCCCTCGCTCGTCTGCGACGTCGTCGAGTCCGCGATCGCCGACGACGAGGTCGTCTCACACCTCGTGCACCAGGAGACGACCTTCGACCACGAGACCGTGCGTCGGCACGTGACCGTCCTCGTCGTCACCCCGCTGCGTCTCGTCATCGCCCACGCCGACGACCATGCCGAGTCCGAGGACAAGCTCATGGCCACGGCCACCACCGAGACGGTGCCGCTCGCCGCCGTCCGCGGCGTCATGCTGACCCACGTCGTGGGGCAGCCAGACACCTTCACGCCCGGGACCCACGGACGTGACCTCACGCTGACCCTCGGGTGGGGGGCCGTCAGCCGGCTCGACATGATCCCTGCCCAGTGCGGCGACCCCGACTGCACGGCCGACCACGGCTTCGAGGGCACCATCGCCTCTGACGACATCTCGCTGCGCATCAGCTCGGCCGCCGACGGCGAGGACGCCGTGGGCCGGGCCATGCACTTCGCCCGGGTGCTCTCGGCGAGCATCGGCGGCGGCACGGCCCGCTGACCGCTGCGCCGTGGCTCCCGATGTGACTGCCGACGCCCCCGCGCCGACCGACTGGTCCGCCGGCACGCTCGCGTCCGTGCTGCCCTCGGTCGCCGACCGCCTCGGGGTGAGGCGGTATGCCGGTCGCGACGTCTTCGAGCTGCCCGCCGTCCCGCGCACGGTGGTCGTCCTCGTCGACGGGCTCGGGCATGACCTGCTGCGCCAGCGCAGCGGCCACGCGCCCTTCCTCCGCAGCCACCTCCCGACCGCGCACCGGGTGCCCTGCGGGTTCCCCTCGACGACCGCGACGTCGATGGGGACCTTCGGCACGGGCCTCCCGCCGGGGTCCCACGGGCTCGTCGGGATGCAGGTCCTCGACCCGGCCACCGACCGGCTGCTCAACGAGCTGTCGTGGGAGGGCGGACCCGACCCCCGGGCCTGGCAGCCGAACGAGACCGTCTTCGAGGCCGCCGAGAACGACGGTGTGTCGGTGACGATGGTCGGTCCGCACTACTTCGACGGGTCGGGCCTCACCACCGCGGCGCTGCGCGGTGGTCGCTTCCGCGCGGCGCGCTCACTCGAGGACCGCGTCGACGCCGCGGTGGCCGCCGTTCGCGCGGCGCCGCGCTCGCTCGTCTACCTCTACTGGGGCGAGGTCGACAAGGTCGGTCACGTGCACGGCTGCCAGTCGTGGCAGTGGGGCGACGAGGTGGAGTCCGTCGACGCCGCCCTGCGGCAGCTTGCTGCGCGGGTGCCGGACGACACGTCGATCGTCGTCACGGCCGACCACGGCATGGTCGACGTCCCCTTCCACGACCGCCTCGATCTCGTGCACGAGCCGGCGCTCATGGCCGGCGTGCGTCACCTCGGCGGCGAGCCGCGCAACCTGCAGCTCTACACCGAGCAGGGCGCGACCGCGGACGTCGAGGCCGCGTGGGCGTCGCGCCTCGGCCTCGGGGCCCGGATCCTCAGCCGCGAGAGGCTCGTCGACGAGGGCTGGCTCGGTCCGGTGCGACTCGAGGTCGAGGGCCGGATCGGGGACCTCGTCGTCGCCATGAGCGGTTCCCTCGCCGTCGTCCACTCGGGACTCATGAGGCCCGAGGTCGTCGCGCTGCTCGGCCTGCATGGGTCGACCAGCGATGCGGAACTCGCCGTGCCGGTGGTCGTGGTGCCACCGCGCCGCGGCGCCTAGGGTGGTGCCTCGTGGCTGAGCTCGTCTTCTTCTCCGGAACCATGGACTGTGGCAAGTCGACCCTCGCCCTGCAGATGGACCACAACCACGGCGCGCGTGGTCGGGTCGGCCTCATCTTCACGAAGATGGACCGAGCCGGAAGCAACGTCCTCAGCTCGCGCCTCGGTCTGTCCACGGGTGCGCTCGAGGTCGGCGACGACCTCGACTTCTGGGAGGCCATCGTCGGGCGGGCCACGGCTGGGACGCGCATCGACTACCTCATCTGCGACGAGGCCCAGTTCTACACCGGTGACCAGGTGGAGCAGCTCGCGCGCATCGTCGACGAGATGGACGTCGACGTCTTCGCCTTCGGGATCACCGCCGACTTCCGCACCGAGCTCTTCCCCGGCAGCAAGCGGCTCATCGAGCTCGCCGACCGCGTGCAGGTCCTCCAGGTCGAGGCGTTGTGCTGGTGCGGCCGCCGGGCCACGACGAACGCGCGCGTCATGGACGGGGGCATGGTCGTCGAGGGCGAGCAGGTCGTCGTCGGCGACACGAAGCCGGGGACCACGGGTGTCGTCGAGTACGAGGTGCTCTGCCGCCGGCACTACATGCGTCGGATGACCTCGCACGCCGCCCGAGCCGCCGCCGTGTCGCCCGAGGTGCTGCCCTTCGACCTCGACGTGTGCCCCCTGCCGCCCCTGCCGATCACGCAGGCCGACTGAGCCCTCCCGAGGCCGTATGCCGTCCCGCTCGCTCTCGCGGGAAGGGGGGTAGGCCGGGTGTGCCGGTCGGGGCGTCAGCGGGTCAGGTCACTCGTTCTTGCGGCCGAACATGATGTCGTCCCAGCTCGGCACGCTCGGCCGGCCCGACCTGCGCGCTGCCGGCGCGGGGCGGGGAGCCGGCTTCGCCCGCGGAGCCAGTGGGCGCTCCTCGATGATCTCGAGGCTGTCGCCGCCCTCGTCGAAGGTGTCGGAGCCCGTGGTGTCGTTGCTGCCACCAGGGCGTTCTGCTGCCGTGCGGGACACCGGCTGCGGCTCCGGCCGCCGGCGCACTGCCGGACGGAGGGGTCGCTCCTCGAAATCGGGCTCGTCGTGTGCCTCGGGTCCGGAACCCGTCTCGTGCGGGTCCTCGTCGCCGACCGCGGCTGTGGACTCCGCGGACTCTGCGGCGTCCTCAGCCACGGCGTCAACGGCGTCAACGGCGTCCACGGCGTCAACGGCGTCAACGGCGTCCGTCTCCGTCGATGCCTCGCCTGCATCGTCGCTGCTGTCGGCGCGTCCGTCGGTCTCGTCACCCCCGGAGAGATCTCCCGGCTCGGCCGGAGGGTGAGCGGGGGCGTCCACCGGGGAGGCGGAGTCGGCCTCGGCCGGACCGCTGGGCACCTGGCGCACGGGCTGGGTGGGTTCGGTGCGACGCACCTTGCGCTGGGCGGCCTCGGCACCGACCCGCTCCTCGACCGTGCCGGTCTTGACGACCTCCGGGTCGTCCTCGGGGTGGGTGTGGGCCGGCGGCGGTAGCTCGTCGCGGGGGTCGCGGGCGACCTCCTCGAGGGGGAGTGCCTCCTCCGGCGCCTCGTCGAGCCCGGGCACCTCGGTGGACTTCGGGCGGCGCCGACGTCCGCGCTGTGCGCTCCGCTCGCGCATGGCCGCCATGAGGTCGACGGTCTCGCCCTCGCGGCGACGCGCCGACGCGCCGACGCCACCCTCTGCCTCGACGTCGTAGACGCGGCTCGGACGGGTGGACGCCGCGAGGTGCGGGGCGGGGATGGGGCCCGGTGCCTGCTGGTCCTCGTCCTCGCTCAGCCAGCGGGCCTCGTCGTCGACCGCCGACACCGTGCGGGCCAGCGGGTCGAACGACCAAGCGGCCTCGCGCTGTCGGCCGCCGGCGTTGAAGAGGAGGAGCACGGTCCAGGCGCCCTTGTCGGTGCGCCGCGAGTCCCACTGGGCGCTGTCGGCGTCGATCTCACGGGTGCGGAGGCGCTCGGCGACCCGGGCGTCGAGGGTGGGAGCGCCGCCGTACGAGCCGCCGCGGGGACGCAGGCGCACCTGACGGGCCAGGCTGGCGACGTGCTCGCGCTCGGCCAGGATCGGTCCCTCATAACGGTGGACCTTCTCGACGCTCCAGCCTGCACGCTCCGCGACCTCCTCGGCCGTCATGCCGGCCCGGATCATCGCCTGGACGTCCTTGGGGCGCAGACCGCCGGAGATCTCGATCTGGAGCTGGCCGAGCCGCGGACGGTCGCGCCGTGCCGCGGCACGGAGGGCCTCGTCGAGGGGGACGGTGAAGCGGTTGCCCTCGTCGTCGGCGAGCAGCAGGTGCAGTCCGTCCTCGTGGACGCCGACGAGCCTGAGGTGCTGCATGGGTGGGTCTCCCGGTAACGAGTCTGCGTGGTCGTGCCTGATGTGCGCGCCGGCGGCTCCGGTGGGTGGAGTTCTGCTCACACCGGTGCGCCGTGCAGTCGAGCATGCCACCGGCTCGGGTGGACGCCAAAGCGCCCACGCCGCACAGGTACCGTTTGCTCTGGCATGCCCACCTCATTCGCGTCCGCGCAGCTCGCCCTCGACCTCGTCGGCGTGTTCGTCTTCGCGCTGTCCGGCGGGCTCGTCGCCGTCAAGAAACGCTTCGACCTCTTCGGGGTCCTCGTGCTCGCGTGCGCCGCTGCCCTCGGCGGCGGCATCGTGCGCGACCTTCTCATCGGCGACATCCCGCCGGTCGGCATCAGCGACTGGCGACTGCTGACCGCCGCTGCCCTGGGCGGCCTGGTGACCTTCCTGTTCCATCCCGGCGTCGAGCGCATCACCCGCTTCGTCCGAGTCCTCGATGCGGCCGGCCTCGGTGCCTTCGCCGTCGCGGGCAGCCTCAAGGCGGTGACCACACCGGGGGTGTCAGCCATTGCCGCAGTCCTCGTCGGCGTCATCACCGCCGTCGGTGGCGGCGTGGTGCGTGACGTGCTCGCCGGCCAGGTTCCCGAGGTGCTGCGACGCGAGCTGTATGCCGTGCCGGCGATGCTCGGCTCCGTGGTCGTCGTCGTCGCGGCCCAGCTCGGGTCGCTGCAGGACTGGGTGCTGTGGACCGCAGCCGGGGTCGTCTTCGCCCTGAGGATGCTCGCGGTGCGCCTCCACCTCAACGCCCCGACGCCCCTGCGCTCCCATCCCACGTAGCGCGCGCGCCGAACGACAGGCGCAACCACAGACCCTGCTCACGACCGATGGCGGAGACATGACACCAGACGCAGCACCCACCCCCGAGCCCACTCCCGAGTCCGAACCCTCGGCCTCCGACGAGCGCTCCCCGCTCGAGCCGTACGACGCCGTGCTCCTGCTGGGCTTCGGCGGCCCCGAGGGTCCCGACGAGGTCATGCCCTTCCTCCGACGGGTCACCGCCGGCCGCGGCATCCCGGACGAGCGGCTCGAGTCCGTCGGCGCGCACTACCACCACTTCGGTGGCCGCAGCCCGATCAACGACCAGAACCGTGCCCTCATCGCCACGCTGCGAGCCGAGCTCGACGCCCGTGGCATCGACGCGCCGATCGTCTGGGGCAACCGCAACAGTGCGCCCTTCATCGACGACGCCCTTCGCGAGAGCCATGCGGCCGGCCACCGGAGGGTCGTCGCGCTGACGACGAGCGCCTACTCCTGCTACTCGTCGTGCCGGCAGTACCGCGAGAACCTCGCCGACGCTGTTGCCGCCGTCGCCGACGAGGGCATCGAGCTGCAGATCGACAAGGTCGCCCAGTACGCCCCTCGGCCCGGGTTCGCCGAGGCCAACGGCGGTGAGCTGGTGCGCTCGCTCCGTGCCCTCGATGGCGCCCCGGACTCTGAGATCGCCCTGCTCTTCGTCACGCACTCCATCCCGGAGGCCATGGACGACACGTCCGGACCGGGTGATGGCGAGGGCAACCTCTACCAGCGTCAGCACCTGGCGCTGGCGTCCCGGCTGACCGACGAGGCCAACCGCGTCCTCGGCCGCGACCTGACGGGAGAGCTCGTCTTCTGCTCGCGCTCGGGACCGCCGAACCAGCCGTGGCTCGAGCCCGATGTCAACGACCGCATGCGCGAGCTCGCGGCCGCCGGGGTCCGCACCGTGGTCACGGCGCCCATCGGGTTCGTCAGCGACCACATGGAGGTCGTCTACGACCTCGACACCGAGGCGCAGGCGACGGCAGACGAGCTGGGGCTGACGCACGTCCGCGTCCCGACCGTCGGCACCGACGCCGTCTTCGTGAGCGACCTCGTCGACGCTCTGCTCGAGCGTGCCGCGGAGGCGCGCGGCGAGGACGTCCCGCAGTTCGAGGGTCGGATGCCGTCGGTGTGTGCCCCCGGCTGCTGCCCGAACCTGCGCCAGGCGCGACCCGCCCTGTGCGGCAGCGACTGAGGCCGGCGATGACGACTCACACGTCGCCAGCACTGCCCGAGGGTGTCAGCGTCGAGGAGCTGGAGAGGCTCTGCATCGACGTCGCCACCGAGGCGTCACGCTTCATCCGCGACGAGCGGCCGGAGCGCATGGGCGTGGCCGCGACGAAGTCGAGCGAGACCGACGTCGTGACCGTCATGGACCGGCGCTCCGAGGAGCTGCTGCACCGGCTCATCCAGCAGGCCCGCCCCGACGACGGCATCCTCGGGGAGGAGGGGGT
The DNA here is from genome assembly GCF_056398545.1 of Terrabacter sp. 01T434. Taxonomy (NCBI): domain Bacteria; kingdom Bacillati; phylum Actinomycetota; class Actinomycetes; order Micrococcales; family Intrasporangiaceae; genus Terrabacter; species Terrabacter sp. 01T434. The sequence goes on from NZ_JBFTPP010000004.1 coordinate 195,696, forward strand.
CGACGTCGTCGGGACGTCCGGCCTGACGTGGGTGCTCGACCCGATCGACGGCACCGTCAACTACCTCTACGAGATCCCCGCGTATGCCGTGTCCGTGGCCGTCGTCGTCGGCGACGCCCGCTCCCAAGGCGGTTGGGCGCCAGTGGCGGGGGCCGTCGCCGACCCCAGCCTGCGTCTCGTGCACCACGCCGGTCGCGGCACCGGGGCCTGGACCAGCCCGGAGGACCGGACCGCCGGCACCGCGCCGATCCGTCTCTCGGTGTCGGCCGAGGATCGGCTCGGGCGCTCCCTGCTGGCGACCGGCTTCGGCTACGACCCTGCGGTGCGCCGTCGTCAGGCCGAGGTCCTCCTGCGGGTGCTGCCACTCGTCCGCGACATCCGACGCATCGGCAGCGCCGCTCTCGACCTCGTCCGGGTCGCCGAGGGCTCCGTCGACGCCTACGCCGAGAGCGGCCTCAACGCCTGGGACCTGGCGGCCGGCTGGCTCGTCGTCGAGGAGGCAGGTGGCGTCGTCGTCGGCGCGGGGGAGGGGGCTGAGAGCGCACCGGGCAAGGCCCTCACCGTGGCCGCCGGCCCAGCACTCGTCGAGGACGTGCGGGCCCTCTTCGTCACCCAGGGTGACGTCGCCGACTGACCTTCCCCGTCACCCCGTCCACATACGACAGACGCCCCACCCGGCTGTGCCGAGGGGGGCGTCTCTCGTCCTGGGGAGCGGGCGGCATACGCCCACTCCCTGCACCGCGGACCGGGCTCACGCCGCCTGGAACGGCTCGAGCCCGGGGACGCGGATGCCGTTCTCGGCGGCGAGGCGGGCGAAGGACTCCAGCTCTCCGGTGTGCACCTGCACCCGGAAGTCGTCATCCGCCCTGCGCGCGTCGGCAAGGTCGCCCAGCGTGTCGTTGACGCGTTGCCTGATCTGGTCGACGAACTCGGTCATGGGTGCCACCTCCGGGCCTGGGTTGTCGATCGGTCGAGTCCGAAGACCCTACCGCGCCGTGGGACCCCCAATGTCCACCCCCGACAGTCGGTGAAAGGCAAAGGCGCGGTGAACTCTTGGTCCGAAAACGGCAGGCGTGGGGGATGCGTCCCGCCTCCGTCTCAGGCCTTGGGTCGGGCAAGGTGACAACGCTGTGGGGATGGGGCACCATACGCGGCACGCGGACATGTTTCGTCGCTGCTGACAAGGACGTTGACGGCGAGGGTCCCACGGGAACAAGTGGGAGCCTGTGAGCGTTCTCCGCGTCACACACCGCAAGGCGCATCACGAGTAGAAGTGAGACAACCAGATGGCAACCGATTACGACGCGCCACGCAAGACTGACGACGACCTGAACGAGGACTCCATCGAGGAGCTGAAGTCACGTCGGGTCGACAAGACGTCGTCCAGCGTGGACGTCGACGAGACCGAGCAGGCCGAGGGCTTCGAGCTCCCCGGTGCCGACCTCTCCGGCGAGGAGCTGTCGGTCCGCGTGCTGCCCAAGCAGGCTGACGAGTTCACCTGTGGACGCTGCTTCCTCGTCCACCACCGCAGCCAGCTCGCCAAGGAGAGCAACGGCGTGATGATCTGCACGGAGTGCGCCGCCTGAGCGCACCTGCGACCAGGCAGCAGCAGGTCCTGGAGCCAGTAGGGTCGGTCCTCGTGACCGACCCTTGTGCTGTCCCGGTCCGGCGGCTCGACCCGGACCTGCCCCTGCCCTCCTACGCCCACCCGGGCGACGCCGGCGCGGACCTGTGCGCGCGGGTGGACGTGACGATCGAGCCGGGCGAGCGCGTGCTCGTCCCCACGGGCGTCGCGCTGGCACTCCCGGCCGGCCACGCGGGTTTCGTGCACCCGAGGTCGGGGCTCGCTGCCCGCCACGGGATCTCGATCGTCAATGCGCCCGGGACCGTCGATGAGGGCTACCGCGGCGAGATCCTCGTCAACCTCGTCAACCTCGACCGGTCCGAGCCGTTCACGGTCCGCCGCGGCGACAGGATCGCCCAGCTCGTCGTCCAGCGCGTCGAGCGGGCGACGTTCGTCGAGGTGGATTCGCTCGACGAGACCGGTCGGGGGGACACTGGACATGGATCCACCGGCGGCTTCGGTCCCGGGGGCGCCACCTCGCCGACCACGCCGACACTGGGGGAGACGCAGCAGAGGGAGACGCAGAGGGAGACAACGGGGCAGACAACGGGGGAGACGCCCCGCGAGGCGTGATCATCGGATACGGTGCGCCGGGCGCTGCGTCGGCGCCACGACGACCACCACTCCGGATGGGCACGACGCCCGCCGGACAGCAGGACTCAAAGGACGGAATGACGTGGGACTCTTCAGCCGGGGCAAGTCGAAGGACCGCACGGACACCGGTTCCGTGGACGCAGATCCGGCCGACGGCGGGTTCGACCCCATCGGGCAGGACCAGGCCGTGGACGAGGGGAACGACGACGCGAACGGTGACACGGACGCTGGCACGGACGGAGTGGCCGGGGGCCGCGACGGCGCCGCGGGCCCGCTCGACCGGAGCGCGGTCGACGATGACAGCGACTACCTCAACCTCGGCGCGATCTGGCTGCGCGGGCACCAGGGCATGGAGCTGCGCCTCGAGGTCAACGAGCAGGAGCAGCAGATCACGGGTGTGACCGCGGTGATCGGCGAGTCGGCCGTGCAGCTGCAGGCCTTCGCCGCGCCGCGCACCGAAGGCGTGTGGGTCGACATCCGCAACGAGATCGCCGCGAGCATCGTCGACGCCGGCGGCACCGCCGAGGTCCTCACGGGTGAGTTCGGGGAGGAGCTGCTCACGCGGATGCCGCAGGCGGACCAGAACGGCCGCACCGTCTTCATGCCGGCTCGTTTCGTCGGCGTCGACGGTCCCCGCTGGTTCCTCCGTGCCGTCGTCTCGGGTCGGGCCGCCATCGAGCCTGCTGCCGCCGACGCGGTCCACGAGGTCATCCGCACCGCGGTCATCGACCGAGGTGACGAGGCCATGCCGCCGCGCGAGCTGCTGCCGCTGCGCCTGCCCGATGCAGAGGGCGCGGACCAGGCCGAGGGCGCCGACACCACCGGCGCCACGGAGGGCCCCGACCTCAACCCGTTCGAGCGCGGCCCCGAGATCACCGAGGTCCGCTGATGGCCGGCCCGTGTCCGGCCCCGTTGCGAGGCGGGTCGCGGCCGTGAGCACGGGCCAGCCCAGCGCCCTGCGGCGGCTCACCGAGCGGTTGACGCGATCCGCGCACGAGCTCGAGGCAGCCGAGCTCCGTCACGAGTCATCGGTCCTCGACGGAGTGGTCCACATCGGCGGTGCACCCCAGCGCACCACGGTCACCGTTGCGGGCGATGTGCGCTCGGTGACGCTGCGGCCCCGCGAGGAGACCCCGGCACTCGATGTCGAGATCTGGGACGGCACCGAGTCGCTCCACCTCGTGTGGCTGGGCCGACGACGCATCGCCGGCATCGTCCCGGGCGTCAAGATCCGGGCCACCGGCCGCATCACCAGACGCCGGAAGGTCATGACGATGTTCAACCCCGCGTACGAGCTCATCGGCAGGGCAGGACAGACGCATGGCTGACGGCGACGCCACGATGTCGGGCGCAGGGGACCGGGCAGAGGACCGGGCGGAGGAGGGCGACGGAGTCGAGCGCTCCGAGGCCGACCTGCGCCGCTACGACACCGTCGAGGAGCTGCTGCGCGACAAGCTGTCCGACGCCATCGGGGGCTGGCGCGGCGCCGTCGAGACGGCCATCCCCGTGCTCGCCTTCACCATCGCCTGGATGGTCACCCAAGACCTGCGCACCACGCTTCTCGTCGCCGGCGGCTGCGTCGTCCTGCTGCTCCTGCTGCGCCTCGTGCAGCGGCAGGACCCGAAGTTCATCGCCTACGCCGCTGTCGGCGTAGGCATCTCGGCGTTCTTCGCGCTGCGGTCCGGCAAGGCCGAGGACGCCTTCCTGCCGGGGATGCTCCAGAACGCCGGGCTACTCGTCCTCTTCCTCGTGACCAACCTGACCCGGTGGCCGCTCTTCGGCTTCGTCGTCGGCATCGCCGAGCCTGAGGCCTTCGCCAAGGACCCGTCCTGGTGGCGCAAGCACGCCGGCATCGTCACGGTGGCGGCGCGCCTGACGTGGGTGCTCGTCGCTCTCAACGTCGTGCGGCTGGCCATCATGGTGCCGCTCTATCTGGCCGAGCAGGTGGCGGCGCTCGGCGTCGCGAAGGTGGCGCTCGGGTTCCCGGCCTACCTCGTCGCCATCACGGCCATGGGCGCCATCCTGATGCGCGGTCGCACGCCGATCGACCCGAATCGCCTGGCCTGACGCCTGCCCCCTGGGTCAGGAGCCCTGCGGGGACGGTCGTACTCAGCTCTCGCTGTCGGCGTGGTGCCGTTCGCCGGGAGCCACGAGGTCCTGGAGGCGGTCCTCCTGCTCGGTCGTGGTGATGAAGAGCAGCTCGTCGCCGGCCTCGATCGCGTCGTCCGGCGTCGGAGCGAGCGGACGCTCCTCGCGGATGATCGCGACGAGCACGGTGTCGGTGGGCCAGTCGACGTCGCCGACGCGCCGGCCGGCGAACGGGCTGCCCTCGGGGAGAGTGATCTCGACCATCGAGGCGCGGCCCTGCTGGAACTCGAAGATGCGCACGAGGTCGCCGATGCTCACGGCCTCCTCGATGAGCGCCGTCATGAGCCGGGGGGTCGACACCGCGACGTCGACGCCCCACGACTCGTCGAACATCCACTCGTTCTTCGGGTTGTTGACCCGGGCGACCGTGCGCGGCACGCCGAACTCCGTCTTGGCCAGCAGGGAGAGCACGAGGTTGGCCTTGTCGTCACCGGTGGCGGCGACGCACACGTCCGACTCCTCGAGCCGCGCCTCCTCGAGGGCGGCGAGCTCACAGGCGTCCGCGAGCAGCCACGACGCCTCGGGCACACGTGAGGCCTGGACGTCGTCGGCGTCCTTGTCGATGAGCAGGACCTGGTGCCCGTTTCCGAGCAGCTCACGGGCGATGGAGCGGCCGACGCTTCCGGCTCCGGCGATGACGACGCGCATGGGGGTTTCTTCTCCTGAGCCGGTCAGTGGGGGGCCGGGGCCTGGTCGCAGAGCCGCTCGACACGAGCGAGGTCGTCGCGGGGGACGGTGAGGTGGACGAGGTCGCCCTGCTGCACGACCATGTCGGGGCGGGGGAGGGTGCCCTCCCCGAGCCGGGTGACGTAGGCGACGCGGGCGCCGGTCTGCTCCTCGACCTCGGTGAGGTGCCGACCGACCCAGGCCTCGGCCAGCGGCACCTCCGCGATGACGATCTTGCCGCTCGGGTCGGTGAGCTCGGGGACGGCGCCCTGGGGCAGCAGCCGCTGGATCATCTGGTCGGACGTCCACCGCACGGTGGCGACGGTCGGGATGCCGAGCCGCTGGTAGACCATGGCGCGCTGCGGGTCGTAGATCCGGGCGGCGACGTGCTCGACCCCGAACGTCTCGCGCGCCACGCGGGCCGCGAGGATGTTGGAGTTGTCGCCGCTGCTCACGGCGGCGAAGGCGTAGGCGTCCCGGATGCCCGCTGCCACGAGGGTGTCTCGGTCGAAGCCGATGCCCGTGACGGTCTGGCCCTCGAAGGAGGTGCCGAGCCGACGGAAGGCCGACGCGTCGGCGTCGATGATGGCGACGTCGTGACCGCCTCGGCCCAGGGTGCGGGCGAGGGTCGACCCGACGCGGCCGCATCCCATGATGACGAAGTGCACGGACGCGACGCTACACCGTGACGGCATACGTTCTCGGGCAGGTTCCGTGGCGGCGGCGAGCGGGCCTGAGCGGGTCGGTGCGTCGTCACGATCCGGCATACAGTGTCGTCGTGCCCGGTACCGGATCGCTGTTCAAGCGCCTCCTCCTCGGCCGCGCGATGCGCAGCGACAAGCTCGGGGAGACGCTGTTGCCCAAGCGGCTCGCGTTGCCGATCTTCGCGAGCGACGCGCTGTCGTCGGTGGCCTACGCCCCCGACGAGATCCTGCTCATGCTCGGTCTGGCCGGCGGCGCCTTCGTCGCTTCGCACAGCTGGCAGATCACCGTGGCCGTCGTCCTCGTCATGGTCGTCGTCGTCGCGTCGTACCGCCAGAACGTCCACGCCTACCCCTCGGGGGGTGGCGACTACGAGGTGGCGACGGTCAACCTCGGGCCTCGTGCTGGACTCACCGTCGCAAGCGCCCTGCTCGTCGACTACGTCCTGACGGTCGCGGTGTCGATCTCCTCCGGTGTGCAGAACGCCGCCACGGTGCTGGGGTTCGTCCGCGGTCACGAAGTCATCGTGGCCGTGGCCCTGATCGCGTTCCTCACGGCCATGAACCTGCGCGGCGTGCGCGAGTCGGGCAAGGCTTTCGCCGTCCCCGTCTACGCCTTCATGCTCGCCATCATCGGCATGGGCATCTACGGCATCATCCAGCACTTCGCCAGCACGTTGGCCCCCGCCGCGAGCGCCCCCCTCACCCTCAAGCCGGAAGAGGGCCAGGGCCTCACCGGCCTCGCTGCCGCCTTCCTGCTGCTGCGGGCGTTCTCGTCCGGCTGCGCCGCCCTGACAGGTGTCGAGGCGATCTCCAACGGCGTGCCTGCCTTCAAGAAACCCAAGAGCGACAACGCCGCGGCGACCCTGCTGCTCATGGGCGCGCTGTCGGTCACCATGCTCGGGTCGATCATCGTGCTCAGCCAGTGGACCGGGATCAAGATCGCCGACAACCCTGCCACCCAGCTCTACCGGGACGGCAAGCCGGTCGGCGACTCCTACGTGCAGCAGACGGTGATCGGTCAGCTCTCCGAGGCGGTCTTCGCCAACTTCCACCTCGGCGTCATCTTCGTCTCGATCGTCACCGGCCTGATCCTCGTCCTCGCCGCCAACACCGCCTTCAACGGGTTCCCGGTCCTCGGCTCGATCCTCGCGCGGGACGGATACCTACCCCGCCAGATGCACACCCGCGGCGACCGGCTCGCCTTCAGCAACGGCATCCTCATCCTGGCCGGGGCGGCCATCGTCCTCGTCATCGTCTTCAAGGCCGAGGTCACCGCGCTGATCCAGCTCTACATCGTCGGGGTGTTCGTCTCCTTCACGACGAGCCAGATCGGCATGGTGCGGCACTGGACGCGCAACCTCACGCTCGAGCGCGACGCCAAGGAGCGGGCGCGGATGCAGCGCTCCCGCGTCATCAACGCGGTCGGTGCGGCGATGTCGGGGATCGTGCTCGTCGTCGTGCTCCTCACGAAGTTCCAGGCCGGCGCGAAGTACGCCATCCTCGCGATGGTCGTGCTCTTCGTGCTCATGCTCGGCATCAAGAAGCACTACAACCGCGTGCGGGACGAGCTCGCCATCGACTGGGACGTCGAGCGCCCGCTGCTGCCGAGCCACGTCCACGCCATCGTCTGCATCTCGAAGGTGCACAAGCCCACGATGCGCGCACTCGCATACGCCCGTGCGAGCCGACCGTCCTACCTCGAGGCCGTCACGGTCGACGTCGACCCCGATGAGACCCAGTCCCTGCTCGACGAGTGGGACCAGCGAGAGATCCCGGTGCCGCTGAAGGTCCTGTCGTCGCCCTACCGCCAGATCACCAAGCCGATCCTCGACTACGTCCGCTCGATCCGCAGCGGCAACCCGCGCGACATCGTCACGGTCTACCTCCCGGAGTACGTCCTCGGGAAGTGGTGGGAGCAGGTGCTGCACAACCAGAGCGCCCTGCGACTCAAGGCCCGCCTGCTCTTCACGCCGGGCGTCATGGTCGTCAGCGTGCCGTGGCAGCTCCAGTCGTCCGAGGGCGCCGAGCGTGACTGGATCGACGAGCCGCCGATCAGCGGGTCCGTGCGCGGCGGGGCGCTGTGAGCGGGCGCCAGACCCGCGAGCGCGCTGCCGGTGGTGAGTCGCTCGTCGGCCGGGAGTGGACCGTCGAGGTCGGGCCGGTGGCCCACGGAGGACACTGCGTGGCGCGCCACGAGGGCCAGGTCGTCTTCGTGCGCCACACGCTGCCCGGCGAGCGCGTCGTCGCGCGGGTCACCGAGGGACGGGTGGGCGACAGCTTCGTGCGCGCCGACGCCGTCGAGGTGCTCGAGGCGGCTCCGGGCCGCGTCCCCGCCCCGTGCCCGTATGCCGCCCCGGGCCTCTGCGGTGGGTGCGACTTCCAGCACGCGTCCCTCGAGACGCAGCGCGCGCTCAAGGCGGCGGTCGTGAGGGAGCAGTTCGCGCGGATCGCCGGCCTCGAGGTCGAGGTGGACGTGCGGCGAGTGCCGGGCGACGAGGACGGTCTGCGGTGGCGCACCCGCGTCGAGTTCGCCGTCGACGAGTCTGGTCGTGCCGGCCTGCGGCGGCACCGATCCCGCGACATCGTGCGGCTCGACGACTGCCTCATCGCCACGCGGGCAGTCATCGACTCCGGCGTTCTCGACACCGAGTGGCCCGACGTCGAGTCGGTCGATGTCGTCGACGCCGCCCATCCGGACGAGCCGGTGCTCGTCCCGCTGCCCGCACCCGATGGTGCGAGCGCCGGTGGTGGGCTCGTGGGCGAGCTCGCCCGGGACGGCGACTGGGAGGGCGAGTACGTCGTGTCTGCCCGTGGCTTCTGGCAGGTCCACCCGGGCGCGGCCTCGACCTTCCTTTCCCGGGTCACGGCCCTGCTCGAGGCGCGCCCCGGTGACCGCGTGATCGACCTGTATGCCGGCTCGGGCCTGTTCACGATGCGTCTCGGCGAGCTCGTCGCACCCGACGGCTTCGTCCTCGGGGTCGAGGGGGACCGGGTGGCGGTGGAGAACGGGGTCGTCAACACCGAGCACCTCGACAACGTCGAGTGGCGCGCCAACCGGGTCGACCGCGAGCTGCGGTCGCTCGTGGGACAGGACGTCACCGCCGACCTCGCGGTGCTCGACCCGCCGCGCACGGGGGCGGGCAAGGACGTCATGGGTCTGCTCGCCCGGATGGCTCCACGCCGGGTCGTCTATGTCGCGTGCGATCCCTCGGCGCTCGCGCGCGACGTCAAGGCCGCTGCGACACACGGCTACGGGCTCGTCTCGCTCGAGGCCTGGGACGCGTTCCCGATGACGCACCACGTCGAGTGCATCGCCGTCCTGGAGCCTCCGGAGGGCTGACGACGCGGCTGCGTCACGGGCACGAGACGATGTCGTCATGTCGTTCAGCTATCCCGTCGCCGTGAAGTTCTCAGAGATCGATCTCGCCGGTGTCGTCTTCAACTCGCACTACCTGACGTGGTGCGAGGACGCGAAGATGGCTTTCCTCGAGAGCGTCGGGTACGGCCCCTACTGGTTCACCGAGCACGGCCGGCTGGGGCTCGTGCGCCACGCAGAGATCGACTGGGTCGCGAGCCTCAAGCCGCTCGACCGTGCCGACATACGGGTGTCCGTCGAGCGGCTCGGCACCTCCTCGTTCACGCTCCGCCACGAGATCTGGCGGGCCGGCGCGCACCCCGTGCGGACGGCCACGTGCGTCATCACGTACGTCTGGTTCGACACCGCTGCGGGGGCCAAGGCTCCGTTGGACTCAGGGTTCCGAGAAGCTCTCCTCGGGCACCAGTGACTGTCGGCGCCTCGTACTAGTGTTCGAACATGGCAAGGGGGACGGATTCGGTCGAGGCCCAACGGGTCTCTGTCGGTGCTGTGCTCGAGGTGCTGACGGGCGTGCCCGCTGACGTCTTCGACGGCTTGCGGCCGGCCGCCCAGGCTGCCGTGGTGGCCCGCATCGTGCCGGATCGTCTGCGCACCCTGGACGTGGCGAGTGCCGAGGCGGTCATCGCCGTCGCGCAGCGAGCCGTCAATGCCTTGGGCGCCATCCAGGAGCTGGCCCTTGCGGCCTGTGTCCGCCGGGAGGAGCTCGATCTCACCGAACTCGACGGCGACTGGTCCGACGGGTCCGAGCACCGTCCGTCCGCGATCAAGATGGTCGCCTCGAGTGTCGCGCCCCTTCTGCGGTCGACGCCGCGCGGCGCGGAGGCGCGGGTGGGGGACGCCCTCTGCCTCGTCGACGAGCTGCCGCGCACGCTGGCCCTGGCGCTCGACGGGCAGCTGGACCGTAGGCAGACGGGCGTCATCGTGGATCACGCCCAGCTCGTCGCCATGGGCGCGCGGCCCCTCTTCGACGCCGCCGTGACCTCCGTGCCCGAGATGCCGACGCTGACTCCGGGTCGGCTGCGGGTCGTCTGCGAGCGGGTCGCCGTGGCCGTCGACCCGGAGGCGGTCGAGCGACGCGCGAAGCTCGGCCTGCGTGACCGCTTCGTACGGGTCGAGCCCGGCGTCGACCCCGGCATGGCGTGGTGGAAGGCATCGATCCCCTCCTTCGCCTCGATGCAGGCGTGGGCCGCGATCGATGAGCTCGCGCACGAGTACGTCAGGGCTGACCCCTCCCGCTCGATCGACCAGGCGCGCGCCGACGCCTTCGTCGACCTCCTGCTCGGCAGCGCGCATGTCTCCACCACCGTGGAGCTCGTGGTGCCCACCTTCGTCGGCACCCCGAAGGACGCTGCCGCTGGGACCACGGACAACGGCACGTATGGCCCCACGGCCCCTTCGCCTGCTCCGGCGGCTGCGCCTGCTCCGGCGGCTGCGCCCGCTCCGGCGGCAGCGCCTGTTCCCGCGGCAGCGCCTGTTCCCGCGGCAGCGCCTGTTCCCGCGGCTGCTCCTGCGTCAAGTCGGTCAGTTTGCGCCGGAGAGGCCGGGGTCGGCGCGACGGGCCATCGCGAGGGCACGGGGGAGTCCTATGGGCTGCAGCACGTCGTCGGGCCCTTGCTCGCGCCGGAGCACGCTGTCGCATCAGAGCTCTTCGGACAGGGATGCGTGGGCCTCGGCGGCGTCCTCGAGGAGTCGGCTGCGCACCAGGGACTCCATCCGGGACGGTGGCGACCGCCCCAGCTGGGCGTCCGAGATGCGCGCGCGGGATGGATCCTCTCGACCGCACTGGTCGAGGTGCTGACCGACCCGGACGTCGTGCTGCGCCTGACGCGCGCTGATGCGCTCACGGGTGTGACCGTCGCCAGAGATCCGCTGCTGTACCGGCCCAACGCCGCTCTGGCGCAACGCGTGCGGGATCGGGATCGCACGTGCCGCTTTCCCGGCTGCGGCGTCGAAGCCCGGCGGTGCGACCTCGACCACGTCGTGCCCTACCCGGACGGCTCCACGGCTGAGGAGAACCTCGTCTCCCTCTGCCGCACGCACCACGGGTTCAAGCATCACTCCGGGTGGCTGCTCACGATGGACGCGGCCGGTATGTGCACGTGGACGTCGCCGACCGGGCGGTGCTACGTCACCCGCCCCGCTGACGTCCGTCTGACCGCCGCCTGACTCCCATCAGAAGAAGGGCGTTGTCGTCCACAGCCGCTGGATGGGCCGAACAGCGACCGTGACGCGGCCGCGGTGCTAGCGTCGAGCGACGTGCTGGGCACGACGCGGAGGCGACATGGACGCGTTCATGAAGTTCGACGGCATCGAGGGTGGCAGCCAGAGCAAGGACCACCAAGGCGCCGTGGACGTGCTGTCGTGGAGCTGGGGGGTGACGGCCCAGGGCGGAGACGCCGGGGGTGGGGCCGGCGGTTGGGGTGGAGTCGGTCGAGCCCGCGCCCACGAGTTCCGCATCGTGCACCACTACGACCTCGCGTCGCCGCACCTTGCCTCCTTCGCCGCCAGCGGCAAGCACCTCAAGGAGGCCACCCTCGACGTCGCCAGACCGGGTGCCCGCGCACCCTTCCTCACCGTGACGATGAAGGACCTCGTCGTGACCGAGGTGCTCGTTTCGGGTGACGACGACACGGTTGACGAGGAGGTCGCCCTGCAACCCGCCTGGATCCGTTTCGACTATGCCGAGCCCGGATCGAGCGGAGGCCCGACAGGTCGCACCTCGAGCGTCACGTGGGACATCCGATCCAACAAGGTGGGCTGAAGGCCACACCGCGGACGGGCAGGCTGCTGCGGGTCGCTCAAGGGCAGACAGCGGGCCGAGCAACGGCGAGGATGGGCGGGTAGGGAGGGACTGACAGGGACGGACCGGTGTGGTTAGATATATCTTGACGTCAAGATAAATCGAGCACCGTGACATCAGTGTTGCTGGAAGGAGCCCGACGTGGGCAGTGTTGACAGCTTCAAGGCCAAGGGGACCCTCGAGGTCGGGGATCAGTCCTACGAGATCTACCGGCTCGCAGGGGTCGACGGACAGGAGACCCTGCCGTACAGCCTCAAGGTCCTCCTGGAGAACCTCCTGCGCACCGAGGACGGCGCGAACATCACCGCCGACCACATCCGCGCCATCGGCTCGTGGGACGAGAACGCCGAGCCGTCCACGGAGATCCAGTTCACGCCCGCGCGCGTGATCATGCAGGACTTCACCGGCGTGCCGTGCGTCGTCGACCTCGCCACGATGCGCGAGGCCGTCGCCGACCTCGGTGGTGACCCGGCGCGGATCAACCCGCTCGCCCCGGCCGAGCTCGTCATCGACCACTCCGTCATCATCGACGTCTTCGGCCGCGCCGACGCCTTCGAGCGCAACGTCGAGATCGAGTACCAGCGCAACCGCGAGCGCTACCAGTTCCTGCGTTGGGGCCAGACGGCGTTCGACGACTTCAAGGTCGTCCCGCCGGGCACCGGCATCGTCCACCAGGTCAACATCGAGCACCTCGCCCGCACCGTCATGGTGCGCGACGGCGTCGCCTACCCCGACACCTGCGTCGGCACCGACTCGCACACGACAATGGTCAACGGCCTCGGCGTGCTCGGCTGGGGCGTCGGCGGCATCGAGGCCGAGGCGGCCATGCTGGGCCAGCCCGTCTCGATGCTCATCCCGCGCGTCGTGGGCTTCAAGCTGAGCGGCGCCATCCCGACCGCCGCCACGGCGACCGACGTCGTCCTCACGATCACCGAGATGCTGCGCAAGCACGGTGTCGTCGGCAAGTTCGTCGAGTTCTACGGCGAGGGCGTCTCGCAGGTGCCGCTCGCCAACCGCGCCACCATCGGCAACATGAGCCCCGAGTTCGGCTCGACGTGCGCGATCTTCCCGATCGACGAGGTCACGCTCGACTACCTGCGCCTCACCGGCCGCTCCGACGAGCAGGTCGCCCTCGTCGAGGCGTACGCCAAGGAGCAGGGCATGTGGCTCAAGGCCGGTCCCGACCAGCCCGAGTCCCGCTACAGCGAGTACCTCGAGCTCGACCTGTCGACCGTCGTCCCCTCGATCGCCGGCCCGAAGCGTCCGCAGGACCGCATCGCGCTCACCGACGCCAAGGAGGCCTTCCGTAAGGTGCTGCCGACCTACGTCGCGCACGACGAGGGCGATTCGGGCAACGCCGAGTCCTTCCCGGCCAGCGACCCCGGCATCGACGACGGTGGCGACAAGCCGTCCGACGGGGCCACCAACGGCCGCCCGACGAACAAGGTCTCGGTCACCGACGCCGATGGACGCGAGTTCGAGATCGACCACGGCATCGTCTCGATCGCCTCGATCACCAGCTGCACCAACACGTCCAACCCGTCGGTGATGATGGCGGCCGCGATGCTCGCCAAGAACGCCGTCGAGAAGGGCCTGTCGGTCGCACCGTGGGTCAAGACGTCGATGGCCCCGGGCTCCAAGGTCGTCACCGGCTACTACGACAAGGCCGGGATGTGGCCCTACCTCGAGAAGCTCGGCTTCCACCTCGTCGGCTACGGCTGCACGACGTGCATCGGCAACTCGGGCCCGCTCAACGAGGAGATCTCCAAGGCGATCAACGACAACGACCTCGCCGTCACGTCGGTCCTCTCGGGCAACCGCAACTTCGAGGGTCGCATCAACCCCGACGTCAAGATGAACTACCTCGCGAGCCCGCCGCTCGTCATCGCCTACGCCCTCGCCGGGACGATGGACTTCGACTTCGAGTCGCAGCCCCTGGGTCAGGACACCGACGGCAACGACGTCTTCCTCGAGGACATCTGGCCGGCTCCCGCCGACGTCGAGCGCACCATCGCGGCCTCGATCAGCCAGGAGATGTTCACCGAGGACTACGCCGACGTCTTCGCCGGCGACGAGCGCTGGCAGTCGCTGCCGACCCCCGAGGGCGACACGTTCGCGTGGGACGGCGAGTCGACCTACGTGCGCAAGCCCCCGTACTTCGACGGCATGTCGATGGACACGACGCCGGTCGCCGACATCGAGGGTGCACGCGTGCTCGCCAAGCTCGGCGACTCCGTGACGACCGACCACATCAGCCCCGCCGGCGCCATCAAGAACGACAGCCCGGCCGGCAAGTACCTCGCCGAGCACGGCATCGAGCGCAAGGACTTCAACTCCTACGGCTCGCGCCGCGGCAACCACGAGGTCATGATCCGTGGCACCTTCGCCAACATCCGCCTGAAGAACCTCCTCCTCGATGGCGTCGAGGGCGGCTTCACGCGCGACTTCACCCAGGGCGGGGAGCAGACGACGATCTACGACGCCGCGCAGAGCTACGCCGCTGCCGGCACCCCGCTCGTCATCCTCTCGGGCAAGGAGTACGGCTCGGGCAGCTCGCGCGACTGGGCCGCCAAGGGCACGAGCCTGCTCGGGGTCAAGGCCGTCATCGCCGAGAGCTACGAGCGCATCCACCGCTCCAACCTCATCGGCATGGGCGTCATCCCGCTCCAGTACCCCGCCGGCCAGAACGCCGACTCGCTCGGCCTCGACGGCACCGAGACCTTCTCGATCACGGGCATCACCGCCCTCAACGAGGGCTCGACGCCGAAGACGGTCAAGGTCGTCGCGACCAGGGAGTCGGGCGAGACGGTCGAGTTCGACGCCGTGGTCCGCATCGACACCCCCGGTGAGGCCGACTACTACCGCAACGGCGGCATCCTCCAGTACGTCCTGCGGTCGCTCGTCAACAGCTGACGCGCACTGCCCGACGGGCCCCGCACGCCGCTCCACGCGGTGTGCGGGGCCCGTCGCCGTTCCCCACCGCTGTCGTATGCCGTCCGCCCGGGTCGGTCGCAACCTCGCCCCTCCGGGACGGCACGCCCCGACCCGGCCGGACGGCATACGCACTCGGATGGCATGCTCGTCGCGTGACTGAGCGCCATGCCCTTCTGACTGCCTGGGAGACCGGCTTCGACTGGTCTCCTTCGCGCGACGTCGTCTATGCGGACGCCCATGTCGACGAGGCCGAGCAGGTCACCTACGCCGCGCGTGCCTGGGAGTCTCCTATCGTCGAGTCGCCTTTTGCGGCAACGGAGCTCATCCCGTCGTGGAATGCGCGCACCCCGGCAGGCACGTGGCTGCACGTCGAGGGTCGGGTCGCCGACGAGTCGGGCTGGACACCGTGGTTCACCTTCGCGCGCTGGGCCGAGGACGACCCGGCGGGGGAGTCCCCGATCACGCGCACGACGGTGCGCGACCAGCACTTCGACTCCGGACACGTCGAGACGGACACGTGGCTCGCTGCGTCCGGTCACGGGTTCGACCGCTGGCAGCTGAGACTGACCGCCCTCGCCATTCCGCGACACGAGATCGCTTGGCCCACAGTCACCCTCGTCGCCGGTGCCGCCTCGCGCTTCGACATCACGGCCGACGAGCCGACGAGTGCCCCGGGCGTCGGCCGCGGGCACGAGGTCGAGGTCCCGCCGCACTCGCAGCGCCTTCACGTCGACACGTTTCCCGCGTGGGACAACGGCGGCCAGTCGTGGTGCTCACCGACGTCGACGACGATGCTGCTCGAGCACTGGGGGCACGCCCCGGGGCGCGAGGAGGTGGCCTGGGTCGGGCACGCGGTCGACCCGGAGGTGGTCCACGGCGTGCGCCGCGTCTTCGACCGCTCCTACGGCGGCGCCGGCAACTGGGCCTTCAACACCGCCTACGCCGGGGCGCGGGGGCTGCGGGCCTACGTGACCCGGCTGCGGGACCTCACCGAGGCCGAGGCGTTCCTGGCGGCGGGTGTCCCTCTCGTCGTGTCGGTGACGTTCGGGGAGGACGAGCTCGACGGCGCCGGCTACGACACGAACGGTCACCTGCTGACGATCGTCGGGTTCACCCCCGAGGGTGACGTCGTGTCCAACGACCCCAACTCGCACCGCGTCGCGAGCAACGACCAGGTGCGCGCGGTCTACCGGCGCGACCAGTTCGAGCGGGTCTGGCTGGGGTCCGACGGCGGGCTCGCCTACGTGATGCACCCGACTCGAATGGCACTGCCGACCCCGCCCGCGGAGGCCAACTGGGTGTGAGTCCCGCGGGATGCGCGTACATTTCTTGCGCTTGATGCTCGGATGACGAAGATTTTGCACACCCATGACCCTTCCGACGCGCGCGCGGGTGTTGACTGGCCGCGCCCAGCCCGACCGGAAGGTGTGCCATGTCGCAATCCCCCCTCCCTGCCGGTGGCTCGCCCAGCCGCCGCGTCCTCCTCGGCTCCGCCGCGGGACTCACCCTGGTCGGCGCCGCCGGCGCGCCATCAGCCGGCGCGGTGGGAGCGCCCAGCTCCTTCGACACGAGTGGTCGCCACGTCTCCTACCGTGAGTGGAGCGGACGAGACCTCTGCCCGAGCCGCTTCACCGATCGGCGCGACTACGTCGACCCGTTCGACGACACCGCCACGTCGCGCTCCTACGACGTCGCCACCTGGGTCTCTCCCGTCGTGCGTCCCGGTTTCGGGCTGACCGAGCTCGTCGCCTCGTGGAATGCCGACACGCCGGGCGGGTCGTGGGTCGAGGTCTCGGTCCGGGGACGCAGCAGCGGCGTGGCCACCAAGGAGTACGTCCTGGGTCGCTGGTGCCGCTACGACCCCGCTCAGGGAGGTGGCATCCACCGCACGTCGGTGAACGGCCAGGGCGACACCGTCGCCACGGTCTACACCGACACCCTGGCGACCCGTTCCGGGCACGTCCTCGACGAGTGGCAGCTCGTCGTCCGGCTGATGCGCCCCACCGGCACGCGGCACGCGCCCCGGCTGCGGTCGGTCGGCGCGATGGCCTCGGCCCTGCCCGACGCGCCGCGAGTCCCGCGCAGCCCCAACGGCCGCGCTCACGGCCGAGTCCTGGACGTGCCGACCTTCTCCCAGGAGAAGCACATCGGCCACTTCCCCCAGTGGGACAACGGGGGAGAGGCCTGGTGCTCGCCGACGTCGACCTCGATGGTCCTTGCCTACTGGGGCGCCGGACCGCGCCGTGACGAGACGGCCTGGGTGACCGAGGCGCTGCCCTCCGAGACCGACCCGCAGGTCGACTTCGCCGCGCGGAACGTCTACGACTACACCTACGACGGATGCGGCAACTGGCCGTTCAACGCGGCCTACGCCGCCACGCGGCCACGGATGCGGGCGTTCGTCACCCGGCTCCGGTCGCTGACCGAGGCCGAGGAGTTCATCGCCGCAGGCATCCCGCTCGTGACGTCCGTCTCCTTCAAGAAGGGAGAGCTGGACGGCGCGGGCTACGGCACGAACGGCCACCTCATGGTCGTCGTCGGTTTCACCCGCGCCGGCGACGTCGTGTGCAACGACCCCGCTTCGCACCTGCTGCGCGACAACGCTCAGGTGCGCGTCGTCTACGACCGGGAGCAGTTCGAGAACGTGTGGGTGCCGCACAGCGGTGGCATTGTCTACGTCATCCACCCGGAGCGGCACCGCCTGCCGCGGGCGCCCCGCCACGAGCCCAACTGGTGACGTCCTGCCTCGTCGCCAACTGAGCACTCGACGACAGGGACGTGGGCACTCGAGGGTTCTGGGCCCTCGGCGGGTCAGCGGCCGAGGCCGGAGCGCGGGTCCCGGTCGGTGACGCAGTAGAGCGCGCCGGCCGGGTCGCGCAGGGTGGTCCAGCCCGAGTGGCGGGCCACGACCGTCGCGCCCAGGCGTTCGTGCCGGGCCACCTCGGTGGGCCGGTCGTCAGAGGCGAGGTCGAGGTGGCCGGTCACCGGCACCGTCGCAGCCTCGCCGAGCCGCTGGAGCAGCAACCGGATCGGGATGCCGTCCGGACGAACGAGGTGACGGAACTCGGGTCGGCTCACCGAGCGGCGCACGGGCCATCCCGTCAGCTGGGACCAGAAGACGCATTCGGTGTCGTAGGCCGCCGGGGGGATGTCGAGACACACCTGGTCGACGACGCTCTCGTGCTGCTGCGGCCAGCGCGTCGGCCACGGACGTCGGGTGAGAACCTCGTGCACGAAGCAGAAGACGAAGCCGCCGGGGGAGCGCAGCACGACGAAACCGTCATCGGACCGTTCCGCGACGGCCGCTCCCAGTCCCTCGGCGCGAGCAGCGGAGTCAACCACCGACGCCACGTGCAGGTCGAGATGGAGGCCAGGCCTGCCCGGTCCGGTTGCTCCGGTCCGCTGGATCTTCAGGAACGGGTCGCCGACCGGTGGGAGCAGCGTGGTGAACTCGGCGTGGTCCCCGCGGGGTGGCGACACGGCATACGCCGTCACCGCCGACCAGAAGCGGGTGCCCGCCTCGTGGACGTCCGGCGGCAGGTCGAGGAGGGCCGTCACCCAGCTGACCGTCGTCATGATCCGAGACTAGGCGAGGCAGACTGGGTGCATGCCGACTCCGACACCCCCGGTCCAGCACGGGCACACCCCTCCCGGGTGGCCGCCGGGCGTGCCGCCGGCCCACACGCCGGGCTGGGAGGAGCGCGCCGTGCTGTGGCTGCTCGACCAGTGCCCTCCGGACTACCGGGCGTATGCCGCGTGGCGGCGTCACCCCATCGCCCTCGCCTGGCTGGCCGGCCGGCACCTCGACGGCCAGGTCGTCGCCATGCGCGACGCGTGGCGCGAGGCCCGCGTCGCGATCGGTCCGCACGTCCCGGCGGAAGCGCTGACCGAGATCCTCGGTCAGATCGAGGCCGAGGGGATCCGGCTGCTCGCCGCCTCGCGGTCGGCGCGGCTGCTGCACGAGGCCCTTCAGGGCAAGGTGTTCGCACCCCGACTGTGAGAATGGTGTGACGAGGTCGACAGCGTCCCGTGTGGAGCGTTGGGCCCCCTCGGACGTTGACCCGTAGACTCGACCGACCCACCTGCGTGGGCGAAGGACCGACCGAGAGGACGACGCAGCGTGGCCCTGCTGGAGACGATCACGAGCCCCGCGGCACTCAAGGCGCTGCCGGCGGACCAGCTTCCGGCTCTCGCGGAGGAGATCCGCACCTTCCTCGTCACCGAGGTCTCCAAGACCGGTGGACACCTCGGACCCAACCTCGGCGTCGTCGAGCTGACGATCGCGCTGCACCGGGTCTTCGACTCCCCGCACGACACGTTCGTCTTCGACACCGGTCACCAGTCCTACGTGCACAAGCTGCTCACCGGTCGCCAGGACTTCAGCAAGCTGAAGAAGAAGGGCGGGCTCTCCGGCTACCCGAGCCGCGCCGAGTCCGAGCACGACGTCGTCGAGAACTCCCACGCCTCGACCGCGCTCTCCTGGGCCGACGGCATCGCCAAGGGCCGTCGCCTGAGCGGCGAGAGCGACCGGCACACCGTCGCGGTCATCGGCGACGGCGCCCTGACCGGCGGCATGGCCTGGGAGGCGATCAACAACATCGCCGTCGACAAGACCCTGCCGCTCGTCATCGTCGTCAATGACAACGAGCGCTCCTACGCCCCCACCATCGGCGGCCTCGCCGACCACCTCGCGACCCTGCGCACGACCCGCGGCTACGAGCGGTTCCTCGACTGGGGCAAGCGGTCGCTCGCCCGGACGCCGGTCGTCGGCGGCGCGATGTTCGAGACGCTCCACGGCGTCAAGAAGGGCATCAAGGACATCGTCGCGCCGCAGGGCATGTTCGAGGACCTCGGGCTGAAGTACCTCGGCCCCGTCGACGGCCACGACGAACCGGCGGTCGAGCGGGCGCTGCGCAAGGCCAGGGACTTCGGTGGTCCGGTCATCGTCCACGTCATCACCCAGAAGGGCCGCGGCTACCAGCCGGCCATCGACGACGAGGCCGACCAGTTCCACGGCGTCGGCAAGTTCAACCCGGAGACGGGACTGCCGTTCGAGGTCTCCGGGCGCATCTGGACCGACGAGTTCAACGAGGAGATGGTGGCGATCGGACGCGATCGTCCCGATGTCGTCGCGCTCACCGCCGCCATGCTCATCCCCGTCGGCCTGGACGGCTTCGCCGTCGCTTACCCCGACCGGGTCTTCGACGTCGGCATCGCCGAGCAGCACGCCGTGACCATGGCGTCGGGGCTCGCCTTCTCGGGTCTGCACCCGGTCGTCGCCGTCTACGCCACGTTCCTCAACCGGGCCTTCGACCAGCTGCTCATGGACTGCGCCCTACACCGGGCCGGCGTCACCCTCATCCTCGACCGCGCCGGAGTCACGGGCAGCGACGGCGCGTCGCACAACGGCATGTGGGACATGACGCTGACCTCCATCGTGCCGGGGCTGCGCCTCGCCGCGCCGCGCGACGGTGAGCAGGTGCGCAAGCAGCTGCGCGAGGCCGTGGACGTGTCCGACGGCCCGACGGTCATCCGCTTCCCGAAGGGTGACGTCGCCGACCCGCTGACGGCGGTGCGCTCCATCGGTGACGTCGACGTGCTCTTCGAGAATGCCGGGGACGAGGTCGACCTGCTCGTCGTCGGCGTCGGCGCCTTCGCCGGGCTCGCCACCGAGGCGGGCGAGAAGATCGCGGCCCACGGCCGCACCGTGCGGGTCATCGACCCGCGCTGGGTGATCCCGGTCAGTGACGACGTCGTCGCGCTCGCCCGCCGTGCCGGCGCAGTCGCCGTGGTCGAGGACAACCTCGTCAGCGGCGGTGTCGGGGCAGCCGTCACGCTCGCCCTGCGCGAGGCCGACGTCGACGTGCGGGTGCACACCTACGGCATCCCGAAGCGCTTCCTCGAGCACGCGTCTCGCGGGCAGATCCTCGAGGAGCTCGGCCTGACCGCCGACCAGCTCGTGCTCGACCTCGAGCCGAGGCTCTGAGGCCGCCGCGCCCGCGAAGTTCCCGTCGCGCCCCGGACGGAGCGTGCACAGGGCGGTTGCCTACGATCGAGGGATGCAGCTTCGAGACGCAGCAGACGTGACGACGGCCCCCATCGCAGCCCTCGGGCTGGTCGGCGGCTACGTCGCCGCCCGCGAGACCGGCATCCGTCCCCTCGGGGGCGTCGTGCTCGGCGCAGCCGGGCTGTATGCCGGGCGCACCTGGCTGGCCAAGGCGGGGGCTCCGCCCACCGCCGGACTCGCAGCGCTCTACCTCGGTGGTTTCGGCGCCTCCCACCCGCTGGCCAAGAAGATCGGTGCCTGGCCGTCCGTCCTCACCGTTGCCGCGGTCAGCGCGGTCGCCTCGTGGGCTGTCGCCGACCGGCGCCGCTGAGGCGCGCGAACGCTCAGTCGCCGGGCCTCGACCCGCCGAGGCGACGGATGAGGGCGTTGGCGTCGCCGACCGGCCCGAGGTGGACGAGCTTGTCAGGGTTGACCACCGCGCGGACGCCCGCAACCTGACCGCCCCGGACGTCGAGAGCCCAGACGGCGAGCAGCCGGCCCTCGACGAGAAACATCGCGCCCGGGTCGCCGTTGACCTCGGTGAGCCGGATCTCCATCTCGGGCAGGCGGCGCAGCGCGCGCAGCCAGTTGGTCAGGGTGTGCGCAACCCGACTCCGGCCGCGCTGCGAGCGCGCGAGCGAGGGCGCCTTGCCCCCACCGTCTCCCACGAGCTCGACGTCGTGGGCCAGCAGGGACTCGAGCCCGGCGAGGTCACCAGTCCGGGCCGCGGTGAAGAAGCGGCTCGCCAGCTCGGTCTGCTGCTCCGGAGTCGTGGTGAACCGGGGCCGCCGGTTCTCAACGTGTCGTCGCGCGCGCACCGCGAGCTGGCGCACGTTGGCCTCGCCCTTGCCGACGATCGTCGCGACCTCGTCGTAGCCGTAGCCGAACACGTCATGGAGCAGCAGGACCGCGCGCTGCTCCGGCGACAGGCTCTCCAGCAGCACGAGCAGCGCCATCGACAGGGAGTCGGCGGTCTCCGCGGCGCGAGCCGGGTCCTGACCCGCACCCTGCCCGTCGGTGAGGATCGGCTCGGGGAGCCAGGCACCGACGTAGCGCTCCCGGCGCACGCGCGCGGACCGCAGCTCGTCCATCGCGAGCCGGGTCGTCACGGTGGCCGTGAACGCCCGAGGGGAGGCGAGTTTCTCGCCCGACTGGAGGGCCCGATGAACACGCAGCAGCGCCTCCTGGACGACGTCCTCCGCCTCGGTGACGCTCCCCAGCATCCGGTACGCGATCCCGAAGGCGACGGGCCGCAGGGACGCCAGCAGCTGCTCCCGGTCGGGGGCCGCTGCCGGCGAGCCCGTCTCGTCGGTCACGCCGCCGCACCGCTCTCGGCGCGCGCCTGGGCGCCCAGCTCACGGAAGCCGTCACGCCACGTCGCGTGCGCGGGGGCCCAGCCCAGCTCGCGCCGGGCCTTGGCGTTGGACGCGCCCCGCAGCTCGGTCATCATCACCGCGCCAGTCTCGCCCGCCAGGAGCCGTCCGACCAGCCGCGGCACGCGCATCGGTGCCTTGGCCCCGAGCGACTCGGCGAGGATCGGCAGCCATGTCGCCACGGTCGCGGGCTCGTCGTCGACGACGTTGTAGGCGCCCGTCGTGCCGCGCTCGACAGCGGCCACCGTCGCGTCGGCCGCGTCGGCGATGTGGATGAACGACCACACCCCGCCACCGTCACCGACGATCGGGAACTTCCGCCGCCGGACGGCTTCGGTCTGCTCGCCGTCCGGGCCGAGCGAGGTGTGCGGGCCGTAGAAGCCGCCGTACCTCAGCACGAGGCCCTGCGTCCACGAGGCGGCGAGCACCTGGTCCTCGACGTAACGGATGGCCCCCACGGTCTGCTCCATCCCGGGCGGCGGCACGGTGCCGAACGGGTCGTCCTCGGTCTTCACACCGCCACCGACGCGGTCATAGCCGGCGAAGAAGCTCTGGGCGACGAACCGCCCCACCCCGGCCGCCCGGGCCGCGGAGAGCAGGTGGTCCGTGCCTTCGGTCCGCAGCCGGTTGGTCTGGGCGAAGGCGCGGTCGAAGTGCCGCATGTCCATCGGCCCGATCGACGTCAGCTCGTGCACCACGACCTCGGGGCGCGCCGTGGCAACGGCCCGCGCCACCTGCTCGGGGTCCAGGGCGTCAGCCACCACCGGCACCGCTCCGAGCTCCTGCAGGAGGGCCTGTCTCGACTCGCTGCGCGTCATGCCGTGGACCTCGTGCCCGGCTCGCACCAAACGCGGCACCAGCTGGCGCCCCATCGCACCCGTCGCTCCTGCCACCAGAACCCTCATCACGTGCTCCTTCGCTCGTTGCCTGCGTACACCCATCAAGACGGGACAGCAGCCCGTCTTGTGACACCTCGGCGCGAAAGACATGCCGCGGAGGGTGGCGGATAGCCACATGCACGCGGGGTCTTTGTGGTGGCAGGTCCCACCGTCGGCCGTTCGAGCCTGAACTACTTTCGCCGAAACGGTTGGGCGTCAACGAATCTCGTTGCAGCAAAGGCGCGAGCGCCCGCCAGAGGTGGAGGACATCGGTGTCCAAGCGGTGGAGTTTCGCGCTCGCGAGCGTCATGATCACGCTGTCCGTCGCGGCCTGCGGGTCGCCCGGCCAGCCAGGGGCACCAGCCGGCGACAACGGCACGGCCGGCGCCTCCGGTGGTTCCGGCGCCCCGTACAAGGTGGGCCTCGTCTACTCCAAGTCCGGACCGCTCGCGAGCTACGGCAAGCAGTACCGGCAGGGACTCACGGCCGGCATCGACTACGCGACGAAGGGAACCGGCGCCGTTGCCGGTCACACCATCCAGATCACCGAGCAGGACGACGCCGGCGACCCGGCGAAGGCCGTCGCCTCGGCCACCGACCTCATCGGTCAGGGCAACACGATCATCGCCGGTTCGACCTCGAGCGGCGTGGCGCTGCAGGTGGCCCCGCTGGCGAAGGACAACAAGGTCCTCTTCATCTCCGGTCCGGCCGCTGCCGACGCCGTCACGGGCGCCAACCGCTACACGTTCCGGTCGGGACGCCAGACCTACCAGGACGTCGCGACGGCCGGCACCATGCTGGGCGACGTCAAGGGCAAGAAGGTCACGGTGCTCGCGCAGGACAGCGCCTTCGGCAAGGCCAACGTCGCAGCGGTCACGGCGGTCCTCGGCGCGAAGGGTGCGACGGTCAGCTCCGTCGAGGTGCCGCCGGCCGCGACGGACCTCACCCCGTTCGCCACCAAGGTCAAGGGCGGCACCCCCGACCTGCTGTTCGTCGCCTGGGCCGGTGCCAACGCCACGGCAATGTGGACGACCCTCGGTCAGCAGGGCGTCTTCGACTCCACGAAGGTCGTCACCGGTCTCGACATCAAGGCGACGCATGCCCTCTTCGGCGAGGTCGCGACGAAGATCAACTTCCTCTCGCACTTCTTCGAGGGCGCGGCCGACAACGCGGCCTACCAGGCTCTGGACGCAGGACTGAAGAAGCAGGGCGCCACGGTCGACCTGTTCACCAACGACGGTTTCGTCGCGGGCCAGATGATCGTGCACGCGCTCGAGTCCGGCGGTGGCAACGTCGACAAGATGGTGAGCTCCCTCGAGGGCTGGAAGTTCGACGGCCCGAAGGGCTCGCTCGAGATCCGCGCCGAGGACCACGCCCTGCTCCAGCCGATGTTCACGGCCACGCTGAAGAAGGACGGCAGCAACGTCGTACCGCAGCTCGGCGACACGCTGCAGGCGTCGGCCGTCGCTCCGCCGGTCACGCCCTTCAAGTGATCGGACACCTCGCGTCGTGATCAGTGCAGAGGCGGTCGGCTGGAAGGTCGGCGGCGCCACGATCCTCGACGGCGTGTCCCTGACGGTTGGGGCCGGTGAGCTGCTCGGCATCATCGGCCCCAACGGGGCGGGCAAGTCGTCGTTCGTCAACATCCTGAGTGGCTTGACCAGGCCGTGCAGCGGACGGATCACGTTGCAGGACAAGGACATCACGGGAGCGAGTGCCACGCGGCGCGCTCGGTTGGGTGTTGCACGGTCATTCCAGACGTCGGCCCTCTTCGACGGGCTGACGGCGGGGGAGAACGTGCGGCTGGCGATGCAGGCCGCGGGCACGGCGGCCCTCTCACCGTTCCGGGTCGCCGGGTCCGCGTCGTCGGACGCCATCGAGTCGCTCCTCGCCCGGGTGCGTATGCCGGGTCGTGCGCACGCGTGGGCTCGTGACCTCTCGCACGGCGACCGTCGCAAGCTCGAGCTCGCGATCGCCCTCGCGTCTGATCCGTCGGTGCTGCTCCTCGACGAACCGATGGCCGGGGTGTCGGCAGAGGACGTCGACGGCCTGACCGAGATCATCGGGGAGGTCCGCGACTCGGGGGTGGCGGTCGCGATGGTCGAGCACCACATGCATGTCGTCCTCGGCCTCGCCGACCGCGTGGCGGTCCTGCACCACGGACAGCTGCTCGCTGTCGGCGCACCGACCGAGGTGACGGGCGACGAACGGGTCCAGCAGGCCTACCTGGGAGAAGCATTGTGACTGAGCAGGATCCATCGACCCACGGCGCAGGGGAGCCCGCGCCCGTGCTGGCACTCGACGACGTCCATGTCCGCTACGGCGGCTCGCACATCCTGCAGGGGGTCTCCTTCGACGTCCCCGCGACCGGCGTCACGGCGCTCCTGGGACGCAACGGGGTGGGCAAGACGACGAGCCTCAAGGCGATCATCGGACTCGCTCCGAGGACCGGTCGGATCATGCTGAAGGGCAAAGAGATCCAGAGCACGACGACGGCTCGCATCATCCGTGGAGGCATCGGCTATGTGCCCGAGGACCGTGAGGTCTTCGGGGGTCTCACGGTCGAGGAGAACCTCAGGCTCGCTGCCCCCGACCAGGGTGTCGACGCCCCGGTGGTCGGGCGGCTCTTCCCCGATCTCGTCGCGCGTCGTGGTCAACGCGCGGGCACGCTGTCCGGTGGTCAGCAGCAGATGGTGTCGCTGGCCCGGGTCCTGCTGCGCGAGAACGCGCTGCTGCTCATCGACGAACCCACCAAGGGCCTCGCTCCCAAGCTCGTCACCGAGGTCGCCGACGTGCTGGCGGAGGTGGCGCGGACGACCCCGATCCTCCTGGTCGAGCAGAACCTCCCACTGGTGCGGCGAATCGCCGACCGCGTCATCGTCCTCGACGCAGGCAAGGTCGTGCACCGCGGCGCGGCGGCTGACCTCGTGGCCGACGTCGATCTGACGCGTGAGCTGCTCGGGGTCTCGATGCGACGCGAGGGCGCGGCATGAGCGACCTCGTCCTCCTGCTGGTCACCGGCGTCGGCCTCGGTGCGCTCTACTTCATCGCCGCGAGCGGGCTGAGCCTCATCTACGGCCTCATGGGCGTCCTCAACTTCGCTCACGGTGCATTCATGACGGCTGGGGCGTATGCCGCCTGGCTGACGATGGGGGCGCTGCCGGGCGAGTGGCCGGTGGCCGGGCGTCTGCTCGTCGCCGTCGTCGCTGCCGTGGCGGTTGGGGCCGTGGTGGGGCTGGTCGTCGAGGTCGTCCTGATCCGTCCGCTCTATCGCCACCACATCCAGCAGGTGCTGGTCACGGTGGGTCTCTCGCTCGCGGGTGTCGCTGCGGCACAAGGCATCTGGGGAGCGGACCCGCGCCCGGTGGACTCCCCGGCCTGGATGGGGGAGACGAGCGACGTGCTCGGCGCCCGGCTCCCGAACGACCGCTTCGTCTACGTCGTCGTCGCGGCCGTGCTCTTCGCCGGGCTCCTCGCCCTGCTGCACCTGACGCGCCTCGGACTCGTCATCCGGGCCGGGGTCGAGAACCGGACGATGGTCGAGGCCCTGGGCATCAACGTCCACCGGACCTTCACGGTCGTCTTCGCCCTCGGCGGCGCTGCGGCCGGCCTGGCCGGGACGCTGTACTCGCACTACGCGGGAGCCGTCTCACCCGCGCAGGGCGGCTCGCTGCTCATCTTCGCCTTCATCGTCGTCGTCATCGGTGGCATGGGCTCGCTGACCGGCACGGCCGTGGCTGCCGTGGTCGTGGGACTCGTCCAGCAGCTTGCGAACTACTACGCGGCGAGCGGGGTCGGCGACCTGTCCGTCGTGCTGCTGCTCGCACTGGTCCTCCTGCTCCGACCGACCGCCCTGAAGGGAGCGACGGCATGACGTCGCCGACCGACCACCTCACCGACACGCATACGCCCTCGGGTACTGAGGTCGCGGGCGATGCGGCCAACGCGCCGGGGAGTGTGACGGGAAGGCGGCGCCTCGGGGTCCACCGGCTGCTGCGCGTCCTGCCGGCGCTCGTCGTCCTGGCGGTGCTCGCCTACCTGCCCTACGTGCCGGTCGAGCTGCCGGGCATCCTGCCCGGGCGGGTCAACGGTCCAGGGTCGCTGCAGCTGCTCGCCACCTGCCTCGTCGTCGGCGGCATCGCCCTGAGCTACGACGTGGTCTTCGGCCGGACCGGCCTGCTCAGCTTCGGGCACGCCCTGTTCGTCGCCGCCGGCAGCTACCTGCTGACGATCTCGCTCTCGACCTGGGCGCTGCCCCTCCCTGTCGCCGTGCTCGCGGCCCTCGGCCTGTCGACCGGGCTCGCCCTCGTCGTGGGGGCCATCGCCCTCCGGGTCGGCGGGATCGCCTTCGCGATGGTGACACTGGCGTTCGCGCAGGCCGCGTCGATCATCGTCATGCGCAACCCCGGGGGAGTGACCGGGGGCGAGGAGGGGCGACCGCTCGACCGCGACGCGTTGCCCGACCTGCTCGTGGGCGTGGCCAACGCGCCCTACCGCTACTGGTTGGCGCTCGGCTTCGTCGTCGTGGCGTGGGTCGTGGTCACCGTGCTCGTGCGGTCCCGGGCGGGCCATGCGATGGCGGCGGTGCGCGAGAACGAGCAGCGCGCCGCCGTCCTGGGGTTCGGCACCTACCGCGTCAGGCTCCTGGCGCTCGTGGTCGGCTCGTCGCTCGGTGCCCTCGGCGGCATCGTCCACGCGCTCGTGCTCGGCGGGTCCAACCCCCACCTGACCACCTCGGAGTTCACGCTCTCCCTCCTCGTCATGGTGGTGCTCGGTGGCGCCGGCAGTCGCTGGGGCGCGCTCATCGGCGGCGTCCTCTACACGTATGCCGATGCCCGGCTCGTCGAGGTCAGCAACGCCGCCGTCCTCCAGGGCCTGCCCGACGTCGTGCGCCAGGTGCTGTCCCAGCCGCTCTTCATCCTCGGCGTCTTCTTCGTCGTCGTGGTCTACTTCGCTCCGTCAGGCCTGACCGGTCTGGGCGGGCGACTGATCAGGAGGTCAGCGTCCAGATGAGCACCACCCCGTCTGCGTTCGTCATCGAGCTGCCGAAGGGCAGCCTCGCCATCCACGACCTGAGCTTGGGGTCCCCTGCTGCAGATGCTCCCGTCGTGCTCGCCGTCCACGGCATCACAGCCAACGGTCTCTCCTGGAGACGGGTCGCCGACGAGCTCGGCCGTCGGCACGGCCCGGGGGCGGTGCGGTTCCTCGCCCCGGACCTGCGGGGACGCGGTGACAGCCGCTCGGTCCCCGGCCCGTACGGGTTGGGTGCCCATGTCGACGACCTGACCTCGATCGCCACCGTCTTCGGATCCGCCCCGGTGCTCGTCGGACACTCGATGGGAGCCTTCATCGCCGCGCTGGCCGCAGCCCGCCACCCCGAGCGCTTCCCGGCCGCCGTGCTCGTCGACGGTGGACTCGCCTTCCCCGTGGCGGACGACCTCGACGTCGACGCCGCCCTCCAGTCGGTCATCGGGCCGGCCATGGACCGCCTGTCGATGCGCTTCGCCGACCCGGCGGCATACCTCGGCTTCTGGTCGTCCCACCCGGCGATGGGGCCGGTGCTGAGCGGGCCCGGCGGAGACGCGGCGCGGGCCTACATCGAGCACGACCTCGTGCTCGACCCCACGGACGGCCAGTGGCACAGCACCTGCGTGCTCGACGCAGTGCTGGCCGACGGCGCCGACGTCATGGCCGACCGCGAGACCCACGCCGGGCTGCGGACGGCCGTCGCCGACGGCGTCGGGGCCGAGCTCGTCTGGGCCCGTCGCGGTCTGCTCGACGAACCGCAAGGGCTCTACGACGAGGGACGACTGACTGCGCTCGACCTGCCGGACGGGGTGCGCACGACCGAGGTCGACGCGAACCACTACGACGTCATCCTCGGCGACCGGGGCGTCGCCGCGGTCGCGGATGCTCTCGACCGGCAGCTCCGTTGCTGACCACGCGACCCGCGCCGACTCACCGACGTGCGTCGAGTGACGCGCTGCGGACGGATTGGGCCGGAGCCTGGAGCGAGCGGAGGCGCAGCGCGATCTGCAGCTCGAGGGAGTGGTCGGGCTGCTGCCACGACGCACCCAGCAGCGCCGTGATGCGCTCGAGCCGCTGCGACACGGTGTTGACATGGACATGCAGCGTCCCTGCCGCGTGGCGCGGGCTGCCGCCCGCCGCGAAGTATGCCGCGAGCGTCCCGACGAGGTCGGTCCCGCGCCGCTCGTCGTAGTCCAGGACAGGCCCCAGGAGCTTGCGGACGTACTCGTCGACGTCCGGCTCGGAGCCGACGATCAGTCCCGCGAAGCCGAGCTGGGTCGCGGCCGCGCCCTTCCCGCGGTGCCCCAGCGCGATGAGCGCCCCCACGGTGCGGTGCCCTTCCTCGTGGGCGACGCCGATGTCGTCGACGGTGCTCACCGGTCCGACACCGGCCACCGTGACGCAGGTGCGCTTGGCGATGCGGGCGGCCACCGCCCGCGCCAACCCGTCGGGATCCGTGCCGGGGACGAGCGCGACGACGTCACCCTCATGGGTGCCGACGAGCGAGCCCTCACCGGTGGCGGCACTAGCGGAGATGAGCAGCGCCCG
Source organism: Terrabacter sp. 01T434 (assembly GCF_056398545.1). NCBI lineage: Bacteria > Bacillati > Actinomycetota > Actinomycetes > Micrococcales > Intrasporangiaceae > Terrabacter > Terrabacter sp. 01T434. Next base: position 225,415 of record NZ_JBFTPP010000004.1, read on the forward strand.
GTGACCACCGGGCTCCTCGCCCCGCAGCACGAGCAGGCAGAACGGCTTCTGCGGGTCGAAGCCGACCGTCCGGGCCAGTGACAGCCGCTCCTCGCGAGATCCGCTCGCACTGACGAGGTCGCTGACCAGGCGGTTGCGGGCTGACTGGCGGGCGTCCGCGGCCTGGCGCTCGAAGAGCAGGACGAGGGCCGTGACCACTCCGGCCCGCTCGACGGTCCGCTGGTCCGAGTCGCTCAGCGTGAGCCCTCCGACGTAGATGGTGCCGAGCCGCTCACGGGCAGCGGTGACGGCGACGGCATACACCCCGTCCCGCTCGACGAGGCGTCCGGTGCCGAGACCCGGCAGCGCGTCGAGGGACGCGACCGGGTCGCGGCCGGACGTGTCGAGCTCGGGAGCGGGACCCGCTGCGCTGTGGCGGGTCCCGTTCTCGTCGACGAGGACGGCCCACCCGCCGAGCAGCTCGGCGAGGGCGTGCGTGATGTCGTCGACGCCGCCACCACCGAGCACGAGTGAAGCGAACCGGTCGTGCGCGGCCGCCGCCTTCTCAACCCCATCGGCGTAGTGACGGACCGTCTCGTGCGCCTCGGAGAGCGCGGCCAGGGCGTTCTCCGCGTCGGCGAGGGCACGGGTCTGGACCAGGGTGAGCGCGGCGAGGGTGGCGAGGTTGCCCAGCAGCCCGACCTCCTCGCGGGTGAACGGACGTGGAGACCGGTTGGCGGCGAAGAGCACCCCGACGAAGTGCTCCTCGACGATGAGCGGCGTCCCGCAGATCGCGATGAGGCCCTCCTCGCCGACGGCGCCGTCGATCTCGGACGTGTGCCTGAACCGCTCGTCGGCCCAGTAGTCGGCGGTCCAGTAGGGCTTGTGCGTCGAGGCGACGAGACCTCCGAGGCCGGCGCCGAGCGCGAGGCGGACCGACTGGAAGACCGCAGAGACGGAGCCGTCGGTGGCGCGCATGAAGGTGTCGCCGGCCTCGGGATCGTAGAGCGTGAGGTAGGTGAGGTCGGTCCCGACGAGGCGGCGCGCGCGGCGCACGATGGCGTCGAGGACCGAGCCCGGGTCGCTCTCGGTCGCCAGCTCCCGTGCCGTGTCGAGCAGGGCCGCCAACCCGGCCTCCCGGTGCTGGTGGATCTCACGGGCGCCCGCGATCCGCAGGGCGAGATCCCGTGCAGCGGTCGGAGCCGCCGCCGCCGCGACCTCGGCGACCGGGGCATCGGCGGCGAGCAGCTCGAGCAGGTGGAGGACCTGAGCTGCTGGCTCCCCCGTCTCGACTGCCTCGGCCGGCTTGGCTCCCTGGGGTCGGTCGTCGGGCGACTGCGGGTCGGTGCGGAGTGCCACGGGCAGATCCTAGGCGGCTCGGTTCGGGGTGGGCGGCCGGAGGCGCACGGCTTTCAGTGCGCCGTCGTTCAATGCGCCGTCCACCCACCGTCCATCGAGAAGGACGTCCCGTTGATCGAGCCGGAGGCCGGGCCGCACAAGAAGAGGGTGAGGGCAGCGACCTCGTCGGGCTCGACGAGGCGCTTGACGGAGACCGGTGCCAGCATGATCTTCTCGACGACCTCGGACTCGGGGATGCCGTGGGTGCGGGCTTGGTCCGCGATCTGCCGCTCCACCAGGGGAGTGCGCACGTAGGCCGGGTTGATGCACGTGGAGGTGACGCCGCGGGGGCCACCCTCCAAGGCGACGACCTTGGAAAGACCCTCGAGGCCGTGCTTGGCGGTGACGTAGGCGGACTTGAACGCGCTGGCCCTGAGGCCGTGGACGCTCGAGATGTTGACGATGCGGCCCCAGCCGCGGTCGTACATGTGGGGGAGGCTCTGCCGGATGAGCCGGAACGGCGAGACGAGCATGAGGTCGAGGATGAACTCGAAGCGGTCGACCGGGAACTCCTCGATCGGGCTCACGTGCTGGATGCCGGCGTTGTTGACGAGGATGTCGACCTCGGTCGGCAGGTTCGCGAGGTCGTCCAGGGCGGCCAGGTCGGCTGTGATCGTGGCGATGCGTGATCCGTCTGCCAGGGCCGCGAGTCCTTCGGCGTCCCGGTCGACGGCGTGCACCACCGCGCCCGCGGCCGCTAGGGCCTGGGCGACGCTCGCCCCGATGCCGCTCGCCGCTCCGGTGACGAGGGCAGTGCGCCCGGTCAGGTCGATGGGTTCGTTGACCGCCAGGGGACCGCTCTGGAGGCGGTCCGGGGCGTCGTCGCGTGCGTCGGTGCGGGCGTCGGGCATGCGGGAAGACTAAGGAGACCGGTCCGGCCCACCGGTGTGGTGGCCGAACACAAAACCCCGGATCTCATGTGGACCGCGCTCACCATCGTCGTCGGGTCTCCCCGCCGGGTGGCGTGACACGATGACCTCGTGACTTCCATGGGCGAAGCGACACCGCCCCCGGCCGAGGATGCTGGATCCGCCCACGCGGAACCAACGACGGTCGCAGCGGCGGCGGGCGATCCACCACGGCACCACCACGCCGGCGGCAGGATGCTCCCGCTTGCACTGGGCGCCCTCGGGATCGTGTTCGGTGACATCGGCACGAGTCCCCTCTACGCGATGCAGACCGTCTTCAGCATTGAGCACAACACGGTGCAGGCCACCCGGGGCGACGTCCTCGGCGTCATCTCGATGGTGCTGTGGTCGATCACGCTCGTGGTCTCCATGAAGTACGTGTCGCTGGCGATGCGCGCCGACAACGACGGCGAGGGCGGCATCCTCGCGCTCGTGGCGCTGCTGCGACGCCACCTGCAGGGCACCCGACGACTCGCTGCGGTGATGGTCATGGGCGTGCTCGGCGCCGCGCTGTTCTACGGCGACGCGGTGATCACGCCCGCCATCTCGGTCATGTCGGCGATCGAGGGGCTCGCGGTGGCCAACCCGTCCCTCGCCGAGCTCGTCGTGCCGCTCACCGTCGTCGTCCTGTCCCTGCTCTTCGTCATCCAGCGATGGGGTACGGGGGTCGTCGGCAGGTCTTTCGGACCCGTGATGGTGCTCTGGTTCGCCGTGCTCCTGGTGCTCGGCCTGCCGCACGTCTTCGCCAACCCCGAGATCCTTGCGGCGGTCTCGCCCACGTATGCGTTGATGTTCGTCGCCGAGCACCCGCTCGTCGCGTTCGTCGCCATGGGTGGCGTGGTGCTGACCATCACCGGAGCCGAGGCGCTCTACGCGGACATGGGCCACTTCGGCGCCAAACCCATCCGCTTCGCGTGGTACCTCGTCGTCTTCCCCGCGCTCGCCGTCAACTACCTCGGGCAGGGCGCGATGATCCTCGGTGACCCGAGCGCCGTGTCCAACCCGTTCTTCCTCCTCGCCCCGACCTGGGCCACGCTGCCGCTGGTCCTGCTCGCCACCGTGGCCACCGTCATCGCGTCCCAGGCTGTCATCTCCGGCGCGTTCTCCGTCTCGCGGCAGGCGGTGCGCCTCGGGATGCTGCCACGGCTCGCGGTGCGACACACCTCCCGCGAGGAGGGAGGCCAGATCTACGTCCCGGTGATGAACTGGATCCTCTTCGCCGGAGTGCTCCTGCTGACCGCAGCGTTCCGCAGCTCGAGCCGGCTGGCCGCCGCGTACGGCCTGGCCGTGACGGGGACCCTGCTGCTGACCAGCGCACTGTTCCTGCTGCTCGCCCGATACGTGTGGAGGGTCCAGACGTGGAAGCTCGTCGTCTACCTGGTCCTCGTCGTCGGCGTCGAGCTGACCTTCCTCGGCGCCAACCTCACCAAGGTCGTCGCCGGCGGATGGTTGCCCCTCGTCATCGCCACACTCGTCGTCGCCCTCATGACGACGTGGCGGCGTGGCGCGGATGCGCTGCATGCCGAGGAGCGGGACCTCGAGGGCCCGCTGCCACTCTTTCTCAGGATGCTCCACAAACACCCTGACCTGGTCAGACGCGTGCCTGGCGTCGCGGTCTTCCCACACCCCAACGCGACGACGACGCCGCTAGCGTTGCGCACCAACGCCGACTTCAACCGCGTGGTTCACGACCGAGTCATCCTCGTGCAGATCGTCAACGAGAACGTGCCGCACATCCGGCACGTCGACCGCGTCGAGGTCGACGACCTCGGTGACGCGACCGACGGCTTCGTGCACGTCAAGGTGCACGTGGGCTTCACCGACAGCCAGGACATCCCCAAGGGGCTGGCCCTCGCGGTCGGCAAGACGCCCGAGCTCAACATCGACCTCGACGAGGCGCGCTACTTCCTGTCCGTGCTGACCGTCCAGGCCACCGGCCACCGCGGGCTGCGCACGTGGCGCAAGCGTCTGTTCGCGTGGATGTACCACAATGCCGCGAACCGGACAGAGGTCTTCCACCTGCCGCCGGAGCGGACCATCGTCATGGGCGCCCACGTCGAGCTGTAGGCCGGGTGGTCATGACCGTGCGCAGCCCTTCTGGGCCGCCCCGCGGTGTGTCGTTTCTGCGCGGATCAGCCACGGGCGGTGGGGTACCTACGCGACCATGTGGGCATGAGGGAACTTGCCGGGTGGGCCGGCGGGAGCCACACCGCCGGCCGGGTCACCCATCCCACCTACCGCAAGGGAGCCGGCCCGGGCGTCGTCATCGTCCACGAGATCCCGGGTATCACCCCCGAGGTGCTGACGTTCGCCGACGACGTCGTCGATCGCGGTTTCACGGTGGTGCTGCCACACCTGTTCGGCGATCCGGGCGAACCCGCCAGCGCCGGGCAGATCGCCAAGGCGATCGCCCACGTCTGCGTGAGCCGGGAGTTCACCAAGCTCAGGGCCGGCGTGGCCTCACCCGTCACCGACTGGCTGCGGTCGCTGGCTCGCAACCTGAGCGACGAGCTGGGAGGCCCCGGGGTCGGAGCGCTCGGCATGTGCCTGACCGGCGGGTTCGCCTTGGCGATGATGGTCGACGAATCCGTCGCCGCGCCCGTCGTCGCCCAGCCGTCCCTGCCCATCCCGGTGGGCAAGACCCGTGCCGGGGATCTCGGTCTCAGCCCGGCGGACCGCGAGGTGGTGCGCCGTCGGGGGGCCGCAGGCTGCGCCGTCCTGGGCGTGCGTTACCGCGGCGACCCTGCCACCGGGACCCGGTTCGACACGCTCACCGAACTGCTCGGAAATGGATTCCTCAAGGTCGAGCTCGAGGGCAAGGGCCATGCGACGCTCACCGCGCACCGCCAACAGGTCGCCGTCGATCGCGTTCTGGACTTCTTCGACGAGCGGCTGAGGCCCGGCTGAGGCCCGGCTGAGGCCCGGCTAAGGCCCGGCTAAGGCGCCGAGCGTCGGGGCCGTCGTCCCGGCGCGGTGTCCGTCGGCACTCACTCGTGACCGGTTCCTCGTTCGAACGGTTGAGCGATAGCCGTCAGCCGCCGGGTGTGTGCTGGCCAGTCGATCGTGTCCGGGACGTTGCTGTGGCGCGGCAGCAGTCCGACGGAGCCGTCGAGCTGCTCACGCAGGATGTCGGCGTGGCCCGCGTGGCGCTGCAGGTCCGCGGTCTTGTGGACCAAGATCTGGTGAAGCGTGACCTCCGCGCCGCCCCAGTGGGCGACGTGACCGATCGCGTCCAGCGGCAGCGCGTCGATCGTCTCGTCGGCGAAAGCCTGGACGCGGCGGTAGAGGTCCACGATCCCGGCAGCGGTCTCGGATTCCGTTGCGTACCAACCGGCCAGCGGGTCGGACCCTTCGTGCGAGACGAGCTCGTCCGGAGTCAGCCATTCGCGTCCGAACGTCGGGCCGAAGTAGATCACCTCGGTGTTGAGCGCGTGCTTGACGAGGCCGAGCAGGTTGGTCCCGGTCGGCGTTCGCGGCAGCCGCAGGTCGTGCTCGGAGAGGCCTTCGAGCTTCCACAGCAGCACGTCCCGCGCGCCCTGTAGGTAGTCCTTCAACACGTCCTTCGGTGGGCTGACCATTCGCCTAGGCTGTCACGGCTCTCCGCCCGTGGGTGGCTGCGCAGGTGCTGTTCGCGTGACGCGGAGCACCGCCTCCACGAAGGAGCCTGCGACGACCCTGGCACCGCCACGACAACTCCGCCCGGGCGGACTTTGCGCGCGGATCGGCCCCCGAACCCCACGACAACTCCGCCCGGGCGGACTTTGCGCGGGCGGTGTCCCGGGACCCCGCTGCACCGGGGATCCAGCGGGCCGCTACCTCTCCGGCGGACCGTGATCCCTGACGGCTGACCTGGTGGTGACGGCGACGGCCGCCGCGCCGGCGGCAGAGGTGGACGTCGCCCCCGAATGAGGATGCCGCCCACTACGGCTTGACGAGCACGTCGCCGGTGTTGGGGGCGAGGGTGATGGAGGTCCTCTCGACTCCGCTCAGGTCACGGTAGGTACCACCGAGAGACAGGGTCACCGAGGCGGTGGTGGGATTGACCAGGGCGATACCGCCACTGAAGTCCCGACGGTAGACCCCGCCGACCTTGGCGTACCGGTTCACCGGGTCACCCACCTGCACCCGGTCCCACGGGTGGTCGACGAAGATGCCGGCCACCGTGTTCGCAGTGGAGAAGTTGAAGTAGCTGTGGCCGTTGGTTCCCAGCAGGAACGAGGCGAGGGCGTACTTGTGCCACTGGTCGACCTGCGCCTGGGTCGCAGTGGCCGACACGTTCCACATCTTGGTGGTCGTCCAAGCGGCCTTGCCCCTGGCACCGACGTCCACCAGCATGTCGACGTCCTTCTTCCAGGCTGACTCTGCCTTGAACGTCCCGATGGGCGTGTTCTTGTCGCGCAGGAAGATCTCGGAGTGCACGGCGTCGAGCTGCTCGAACAGCACCGCGGGGGTCTGCCCGACGGGCTTGAAGTACCGCTGCCCGTTGACGAGACCGTTGGAGGCGAGCAGGCCGGCGGGGTCGGCCGCCCGCACCGCCTTGGCCACCTCGAGATCGGCCGCGAGCAGGTCGGCATACGTCCACACCTTGCCGGTGCGAGGGTCGATCGGCTTGGAAGCGTTGTAGTTCGGCGCCAGGGGGGCCGTGCCCAGCATGTCGAGATAGCAGTCATCGAAGCCGGACTCCGCGAGCAGGGCCTTGCACGTGCTGGCGCGGTCGGCCCACCACTGCGGGTTCGACATGTCCATCATGTAGTTCCCGAACGAGCGGGACTTCACCCGAACTCCGTTCGCGTCGTGCGCGTACCAGGATTCGGGGTACCTCGCGGCTTCGGTGGACTGGGCGTACACGCCGTTCATGTAGAGGAAGAGCCGAAGGTTCGGGTTGGCTGCACGCATCGCTGGGACGTATCCGCGGAAGGTCGTCTTCGTCCCCATCACCACGTCGTAGGCCCGGGCCACGGAGACTGCGGTAGACTCGGTCATGACCTTCTCGGAGTCCCACGCCATGTTGCCGGGTGCCCACCGTTGAAGAGCGCCGGTGCGCACCGGCCACGTCGTCGCGCCCTCCGCCTGCACGACGGAGCCCCCGGACAGCAGCCCCGTCACGAGCAGGACCACCGCCAGGCGCCTCCTGCGGACGGAGCCCCTGAGCCGCGAGCGGCTCGGCGCTCCTGGACCCGCCAGCACGTTGTCAGTCGACATGTCGTCCCCCTGTAGCGTTCCCCCCGCGTGCCGCCCCCGGCCGCGACCAGTGCCCCAACCATGCCGGACGTCCGCCCTCCACGCGGCGGATCCGCACATTCGTCCACCAGAATTCGGGGCGTCGGGTTGCCGGCCGCCTTGGTACCTGATGGGCTGCCGGGCATGAGCGAGCAGACCGCAGCCATCCGCCGCGCCTTCTGGGTCGACCCTGACGCCGACCCGCGCAACCGCAGGGAGCGGCCGGAGGGCGAGACGGCGACGCTGCTCGACTACCTGGAGCGCTACCGGATGACCTTCGAGATGAAGTGTGACGGGCTCACGCCGGAGCAGCTGGCCACTCGGTCGGTGCCGCCCAGCACGATGAGCCTGCTGGGGCTCATCCGGCACCTGGCCAAGATCGAGCACCACTGGTTCCGTCGGACGCTCGAGAGGCAGGAGGACCTGCCTGTCCTCTACTGGACGCAGGAGGAGCCGGACCTCGACTTCGAGGGCGCGCTCGGCACCGACAGCTGTGTGGCCGATGCCTGGGAGTCGTGGCGCCGCGAGGTGGCGCACGCACGGGAGGTCTACGCCCGCTACGACGACCTCGGCGAGCACTTCGTCCCGGGCGAGCCGTGGCAGGTGCGCGGGGTCATCGTCCACCTGATCGAGGAGTACGCCCGACACTGCGGGCACGCCGACCTGCTGCGCGAGTGCGTCGACGGCCGCACCGGCCAGTAGGCCCGGGGCCTGTTGGCGTATGCCGCGTGGCGCGGTCTGTCCTGCGCCGTCCGTGGGAGCGGCCGGGTTAGGGTGCCGCTGTGCTCCAGGACCCGGCGCAGGGACCCGACCGTCGACGCGGTGCGCCGACGCTTGACCTCGAGACCCTGCCGCGTGAGGTCCGGGCCGCGGTGGAGGCGATGGTCGCCGGGCGTGAGGTGAGACTCCGCCACGAGGGTCGTGACGTCGGAGTGCTGGCGTTCCGCAAGAGCGTCCTCGAGGGCACCATCGTGTCCGGGCCGGCCGCCGCAGGGGAGTCAGCCCCTCCCGAGGCAGTTCCCGACGGTGTCACCGTCGTGGCCACGGCGACGAAGCTGTCCGACGCCGCGCGCCGTCGGCTCTCCGATGAGCTGGGGTCCGACTACATCGTCCTCGACCTGCTGAAGGCGCCGCCGACGGCGGACGTGGTCCTGACCCATCCCGTGAGCCCGCAGCTGCTCGGGGCGCTCCGGGCCGGCTTCCCGCGCGCCCGGGTGATCGTGACCGAGATCGACGACGAGGAGCTCGGCGTCAGCGCCCCGGGGCCGGTGAGCCGTCTGCTCGATGCCGGGGCCTCGGCCTACCTGCCGCCACGACCCCTGCGCGAGGTCGCGGCCAGCATGCATGCCTATCTCACCGGATCCGGCGCGCCGCAGCTCACCGCCGCCGCCCCCGCGACGGCGCCGACCGCGGCGCTGCCGGCGCCGTCGAGGGACCAAACGGACTGAGTAGTCGGTCGCCCGCCGGGGTGCCTGCAGACGAATTGGGTGTACGCCGGGCGCTGCCGCCACCTCACGGGGGGCGTCGGTCATCCCGTCCTTTCCGGAGTGTTGCGCGGGGCTGTCTCGCTGACGGTCCAGTTGGAGAGGAACTGCAGCGCTTCGGCCGATGGCGTGCTGGGTTCGACGGTGTAGGTGATGATCGTGAGGCCGGCGTCACCGGGCAGTTCCAGCGCCTCACCGGTGAGCTCGAGGTCTCCGACGACCGGGTGATGCATCTGTTTCGTCGAGGTGCGGTGGAGCCGCACGGTGTGGCCGGCCCACCAGGTGCGGAACTGCTCGCTGCGGGTGGAGAGCTCACCGACGAGGTCCGTGAGCCCGCGGTCGTATGGGGTGTGGCCCGCCTGTAGACGCAAGGATGCGACGACATCCTTCGCGACGGCGCCCCAGTCTGAGTAGAAGTCACCGGACCGGTCGTCGAGGAACATGTAGCGCGCGAGGTTCGGGCGGCTGGTGTCAGCGGTGTAGAGGTCTGACAGCAGGGCCCGGCCGAGCTGGTTGACGCCGAGCAGGTCGAGGCGGTTGTTGCGGACGTACGAGGGCGCCGACAGCGAGTCCAGGATGCGTTGCACACCGGGTCGCAGCTGCTGCTTGCTGGTGGTCCGTCGCCGCCGGCCGCCGGCCTTGGCTGCACGGGCGAGGTCCAGCAGATGAACCCGCTCCGACTCATCGAGCTTGAGCGCGGTCGCCACGGATTCCAGGACCGACTCGGACACCCCGGACAGGTTGCCGCGTTCCAGGCGCGTGTAGTAGTCGGTGCTGACGTCGGCCAGCATGGCAACCTCTTCGCGTCGCAGACCCTTGACCCGACGGTTGGTCCCGTAGAGCGTCAGACCCGCCTGGTCCGGGGTGAGCCGCGCCCGGCGAGAGGTCAGGAAGTCGCGCACCTCGGCCCTGTTGTCCATGCCTCGACCGTACGGTGCCGGGTCGGGGCGAGGGAGGTAACACCAGCCCCTCCCACCCGCAGAAGCCCTCGCCTACGGTCGATGGCATGACGACACTGCAGCTGAACAACCACGTCGAGATGCCTGCTGTCGGTCTCGGGGTGTTCCAGACCCCACCGGAGGAGACCCGCGCCGCCGTCGAGGCGGCCCTGGCGACCGGCTACCGGCACATCGACACCGCCGCCGCGTACGGCAACGAGCGCGAGGTCGGCGAGGCGCTCCGAAGCTCCGGCGTGCCCCGCGACGAGGTCTTCCTCGAGACGAAGGTCTGGATCAGCGACTACGGCTACGAGCAGACCCTCCACGGCTTCGACAAGAGCGCCGGCAAGCTCGGCGTCGAGCAGGTCGACCTGCTCATCCTTCACCAGCCCCTCCCGTCCGACTTCGACAAGGCCCTCGAGGCGTACCGGGCGCTCGAGACGCTCCTCGCGGACGGCAAGGTGCGCGCCATCGGCGTCAGCAACTTCATGGTCGACCACCTCACCGCGCTGCTCGACCAGGCGACGGTCGTACCCGCGGTCAACCAGATCGAGCTCCATCCCTACTTCCAGCAGAAGCCGGTCCAGGAGCTCGGCGCGCAGCTCGGGATCCTGACGCAGGCGTGGTCCCCGATCGGTGGCATCACCTTCTACCGCGACGGCAAACACGGCAGCACCCTCGAGGACCCGGTCATCGGCGGCATCGCCGACGCACACGGCAAGACGCCCGCCCAGGTGATGCTGCGCTGGCACCTGCAGCGGGGCCGGTCTGTCATCCCCAAGTCCACCAAGCCGCACCGCATCGCCGAGAACTTCGACGTCTTCGGCTTCGACCTGACGCGCGACGAGCTGGCCGCCATCGACGCTCTCGACACCGGGCAGCGCGGCGGTCCCGAGCCGGCCGACATCACCCTGGAGACCTTTGGGCGTGCCATCCCCGAGGCCTGAGCAGACCCGCAAACCTCCGACCGCGAGTGAGAAGACCCCGCCCCATGACCGCCACACCCCAGCCCATCCAGACCGGCCGAGTCGCCGTCATCACGGGTGCCTCGTCCGGTATCGGCGCCGCCACCGCCCGCGCCACCAGCCTCCGCACGGCCGCAGACCGCGTACGGGCCGAGCTCGGCGGCGCAGCCGTTCTCGTCGACAACGCCGGTGTCATGCTCCTAGGCCCGTTCGGCGCCGACCAGCGCGACGACTACCGCCAGATGGTCGAGGTCAACCTCCTCGGCGCGATCACCGCCGCTGAGGTCTTCCTCGACCAGATCAAGGGCGCCTCTTCGATCGGAGGTGGTGACATCGTCAACGTCTCCTCGGTCGCCGGCCGCACCGCCCGCGCCGGCAACGGCGTCTACGCCGCGACGAAGTGGGGCCTCAACGGGTGGTCCGAGTCGCTCCGGCAGGAGCTGCTCCCGGACGTGCGCGTCACCTCACCATCAACGAGATCCTCCTGCGGCCAGCCGGACAGCTCTGACACTCAACGGGTTTCGCCCTGATTCCACCACGAAGGAGAACAGCAATGCAGACACGCACTCTCGGCACACGCGGGCTGAAGGTGTCCGCTCTCGGACTCGGCTGCATGGGCATGAGCCAGTCCTTCGGACCACGACCCCCAGGCGAGGAGATGATCACGTTCCTGCGCGCCGCGGTCGACCGGGGCGTCACCCTGTTCGACACCGCTGAGGTCTATGGCCCGTTCCACAACGAAGAGCTGGTGGGGGAGGCCCTGCAACCCGTCCGCGAGGACGTCGTCATCGCCACCAAGTTCGGGTTCGCCTTTGACGAGAATGGCGCGCAGACCGGCGTCACCAGCCGACCGGACAGCATCCGCGCCGCGGTCGAGGGCTCGCTCCGCCGCCTGCGCACCGACGCGATCGACCTGCTCTACCAGCACCGTGTCGACCCGGACGTGCCCATCGAAGAGGTCGCCGGCACCGTCAAGGAGCTCATCGAGGCGGGCAAGGTCCACCACTTCGGGATGTCGGAGGCCGGCGTCGAGACGATCCGCCGCGCCCACGCGGTGCAGCCGGTCACGGCCCTGCAGAGCGAGTACTCCCTCTTCTGGCGTGAGCCGGAGGAGGCGATCCTTCCGGCGCTCGAGGAGCTCGGGATCGGTTTCGTGCCGTTCAGCCCTCTTGGCCGCGGGTTCCTGACCGGTCAGGTCACCGCCACCACCGAGTTCGGCGAAGGCGACATCCGCGCCTCTCTCCCGCGCTTCGAGCGGGAAGCGCTGCAAGCCAACCTCGCGCTCGTCGACCTCATCAGGACGGTGGCCGAGCGCAAGCAGGCCACGGTCGGCCAGGTCGCGCTGGCCTGGCTCCTCGCGCAGCGGCCGTGGATCACCCCGATCCCCGGGACCAGAAGGCTCGAGCGCCTCGACGAGAACCTCGGATCCGCAGACCTCGACCTCACCCCTGACGACCTGGCAGAGCTCGACCGGGCATCGGCCAGCGTGCAGGTCCACGGCGAGCGCTACCCCGAGGCCATGCAGCGCATGATCGACCGCTGAGCCAGCCAGAGACTACTGGCGTTCCCACGCTTCCCCGGTGCGTCGTAGTGCTGCCTGTGCGGGCAGCGGCGTGAAGCTCGTCGCTTGTGGCGAACAGCCCATCGGCCCTCGGGAGAGTTGTGTCGATCCTGTGCGAAGCGCCAGAGACGCACTGGTCCGGCGAACACATCGGCGCAGGTCAGCGCGGTGGCTGCGCGTGACCTGCGCCGAATGCTCAGATGTCGCGGAAGACCTCGATGGTCGCGCCCAGCGCATTGAGGCGCTCGGCGAGGTCCTCGTAGCCGCGGTTGATGACGTAGACGTTGCGCAGCACGGACGTGCCCGGGGCGGCGAGCATCGCGAGCAGCACGACGACGCCGGGACGCAGGGCCGGCGGGCAGACGACCTCGGCCGCGCGCCACCGCGTCGGGCCCTCCACGATGACGCGGTGCGGGTCGAGCAGCTGCACCTTGGCGCCGACCTTCGTCAGCTCGGTGAGGTAGATCGCACGGTTCTCGTAGACCCAGTCATGGATCATCGTGCTGCCCTCGGCGACGGCGCCGATCAGCGCGAAGAAGGGCAGGTTGTCGATGTTGAGGCCGGGGAACGGCATCGGGTGGATCTTGTCGATCGGCGCGTGGAGCGGCCCGGGGATCGTTGTGAGGTCGACGAGTCGGGTCCTGCCGTTGGCCGAGGTGTACTCCGCTGACAGGTTGTACTTCATGCCCATGCCGTCGAGGGTGGCGAGCTCGATCTCGATGAACTCGATCGGGACCCGGCGGATCGTGATCGAGCTGTCGGTGACGACGGCGGCCGCGATGAGGCTCATCGCCTCGATCGGGTCCTCGCTGGGGGAGTACTCCACGTCCACGTCGATGTCGGCGACGCCGTGGACCGTCAGGGTCGTCGTGCCGATGCCGTCGATGCGGACGCCGAGCTTCTCGAGGAAGAAGCAGAGGTCCTGGACCATGTAGTTGGGGCTCGCGTTGCGGATCACCGTCGTGCCTGCGTGGCGGGCGGCCGCCATGAGGACGTTCTCGGTGACCGTGTCGCCGCGCTCGGTGAGCACGATCGGCCGCTCGGGCGCGACCGACCGGTCGGAGCGCGCCTCGTAGAAGCCGTGCGTGGCCGCGACCTCGAGCCCGAACGAGCGCAGGGCGGCCAGGTGGGGCTCGACGGTGCGGGTGCCGAGGTCGCAGCCACCGGCATACGGCAGCTGGAAGCTCTCGAGCTCGTGGAGCAGCGGGCCGAGGAACATGATGACGGTGCGCGTGCGTCGCGCCGCGGCGACATCGATGTCGTCGAGGTTCAGCTCCGCCGGGGGGATGATCTCGAGGTCGTTGCTGTCCGGGAGCCAGCGGGTGCGCACGCCGATCGAGGCGAGCACCTCGAGGATGCGGTTGACCTCCTCGATGCGGGCCAGGCTGCGCAGCGTCGTGCGGCCGCGGTTGAGCAGGGCGGCGCACAGGAGCGCGACGGCGGCGTTCTTCGAGGTCTTGACCTCGATCGAGCCGTTGAGCTTCTGGCCGCCGACGATACGCAGGTGCTGGGGCCCGGAGTGGCCGAGCGAGACGAACTCGGAGTCGAGGGCGTCGCCGATCTTGGCGAGCATGTCGAGGCTGAGGTTCTGCTTGCCCTGCTCGATCCGGGTCACCGCGCCTTGCGAGGTCCCGAGGAGGTCAGCGAGGTCCGACTGGGTCATTCCCTTGTGGCGTCGCGCGTCGCGGATGAGTCCGCCGATTCGGGTCAGGTAGGTCTGAGGCACGGCTTCGAGGCTAACTCATATATGAGTTAAGGCAAATCGCCCACGCCGACACGGGGCCGCGGACCCGTCGTGCTGGGTCCGCGGCCCCGTGGCCTGCCCTGTCGTATGCCGTGTCCTGCGTCAGCCGCGGGCGTTGGCGACGCCCTGGGGCAGGAAACGCGAGCCAGTGACGGCCTCGGCGACGCCCGTGCGGTCGAGCAGGGGCGTGATGCCGCCGTTCCAGAACTGGAAGCCCGCGCCCGTGATCATGGCCAGGTCGATGTCCATCGGGGCCTGGGCGACACCCTCGTCGAGCATCCGGCGCGCCTCGTCGGCGAGGACCGTGAGCACCCGCTCGCGCACCTGGGCGAGGTCGAGCACGACCGGCTCGGCCGGCTTCTCGATGAGCTCGGCGACCTCGGGGTCGAGCACCGGACGGCCGGAGCTCAGGTCGTAGAAACCGCGCTTGCCGGCAGCGACGATCCGCTGGAGCGTCGGCGAGGCGTAGAAGCGGTCGGGGAACGCCCTCACGAGCGTCTCACCGTTGTGCAACGCGATGGCCGGACCGACGAGCCCGATCAGCACGAAGGGCGGCATCGGGGCGAGACCGGCGAAGGCCCGGTCGACGACCTCGATCGGCGTGCCCTCGTCGAGGATCTTCGCGGCCTCGCCCATGAAGCGGCCGAGGAGGCGGTTGACGATGAAGGACGGCCGGTCCGCGGCCCGGATGCACGTCTTCTTCAGCGCCTTGCCGACGGCGAAGGCCGTTGCGAGAGTGGGGTCGTCGGTGCGCTCGCCGGGGATGATCTCGAGCAGCGGCATGACGGCCACCGGGTTGAAGAAGTGGAAGCCGACGACACGCTCCGGGTGCTCGAGCGTCGATGCCATCTCGGCGATCGAAAGGCTCGAGGTGTTCGTCGCGAGCACGCACTCGGGCGAGACGACGGCCTCGACCTCGGCGAAGACCTGCTGCTTGACCGACATCTCCTCGAAGACCGCCTCGATGACGAAGTCGGCGTCGGCGAAGCCGTCCTTGCTCGTCGACCCGCTGACGAGGGCCTTGTAGCGGTTGAGCTTGTCCGTGCCCAGCCGGCCCTTGCCCGCGAGCTTGTCGAGCTCGGCGTGGACGTAGCCGACGCCCTTGGCGACGCGCTCGTCGTCGATGTCGGTCAGCACGACCGGCACCTGCAGTCGCTGGATGAAGAGCAGTGCGAGCTGGCTGGCCATGAGCCCGGCGCCGACGATGCCGACCTTGGTCACCTTCCGGGCGAGGCTCTTGTCAGGCGCCCCGGCCGGGCGCTTGGCGCGCTTCTGCACGAGGTCGAACGCGTAGAGCCCGGCCCGCAGCTCGTCGCTCATGAGCAGGTCGGCGAGCACCTCGTCCTCGGCGGCGAAGCCCTGCTCGCGGGTCGCGGTGCGCGCGGCTGCGAGCAGGTCGAGGGCGGCATACGGGCTCCTGGCCTGGCGGCCGGTCTTGACGTCGGCGAGCCCCTTGGCCTTGGCGATCGCGGCGTTCCACGCCGTCTCGTCGCGGTCGACCTCTGCACGCTCGACCGTCACTTCGCCGGACAGGACGCGCGCGGCCCAGGCGATCGACTCCTCGAGGAAGTCGGCCGGCTCGAGGAGCGCGTCGGCCATGCCGAGCTTGTAGGCGTCGACGCCCTTGAGCATGCGGTTCTGGCTCAGCGGGTTGTCGATGACGACGGTGATGGCCTTCTCGACACCGATGAGGTTGGGCAGCATCCAGCAGCCACCCCAGCCGGGGACGAGGCCGAGGAAGACCTCCGGCAGCGCGACGGCGGGCACTCCGGCGCTCATCGTCCGGTAGGTCGCCGACAGCGCCAGCTCGACGCCACCGCCCATGGCCGCGCCGTTGACGAACGCGAACGTCGGGACCGGCAGGTCGGAGAAGGCGGCGTATGCCGCATGGCCGGCTCGTGCGATCTCGAGCGCCTGGTCGCGGGACCCGATGAAGGGAACGCCCGTGAGGTCGGCGCCCACAGCGAAGATGAACGGCTTGCCGGTGACGGCCACGGCGACGATCTCGCCCGCCTCGGCACGCTCGCGAAGGCGTCCGATCGTCTCGGTGAGACCGGCGATCGACTGCGGGCCGAAGGTGTTGGGCTTGGTGTGGTCGAAGCCGTTGTCGAGCGTGATGAGGGCGAGCGTGCCGCCGCCACCCGGGAGGTCGATGTCGTGGACGGGCGTACGGGTCACGACCTCGCTCGCGAAATCAGCTGCAGCCGTGGGCTTCTCGGTCGTGGCGGTCACGCGACGTCCTCCTTCTCGATCGAGGCGACGTAGTCCTCGTGGTGCGGGTTCTCCCAGATGACGGCGCCGCCCATGCCGATGCCGATGCACATCGCGGTCAGGCCGTAGCGCACCTCGGGGTGCTCCTCGAACTGGCGGGCGAGCTGGGTCATCAGGCGCACACCGGAGCTGGCGAGCGGGTGGCCGGTGGCGATGGCGCCGCCGTACTCGTTGACGCGCGGGTCGTCGTCCGCGATGCCGAAGTGGTCGAGGAAGGCGAGCACCTGCACGGCAAAGGCCTCGTTGAGCTCGAAGAGCCCGATGTCCTCGATGGTGAGGCCGGCCTTGGCGAGGGCCTTCTCCGTGGCCGGGACGGGGCCGACCCCCATGACCTCGGGCTCGACGCCGACGAAGGAGAACGACACCAGACGCATCCGGACCGGCAGGCCGAGATCGGTGGCGGCCTGCTCGGAGGCGAGCAGGCAGGCCGTGGCGCCGTCGTTGAGACCTGCAGCGTTGCCCGCGGTCACGTTGCCGTGGGCGCGGAAGGGGGTCTTGAGCTGGCCGAGGTCGTCGACGGTCGTGCCGGGGCGCGGCGGCTCGTCGGCGGTGGCGAGGCCCCAGCCCTTCTCGGCGTGGCGGGTGGCCACGGTGACGAGGTCGCGCTGGATCTTGCCGTCGGCATACGCCTGCGCGAGCTTGTCCTGGCTGCCGACGGCGAAGGCGTCGGAGCGCTGCTTCGTCAGCTGGGGGAAGCGGTCGTGGAGGTTTTCGGCGGTCTTGCCCATGACGAGCGCGTCGGGGTCGACGATCTTCTCGGACACGATGCGCGGGTTCGGGTCGACGCCCTCGCCCATGGGGTGGCGGCCCATGTGCTCGACGCCGCCGGCGATGGCGATGTCGTAGGCGCCGAAGGCGATCGAGCTGGCTGTGTTGGTCACAGCGGTCATCGCGCCGGCGCACATCCGGTCGACGGAGTAGCCGGGCGTCGTGTTCGGCAGGCCCGAGAGGAGGGCGGCCGTGCGGCCGAGCGTCAGTCCCTGGTCGCCGATCTGGGTGGTCGCCGCGATGGCGACCTCCTCGACCTTGTCCTTGGGAAGGTTCGGGTTGCGGTGCAGCAGCTCGCGGATGCACCGGATGACGAGGTCGTCGGCCCGGGTCTGGGCATACATGCCCTTGTCGCCGGCCTTGCCGAACGGCGTCCGGACGCCGTCGACGAAGACGACCTCATGAAGTGCGCGGGGCACAGTGCCTCCTGATGTGGTTCTACAGCGGTCAGGTCGAGACTACTGCCGGGTAACTTCAGGGCCAACGGGCCTCCGGGTGACCATCCTCACCACCGCCCGTGCGCGCCCAGTCAGACAATCGAAAGAGCAATCCGTCCGCCCTGCCCGTCAGTCAACCGTGAGCGCGTCCCGGACGGATTGCTCTTTCGATTGGAGGAGGGGGGTCAGGCGGGGGCGTGCTCGCTGCACGCGAGCGAGATGAGTGGCGCGGTGATGGTCGTCTGCCAGCGCCGCGCTCTCGACAGCGTCAGCGTTCCCCTGCGAACGATCGAAAGAGCAATCCATCCGCCCTGCGGGTCAGCCAGCCGTGAGCGGGTCCCGGACGGATTGCTCTTTCGATTGGGGGAGGGGGGCAGGCGGGGGCGTGCTCGCTGCACGCGAGCGAGATGAGTGTCGCGGTGATCGTCGTCTGCCAGCGGCGCTCTAGACGGCGTCAGCGTTCCCCCTCCGAACAATCGAAAGAGCAATCCGTCCGCCCTGCCGGTCAGTCAACCGTGAGGCGTCCCGGACGGATTGCTCTTTCGATTGGGGGAGGGGGTCAGGCGGGGGCGTGCTCGCTGCACGCGAGCGAGATGAGTGGCGCTGTGATGGTCGTCTGCCAGCGCCGGGCGCCCATCGCGACGAGCGCCTCGGCGACCTCGGTCGTCGTCGGGGCGGCCGGGCCGTCCCAGAGGAAGCGGCGCAGGAGGTCCGGGGTGAGGAGGTTCTCGACCGGGACGGCGAGCTCCTGGGAGATGGCGCCGAGCAGCTCCCGGGCCCGCGCCAGTCGGGCAGCGGCGACGGGGTCACGGTCGGCCCACGCCTTGGGTGGGGGTGGACCACTGGGCGGCAGGGCGAGGACGGGCAGGTCGGACTCGGGCAGCGCCAGGGCGTGCGCGACGACCTCGATGATCGCCTCCTGGTGACGCCGCACCGATCGCGCGAGCCGCGGCTCGGCGGAGCCCACGGTGCGCGGCGGCTTGGTCGCGCGCTGGTTGGCGACGGCGATCTCGCTGATCGCGGCGTCGGGAAGGATTCGCCCGGGAGAGGTGTCCCGTTCCTGGGCCATGCGGTCACGCCACAGCCACAGCTCGCGCACGATCGCGAGACCGCGTCGGCCGCGCACCTTGTGCATCCCGGTGGTGCGTCGCCAGGGGTCGACGCGTGGCTCCGGGCCGGTGAAGTCGAGCAGGTGCTCGAACTCCTCTGCGGCCCAAGCGATCTTGCCCTGCGACGAGAGCTCCGCAGCGACGGCGTCACGGAGGTCCACGAGCACCTCCACGTCGAGGGCGGCATACAGCAGCCACGGCTCGGGCAGCGGCCGCACCGACCAGTCGACGGCGGAGTGCTCCTTGGCGAGCTGGAGGCCGAGGTAGTGCTCGACCATCGCGCCGAGGCCGACGCGGGGTAGCCCGGCGAGACGCCCCCCGAGCTCGGTGTCGAAGAGCGACTGCGGACGGAGGCCGACCTCGGCCAGGCACGGAAGGTCCTGGGTGGCGGCGTGCAGGATCCACTCGGCGTCGCCGATGGCCTCGCCGACGGGGGAGAGGTCGGGGCACGCGATGGGGTCGATGAGCCAGGTGCCTGCGCCCTCGCGCCTGATCTGGACGAGGTAGGCGCGCTGGCCGTAGCGGTAGCCCGACGCCCGCTCGGCGTCGATGCCCACCGGACCCG
Source organism: Terrabacter sp. 01T434 (assembly GCF_056398545.1). Taxonomy (NCBI): domain Bacteria; kingdom Bacillati; phylum Actinomycetota; class Actinomycetes; order Micrococcales; family Intrasporangiaceae; genus Terrabacter; species Terrabacter sp. 01T434. The sequence goes on from NZ_JBFTPP010000004.1 coordinate 244,762, forward strand.
TGCCCGACCCGATCGCCTCGGCGGCGCGCATCAGTGTGCGCTCGTCGACGACGACGTCGGGCACGCCGTCACGCGGGTGGGTCAGGGGGACGAGGTCCGGGACGTGGTCAGGCGCGATGCCGGCGGCGTCGTCGAGGTCGTTGATGGTCTCGCTCGGCTCTGCCGTCACCGTCGCTGCCCCGGTAGCGGGACCACGCCGTCGGGCAGTGGGGGGATGCCGGCGATGGTGCACAGCATGTCGGCCCAGGCCCGGAGGTGGTCGGCGACGTCTCCGCCCGCCGGCGTCCACGAGGCCCGGATCTCCATCTCGACGCTCGCCTCGCGGTCCGCGAGCCCCGCGAAGCTCTCGCTGACGACGCGCGTCACCGTCCCCGCCTCGGCCGTCCAGCCGAGGTTGCGGTTGGTCAGGGAGTCGGAGAGCCAGGACCAGCCGACCGCACCGAGCATCGGATCGCCGGCGAGCTCGGGCTCGAGCTCGGCCCGGGCGAAGGTGACGATGCGCCACTGCCCGTCCCACGTGTCGGGCGCCGCGGGATCGTGCAGCACGACGAACCGGCCGGTCGCGAGGTCCTCGTCGGGGTCCTCGACGTCGATGACGTCGGCGGTGAGGGCTGCGGCGTACGGGGCGATGCGGGTCGGCGCCGGCACCTCGGTCAGGCGCACCTCGGAGCGCAGACGGACGTCTCGCAGGGCGCTGAGCGTCCGTGCGAAGACCGCGCCGTGATTGCCCGGCAACGTTCGCGTGTGCACCAGATGAGGGTAAGCCGCAGTCGGGCGTTCTGTCCTCAGGGCGCGCCGGGTGCGCGTGGCGCGGGGCCACCCGGGCGTCGTGGCAGGATTGACCGGTGCCGACCACTGCTCCGACCGCCACCCGCCAGAGCGACCTCGTCCGCGCTGCGCGCCGCGAGTCGGTCACCCGGACGCCGGTGTGGTTCATGCGCCAGGCTGGTCGATCGCTCCCCGAGTACCGCGCCGTGCGCGAGGGCATCCCGATGCTCGAGTCGTGCATGCGGCCCGACCTCGTCACGGAGATCACGCTGCAACCGGTGCGTCGTCACGGCGTCGACGCGGCCATCTTCTTCAGTGACATCGTCGTGCCGCTCAAGGCGATCGGCGTCGACCTCGACATCGTGCCGGGTGTCGGTCCCGTCGTGGCCCGGCCGATCCGGACCGCGGCCGATCTCGACCAGCTCGTCCCGCTGACTCCGGAGCACGTCCCCTTCGTCACCGAGGCCGTGGGCCAGCTGGTCCGTGAGCTCGGCGACATCCCGCTCATCGGATTCGCCGGGGCGCCCTTCACGCTCGCCTCCTACCTCGTCGAGGGCGGGCCCTCGAAGAACCACGAGAAGACCAAGGCGCTCATGCACGGCGACCCGGACCTGTGGGACGCCCTGTGTGCCCGACTCGCCCAGATCTCAGGCGAGTTCCTGCGTGTGCAGGCACTGGCCGGTGCCAGCGCCGTGCAGCTGTTCGACTCCTGGGCCGGTGCGCTGTCGCGCGCGGACTACGCCGCCCGCGCGATGCCGCACTCCGCGGTCGCGCTGGGCATGGTCGAGGACCTCGACGTGCCCCGCATCCACTTCGGGGTGGGCACGGGCGAGCTGCTGGCTCTCATGGGGGCGGCTGGGGCCGAGGTGGTCGGGGTCGACTACCGCGTGTCGCTGACCGACGCCGTCGACCGGCTCGGGCCGACGTATGCCGTGCAGGGCAACCTCGACCCAGCCCTGCTCTTCGCGCCGTGGGACGCCCTCGAACGGCGCGTGCGGGAGATCGTCGAGGAAGGGCGCCGCGCGCCCGGCCACATCTTCAACCTCGGTCACGGCGTGCTGCCGAACGTCGACCCCGACGTGCTCACCCGGGTGACCGCGCTCGTCCACGAGTGCTCGAGCCGCCGATGACGACGGCGGCTCCCTCGGTCGCTCGCTCCAGTCTCACCATGCTCGGTGGGTCGGTGGCGTCGCGCGTCCTCGGGGTGGTGCGCAACGGTCTCATCACCGCGATCATCGGTGCGCAGCTGGCGGGCGACGCCTTCTCCCTGGCCAACACCCTCCCCAACGTCCTCTACGTCCTCGCCGCTGGCGGCATCCTCAACGCGGTGCTCATCCCGTCGCTCGCGCGCGCCATGAAGCTCGAGGACGGCGGCCAGGAGTTCACCGACCGCGTCATCACGGTCGCCCTGGCCGGGATGGCTCTCATCACCGTCGTCGTCATGGCCGGGGCCGGCGGCTTCGTGTGGCTGCTCGCGCGCAGCTCCTCGCCCCAGTTCAAGGACCTCGCGCTGGCGTTCTCGCTCATCTGCCTCCCGCAGATCTTCTTCTACGGTCTCTTCGCCCTGCTCGGGCAGGTCCTCAACGCGCGGGGGCAGTTCGGCGCGTTCGCGTGGGCGCCCTTCATCGCCAACGTCGTCGCGGTCGCCGGCCTCGTCCTCTTCCTCGTCGTCTTCGGTCAGCCGCACCGCGTCGGTCCGAACCGGCAGCAGCAGCCCCGCGACCCCTCCGAGTGGACCGGACCGATGATCTGGCTCTTCGCAGGCTCGGCGACGCTCTCCGTCGTGGTCCAGGCGCTCTCGCTCGTGCCGGCCCTGCGGCGCACCGGGTTCCACTACCGGCCGCGCTGGGGCCTGCGAGGAGTCGGGCTCGGTGGAGTGAGCCGGCTCGCCCTCTGGGCCTTCTCCGGCCTGGCCGTCTCACAGATCGGCTTCTTCATCAGCCAGGGCGTCCTCAACAACGCCACCGCGCAGGCCAGCGTGCTCGGGTTGAAGAGCGCTGCACGTGGACCCATGGCCTACAGCATCGCGTTCACGCTCTTCATGCTGCCGCACGCCTTCATCACGGTCTCGATCATGACGGCGCTCTTCCCGCGCTTCTCGGCGGCAGCCGCTGCCGGCGATCGGGAGGGCCTTCGACGTGACTTCCGCTCCGGTCTGGCGATGCCGCTGGTGGCGAACGTGCCGATCATGGTGGCGGTCATCGTGCTCGCCAACCCGATCGTGGCGCTGCTCAACCCGGGAATCGACGCCCGGTCCGTCGAGGTGTCGGCCAGCGTCCTGATCATCATGATCCTCGGGCTCGTCCCGTTCGGTCTCGACCTGCTCTGCTACCGCATGTTCTTCGCGCTCGAGGACGGCAAGCCGACCGTCGTCATGCAGGCCCTGCTCACCGCCATCAGCGCTCTCGCCGGTGTCGTGACGTTCTTCGTCAACCCGGTGTGGGCCATCGGCATCATGGCGATGGGTCAGACCGTGGGCAACGTGGTCAGCTCGGGGGTGGGCCTCGTCCTGCTGCGCCGGCGCACCGGACCCCTCGGCCTCATGGGCGGGCTGGTCACGGCGTCGCGCGTCGGCGTTGCTGCCGCCGTCGCCGGTGTCGTCGCCTGGGGGGTGACGTTGGTGCTCCATCCGATCACCGGCGCCGCCATCGAGAGCTCGCCCTCCGCGATCAAGCGGATGTTCGCCAGCGCGGTGGAGATCGGTCTCGTCGGCCTCGTCTTCGGTGTCATCTACGTCGGCATCGCCCACGCCCTGCACGTGCGCGAGGTCCGCCAGGTCGGGGACATGCTCCGCCGGCGGTTCGGTCGCTGACCGAACCGCCGACGAACGGCCGACGAACCGCCGACGAACCGCTGACCGCGTCGGCACTCAGTCGCCGGAGGGGGAGGCGCCGGGACCGGCGGGTGAGGACGCGCTGACTGTCTCCGCAGCAGGTAGGGGCGGGGGGAGGGCCAGAGGGTCACCTGCGCTGTGGGAGGTCGCGGAGGGCATACCTGCGCTTCGGCGGCGCCAGACCCGAAGGCCCAGCAGGGTGAGCGGCACGAGCAGGACGAGCCACGGCACGAGCGCGGCGAGCCCGGTGAGGATGACCGTCACGGAGCCGAGGAGGCTGTCCCACGCGGTGCGCAGGCCACCCGTGATCCCGCCCTCGGTCGGCACCGGCGTGGTCGCGTCGGTCCAGAGCGTGACGGTGACGTCGCTCGTCGTCGTCACCGCGTCGAGCTTGGCGAGGCGCTGCTCGAGCGAGTCCAGGTCGGCCTGGCGCCGGCTCAGCTCGCTCTCGAGCGTGATGACCTGCTGGAGGTCCGTGGTCTTGGCGAGCAGGGCACGAACGCGGTCGATGCCGTCGCGCATCGGCTGGATGCGGGCCTTGGTGTCGATGTAGCTGTCGGTGACGTCCTGCGACTGCGACGAGCGGTAGCTCACGGACCCGATCTTCGACAGCTGGGTCAGCACGTCGTCGAGCGCCTTCGCCGGGACGCTGAGCACCATGCGTGCCTCGTCCACGCCGACGTCCGGGACCGACGTGCCGGACCCGAGCCGCGGGTCGACGCCACCTGGTCCCGTGGGCCCGCCGGTCGGGTCGGCTGCAGTGACGACGTTCTCGGACGTCACCTGACCGCCTGCATCGGTGGCGATGACACGGGCCCGGGCCGCTGACCCCGTGAGGTCGCCGACCTTGATGCCGAGCCAGGCGGACCGCGCGATCTTCGACTCGACGACCGTGCCCGTCCCCGTCAGACCGTTTCCCGAAGCGCCGGGGTCGGCGGCTGGTGCCTTGGCGCCAGAGGCGTCGGCCGGGACGTCCGCTCCCGACACCCCTCCTTCCGCGACGGCACTGCGGCCGGATTCCCCGACAGAGGACCCTGCCGAAGGATTGGAGGACGTGGAGCCGTGAAGAGCCCTGAGGCCCAACGCGATCGACAGGACGAGCACGGCAACGGCCACGGCGAGCGCAGCGAGAGCCCTGCGCCGAGGGCCGGATGTCAGGCGCGTCAGGCGCGGCAGGTGTGGCGTCGCAGTCATGGCATACCTTCCGACGGGTCGTCCGCTGTGGCCGGTGAGCTGTGCAGACCGCTGTACAGAACGGGAGCCGCAGGCGTGGCGACGTGCTTGTCATGAAGGACACGCCGGGGGCGCAGAACGTTGCGGCCCCGACGCCCCGGCGGTCAGGCCGGTCATCCGGAGCGCGAACCGGATGAAAGAGTGGCGGCATGAGCAGGACGGTCGCGGTCATCGGTGGTGGGATCAGTGGGCTGGCGGCAGCCTGGGAGCTCAGCCACGGCGGCGCCGACGTCTCCGTCACGGTGATCGAGGGCTCCGACCGCCTCGGTGGGAAGCTGCGACTCGAGGACGTCGGGGGCGTCCGCATCGACGTCGGCGCCGAGTCGGTCCTGGCCCGCCGGCCGGAGGCGCTGGCACTCTTCGGGCAGCTCGGGCTCGACGACCTCACCACCCACCCCGGCTCCGCCGGCGCGGCGATCTTCTCGCGGGGACGACTCTGGCCGATGCCGCGCGGCACCGTCATGGGTGTGCCCTCCGACCCCGAGTCGGTGCGCGGGCTCCTCACGGACGAGGAGGTGGACCGCCTCGTCCGTGAGGAGGTCGGTGGCCCTGTCGTCGGCGACATCTCGGTGGGCGACCTCGTCGACGCCCGGCTGGGCGCTGCCGTCACCGACCGGCTCGTCGAACCCCTCCTGGCCGGCGTCTACGCCGGGCACGCCCGGGAGCTCTCCGCCGAGCAGGCGGTGCCAGCGCTGGCGGTGGCAGCCCACGAGGGAAGGCCGCTGCTCGACGTGGCCCGGGCCGCGGCAGACGCCTCGGCCAACGGTTCCCTCGCGGGTCGCCCGGTCTTCGCCTCGCTCGTCGGCGGCCTCGGGACGCTGCCCGAGATCCTGCAGCGCGAGCTCGTCAGCGCCGGTGTGCAGGTGCGCACCGGGGCGCTCGCACGCGGGCTGCGTCGCGACGGTGGGGGGTGGGTGGTGTCGACGGGACCCACGACCGAGGTCGTCGACGAACGGTTCGACGCCGTCGTCGTCGCTGTCCCCGCCGCGCCGACCTCACGCCTGCTGCGTCACGTCGCCCCCGCCGCCGCCGAAGCCCTCTCGACGGTCGAGTACGCATCCATGGCGATCGTGACGTTCGCGCTCGAGGGGTCCGCGCCGACCGTCCTCGACGGCAGCGGCTTCCTCGTCCCGCCCACGGAGCCGCTGACGATCAAGGCGTCGACCTTCAGCTCGGTCAAGTGGCCATGGCTCGCTGCCGCCCACCCGGACCGCACCTTCCTGCGTGCCTCGGTCGGCCGGCACCGTGAGGAGGCGACCCTGCACCGGTCCGACGACGAGCTCGTCGCCGTGGCGCTGGCCGACCTGCGGGCCGTCCTCGGGCCCGAGGTGCCCACTCCCGTCGCCACCCACGTGCAGCGTTGGGGCGGGGGACTGCCGCAGTATGCCGTGGGCCACCGCTCACGCCTGGCGCCCGCCCGCGCGCTGCCCTCGGGGCTCGCGCTGTGCGGGGCTGCCTACGACGGCGTCGGGATCCCGGCCTGCATCGCGTCCGGGCGGGCGGCGGCGCGGGCGGTCCTGACCCCCTGAAGGGACCGCGAGGACTGCGGGGGATGATGGACCTATGAGCGAGCGCCTGACCCCGTCCCAGATGCGAGAGATCAACGACACCATCCGCTACTGCATGTGGTCGGTGTTCAGCACCGTCACGCCGCTCGGCGACGACCGGGCGAAGGTCACGGCAGAGCTCGAGGCGTTCCTGGCCGACATCAGCGGCGAGGGCGTCGTCGTGCGCGGCATCTACGACGTCGCGGGTCTGCGCGGAGACGCCGACTTCATGATCTGGTGGCACGCCGAGACGATCGAGCAGCTCCAGTCCGCCTACCACCGTCTCCTGCGCACCGAGCTCGGCCAGCACCTCGAGCCGGTCTGGAGCAGCGCAGCCCTGCACCGCCCGGCCGAGTTCAACAAGAGCCACATCCCGGCGTTCATGGCCGACGAGGTCGCCCGCAAGTACATCTGCGTCTACCCGTTCGTCCGCTCCTACGAGTGGTACCTCCTCGAGGACGGTGAGCGTCGCGACCTGCTCCGTGAGCACGGTCAGATGGCGCGGGACTTCCCGGACGTGCGCGCCAACACCATCGCGTCGTTCGCGCTGGGCGACTACGAGTGGCTGTTGGCCTTCGAGGCCGACGAGCTCCACCGCATCGTCGACCTCATGCGCGAGCTGCGCGCGTCCCGCGCCCGGATGCATGTGCGCGAGGAGATCCCCTTCTTCACCGGACCCCGGGTCGAGCCGGCCGAGCTCGTCGCCAACCTGCGCTGACGGCCGCCGCCCAGCGACCTCGGGCCGTCATTCGTCGATGGCCCGGGCGAGGATCGCGATGATCGGGATGAGCAGGAACACCAGCCACGAGTCGGTGCGGAAGAACGCGACGAGCGCAATGAACGGCGACAGGCTCACGAGGGTTCGTGCGACTTTGCTCCTCGTGCTGGACCGAGCGGTCGCGGGGCGGGCGGCGTTTCTGCCCGCGCCCTTCCCGGTCGCGCCCTCGAGCCGGGGCCGGGGCTCGGGCAGGTCGGTGAAGAGCGAGGTCAGGTCTCGTCGGACGATCGCGTCCGTGGCCCTGCCTCGCCGGTCCTCGTAGTCGTTGGCGTCGAGGCGTCCGGCCGCGTGGTGCTCGGCCAGGGCTGCCAGGGCCTCCTCGCGTTCGGCACTGCTGACGCGGATGTCGCCGTCGTCGTGCATAGGACGAATCTAGGCGAGGAGGCCCGGCCGTGGCACGGGGTGTGGCCGCTCAGGCTTCGCGACCCGGCTCGTCGTCGGGCTGGAGCCGCAGAGAGATCGAGTTGATGCAGTAGCGCTGGTCCGTCGGGGTGTCATAGCCCTCGCCCTCGAAGACGTGGCCCAGGTGCGATCCGCAGTTGGCGCAGCGCACCTCGACGCGCTTCATCCCGAACGTCCGGTCCTCGATGTACTCGACGGTGTCGCCGGCCAGGGGGGAGTAGAACGACGGCCACCCGCAGTGCGACTCGAACTTCGTGTCGCTGCGGAAGAGCTCGGTGCCGCAGGCGCGGCAGGAGTAGACGCCCTGGGTCTTGGTGTCGGTGTACTCGCCGCGGAAGGCCGGCTCGGTGCCGGCCTGTCGCAGCACCTTGTACTCGGCGGGCGTCAGGGCGGCGCGCCACTCCTCGTCGGTGCGCTGGACGGCATACGGCTTGTCGGAGGTGTTGTGGTGGCTCATGCCCTGACCAACGCCACGCCGCCCGGGTTTGTGCCCCGAGGCCGGCCACGGCGGCCTGACGAGGTCGGCAGGGGCGCGGCACGCCCGTCGCCCTGCCGTGCCGGGGCGCCGTCCTTTGCGACGATGAGGGCGTGCAGCTGCGCCGTCTCGTCTCGCGCCCGGTGCTCGTGGCGGCGGCCGCGGGCACCGGTTCCGTGCTGGGCGCGGCCGGCGGCTCGGTCGCTGCGGCGGCGTACTTCGCCCGGAAGGTGATCACGCCGGACGAGCTGCAGCCCGACGACGTCGAGATCGTGCGCCACGACGCCGAGAGCGTCACCTTGGCCCCGACCCCTGACACCATCCTTCCCGGCCGCTTCGGCGTGTGGCTCGACGGGGGAGCGGGCCACGCCCGGGTGGGGGAGATCCTCGGCACGGACGCCACGTCGGTCACCCGCCGGCTCGTGGCCGTCGACCGCGGACGGATCGAGCGGGGCCCGGCCCGTTGGAACCAGTACTACTACTGGGACCGCCCCTCCGTCAGCCTTGGCCTGCCGGACGAGGACGTCAGCATCCTCTCCGACGTCGGGCCGCTGCCCGGCTGGCTGGTGCGCCCGGGAACCCGGACTGCCGGGAACGACTGGGCCATCCTGGTGCACGGCCGGGGTGCGCGCAGGGAGGAGACGCTCCGTGCCGTCCCGATGCTGCGCGATGCGGGCTGGACGAGTCTCGTCACCGCCTACCGCAACGACCGCGACGCCCCGCGAGGACCGGACGGGCGCTACAACCTCGGCCTCTCCGAGTGGCGCGACGTCGAGGCCGCCATGGGTTATGCCGTGTCCCACGGGGCGCGACGCATCCTCCTGTTCGGCTGGTCGATGGGTGGCGCCATCGTGCTCCAGGCGCTCGACCGCTCGACACTGTCCGAATACGTCGTCGGGGTGGTCCTCGACTCCCCGGTGATCGACTGGGGAGTCGTTCTGCGCCACCACGGGCGACTGCACAAGGTGCCCGGCCCGCTGGTGCGCGTGGCGACCGACCTGATGGGCTCGTCTCGGAGTCGGCGCCTCGTCGGGGTGCGTGAGCCGATCGACGTCGCGCGCACAGACTGGGTGGCCCGGGCGGACGAGCTGCGCCATCCGATGCTCCTCGTCGCCTCGGACGGCGACGACTTCGTGCCGATCGGCCCGGCGGTGGCGCTAGCGGGCCGAAGACCCGACCTGGTCCGATTCGAGCGCTGGGAGACGGCGGGGCACTGCCGGGAGTGGAACCACGACCCGCAGCGCTGGGAGGGCGCGCTGCGCGAGTTCGTCGAAAGCCGCTGACCTACCGACCCGCTGACCCAGCGGCCGGTCAGGCCGGCGGGTCAGCGGCGGACGGACCAGCGACCCATCAGGGTGCCGTCCTGCTCGACGAGCAGTTCGAGGTCGAGGTCCGCGGGTGTTCCGTTCGGTCCGACCGGACGGGGATGCTGGCCACCGACGACCTGGGGACTGATCGTGAAGCAGAGCTCGTCGAGCTGTCCGGCGGCGAGGAAGGAGCCGAGCAGGCTCGGGCCGCCCTCGGTGAGGATCTGCGTCCAGCCGCGGCCGTGCAGGGCTGCGACGAGCGCCTCCACGTCGAGCTCGTCGTCACCGCAGACGAGGACGTTCTCCTCGCCCAGGTCACGGCGTGCGCCTGCGAGCCCGGGAGCTGCAGCCGGGAGCGCGAGGAGAACCCGACCGTCGCGGCATCCGCTCAGAGTCGGCGGCACGTCCCCGCGCTGGCTGACCGCGACGAGCGGCAGCGCGGCTGGGAGCCCGTGCCCACGCCGGAGGCCCGAGAGTGAATCACTCACGGAGAGTGGCGAATAGCCTTCGGTACGGATCGTGCCCGCGCCCACCACAACGACGTGGCTCAAGGCGCGCAGGACCTCGAACACCATGTGGTCGGCGTCGTTGTTGATCGACCCCGAGCGTCCGTCGGCGCCGGTCGCGGCCCCGTCGAGGGAGGTGACCATGTTGCAGCGCACCCACGGGTCACGCGGCGCGGCATACGCGGCGAAGAGGCCTGCCGTGTCGAGGTCTGTCAGGGCGGGTAGGCCGGACCGGCCCGGAACGAGCAGGAGCATGCGGCCAGTATCGGTGACGGCAGGGCAGACCCGCACGATCCGTCGCCCTCTATCCCGTCGCGTCGGGCGCCGTTCGGGCAGGATGACGCCATGGGCAAGGGCGCGCAGGGCAAGCACGGCAAGTCCGACAAGAAGCTGGACAAGAAGGCGCGGAAGGCCTCGCGGAAGGCCTCGAGCAAGGCAGCGGCCAAGGAGGTCGAGCAGCAGGCGCGCCAGGACGAGGCGATCGCGGAGCACGAGGCCGAGGCGGTCCAGGAGATCAAGGACATCGCCAACACCCTCCGTGTGGGCAAGGGCTTCGTCCTCGCGGACGTGGACACCTCGGCGACTCCCGGCTTCACGGGCGACAAGATCGCCGGCAAGGCAGCGCTCAAGGCGTGCGAGGCCGAGCTGTCCGACCTGCTGGAGCGGCTCTTCGCCGAGTCCACCGTCGGCTCCAAGCGGTCGGTCCTGCTCGTCGTGCAGGGCATGGACACCTCGGGCAAGGGCGGGATCATGCGTCACGTCATCTCGGTCAACCCCCAGGGCGTCAAGGCGACCGCGTTCAAGGCGCCGACGAAGGAGGAGCTCGCCCACGACTTCCTCTGGCGCATCGAGAAGGCCCTGCCCGAGCCCGGCGAGCTGGGCGTCTTCGACCGCTCGCACTACGAGGATGTGCTCGTGGTCCGCGTGCACGAGCTCGTGCCCGAGGCGGTGTGGTCCAAGCGCTTCGCCCAGATCAACGCCTTCGAGCGCAAGGCGATCGCCGCGGGCACGACTGTCATCAAGGTGATGACGCACATCTCCAGGGACGAGCAGCGAACGCGCCTGATGGAGCGTCTCGACCGGCCGGACAAGTACTACAAGTACAACCCGGGTGACGTCGACGAGCGGAGTCACTGGGGCTCGTACATGGAGGCGTACCAGACGGTCCTCGACAAGACGTCGACGGTGGGGGCGCCCTGGCACGTCGTGCCTGCCGATCGCAAGTGGTACGCCCGGCTCGCCGTGCAGCAGCTGCTGCTCGAGGGGCTGCGGGGCATGAACCTCCAGTGGCCGCAGGCGGACTTCGACGTCGAGGCCGAGAAGAAACGACTCTCGGCCAGTTGACACGCGCCGTCGCCGAGCCTCCACACCACGAGGGCGTTTGCCGCCCAGAGCGATTCGTGGGAAGGCTCGCGCCGTCAGCCGGCCCGGTCGATGACGGCTGAGGCGACACCGGCCAGGTCGACGTCGAGCGACCCGAAGGTGTGTCCCCGTCGCCCGGCGATCCGGCTCGCGACGAACGCATCGGCGACCGGCGCGGGGGAGTGCTGGACGAGCAGGCTCGCCTGGAGAGCAAGGGCCAGCTGCTCGACGACGGCGCGTGCGCCGAACGCGGCGTCCGCTGACGTAGGGTCGAGCGAACGTGCTTGTGCCAGAGCGGCATCGGTGTACGCGTCGAGCTCGACACTCCGCCCGCGCACCTCGTGCAGCTCCTTCGTCAGCGCTTCGAGGCTCGCCGGCTCTCGTGTCACGGCGCGCATGACGTCGAGGGCGTTGACGTTGCCGGAACCCTCCCAGATGGAGTTGAGGGGTGCCTCGCGGTAGAGCCGGGCGAGACCGTTCTCCTCGACGTAGCCGTTCCCGCCCAGGCACTCGAGAGCCTCTGCCACGAGCGCGGCCGTGCGCTTGCACACCCAGAACTTGCCGAGCGCCACACCGAGCCGGGCGAACTCGGTCTCGCCGACGTCGACGGCGTGCGCCAGCCGTAGGCCGAGCACGGTCGCAGCCTCGGCCTCGAGCGCGAGGTCGGCGAGCACGTTGCGCATGAGGGGCTGGTCGACGAGCAGGGACCCGAAAGCGGTGCGGTGCCGCGCGTGGTGCACAGCGCGCGAGACGGCATCGCGCATCGTCGCCGTCGAGCCGAGGATGCAGTCGAGTCGGGTGGCCTGCACCATGTCGATGATGGTGCGCACGCCCCGGCCCTCGTCACCGATGCGGCTGCCCCAGGTACCGTCGAGCTCCACCTCGCTCGAGGCGTTCGAGTGGTTGCCGAGCTTGTCCTTGAGCCGCTGAAGAGCGAACGTGTTGCGTGTGCCGTCGTCGAGGGCACGAGGCACGACGAAGCAAGTGAGTCCGCCGGGCGCCTGGGCCAGCACGAGGAAGACGTCGCTCATCGGCGCCGAGCAGAACCACTTGTGGCCGGTCAGGCGGTAGGTCTCGCCGAGCAGCGGGCCCCCCGGGGTCGGGACGGCACCGGTCGTGTTGGCGCGCACGTCCGAGCCGCCCTGCTTCTCGGTCATGCCCATGCCCGCGATGGCCCCGGCCTTCTGCGTGACGGGCCGGATGCCGAAGTCGTAGCTCCGGCTCGCCAGGGCGGGCAGCCAGCGGGCACCCACCGTGGCGTCGTGTCGCAGAGCCGAGCCCGCGGCATACGTCATCGAGACGGGGCAGCCGTGTCCCGCCTCGACGCGCGACCAGAGGACGAAACCGGCGGCACGCCGCACGTGTGCGCCAGAGCTGGGGGCCGACGTCCACGGCTCGGCGGTGAGACCGGCACCGACTGCCTGGGTCATCAGCCAGTGCCACGACGGGTGGAACTCGACCTCGTCGACTCTGTTTCCGCGGGCGTCGTGAGTGCGCAGGACCGGCACGTGGGTGTCGGCGAGCCGCCCGTGCTCCTGCGCCTCCTCGGTGCCCGCCAGCCTCCCGAGCGGGGCGAGGTCGGCAAGCGCTGCGGGGCCGCCCCAGCGCTCCACGGACTCGCGCAACGCGACGTCGTCGGTGAGGAAGTCGCCGCCGACGAAGGGCGGGACCTGGTTGGTCACCTCGTGTGTGCTCACCCTGCCGAGACTAGGCGGGGGCCCGCGTGTGTGGCTGCCCCGACGCGTGTTGCCCCGATCACTGGTGATGGGTGGCGGATGACCCCGTTAGCCTCGGAGACGATGAGTGCACGGACGAGGACGCGGGCAGTGCTGGAGCGGGTGCCGTGGGGCGTGCCGCTCGCGAAGCTGACCCAGGAGACGATCCGGGTGTGCCTGCGCTACCGCGTCACCGGACTGGCCGCCGAGGGCGCGTTCTTCATGCTCCTCAGCCTGCCGCCGCTGGTCCTCGGCCTCTTCGGCGGGCTCGGCTTCGTCGGCGGATGGATCGGCCCCAACACGATCAACAGCATCGTCTCGGCGATCCAGGTGTATGCCTCGCGCTTCCTCACCCAGTCCAGCATCGACGAGCTGCTGCTGCCGACGATCGACGACGTGCTTCGCGACGGACGCGTCGACGTCATCTCGGTGGGGTTCATCCTGTCGCTGTGGTCGGGGTCGCGCGCGCTGAACGTGTTCGTCGACACGGTCTCGATCATGTACGGACAGAAGGACGCTCGCGGGATCGTTCACATGCGCGCCTTCAGCCTGCTGCTCTACACCCTCGGCATCCTCTCCGCCGTCGTCGTGCTGCCGCTGATGCTCCTCGGGCCGGGACTGCTGGCCTCGTGGCTGCCGGAGGCGGCGGCGACCGCCACTAGGGCGCTCTACTGGCCGACGCTGATCATCTTCAGCGTCGCGCTGCTCGCCTCGATGTACCACGTCTCCACGCCGCAGCGGAGTCCGTGGCGGCGCAACGTGCCCGGCGCCGTCCTCGCCATGGCCATCTGGATCGGCGCGTCGTATGTCGTGCGGATCTCGCTCGAGGCCTCGATGGGCGGCTCCTCGATCTACGGGCCGCTCAGCACGCCCATCGTCCTGCTCGTGTGGTTGTACGCGCTGGCCGTGGCCATCCTCATCGGCGCCGGCCTCAACGCGGCCGCGAACACCCTCTGGCCCGTCGCCCTGCACGAGGGCGCCGACGTCCGCCTCGTCAACTGGGCGATGGAAGGGGCCGGGGGACTCCTGACCCGTGCCGAAGGCGAGGCGGGGACGTCGGACACCGCTCCACCGGTGACGGACGACGACGGGCGGGGCCGTGACCAGCAGTTCGAGAGCGGCGAGCGCGGGCCGATCACGGCGGCGATCCAGCGGGGCGCCGGGCAGGGCGCGGCAGACGGCGCAGGGGACGGCACAGCAGCTGTGCAGGAGGCGTCGGATCGGGCCTCGAGGTCCTCGTGAGCGGGGGTGGCGGCCGGCGCTGAACGGGCGTCAGGACCGGTTTTGTATCTCGTGCATCGATCGGCTAATGTCTAGCAAGCACCGAGCGGGGAAGTTACACCGCTGGTGTTTCCGCGGACGTAGCTCAGTTGGTAGAGCGCAACCTTGCCAAGGTTGAGGTCGCCGGTTCGAGCCCGGTCGTCCGCTCGGAGGCAAAGATCCACTTGCCTTCCACGGTGGAGTGGCCGAGAGGCGAGGCAGCGGCCTGCAAAGCCGCGTACACGGGTTCAAATCCCGTCTCCACCTCGGTGAGACACCACGAAGTACCAAGCAGGACAGCAAGACCCACGGGCGATTGGCGCAGCGGTAGCGCGCTTCCTTGACACGGAAGAGGTCACTGGTTCAAACCCAGTATCGCCCACCAGCACGAAACAGCCCCTGACCAGCGGAAACGCCGGTCAGGGGCTGCTTCGTTCGTGGGGCCGATCCGCTCCGAAGGGCTGCTGCTTGACCAACTGCTTGACCAAGGATCCGTCTTCGAGACCCAGTTGGGGAGGTCAGAAGATCTGTCTGGCGGCCGGAAGAGTCGGTCCATCGCCTCGGTCCCTTGGGTCAGTACTGGGCGCAGCTGCTTGCGGTAGACGGACTCGGTCACGATCGTGCTGCGGTGCCCGACGAGGCGCGAGATGTCCTCCAACGGCACGCCGGCGTCTGACATGAGTGAGACGAAGCTGTGGCGCAGCTCCCGCGGCGTCCACACCTGGTCGTCGAGTCCGGCCTGCTCATCGCAGCGCAAAAGGATCGCCGCACATTGGCGGGGTCCAGCGGGAGGCCGCCGCGGGTGCAGAAGACGAGATCGTGCTCCTGCCACGCGTCCGTGATCTTGCTACGCCAGGCGTTCTGGGCATCGAGGTGGCGGCGGAGGGCGTCCACCGCCCCGCGGCACGGGATCGGCTCGCGTTTGCCGAACCGACCAGTCCAGCAACCATTCCGCCCGAGGCCGAGAACGCCGAGGCGATTGAACCTGTTGGTCATTGACCAAGCACCCCCTGCTGACATCTCGCTCGCCGGTCGTGGCACCCCCCGGCGGTAAACGGAGGGCCGGTTGTGCGGGCGCGGTGGGGTTCTCACCCCGCTTCGTGGATACGCCGAATCCAGCATCTGCCGCGGAGGCGAGGTGATCCTGAATCACGGCCTGCAAGAACTACTCCGAGGAGTTCCGCCGGCAGTCCGTCGACGTGTAGTTCGTTCCGGCGCGACGATGAGTGACGTCACCGATGACCTGCTTGCCGATGTGCGCCAGTGCTACTGCGCCGGATCACCATTCAGTCGACGCCACTCTGACTCCAGACGCGAACCCGACATTCATCAACTGCCCGGGCAGCGCTGCGCGATGGTGGTCGACAGCGCCGAGATTGCGGTGGCGACCCGGGTCAACGCCGCTGCGATTGCAGGCGTCTTCTGGGTGAGGTTGCTCGTCGTCAGCCCATTGGTCGCGGTCTCCAGGGAAGCGACTGCCGTCTGCACCTCCTTCACACTGGGCTGCAGATCACTCGAGGCCGATGATGTAGCGGCGTCGAGCTTCGTTTTCACATCGGCGAGGGCACTGGTCAGGGCATCGACCCCACCCTGCTGGATGTTCACGTTCTTGAGCGCCAGCAGGGAGCTCTTCAATGCCATGACGTCGGCGCATCCGGCGGACGACGTCGTCGTCGATTTGATGGTCGTCGACGGTGAGCTGCCGCAGCCGACGAGAACCCAGAGTAAGGCGGCAACGCAGACAAGCACCCCCAAGGGCATCCGAACTGAACGGACCGGCATGTGACGAGTCGCCTCCTTCGCGTGGCTGTTCGACCGACGGGTCAGGTGTGGTGGTGACTGATTGGGCTCAAGGCCTTGTCTGTCGGGACGCAAGGACTGGTCCTGCCATACCGTCGTGCACGCATGAGGAACAGCAGTCTCCGCAGTGGCCTCCGGTGGACGCCGTCACGGGCAGCGTCCACCGGCCAGGGGGCCAGTCAGGTGGTCGCCCCCGCGGCGGCCACGTCATCCTTCACGGCCTTGGGGTCAGCCTTGAGCTCCTTGCGGTCCACCTTCTGGGCGCCCTTGAGGCTATCGGCGACGCGGTCTGCGATGGCCGCAGCGGCCACTGTGACAACCGCGCACTGGCCGGCGTCGAGCGTCTCCCCCAGGTCCTTGAGGTCTGAGCGGCTCATCCCGCCGGCGGCATGCCCGGCAAGCGCCCCCAGACCGGCGCCGATGCCGGCGCCCCACATGAGGCCTGCCCCCACGGCGACCGCAGGGAACAAGGCAACGCACAGACCGGTCGCCAACCCCAGGCCGCCTCCGACCCACGCCCCCTGCCGGAGCGGCTGCTCATGCTTCTTGACGATCTTCACCTTGCCCTTGTCGTTCTTGGAGACGACCGCGGCGTCGAACGTGTCGACGATGTGCTCGTCGTAGTACAACGACTTGATCGTCTCGTAGTCGGCTTCGGCATCGTCCAGAGATCCGTACGTTGCAGCGAATGCGGCAAACGTGTCCAGTCCTTCCATCACAGCTCCTATGGCTCGTTCGTGTCGGGCTGAGCGCCAGCTCAGGCCCCGTCCGTCTCCAGCGCGTCCTCGATGGCCAAGGCGTATCCCAGGGCGGTGGCGATCGTGGCAGCGGCGTCGACCACCCGCGGGCCACCAACAATCGGTGCCAGAGCCGCCAGCACACTCTGGGTGTCCTCCAACGTCAGGCCGCTGTCGACTGCAGGGCCCAGGTTCAGCAGATACGACGACGGCGGTGCGTCGACGGCTACCAGGCCCGCAAGGCGAACCAGCATCAGTTCTCGGTCGACCATGTCAACGTGCGCGATCGACGCTGCCGTCATCTCGGTCAAGGTGTCGAGGAGTGGTCGTTGTTCGGTCATGATCATGGTCCTGTCAGCTAGTTCCACCTGGTGCCGGACGGGGTCCTGCCGGAAGTGCTCCGGTTGTTCCGGGGAGCCCGATGTGTCAGCGTCCGCACGCGCGCCGACCTGTCCTCACTTGATCGTGCCGCGACACAGCCGTGATGTACTCACCCACCAGCGGATTCACCCAGGTGAGTAAGCCCTCGCACCTGCTGCCCCCACAGCGGTCAGGTCAGGCCGTGACGGCGTGGTCGGCCGGGTTGACCTCAGGTTGCTCGCGTCGGCGTCGCGGGTGTCGACTCGTCGCCGTGATGGGGTGCCGGGTCGCCCTGGAGGTTCGCCAGGGATGCCAGGGCGTCGTCTCGAGAGTTCACGCCGAGCTTGCTGTACGCGGAGCGCAGGTGCGACTTGACGGTGTTGAAGGAGATGAAGAGCTGATCGGCGATCTCACGCTGCGTGAGCCTCGCCCCAGCCAGTTGAAGCACCGCAATCTCGCGATCGGACAACACCGCGCCGAACCTCGTCCGGCGTCGGTTGACCGATCTGGCCCGTTCGCGGAGGCTCCGCGACCGGCGCGCCAAATCCCCGGGGTCGGACAGCGTGTCGAGGATGGCATCGGCTGCATCGAGGCACCGGATCTCGCCGCTGGCATCTCCGAGCGCTCGAAAGGCGGATGCGTTGAGCAGGTAGGCGTTCGCCAGCCAGGCGCTGCGCTTGCCCTCACCGAGGATCGCGATCGCCGACCCGAACCATCCCACGGCAGCTCTGGGATCGCCGCCGGCCCGTGCGCGCTCCCCGAGCGCCATGTGCAGGATGGCACCCACCACGGTATGTGGCTGGATAGTCATCATCTCGACCGCGCGGTCGAGGACGGGGTCAGCGTGGGGGCCACCGCCGTCCGCATACTCCGCGAGCGCAAAGTTGCTGATCGCAAAGACCAGGAGGTTGGGATGCGCATCCGGTATCAGACCAACCGCTCTTCGAAGAGTCGCTCGCGCTTGGGCGGTCTCGCCGCGAAGGTATTGCGCTTGGCCGAGCCCGGCTAGGGCGGCGCCCTGCCACATCGGCCCTGGGGCTATCGCGAGCGCGCGGTGCGCGGCGTGCTCGGCGGCTGAGACGTCGTTGACTCCCACGAGAGAGCGGAGCATTTCGACGCGGTACCCCAGCGGCAGGGTGAGCGAACCGACGGCTTCCGGAACACCGCTGCTGGCGGTGTTGAGCCATTGCTCGGCACCGTCCAGGTCGTGGGCGAAGGTATCCGACGTGGCACGTACCCAAGCGAGTTCGGGGTCGGCCAATGCGGATGGCCACGACAGGTCCGCCAGCCAGCCGTGTACGGTCGCCCAGCGCCCGCGCGCAGCCAATGACTCGACCTGCGCGGCAACAAGCCGGGCAGCGACCGCCACGTCGCGGGACTCGATCGCGTGGTCGGTCGCCGACTCGAGGTCACCTGCCGCCTCGAACCATCGAGCCGCGCGCAGATGCAGTCTCGGGAGCAGCTCAGGTTCAGTGCGAGCCAGCTCCAGGCGCATCGCCTCGGCGAACAGGTGATGTTGTTGATACCAGTCGCCGGCGCTGTCGGCCGAGATGAACAGACCGGCTCGCTCGAGCTCGGCCAAGAGGATCCCCGAGCCGGGCGCGCCGACCACGGCGTCGCACAGCGCCCCACACATCCTCGTGAGGATCGAGACCCTCAGAACAAACTCCTGAGCAGCTGGCTCCAGCAGCTCGAGCACATCTGTTGTCAGATACTCCACCACCGGCCGGCGAGCCCCCGCGAACGAGTCGATGAATGCCCGCGGCTCGTGCTGGGGAATGAGGAGGGCCAACAGTCGCAGCGGCGCCGGCCAGCCCTCAGTGCTGTCGGCCAGGCGGGACGTCTCCTCGTCGGAGAGCCCCACCACGCCGACGCCGGCGAGAAACTGCGCAACTTCGTGCCGATCGAAGCGCAGATCTGCGGCTCGAATCTCCGCCAGCTCACCCATTGCCCGTAGTCGCGGGATCCCGAGAACCGGGTCCGCTCGAGTGGAGATGACCACCTGGAGGCGATCTGGCCGATAGCGAAGTAGCGCCTCGATCGTGGCATCGACGACCGGGCTCTCCGCCAGGTGGTAGTCGTCGAGAATGACGACCAGGTCAGGCCCGTCACCGGTCAGCTCCTCCAGCAGCACCGGCAGCGCATACTCCTCGAGCCGGTCAGGCCTTGCGCGCAGGGCCGTCAACGAGCCTGTGCCGGCGCGCTGCTCCACCTCGTTCAGCGCGACGATGAGGTGGGTCCAGAGCCGAATCGGGTCGGTGTCCCTTCGGTCCAGGGACACCCACGCACAGCGGGTTGGTGCCACAGAGCCCTGCCATGCGGTCAGCAGCGTGGTCTTGCCATAACCCGCCGGCGCGGAAAGCAGTGTGAGGCTGGATCTCCGACCCGCGCGCAACCTCTCGAGCAGCCGCGGACGGCTGATCGCCCCAAGCGGCAGCCGCCTCGGCAGGATCTTGCTTCGGACGAACCCGACATCAACGAGGTCCGGTGCGAGCGGCGCTCCGGCGAGCGGATCGTTAACAGCCACGCATCCCCCAAACTCGACACCACTAACCGTAGTCGCCCGCACGAGGGACTGCTGACGATCTGGTTGACACTCGAGGTCTGGAGTTTCAGGGCGCGCGAGCGAGTCGGTTGATGGTCTCAAGCTCGATCAGGGTGAACTTGCTCACCGCTCGTTGGCGGCGTCGGCGGTTGTAGGTCGTTCGACCCAAGTCATGACCGCCAGGCGCAGCAACCGGAAGACTGTTAGCCCAGTGCGGGCTCGAGCCGCCCTGGCCCAGGGGCGCTCATGGCTGAGTAGTTGAGACCGACACGATCTCGAGGCCAAGGTCTGCGAGCTGTCGCAACACACCCTGCAACGCTGACTGGTCGGCGAGCAGCCCGATGAGCTCTGTCGTCCCGGACACGCGGACGAGTGACAGACCATCGAAGGCGCCGTCGAAGTGGTCGCTCAGTTCGCCTGCGACCACGACCTTGCAGCTGATCGGGGGCATGACAGCATGATCGTCGGGGTTGCGCCTCGACCGAATCACCCCAGCCGCGCAACCACCCAGGTGAATCTCAGTTCGACGGTCGTCCAGTGAGATCCAGGGGATTGGCACTGACGTCCGGTCGCATTGCGCGGGCGATCGCAAGGTCGTCGCATACCGCGGCAATCGGCAGGAACAGTCCGACGGGGATCCTCGCGGCGTAGATACCTGGGGTCGCGGTGAGCAGCCCCGGGACGGCGGGCGACCCCACGCCTTGAGAAGGTTGGGTCACGTCGGGCAACACGTCCCGGAGACACTCGCCTGGGATGGCCGGACCCCTCCTGGGGTCGTCCAGCACGTGTGGTTCATGTGGAAGCAGGAAACGAAGTGCCACACCACCGCCGGCTCGGCAAGCGCGCTAGAGGTGTGACTTGGCAACGGGGCCCTCGGCGCACGTCCGAGCGTTCGGCGCACGGCGTGAATCGCCGCAGAAGCCTGGATGGTCAGGAGGGCAGGATGTTGATGACCCGGGAGATGACCACGACCAGAACCGCCAAGGAGATCATCGACTGAATGGCCATCAGCCCCTTGACTCGGTGGCTCAGGGGGAGGGTGTCGGTGGGACTGAACGCGACGATATTGGTGTACGCCACGTAGAGGTGGTCTGCGAACCGTGGCCGCCACCCCGGTGGCGCCAACCCTTCAGTACTGGTTTGAGGGAACTGGAAGTCCGGAAAGGGAGCGGGATGCTGCAGGCGACCACTGGGTCCGCCGCCGTCGAGCTGCCAGTAGAGCAGACCGAACGTGACGACATTGGTGGCCAACACGAGGGCCGCACCGACGAGGAGCTGGGTCACGGTAGCCGGGTGCTCTCCTGCTGGGGGAGTCCGCAGAACCACGATCACCAGTCGGGCGGCCGCTGACGTGTTCGCGAGGACGAGGACAGCGAACAGCCACAGGATCAGCGGGCGGGCCGCCCGGGGGACCGGGCCTGGTCTGGCCGCCACACCAAGCAGCACCAGGGCCACGACTCCCTCGAGGACGGGCACGATCAGGACCGGACCTTCGCGCATTCGGGCGGGCACCAGCACCTGGGGCAGGATCACCAGGATGAGGGCGCCCAAGGGCCAGAAGTAGCTTTCGGGTATCTGTGCTGAATCCGGGCCGGGGTCGTGCACAGGGGTCGGCGCGTTGTCCATCATGGACCTAGCGTGGTCTCGCAGCGGCGCTTGAGCCATCGATCGGGATTGATCGAGGGAGTCGGGCTCGCCTGCCGCTGGTGCTTGGCGCCGGGGGAGCGGCTACGCATTGACGACCGGCGTCACGACCGGGTCGTCGGTCGGGGACGCTGTGGGTAGGCGACGCACCCACGCCAGTGCCAGCAGCGCGAAGAGCGCCAGGAAGGCGAGGGAGGCCCGCAGAGCGCTGAGCTGGGCGTCGGAGTACGTGGCCACGAGTTCCGCGGTCTGGTCCGCGGGCAGTCCTGCCTTTTGGGCGGCCTGCTCAACCTGCGTCGTTGGCACGAAGTTGGCGTTCGCCTGCGCGGCCACCGACACCTGCTGCTTGACCGAGTCCGGAAGCGAGGGGCTCGTCTGAACTCCTTGGCTGAAATTGGACGCGAGCGTGGCGAGGAGGATCGAGCCGACGAGCGCGACCCCAAGCGATGCGCCGAGGTTGAGCGAAGTGCCCTGGAGCCCCCCGGCCTCTCCGCCGCGGTTCGGCTCGACCGATGACATGATCACGTTGCCCACCTGGGAGGCCATCAACCCCAGGCCGGCGCCGAGCAGCGCCAAGCCGGTGCCGAACCCCCACCCGCTCAGTGTCGGGTCCAGGAAGTACAGCAGGACGAGCTCGCCCGCGAGCAAGGCGGCGATGCCGCGCTGGACGATCAGCTTCGCAGAGAAGCGGCCGGTCAGCGCGGACCCACCGAGTGCGAACGCGAACATCGCCACGGACATCGGGAGGATGGTGACCCCAGTCTTCAACGAGTCGAAGCCCAACACGGTCTGCAAGTAGAGCGGCAGCACGAAGAACGTCGCCTGGATGATGAAGGCCTGACACCACTGCACCACCAGCCCGGCACGCATCCGCGGAATCTCGAGCAGCGCCAGGTCCAGCAGGGGCTCGTCCCCGCGGGCCTTGACCGTGCGCTCACGTCGGCCGAATGCCACGAGCAGTATCGCCCCGATCATGATCAGCCAGAGCGTTGGAGAGAGTCCCAGAGGGGCCAACGGCTTGCCGTTGATCTGCGGGACACCGGGGCTGGGGATGATCCAGCCCCACTGGCTGGAGCGCAGGATGCCCAGCACGAGGGAGCCCAGGCCAAGCGCGGACAGGACGGCGCCGCCGGTGTCGAGCTTCGCCTTGCGTGGCTGCACCGACGGGATGATCCGCAAGAAGGCGATGATGATCAGAACCACGACCGACTCGGCCGCAAACACATATCGCCAGGAGTAGGAGGCCGAAACCCAGCCACCGATCAAAGGCCCGGCAGCCATCGACGCCCCACTGACGCCGCCCAGGATCCCGTAGGCGATCGCGCGCTGCTTGCCCTTGTAGGTGGCCGCTGTGAGCGCCGCGATGGCCGGGATCACCAGAACGGCTCCCATGCCCTCGACGAACGACCAACCGATCAGCAGGACTGCCAGATTCGGCGCCACGGAGGTGAGGAAGGAGCCCGTCCCATAAACCAGCAGGCCCACCCAGAACGCCCGCTTGGCCCCCCACCGCTCGCCGAACTTTCCGCCGATCAACATGAAGGCCGCCATGACCAGCGTGTACATCGTGATCGCGGTCTGCAGGCCGACGATGGTGGTGTTCAGGTCCGAGACGACCTGCGAGATGGACACGTTCATCACGGTGGTGTCCAGCACCATGATGAACTGAGCGGCGGCCAGCATGCCGGCCACGCCCCAACCGGCCCGGTTGGCCACGCGTGGCGAAGTGTCCGTCATGATGCGCCTCCTTCCCCCACGATCGCGCCCGCCTAGGCGAACCACGAATCGACGAACTCACGAAGCTGGTCGGGCTGCTCGCCCGCCAGGTCTTGCGTCTTGGACCGGTCGAGGTTCGTGTGGTGGCACGCCTGCTGGGGCGCGCAAGCGCGTTATGGGGTTTCGAGCTCAGCGGCGGCTAGTCCGACCTCGACGAGGTCGAGCGGGTGGACCCATTCGGCGCTGACGGGGAACCCGCCGGCACGGGCGATGGCGGTGCGGAGCGGCGCCGCCCAAACGTGCTCGATCAAAGCAATGGCAGCGGCGCTTCCTGCGGGGATTGCATCGGCGACGTTCCAGACCTCGTCGTCGTCGATGAGGTGACCGTCCGATGCTGCGTCGATACCGGCCTCGGCGCCTGCCAGCGCACCGTCTTCACCGGCGAAGCCGAGGCCGAGCAGCGCGCCGACCGTCGCTCCGAGGTCCTCGGCCTCTTCGACTGACAGGTCGCTCCATTGGAGGGCTACCAGTGACCCGTCGTCGTTCTTCTGCACGGCCAGGGCGTCGATGAGCCGGATCATGTCGCTCTCGCGGAGGCGGTTCAACTCTGTCAGGATCTCGCCGCTGAAATGAGGTTCGTCGAAGCTGATGATGAGCAGCTGCACGGGACCTATGGACATAGAGAACTCCTTCGGAACTGCCGGGAGACGCGTCCGTGGGCGGGGATTGGACCGCGCATGCTCAGTTGCCGAGAACTTTCTGCTTCTCAGCATCGAACTCGGCTTGGCTGAGGACGCCGGCGTCGAGCAGCTGCTTCAGCTTCAGGAGGTCGTCGTAGTTCACCTCGGGTTGCGTTGCGTCAGCAGGTGCTGACGCTGGCGGTTGCGCGACCGGTGCCGGCACGGCGGTGGCCGCCTGCTGTTGCGCCGCTTCGGCCTTTGCGGCGCCGTGCTTGGCGGCGACGTTGGCGGTCGCTCCAAGCACTGCTGCACGTCTCAACATCCGTGGCATGCGACTCTCCTTCGTCAGCGCCAGCGGGCGGAGCCGCCCGCTCGACGTTGGTCTGCTAGTTCGAGGCTAGAACGACGGGTATGGAGAGGGGCTCACCCGAGGGCACAGTCACCCGGGTGATCTGGACGCCTCCTGTGGGCGAAAGCGCTCGGGGAGTCCGCCATGAACTGGACGCCGAACACCGGTTCGTTCGTGCGGCGTGCACCGCCACCTCGCTCTGGTGGCAGGCTTTGGGTCAGGCCTTGGTGGGAGGCCGGGTCATCAATTGCCAGACCTCTCGGAACGGCACAATGAGGTAGACCGCCAGGCCGAGGTAAAAGGCCATGGCGACGGCCGGGAGGCCGATCCCGACGAGGATCGCAAGGACATAGCCGACAACGGCGCCCAAAGACTTCCGACGCGAACGTCGCAGCTCGTCGTCGTCATCGTCTTCGTCCTCGCCGCCGGGCGAGGCTTCCGTGACGGTCGGCGGGGACACGTAGAGGTCCTCGCGCCGGGCGTAGGCGTCGCAGGCCAATCCAGCCAGACGGATCACCAGCAGGGTCAGCCCGAAGATCGTGACGGCAACGCGTTCGGCATCACGATCGCCGAGGCCCTCGGCGAGCAAGCGGGTCGGAAAGGGCAGGAACGACACCGCCAGCAGAACGAAAAGGTTCAGCCGCAGGAAGATCGAGTCCGAACGCGCGAGCCGATCTGTCAGCGCGGTGTGGACGATCCACGCTCCTCCGATGGTGAGGAAGCTGATCAGGTAGGCCACGTAGGTCGGCCATGCGTTGATCACCTGCGCGAGCGGACTTCCGGGTGGGTGGACCGCAACGTCGAGGATCAGCAGAGTTATGGCGATGGCAAAGACGCCATCGCTGAACGCTTCCAGTCGGGTCTTGCCCAAGGAACGACGAGGCTTCCAAGAACGTCGGGTTTCTGCCACGCGCCTGCCTCCTGGTCGTCCAGCCTTGAGGGTCAAGCAGCCCGACCTGATTCCGGGAGCGGGAACGGCTCGAGATGGAGTTTCGTAACTCCTTGCCACGCCCCGGACGTGAACTTGTACCGGTCGTGTGCCGACCTCCATACGACCTTCCCGGGCACTCGGACGCCGCCCAGTACGAAACGGAGTCCACGCTATCCGGCAGGGTCGGTTCGTGTGGCGTTTCGCTGGGTGTTGGTGTCGCAGGCTGAGGGCCCACGAGAGGTCTGTCTCGGGAGGGACCGCGGCGCCCGTTGGCACTGCACGAAGTCGAACGGGACGAAGCGGAGGCCGTCGCGGCGCCCGCCGCCCCCCTTGAAGCGCTCGAAGTTGAGCACATCCATGTCCTCGGGGTCCGCACGACGGGTTAGCCGCAAACCCGGCACAGGTGTGCGGGAGTCCCGGGGTCGAATTGAGTGCTCAGGCAGGCGGCGTGCGACCGCGTACGAGCCGAGGGCGGAGCGAAGTTCGAGGTTGGTGTTATGCCGTAGGGCCGGGCGCGATGGCGCCCGCGCGGTACTCCTACAAGGGGACGGCGCCAGCGGACCACCCGCGCATCACCGGCTCGACGATGCGCCACGCCTCCTCGGCAGGTCACAAGGGGTTTCGGCACGTCAAGAACAGGTTCCATGGTCAGGCTGGAATTTGGTTCAAACCCAGTATCGCCCACCAACACTGAACAGCCCCTGACCAGCGGAGACGCCGGTCAGGGGGCTGTTCGCGTTGCACGGACGCAGTCACCATAGGCACCGGCTGACCAGGATGGGTCGACCGCGTCCACGGCTGTCCACGTTGTGTCGTGCGGAGGATGGTCGCGCGACGACGACGTTGACTTTATACCCCTGGGGGGTACCGTGGAGGTATGAACGGCCACAGCGACCACTCGACCTCTTCGACGACCTCGCTGGTGCAAGACCCCGTCTGCGGCATGGACGTCGACCCGGCCACCAGCGAGCACCACATCGTGCTGGACGGACACGAGTACTGCTTCTGCTCCGCCGGATGCCGCGCCACGTTCGAGACCGACCCGAGCGGCTACCTGAGCAGCTCGGTCGGCTACGACCACGGCCACCACGCATCACGCGCCGTCCACACCCCCCAGGTGGCTGTCGCCGATACAGCACCCGGCGACGTGGCGGAGTGGACCTGCCCGATGCACCCGGAGATCCGACGCCCCGGTCCCGGCAGCTGCCCGATCTGCGGGATGGCGCTGGAACCCGTCACCGTGACGGCTGACAGCGGCCCCAACCCCGAGCTTGCCGACATGACGCTCCGGTTCAAGGTCGCGGTCGCCCTCAGCATCCCCGTGCTCGTCCTGTCGATGGGGCGCGACCTCGTCCCTGCGCTCGCGGACGTCATCTCCCCGACGGCGGCGAACTGGGCCCAGCTGGTCCTGGCGACGCCGGTCGTGCTGTGGGCGGGCTGGCCGTTCTTCCAGCGCGGGTGGGCCTCGGTGCGAACCATGAAGCTGAACATGTTCACCCTCATCGCGATGGGCACCGGGGTCGCATGGCTGTTCAGCGTTGTCGCCACCGTCGCGCCCGGGATCTTCCCCGAGGCGTTCCGCATGGACGGCGCGGTCGCGGTCTACTTCGAGGCCGCCTCCGTCATCACCGCGCTCGTCCTGCTCGGGCAGGTCCTCGAGCTGCGTGCCAGGGAGAGCACGTCCGGCGCGATCCGCGCCCTGCTGGACCTGACGCCGAAGATCGCACACCGCGTCGCCACTGACGGAACCGAGTCCGATGTCACCCTCGACCAGGTGCAGGTGGGCGACCTGCTGCGGGTCCGTCCCGGTGAGTCCATTCCCGTTGACGGCGCCGTGCAAGACGGGCGTTCCACACTGGACGAGTCCATGGTCACGGGGGAGTCGATGCCCGTCACCAAGGCGGCCGGGGATGCCGTCATCGGTGGCACCGTGAACCAGACGGGATCCCTGGTCGTACGAGCCGACAGGGTCGGCAGGGACACGATGTTGGCGCGCATCGTCCAGATGGTCGCCGACGCGCAGCGCTCCCGCGCCCCCATCCAGCGCCTGGCCGACCGGGTCTCAGCCGTGTTCGTACCCGCCGTCATCCTGGCCGCGCTCATCGCGTTCGTCGTCTGGGCCACCATGGGCCCCGAGCCGCGGCTGGCCCACGCGCTCGTCGTCGCGGTCAGCGTCCTCATCATCGCCTGCCCCTGTGCTCTCGGGCTCGCCACGCCGGTGTCGATCATGGTCGGAGTGGGCCGCGGCGCCTCGCTCGGCGTGCTCATCAAGAACGCCGAGGCCCTCGAGCTCCTGGAAAAGGTCGACACCCTCGTCGTCGACAAGACGGGCACCCTGACCCAGGGCCGCCCGTCCGTCACCCACGTCGTCGCCACCGAGGGGGCGGACGAGAAGGAGGTCCTGCGCGTGGCGGCGGCCGTCGAGCGTGCCAGCGAGCACCCGCTGGGTCTGGCAGTCGTGCGAGCCGCCAGCGAGGCCGGCCTGGACGTTCCCGATGTCGAGGACTTCGACGCTCCCGTCGGCAAGGGGGTCACGGGAATCGCCCAAGGCCGACAGGTCCTCGTAGGCAGCAGCTCGTTCCTCGCCGGTCACGGCGTGGACACCGCCAGCATGGACGCCGAAGCGGACCGGCTGCGCGCCGACGGTGCCAGCGCCGTCTACGTCGCCATGGACGGCGCCGTAGCGGGCGTGCTCGCCATCGCCGACCCCGTCAAGGACACCACCCCCGACGCACTGAAGTCGCTGCGCGCAGAAGGGATCGACGTCGTGATGCTGACGGGCGACAACCAGATCACTGCCCAGGCCGTCGCCCGGACGCTGGGCATCGACCGGGTCGAGGCCGAGGTGCTGCCCGACCACAAGAGCGCGGTCGTCCAGGCCCTGCGTGCCGAGGGCCGAGTCGTGGCGATGGCCGGCGACGGCGTCAACGACGCGCCGGCCCTGACCGCGGCCGATGTCGGCATCGCCATGAGCACCGGCACCGACGTCGCCATCGAGAGCGCCGGCGTCACCCTGCTCAAGGGCGACCTGACCGGCATCGTTCGCGCTCGGGCCCTGTCCGGGGCCACCATGTCGAACATCCGCCAGAACCTGGTGTTCGCGTTCGTCTACAACGCCGCCGGTATCCCGCTCGCCGCAGGGGTGCTCTACCCGGCCTTCGGTCTGCTGCTGTCCCCGATGATCGCCGCCGCAGCCATGGCGCTGTCGTCGGTCAGCGTCATCGGCAACGCCCTGCGGCTGCGCACCCAGCGCCTGTAGCCCGCCAGGCTGGACCAGCGCGTCCATCGCGGGGAGCGAGGCCGTCCTCATGCTGCCCGCGGATACCCTCCGACGGTGAGCACCGAGCTGCGAGTCATCGCCCCCGACGACTGGGAGGACTTCCGCGCCGTTCGCCTGAAAGCGCTGGCGGACTCACCCGATTCCTTCGGCGTGACTCTGGCCGAGGCCCTCGAGCAGCCGCCGTCGGCCTGGCGGGACCGGGCGGCCGGCCCCGACCCGATCGTCCTCGGCTTCGCCGACCATGGGTCGATGGCCATGGGCGGGTTGTACCTGCCCGACGCATCTGCCGACGCATTCGTGTGGGGCATGTGGGTCGAGCCGGCGTCCCGAGGCCACGGTGTGGCCTCACGGATCCTCGAGCGTCTGCTCGAACATGCCGATGCGGAGGGCCGGCCCGTCGTGCTTCACGTCACCGAGGGCAACGACACCGCCCGAGCCCTGTACGAACGGCATGGATTCACGCATACAGGGGAGGTGCAGCCGCTGCGCGAAGGCTCCACGGTTCGCATCCACACCATGCGCCGGGGCACGATCACCCGTTCCGGGTGACGCCGGCCTCGCCGTCCGGGCGAGAGCGTTGGAGGTGACATCGAGGAGAGGATCAGGCCATGGGATGCCTGTTCGTGCTGTTGGCCGGCGTGTTCCCGCGACTGGCCCTGCTCATCGTCTGGATCGCCCGACCGGCCATGGTCAACGCCGCCTTCACTTCGTGGATCTGGCCGCTGCTCGGTCTGCTGTTCCTGCCGTTCGCGACCCTGATGTACGTCATCCTCTGGCGGGCCGGTGGCCTGAGCGGTTGGGACTGGTTCTGGGTTGCCATCGCCGCGCTGCTCGACCTGAGCCACTGGGGCGCTGGCGCGGCCCAGCGCCGCGCGTCGACCTCGGCCACCACCGCGTAGCCGTGCTGTCCGGCCAGGTCGGACAGCCAGGTCGGACAGCCAGGTCGGACAGCCAGGTCGGACAGCCAGGTCGGACAGCCAGGTCGGACAGCCAGGTCGGACAGCCAGGTCGGACAGCCAGGTCGGACAGCCAGGTCGGACGACCTGGCTACCAGCCGAGGCGATAGGCCTGGTCGGTGCCGGCGGCGGGCTCGTCGGCGGCCGCCGCGAAGGCCTCCAGGGCTGCGATGAGTGCTGGCCGGTCGGCGCCCGGCAGGTCGCGCACGATCCGGGCGATCGCCTCCCTGCGACGCGCGGTGACGGCGTCGACCAGGGCAGCCCCGGAGCCGGTCGTAACGATCACGACCTCACGTCGGTCACTGGCGTTCTCCCGCCGGTCGACCAGTCCCTCCCGGACCAGACGGTCGACCTGGCGCTGCGCGGTGGAGGCGTTCACCCCGAGGCGGCCGGCCAGCTGGACCAGAGTGGTCTGGCCGTGTGCCGCCAGCACCACGAGCACGCGGAACTGGGCGATGGTGACGGTCTCCTCGACGTCCGCCAGAGAGCGCGCCGACACGCCCACGAGGGCCCGGGATGCCGTGAGCAAGGCCGTGACGAACTCGTCCTCCTCCGCGCCGCCGCTGCCGCTGTCGGAGGTAGGACGGCCGCCTCGGCGATTTTCTTGCATAGAGCAATCATTGCATAATGCGTGCATGAAGCGAGGACGAGCTGGACGCCGCGGCCGCCCCAGGGCTCTGTGGAACCAGGCCGTCACCGGCCGGCGGTTCCGCACGCGTGGACCGAGCCGCCGCGATGTCCAAGACACCCCCGGAGGGCAGCTGGCGTTCGCTGCGGCTGCGGCGGTCGTCGGCGCGCTGACCGGCCTGACCGCGGGGACGTTCCGTCTCCTGCTCGAGCACGTCGGGCAGGCTCGGATCGACCTCGTGCGCTGGGCCCACGGCAGCCCGGTCCTGGGATTCGCACTCGTCATCCTGTGCTGCGCCGCCGCCACCAGCGCGGCCGCGTGGCTGGTCCACCGCGTCGAGCCGCACGCCGAGGGGAGCGGCATCCCACGAGTCGAGGCGGTCGTCGAGGGGCGCACGCCGCCGGGGCGCTTCCGCATCCTCCCGGTGAAGTACGTCGGGGGTGTGCTGTCCATCGGCTCGGGCCTCGCGCTCGGGCGGGAGGGGCCCTCGGTGCAGATGGGCGGCACGATCGCCGTCATCGTGGGCAGCGTGCTGCGCCGCAGCCGGTCGGATGTCCGCCTCCTGGTCGCCGCAGGCGCGGCCGCGGGTCTCGCGACCGCGTTCAACGCCCCCATCGCCGGTGGGGTCTTCGTGCTGGAAGAGCTGGTGAGGCGGTTCGACCCACGCACCACCCTCGCCACCCTGCTGGCGTCCGCCGCCGGCTTCGCCAGTGCGCACCTCCTCCTGCACCCTTCTGCCGCAGCCGAATTCCGGGTGCCTGCCCTGGCGGACCCGACCTTGGCGCAGGCCCCCTTGGTCATCGCCGTCGGCGTGACCAGCGGCCTCCTCG
Organism: Terrabacter sp. 01T434; assembly: GCF_056398545.1. Lineage (NCBI taxonomy): Bacteria > Bacillati > Actinomycetota > Actinomycetes > Micrococcales > Intrasporangiaceae > Terrabacter > Terrabacter sp. 01T434. The sequence continues at coordinate 275,404 of NZ_JBFTPP010000004.1, forward strand.
GTGTCGCCTACAACGCCGCGGTGATGAAGGGTCTGCGCGTCGCCGACACCAGCCGGTGGCCGGTCGTGGCCCGTGCCGCCCTGATCGGCAGCCTCGTCGGAGCGCTCGGCTGGATCGCCCCCGGGGTCGTCGGCGGCGGGGACAACCTCACCCAGCAGGCCCTGCTCGGCCAAGGCACCATTGCCGCCGTCACCGGCCTGCTGGTGCTGCGCTTCGTCCTCGGAGTTCTTTCGTATGCCGCCTGCACCCCGGGCGGCCTCTTCGCACCGATGCTCGTGCTGGGTTCGCACCTCGGCCTGCTCGTCGGGCTGGTCGGCCACCTGGTGGCGCCACACCAGACGCCCGAGCCGGCCGCCCTGGCACTGATCGCGATGGCGGCCTTCTTCACGGCATCCGTCCGCGCGCCCGTGACCGGCATCGTGCTGGCGACCGAGATGACCGCGTCCACGACCCTCCTGGCGCCCATGCTCGGCGCCTGCGCGCTCGCGATGCTGACGGCCAACGCCTTCAGGTCCACGCCGATCTACGACCAGCTGACCCAGCGGGCCGTCTCCGCCTTCCGAGTGAACACGGTCGAAGCCTCGTCAGTCGTGGCCCGCGGGGCCCGCGGGGGTGGTGTCGTCGACTCGTCCTCTCACCCGGCTGCGAGCAGCGGCCCCCGGGCGTAGCTCTATGACATCGACCGGGCCGCCGGGCTCCGGACCCGCGGCGGCTGCAGTCCTTCCGTATCGCGCGGCCAAGGGGGCCGCACTGACGCCGTGGGCCAGCACACTGAGCAGGACTGTTGTTGCGACGACGGCGACCGCCTCGTCGGCGACCGGCCCGAGAGCCTCCAAGGCGAGCAACGCGAAGACGAGCGACGCCAGCCCCCTCGGACCGAACCACCCCACGAACAGCACCGTCCGGCGGTCGAGACCGCTGCCGACCAAAGACAGGGCCACTGGCAGCATCCGCACCAGGGTGAGGCTGATGGCGGCATACAGCAGCATGAGTGCGTCGACACGGTCGAGCATGATCGGGATGGCGATGGCTCCGAAGGCCAGCCACACCAGTGCCGAGACGAGTTCACCCGTCTGTTCGAGGTAGACGAGCTCCTCCGGCCCCCGGCGGCCGGCGCAGGCGCCGAAGGCCAGACCACCGCAGAACGCGGCGACGAACCCGTTGCCGCCCAGGACGAGCGCGGCGGAGTAGGCAAGCAGCCCCAGCGCAAGGACTGCAATGCCCGTGAAGTCCTCGGCGGCCAGGTCGCGCCGTCGGGCCAGTCGCAGGAGCCAGCCACCCGCGGCGCCGACTGCAGATCCGACCACGACCCCCAGGCCCAGCTGCACGACGGCGTGGCCCGCACCCTCGTGACCCTCGAGGCCGGCTGCGGCCGCCGCGCCGGCGATGGCGACCGTGACGATCGGGGTGGCGATCCCGTCGTTCAACCCGCTCTCGACCGTGATCAGCTGACGGATGCGGGACGGGACGACGGGATTGGTGACCACCGGGATCCCGAGCGCGGCGTCGGTCGGCGCAAGGGCGGCGCCCACGAAGAGTGCCAACCACAGCCCCAGCCCGGGCCAGAGCCACGCGGCCAGAGCCCATCCGAGCAGGACCGTCAGGGGCAGTCCGACGGCGAGCAGACGCAGGTAGCGCCACACGTCGCGGCGCAGCTCGCGCATCGGCAGGTGGGCAGCATCCGAGAAGAGCACCCAGACCAGGGTGACCTCGACGAGCGGGGTGAGCGTCGCCGACTCCTCGGGCCCGTCGACCAGCCCTGCCCACGCGAGCGCGGCGCCGACGACGACGAAGACGATCGGCGCCGTCAGGTCGGCGCGCGCCAGCCGCTTGGAGACGAGGCCCCAGGCGAACAGGGTTGCCGCGATGAAGGCAATCGCGCTGACGTGCATGGCCGTTCCTTCTGCGGGAGTCGATACATCACGTGAGGGGCGGGATGCCCTTCGAGACGAGGTTCACGCCCAGCACGAGGAAGAGCACCGTCATGACGGCGTCGTTGTGAAGCGCGAGCCATTCCTTGGTCGCGTCGAGGGTGGTGTGGGCGGACTCACCACCGACCAGGTAGTAGGTCACCGGGCCGGCGATCGTCAGGCTCGCGACGACGACGAAGACCAACAGGGCGAGGACGGCGTTCGTCGTCGGCAGCGCCAGACCGGCAACGGCCGCACCAGCGCCGACCGCGAGAAGGAGGTTCTTCGGGTTGACTCCCGCCAGCAGCAGCCCGAGCGTGAGGGCCTTGCCAGATGAGAACGAGTCGATGCCGGCCATCCACTTCGGCGGCTCGCGCTGCTCCCCGAGCGCCGGGCGCTTCTTCCACGTGCGCGCCGCCAGGACCAGGAAGACGGCGCCGACGAGCACCTGGGACCACGAGACCCCGGCCGTGGTGGCGCTGTCCGATGCCGCGTCGCCCGCCACGAGGACGATCCCGCTGACCACAGCAAGGGCCACGGCCCAGCCGAAGACGAACATGGGACCGTTGACCTTGGCGCGGCTCGAGAACAGCATGAGGATCACCGCGATGATCGGGACCGGGCTGATCGCGACGCCGATGGCGAAGGGCAGGACTGCGGCAATACCGTCCATGTCGGGCTCTCCCGTTGACCTGTTGCCGTCGCTCGGCCGCCGTGAAGCGGCGCTCGGCACCGGAGTCCATCGTCACGCCGCGACCAGCGCGAGTGGATCACCCCGGCTGGATGACCTTTGACGTCGGTGACGGATGTCCTCGAAGCCCCGGCGCCGGGCTCCTGCGGCCCGTCGATCCCACCCGCCCGCCGCTGCACACGCGAGGGACGTCATCCGCCGCGGATGACGACCACGGTGTCGGCTCCTGCGACGGTGATGTCGGACGACTCACCGCGTCACGAGGAACGGCCACCACGACCGTCTGGCCGCGGTCATGAGGAGAGGCGGCATCCATGCCACAGGACTTCCGAGGCAGGATCGAGCTCGACATCCGGGACTCGGTGCCGGACTGGGAGCCCTACCTCGCGCCGAAAGCGCCTGCCGGCGCGCCCAACGTGGTGTTCATCGTCTGGGACGACGTGGGCTACGCGACCATGGACTGCTTCGGCGGCCCGGTGCACACACCGACGATGAGCCGCATCGCCGACAGGGGCGTCCGGTACGCCAACTTCCACACCACGGCCCTGTGCTCGCCCACGCGCGCGTCCCTGCTCACGGGCCGCAACGCGACGTCCAACGGCATGGCGACCATCGCGGAGTTCAGCTCCGGCTTCCCCGGCATCTCCACCCGGATCCCCTTCGAGAACGGGTTCATCTCGGAGGTCCTGCTGGAGCACGGCTACAACACGTACTGCATCGGCAAGTGGCACCTCACCCCCGGTGAGGAGACGGGTATGGCCGCCTGGAAGAAGCGCTGGCCGTTGGGCCGCGGCTTCGAGCGGTTCTACGGGTTCCTCGGCGGCGAGTCGAGCGGGTGGTATCCCGACCTCATCCACGACAACCACCCGACGGAGCCGCCGGCCACGCCGGATGAGGGCTATCACATCGCCAAGGACCTCTCGGACAAGGCGATCCAGTTCATCCGCGACGCCAAGGTGGTGGAGCCGGAGAAGCCGTTCTTCCTCTACTTCAGCCTCGACGCCGCGCACGCGCCGCACCACGTGTTCCAGGAGTGGGCCGACAAGTACAAGGGCATCTTCGACGACGGCTACGAGGCGATCCGCGACACGATCCTCGCCCGGCAGAAAGAGCTCGGGCTGCTGCCCGAGGACACCGAGCTGTCCGGCATCAACCCGCACGGTGAGCCAGCCGTGACCGGCCCGGATGGGCAGCCCTGGCCGATGCTCGACACCGTGCGGCCCTGGGAGTCCCTCAGCGCCGACGAGAAGCGGCTCTTCGTCCGGATGGCCGAGGTGTTCGCCGGCTACGTGGAGTACACCGACGACCAGGTCGGGCGGGTGGTGGACTTCCTCGAGTCCTCCGGCGAGCTCGACAACACCATCATCGTGGTGGTCTCGGACAACGGTGCCAGCGGTGAAGGGGGACCGAACGGCACGTTCAACGAGTGGCGCTTCTTCAACAACGTCCCGACCCCCACCGAGCTGAGCCTGCAGCACATCGACGAGCTGGGCGGCCCGAAGTCCTACAACCACTACAACACCGGCTGGGCGTGGGCGCTGGACACCCCGTTCCCCTACTGGAAGCGGTGGGCTGGCTACGAGGGCGGCGTCGCTGACATGTGCGTCGTCTCCTGGCCCGCGAAGGTGCCTGCTGAGGGCTCGCCGCGGCCGCAGTACGTGCATGCCGTCGACATCGTCCCGACGATCTACGACCTCATCGGGATCACCCCGCCGGTCACCCTCAACGGCTACGAGCAGCGCTCGATCGAGGGTGAGAGCTTCGCGGCCTCGCTCACCCAGCCCGACGCACCCGGCAAACGCACCCAGTTCTACGCGATGCTCGGCCAGCGGGCCCTCTACGAGGACGGGTGGCTGGTCACGGCCATGCACCCGCCACTGAGCAGCTGGGGAAAGTTCGACCAGGACGTGTGGGAGCTCTACCACATCGAGGTCGACCGGTCGCAGGCGACGAACCTGGCCGCGCAGGAGCCAGAGCGGGTGCAGGCCATGATCGCCCGCTGGTTCGAGCTCGCCGAGCAGTACAACGGGCTCCCGCTCGACGACCGCAACGCGCTCGAGCAGATGCTGGCCGAACGTCCCAGCGGCACCCCCACCCGCGAGCGCTACGTCTACTACCCGGACTGCGCGTCGGTCCCCGAGCAGTCGGCGGTCGCGATCAGCGGGCGTTCGTACACGATCTCGGCCGGCGTGCAGGTCGACTCGGCGGACGCCCAGGGCGTCATCTTCGCCCACGGCGGCGTGGCCGGCGGGCACAGTCTCTTCGTGCAGGACCAGCGGCTGACCTACGTCTTCAACTGGGTCGGCACGCACCTCCAGACGGTCACCGCGGACCGGGCGATGGAGCCGGGCGCCCACGTGGTGTCGGCGGAGTTCGTCGCCGAGGGCCGCAGCGAGGACCCCATGATGGCCGGCGCACGCGGGACGCTGACCCTCTACGTCGACGGCGACGCGGTCGGCGGCTCGCAGATCATCACCCAGCCGGGAGCCTTCTGCGTCGTGGGGGACGGGCTCTGCGTGGGCCGCGACGACGCCTCACCGGTGTCGCCCACGTACACCGCGCCATTCCGGTTCACCGGCGGGAGCATCGACAAGGTGGTCATCGACGTGTCCGGCGAGCGGTACGTCGATCATGAGGCGGAGGTGCGGGGATGGTTCCTGCTCGACTGACCTGGTCGGTGGGTGACCGTGGATGCCGGCCCTGACGTGGTGAGAGCTGCGGCGCCCCCCATGACGGCGTCCCGGTCCTTCCACGTGATGTCCAAACCGACGGGCGCGGTCTGCAACCTCGACTGCGAGTACTGCTTCTTCCTGTCCAAGGACGAGCTCTACCCGGGTAGTGAGTTCCGTATGCCGCCTCGCGTGCACGAGGCGTACATCAGCCAGCTGCTCGCCGCCCAGCGCGGCGCCGAGGAGGTGGTCGTCGCCTTCCAGGGCGGTGAGCCGACGCTGATGGGCATCGACTTCTTCCGGCGGACCCTCGCGCTCGAGCGGCGCTTCGCGGCGCCCGGCCAACACATCCTCAACACCCTGCAGACCAACGCGACGCTGCTCGACGACGAGTGGTGCGCGTTCCTGGCCGAGAACGACTTCCTCGTCGGCGTCTCGATCGACGGGCCGCGCGAGATGCACGACGCCTACCGGGTCGACAAGGGTGGCAAGCCGACGTTCGGCCGGGTGGTGCGTGGGCTGGGGGCGCTCAAGCGGCACGGCGTCGAGTGGAACGCGCTCACGACGGTCAACTCGGCCAACGCGGGCCACGGGCTGGAGGTCTACCGGTTCCTGCGCGACGACCTCGGCGCGACGTTCGTGCAGCTCATCCCGATCGTCGAGCGCGTGACCGCCGAGCTGCTGCCCCTGGCGGAGTCGGGCTGGGGCACCCGCTCCGGCGACCGGCCGCTCTACCGGCAGGAGGGGGACCTCGTCACGCACCGCACGGTGGGGGCGAAGGCATACGGCCGCTTCCTCGTCGACGTCTTCGAGGAGTGGGCCCGACACGACGTCGGCGACGTGTTCGTGTCGACGTTCGACACCGCTCTCGCGCACTGGATGGGCCTGGACCAGGCCGGGTCGTGCGTGCATGCCCGCACCTGTGGGGACGCGGTGGCCCTCGAGCACAACGGCGACCTCTACTCGTGCGACCACTACGTCGAGCCGGGCTATCTGCTGGGCAACATCGCCGAGGGCCGCACCATGCTCGAGCTGGTGAACCTGCCGCAGCAGCGGTCGTTCGGGCAGGCCAAGCTCGAGACCCTGCCGGCGTACTGCCGCTCGTGCGACGTGCGCTTCGCGTGCAATGGTGGCTGCCCCAAGGACCGGTTCATCACCACGCCCGACGGAGAGCCCGGGCTTAACTACCTCTGCGCCGGCTACCAGGACTTCTTCCACCACGTCGACGCGCCGATGCGGGTCATGGCCGGGCTGCTCCGCCAGGGCCGTGACGCCACCGGGCTGCGCGACTGGTACGCCCGCGCCGATGCGAAGCGGGATCCAGCCGACCCGTGCACCTGCGCAGGCGGCCGGTCCTGGGCCGACTGCCACGGCGCCCAGAGCCCCTGATCGCCCAACGGCCGAGTGCCAGAGGTCGAAGAGCCGGAGCCACGACCGAGCCCGGCCGGGAGCGCGGTCCCCGGCCTGGTTCAGAGTCGTGAGAACTGATCAGCGGCGATCTCGGCGGTCTTCGCTGCGGTCTTCGCGGCGGTCGTGGCGTCGGTTCACTCCCTGGGCGACGACCGGGGCTCCGCCGACGGCTGCGACCGTCCTTCTCCTGCGTCTGGCTGCGAGTGGCAAGTCAGACTCTTTCTCTGCGTCGGATTCCATGGCGGCGATGACGGCCTGGATGGGGGTCCGGCCACTGGCGACCAGCTGGCCGCCGGCACGCCGCGCAGCTGCGCCGAACGGAGCGGCCCACAGGTTCTCCCAGACGAGCACGGCCGCCGAGCTGCCGGGCTCAATCGTTTCGACGAGGTCGTCCGCTCCTTGTTCGTCCTCATGTGGTCTTCTTCAACCGGTCGGGGGCCGATTGGCTTCGGCGGCCAGCGGCGGGCTGGCGTTCGTCAGGTCGTCAGCTCCCCGCCGTGCACGGAGATGGCGTAGATGATGAGGACATCGAGCACGATCACGGTCACGGCCCACACGGGGGCGGCCGCGACGAAGGCGAGCTGGGTGGTGGCGCTGACAACGGCGATCAGGACGCCGACAATGCGACCCCAGAGGTAGCCGGCCATCAGAGCGAACCCGGCCGCGAGGGCTAGGACCCCGAGCAACAGATGCGCCCATCCCCACGTCGTGTAGCTCGCGCCAACGAGCAGCCCACTGGAATCGACTGCGTAGTACGTGTGACGGAAGAGTGCGGTCAGTCCTTCGATCGCCTGGAAGATTCCGAGCACGATCATCATCAGGCCGGCGAACACCACCCAGCCCGTCCAGCGGCTCTTGGCCGCTGGCGGGACAAAGACTCTCTCGCCCATGGAGTTCGGCGAAGCGTCGCCCTGACCGGTCTGGCTCATCCCAGTCCCCTTCTCCGACCGTCCCCGTCACGTTCAGGCTAGGTAGGCCGTGGATGCCGCGCCTCATCCGCGCGGGATGACCAGTGGAGGTGCTCCTCGGGAAGGGCCGGCGCGCACTCGCAACAGCTGCGGTCGGGCCGATCGCACGGTTGCCGAAATCGCCTCCCCTGAGACGTCCCTCTGGTCGAATGGTGGAGAGCCCTTCCGCCAGGGCGGGCCGGACTGTGCAGGAGGCGCACCGTGCAAGGTCCTCGTGGCGGTCGTTTCTCCCGCGCGCCCCTGATGGATCAGGTGGTCAGCAGACACAGGCTGTACGACCGGCTGGCCGCTCGTTCGACCGTGCTCCTTCTGGGACCGGCGGGATATGGCAAGTCCCTGCTCCTCTCGTCGTGGCTCGCTGAGTCCCCACCGCAGGGAACGGTTGCCTGGCTGACCTTGGACCCGTCGGACCGGGACCCCGGACGGCTGGCGGCGGACCTCCTGACGGCCCTGCGAAGATCCGCCGCTGGGACCCTCGGGGTTTTGCTCGAGCGACTGGAGGACCCACCTCTCTTTGCCGACCATCTGGCCTTCGTCCACGCCCTCCACCAGGTGTTCGTGGACGAGGAGCTCGCGCTGACCCTCGTGCTCGACGACCTCCAGCACCTCGATGGCTCAGGGCGCGCCCTGGAGATGCTCGACCACTTCATGACGTGGGCGCCGCCCTCCTCCAGGGTCCTGCTGGCGTCACGGTCGATGCCGCGACTGCGGCTGCAGAAGCTGCGTCTCGATGGCCGACTCGAGCTCGTCGGGCACCACGACCTCGCCTTCACTCGCGAGGAGACCGCCGCGGCGGTTGGCCTCTGGCGGCTGGGGCTGGGCCCTGACTCGGTCGCGGAGCTGCACACACTGACCCAAGGTTGGCCGGCGGCGACCCGCCTGGCGGTCCTCGCCATGCGAGCCGGTGTCCTGACCGACCTGCGCGACGTCCGACGCGACCATGCGCTCGCCGAGTACCTCACGACGGAGGTCATCGGCTCCCTCGACCCTGACCTCCGCGAGTTCGTCCTGGCGGCAACGATCGACGAGCTGGTGTGCCCCTCCCTCCTGGATGCGGTGCGCTCGAGCACCGACTCGGCAGCGCTGCTCGAGCGGTGTGCCCAGGACGGGCTGTTCCTCAATCGCGAGTCCGGCGTAGGCGACGAGCCATGGTTCCGCTGGCACGGACTCTTCGCCTCGAACCTACGAGCCCCCCGGCTGGCTCGCCCCGACTCAGGCCGGGCAGCCGAGAGGCGGGCAGCCCTGTGGTGGCGCACCGTCGACCCCGATGTCGCGGTGACCCACGCGCTGGCGGCGCACGACAACGAGCTGGCCGGCGAGATCGCCGCGTCCGTGTGGCTCGACCTCGTCCTCGCGGGCCAGAGCGACACGGCCCGAAGGCTCGCCGCGGCAGTTCCCGACGACGTCACGGACGCGGCCGAGCTACATCTGGCCCAGGCGTTCGTCGCCGCGGAGGAAGGGGCCATCGACGTGGCGCGGTTGGAGCTCGAGCGGGCACGAGGGCTGTCGGAGCGGTTGGCCCAGTCAGCTCGAGTTCAGTTCGAGATGAGGGCCACCGTCATCGAGCTCTTCGTGGTCCGAGACCGGGCGGCGCTGTCGGAGTCCCTCGCGCGCGGGCATCGCCTGGTCGTCGAGTCCGAGGCCGCCTCGGTCTCTCTGGACCGTGCCACGATGGCGCTCATCAAGCTCTACGTGGGGATGAGCGAGGCCCGTATGCTCGACCGACCCCTCGAGGCCGTGCGGCTGCTGCACCAGGCCCATGCCACCGCGACAGAGGCGGGGTACACCGCGCTCGGGCTCATGGCGCACGCCGAGATCTGCATCCCGTCGATCGCGACCGGTCGCCTCGACGATGCCCAGGCGCTGGCCAAGGAGGTGCTGGCAGAGGCCAATGCCAAGGGCTGGGGAGACCTGCCGGGCATCGCGATGGCCTCGGGCTACCTGGGGTGGCTGGCGCTGTGGAAGGGTGAGCCCCGCCGCGCGATCGCACTGCTCGACCGGTGCGAAGCGATGTTGCTCCCGCATGACTGGGCGATGCTCGGCCTCGTCACGACCGTGCACGCGCAGGCGTGCCTGAGCGCAGGCGACATCGTGGGCGCGGAGCGTGCGGCCGAGCGGGGTCGGGAGCTGGCAGCCCATGATCGGATGCCGCCCTGGTGGCCCTCGCTGGTCACGGCGCTCGATGCCATGATGCTTCTCGAACGTGGGCAGATCGACGAGGCCCGCGTGTTGGCCCAGCGACCTGCGGAGGGGCCCGAGTTCCACCTGGCCACGTGCTTCCGAGCCTGCGTGCTGCAGAGGACCGGTCGCCCGCACGAAACGCTCGACGTGCTCGCCACGATCCCCGCTGACCGCATGTTCCCGCACGTCACCGGCGTGGTCGAGGCTGTGCGTGCCCAGGCTCTCGCGGAGTCGGGCGACCGGGAGGCCGCCCACGAGGCGCTGGAGCACGCACTCGACACCTCGCAGCAATTCGAATTCTTCGAGCCGTTCCGCCTGGTCGGTGCAGCGCTCACCCCCCTGCTGACCGAGCACCAGAGCACGGGGACCCGACACGAAGACCTGGTCGTCCGTGTCATCGGGCACCTGTCGAGCACCCCTCCCACGACGGTCAACGACTGGGGCGACACCCTCACCGAGCGCGAGCAGACCATCCTGCGCTACCTCGCAACCGACATGTCGCCCTCCGAGATCGCGACGGCCGAGTTCATCTCGGTGAACACCGTCAAGACGCACCTCGCCCACGTCTACCGCAAGCTGGACGTCGCCAACCGGCGCGCCGCCGTGCGTCACGCGGCCCAGCTCGGGCTGATCTGACTGAGGTCGAGGATCATCCGGGAGGTCATCCCGAAGCATGATGCGCGCCCGCCAGGGGCTCGCGAGGCTGGTCGTGGGCCATCCGACCACCCCGGCCGGGTCGAGCCCCCGGAAGGAACGTGTCATGACCAGCACCGCGGCGCCGGAACGCCGAGCGACCACCGTCCCCCTCGACTGGAGGGAGGTCTGGTTCACGAACTGCCCGATGGTCTCCGCCAACAACATCGACCAGGAGCTGGGGTGGTGCCGTGAGGAGTACAAGAAGATCGGCGTGGAGTACGCCTACTTCCGCCACGCACCCGAGAACAACTGGTACCCGCACTACATCCACAACCTCGACAACCTGATCCGGTTCGGCGGCCTGTACCCGCCCATCCACGTCCACGCCGACCTCCGCCGCACCGTCCTGCTCGGTGCGACATGGGTCTCAGAGGGCGGCTGCATGGCCGTCCGGGCCCGCGACCCGCTCTTCCGGATGGAGGATCTCAAGGGCAAGAAGATCGGCATCAGCAAGAGCCTCAACACCATCAAGAACGACTGGTGGCGCATCCAGGAGCACATGGGCATCGAGACCATGCTCAGGTTGCACGACATGACGATGGACGACATCGAACTGGTCGAGTTCCCCTACCCGGACGACTGGTACGACAAGCCCGAGATGCTCGTCCCGCCGATGAACAACCCGTCCGAGCTGTGGATGCGCCGCGACCACAAGCACGACCTGGCCTTCCGTCCGCTCGAGACGGCCCTGCTGAACGGCACGGTCGACGCCATCTACACCCAGAGCAAGGTCTTCCAGCACCTGCAGGAGGCCACCGGCCGGATCAAGATGATCGAGGACCTGTCGACGAAGCCCGACTGGACGATCCAGGTCGCCAACACTCCCGCTGTCATCACGTGCACCGAGGTCATGGCTGACGAGCACCCCGAGCTCGTCATCGCCTACATGAAGGCGATGGTCAAGGTCGGCCGCTGGGCCAACGACAACAAGCGTGCGGCGGCCCACATCCTCAACCGGCAGACCTTCTACCGCGACGCCGAGGACACCTACCAGGGCATCAAGTCCGTCGACCTGGTGCCGAGCCTCAGCGCTCAGAACCTGGAGTGCGTCGGGATCGGCAAGGACTTCATGGTCAGCCACGGCTACATCCACAACGACTTCGACGTGGACGAGTGGGCCCGCCCCGAGTTCCTCGAGAAGGCGGCCGAAGAGGTCCTCGCCGAGGAGTGGGAGCGGCGGAGCTGGAGCAAGCTCCCGGCCGGGGGAGGGCTCGACGTCGAGGGCACCCGGCTCGGCTGAGCCCGACGCCGACGAGGAGGAAGACATGACCACGACAACAGCAGCACAGATGGTGGGACGTGCCATGGCGCGGGTCGCCACGGTCACCCCGGAGGACGCTCGGGAAGAGATCACGAGCGGTGACGCCGTCGTGCTCGACGTCCGCGAGCCCATCGAGTGGGAGGAGCACATCGAGGGCGCGGTGCAGGTGCCGCGCGGCATCCTCTGGTTCCAGGCCGACCCGGCCTCCCCGGCCCACAACCCGGCCCTCGAGCCGGACCGGAGGGTCATCGTGGTGTGCCACAGCGGCACGCGCGCCACCTTGGCCGCAGCGACCCTCATGGACCTCGGATTCACCGACGTCGTCAACCTCGTAGGCGGTATGAACGCGTGGAAGCAGGCCGGGCTGCCCACCGCCGAGGCACACGGCGCGCTCTGAGCCCGGCGATCGGCCCCCGGCCGGAGCGGCATGAGGGCAGCGAACGGCATACGGGCTCGGACCCCGCTGGGCGCGTCACTCAGCGTCGGGACGGTGCCTGCGCCGCGTCGAGCTGCCGGTCGAGGGTGATGGCCGCGTCGATGAGCGCGAGGTGCGTGAACGCCTGCGGGAAGTTGCCGATCTGCTCACCGGTGAGCGCGATCTCCTCGGAGTAGAGGCCGACGTGGTTGGCATACGTCAACATCTTCTCGAACGTGATGCGCGCCTTGTCGAGCTCGCCGGCCCGGGCGAGCGAGTCGACGTAGAGGAAGGTGCAGAGCGAGAACGTGCCCTCCGAGCCGCGGAGCCCGTCCGGCGAGGCGGCGGGGTCGTAGCGGTAGACCAGGCTGTCCGTCACGAGCTCGGCGTCCATCGCCTCGAGGGTCGAGGTCCACCTCGGGTCGGTCGGGCTGATGAAGCCGACCGACGACATCCGCAGCAGGGAGGAGTCGAGGACGTCCGTCTGGTAGTGCTGCACGAAGGCCTTCCGGTCGGTGCTCCAGCCCCGGGTCATGATCTGGCCGTAGATCCCGTCGCGCTCCTCGCGCCACCGGTCCACGGGGGCAGGCCGCCCGTGCTTCACAGCCAGCCGGATCCCGCGGTCCAGGGCCACCCAGCTCATGAGCCGGCCGTACGTGAAGTCCTGCCTCCCGCCCCGGGTCTCCCAGATCCCCTCCTCGGGCTGGTCCCAGTTGGCGCAGAGCCAGTCGAGCATCTCGGACAGCTTGAGCCATCCGGCGTGGCTGCCGGGCAGTCCGTGCTGGTCGCCGAAGTAGAGGCTGTCGACCGCCTCGCCGTAGATGTCGAGCTGCAGCTGGCCGGCCGCGCCGTTGCCGATGCGCACCGGTTTCGAGCCGCGGTAGCCCTCCCAGTGCTCGAGGACCTCCTCCGTGAGGTCGCTCGAGCCGTCCACCCGGTACATGATGTCGAGCGGCGTGCCTCCCGCGCCGGACCTCTCCCGCACGCGGTCGGCGAGCCAGCCGGAGAAGGCGGCCGCCTCCTCCCGGAAGCCCATTCCGAGCAGGGCGTAGACCGAGAAGGAGGCGTCCCGCACCCACGTGTACCGGTAGTCCCAGTTCCGCTCCCCGCCGACCTGCTCCGGCAACGCTGCCGTGGGTGCGGCCACGAGACCCCCACTCGGCGCATACGTCATGAGCTTGAGCGTGATAGCCGAGCGGTGCAAGGTCTCGCGCCAGCGCCCCGTATAGGTGGACTGCGCCAGCCATCCCTTCCAGAAGGCGACCGTGTCGTCGAACATCCGCTGGATCTCGGCAACTCTGATCTCGCGAGCCGGGCCGGCCGTCCCGGTCTCCAGGAGCAGGCCGCGCATCATGCCGGCCCGCAGGGTGACCTCGGCACGGACGTCGCCGCGGTCGTCGACATGGGTGTGCGCGAGGCGCTCGTCCTCCGGCTCGCGCACCAGGTGGATCGTCATCGAGGTGCGCGGGCCGGCGAACACGGCACCGCTGTCCGAGAGGTGTGTCTCGTGCGGCTCGCGCCCGTAGTCGAAGCGTGGTGCCACGTGCAGGGCGAACGTCATCTCGCCGCGCACGCAACGGACCATCCGTGCGATGCGGTGCGTGTCGGCGGCGATCGTGCTGTTGCTGGTCGGCATGAAGTCGACGACCTCGCCGACGCCGGCCTCCGTGAGGAAGCGGGTCACGAGGATGGCCGTGTCGGGGAAGTACAGCTGCTTGCTCGTGAAGACCTCGGCGGTGGGCCGCAGCCGGAAGTGTCCGCCGCGTCCGTGGTCCAGCAGCGCCCCGAAGATGCTCGGCGAGTCGAAACGAGGAGCGCAGAACCAGTCGATCGACCCCTCCGTCGTCACGAGTGCTGCGGTCTGGAGGTCACCGATCAGCCCATGGTCTGCGATGAGTGGGTAGTCGTCCATGTCGCGTCGTCCCTTCTCGTTGCCCGGGCCCGGAGCGGGCCGATGGGCGCCGTCCGGCGCGGAGGCGCTCCCTTCCTTGGTATCGACCCACGCATCCCGGCGCGTCATCCGGCGCGGGTGATGCCAGCCCTCGTCCGGCGAGCGAGGCTCGTGAGTGAGCCAGGGATCGAAGACGTGCGGCACGAGGAGGACGAGATGAAGACAGTGATCGTGGGCGGGGTGGCAGCAGGTGCCTCGACAGGTGCCCGTCTCAGGCGTCTCGACGACTCCGCGGAGATCGTCATCCTCGAGAAGGGCTACTACGTCTCCTTCGCCAACTGCGGTCTGCCGTATCACATCGGCGGGGAGATCCCCGAGCGCGAGAGCCTGCTGCTCCAGACCCCTGAGAGCCTGGCGCGGAGCCTGGCCCTTGACGTCCGCACCGGTCACGAGGTCATCGCCATCGACCGTGACGCCAAGCAGGTGGAGGTGCGGGACCTCGACGAGGACCGGACCTACCGGGAGGCCTTCGACACTCTCGTGCTGTGCACCGGGGCCGAGCCGGTCAGGCCGCCGATCCCCGGCGGTGACGACCTCGGCGTCGACGTCCTGCGCGACATCGCCGACATGGATCGGATCATCGCGCGCCTCGACAGCGGCGCGACCAGCGCTGTCGTGGTCGGTGGCAGCTACATCGGCCTGGAGCTGACCGAGGCCTTCCGCTCGCGCGGCCTCAAGACGACGGTGATCGAGCGCACCGGACAGCTCATGCCCTGGCTCGACCCGGAGATGACCCGGATCCTCGACTACCACGTCGACACCCACGACGTGGACCTGCGGCTCGCGACCTCCGCCACGGCCGTTCGTCCCGGTCAGGGAGCCAGGTTCGCGCTCGACCTGTCGGACGGCACCTCGGTCGAGGGCGACGTCGTCGTCATGGCCGTCGGCGCCCGACCCCAGGTCGACCTCGCGCGGGCCGCGGGGCTGGAGATCGGCCCCCGTGGCGGCATCGTCGTCGATGCCCGGATGCGCACCTCTGTCCCCGACATCCTCGCTGCCGGCGACGCCGTCGAGACGCCCAACTTCCTGACGGGCGAACCGACGCTCTCGATGCTCGCCGGCCCGGCGAACCGGCAGGGGCGCATCGCGGCCGACACGATCGCCGGCCACGAGAGCGCCTACCGCGGCACGCAGGGAACGGCGGTCGTCAAGGTGTTTGACATGACCGCCGGGGGGACCGGTTTGACGGAGACCCAGTTGCAGGCCGCCGGGATGGACTACCGCAAGGTGCACACCCACCAGAACGGTCACGCCGCCTACTACCCGGGAACGGCACCCTTGTTCATCAAGGTGCTCTTCGACCCCGGTGACGGGCGACTGCTCGGCGGCCAGGTCCTCGGCTGGGACGGGGTGGACAAGCGCATCGACGTGCTCGCCGTCGCGGTCCGCGCGCACCTGACCATCTTCGACCTCGAGCACCTCGAGCTCGCCTACGCCCCGCCCTACGGCGCGGCAAAGGACCCCCTCAACATGGTGGGCTTCCTCGGGGCCAACCTGCTGCGAGGAGACATCGCCCTCTGGTATCCGGAGGACTTCCCGGCCTGCGCCGACCGGGTCACGATCCTCGACACCCGCACCGCCGCCGAGTACGACACCTGGCACATCCCCGGCGCGGTCCTCATCCCCTACACGGAGGTGAGGGAGCGCCTGGGCGAGCTGCCCAAGGACAAGCCGGTGTGGACGTACTGCCGGTCCGGCTTCCGCAGCTACCTCGCCTACTGCGTGCTGCGGCAGCACGGCTTCGACGACGCCGCCTTCCTCTCGGGCGGGATGATGACCTACCACGGTCACCACCGGACCCCGCTGGTCGTCGGCCAGGGCGGTATGCCGATGGTGACGCACGTCGAGGACCAGCTCGCCGAGCGCCCGGGCGCTCTCGAACACGTCTGACGCCGACCGTGAACGCCCGCGAGGGGAGCATCCGATGAAGGCAGTGACCGTTCAACCGTTGGTCGCCGGATCGGTCCGGTTCGAGGAGGTGCCCGAACCGGACGAGAGTGCCGGCTCGGTGCTCGTCGAGGCGGTGGGCGTGGGGATCTGCGGGACCGACGTCGAGATCGCGTCCGGGGCCTACGGCTGGGCTCCGCCGGGCCGCGACCGTCTCGTGCTCGGCCACGAGTCCCTGGGCCGCGTCATCGACCCTGGGCCGGCGACCGGTCTGCAGGTCGGCGACCTCGTCGTCGGGATCGTCCGGCGCCCGGACCCCGTCCCGTGCGGCAACTGCGCGGTCGGCGAGTGGGACATGTGCCACAACGGGCAGTACACCGAGCACGGCATCAAGCAGATCGACGGGTTCATGTCGGAGCGTTGGCGCATCGAGCCCGGCTTCTTCACCAAGCTCGACCCGTCCCTCGGCATCCTGGGGGTCCTGCTCGAACCGACGACGGTCGTGACGAAGGCCTGGGAGATGGTCGGTGCGATGAGGGCTCGGGCCTTCTGGGAGCCGCGGACGGTGCTCGTCACGGGCGCCGGCCCGATCGGCGCACTCGCAGCGCTCATCGGCGTGCAGCACGGCCTCGAGGTCCACGTGCTGGACCGGGTCACGGAGGGCCCCAAGCCCGACCTGGTCGCAGACCTCGGCGCGACCTACCACGCGGGGCCGGTGGCCGAGCTCGACTTCGCCCCCGACGTCGTCATCGAGTGCACGGGTGTGGGCCCGGTGATCGTCGACGCGATTCGCAAGGTCGGGGCAGGAGGCGTGGTCTGCCTCACCGGCGTGGGCAGCGGCGGACGGACGGGGGACCTGCCCCCGGCAGACGTGGCGCGCGAGATCGTCCTCCAGAACAACGTCATCCTCGGTTCGGTGAACGCCAACCGGCGGCACTTCTATCGCGCGGCCGAAGCGCTCGCGGCGGCCGATCGCGACTGGTTGGCGCGCCTCATCACCCGTCGGGTGCCGCCACAGAACATTGCCACCGCTCTCGAGCGACACCCCGATGACATCAAGGTCGTCGTGGACTTCGAGGGCGCGCACTGACCAGGAACATGCGTCAGTCCGGCTCGGCAGGTGCGCTGCCTCGACGGCTCGGTCCGGGCCCGACGCGATGGCGCTGAGCGTGTCACGATGTCGCCTGCGTTTCTCGAGTCGGTATCGTGGCCGTCGATGGGGGTGGGGCTCGCCGACAACCGCGACATCCCGTCGCCAACAGTCCCTACCTGAGACAGGTAGGAGAACCATGCCCGCAGACCGGCCCAGGGAGCCGCGTCTCTTCCGGGGACGCGGAGACGTCCTCGCGGTGATCGCGCTCGGAGGCGCGGTCGGCAGTACGGCCCGGTATGCCGTGGCCCTGCTCCTCCCGCATGCGCCGGACCGCATCCCGTGGTCGACCGTCACCGCGAACCTGACCGGAGCCTTTCTGCTCGGCGTGTTGATGGTCTTCGTCAACGAGGTCTGGCGCACGAACCGGTACGTGCGCCCGCTGCTGGGCGTCGGTGTCCTCGGCGGGTACACGACCTTCTCGACGTACATGCTCGACGCCCGCGCCCTCGCCGCGGCCGGCGCGCTGGGAGCCCTCGCCGCCTACGTTCTGGTGACCCTGGTCGGCGGCCTGATCGCGGTACGGCTCGGCGCAGCTTTCGGACGCCTCCTGACGCGACCGCGTGGCAGGGAGACGGCGTGACGTTGCTCTTCGTGATCATCGGCGGCGCGGTCGGCGCGCCCCTGCGCTACCTCACGGACCTGTTCGTGCAGTCGAAGCACGACACCGCCTTCCCGTGGGGCACCCTGACGGTCAACGTCGTCGGCTCAGCCGTCCTCGGAGGGGTCCTGGCTGCAGGGTCGGTCGGGCACCTGTCCCCGGATCTCGTCGCGCTGTTGGGGACCGGGTTGTGCGGCGCGCTGACGACCTTCTCGACGTTCGGGTTCGAGACCGTCCGCCTGATGCAGGAGGGTTCCGCCGTGGCGGCGGGGCTCAACGTGACCGTCAGCCTGACTGCGGGCTTCCTCGCCGGCGCCGGGGCGTGGGCGCTCACCCTCGCGCTGATCGCCGGCTGAGGCATCCGCCGGCTCGCACCGGTCGCGGGGTCACTCCCACGGCGCGGGTGCGTGCCAGTCGACGACGGTCAACGGCACGACGATCACGGGGCGGTGCTGGCGGTGGGCCAGCTGCATCGACAGGGACTGCGCCGCGAAGTCGTGCATTCGCTGGTGACGACGCCGCTGCGTGCCGACGACGAAGGCAGCGGCGTCGACGGCGCGGGCCAGGTGCGTCAGCGCCCGGTCGGCGCGTCCGGCCAGGTACCGGAAGTGCCACGGCACGTCGGTCCCGCGCAGCTCCTCGTCCAGCCACGCGAGGATGCGCTCCTGGCGTTGCGGCCACAGGTCGTCATCGCCGAGGTCGGGGTCGACGGGGTGGTGGCGCACGGTTCCGTCCGGGTGCTCCTCGTCGACGAACCGGGCGGGGTCGGCGAAGGCGAAGTACAGGGCCGGCGCCCTGGTGGCCCGGGCCAAGGACAGGGCGGTGAGGACCACGAGCGGCTCGGGATCCGGCGACACCGCGACGACCAGGGGGTGCCCGGCGAAGTCCGTCATCCGCGACGGGTCCGGTTGCGGTGGCAGGTCGGGACGGGCCATGTGCAGCTCCCTTCCGGAAGGATCCTTCGCCCGCACCCACAGTAGCCAGAACGGCTGCTGCCAGCTGCTGATCTGGCCCTCTGAGGACGATGCGGCGTCAGTCCCCAGGCAGCACCGTGAGACGGGTCAGGGACGAGGATCCCGGTGACCCAGCACTCACCGCCGACTGGAATGAGCGGGCATGACTGAAGAGGTGTCTGACCCTCCACTCACCAGCGACCGCCAGGTCGCGGCCGAAGCGGCGCCGCCGGTCCCGGCGACGACTCGACCCGGCCGTCTCCGACGGCTGCTGCACGTCACCCTTCCGGGGTGCTGGGGCGCCGTCGTGTTTGCCTGCCTGTCGTTGACGCCGTCGCTGCTCCCGCGCGGCGGCTTCATCCAGGGACTCGTCAGCGGGATCACTGCCGCCATCGGCTACGGCCTGGGGGTCCTCGTCGCATGGCTCTGGCGCGCCTACGCAGACCGGGACGCCAGAGTCCCGAAACCGTCGTCCTGGCGCGCCTTCCGCATCATCGCCGGCGTCCTCCTTGTTGTTTTCTTCGCCCTCGGGCAGTACTGGCAGCACCAGATCCGGGCGCTGATGGGGGTGACGGAGTACAGCATCGCGCTGGTCGTCCTGTCGCCCTTCGTCGCGATGTTCTTCTTCGCGCTGTTCCTCGCCGTCAGCCGGGGCATCCGGCGCGCCTACCACTGGGTCGCAGACCTGCTCGCCCGCCACGTCGGCCGGCGCGCAGCCGCGGCGACCGGCTGGGTGCTGGTGACCGCGACCGTCTACCTCGTCGTCAGCGGGGTGCTCATCGACGGGCTCGTCAGCGCGATGGACGAGGTCTTCTCGGTGAACAACACGATCACGCAGGAGGGTGTGGTCCAGCCCACGACCGGCCTCCGCTCGGGCGGCCCCGGCTCGAAGGTGGCCTGGGACTCCCTCGGCCGCGAGGGACGGACCTTCACGGGCACGGGTCCGACACCATCCGACATCGAGGTCATCGTCCACCACCCCGCCAAGGAGCCGATCCGCGCCTACGCGGGTCTCGACTCGGCGGACGACACGGAGCAGCGTGCGGCGCTCGCCGTCGACGACCTCGAGCGGGCGGGCGGCTTCCAGCGGGCGAACCTGCTCGTCGTGACGACGACGGGCAGCGGCTGGGTCGACCCGGCGCTCGTCGCCCCCCTCGAGTACCTGAGCGGCGGCGACGCGGCCAGCGTGGCCATCCAGTACTCGTACCTTCCGTCGTGGCTCTCGTTCCTCGTCGACCAGTCCAAGGCGCGGGAGGCCGGGCGGGCGCTCTTCGACGCGGTCTACGACCGGTGGTCGAAGCTGCCCCCGGACCAGCGTCCGAAGCTCTACGTCTCGGGCGAGAGCCTGGGCACGTTCGGCGGCGAGACCGCTTTCAGCGGCGAGTACGACCTGCGAAACCGCACCGCCGGCACGGTCTTTGCGGGGCCGCCCAACTTCAACACGCTGTTCCGCGAGTTCAGCGACCACCGCGATCCCGGCACCCCCGAGATCCAGCCGGTCTACAAGAACGGCCGGACCGTACGGTTCGCGAGCGACGCAGCCGCCTCGATCCCGCCCGAGGGCCAGCCCTGGGACGGCACCCGCGTCATCTACCTCATGCATCCCTCCGATCCCATCGTCTGGTGGTCCCCGCACCTGGTGTTCACCGAGCCCGACTGGATCAGGGAAACCGCCGGGAAGGACGTGCTGCAGGGCATGTTCTGGATGCCGTTCGTGACGTTCTGGCAGGTCACGGCCGACCTGCCGTTCTCCACCGGGGTCCCGGCCGGTCACGGCCACAAGTACACGACGGAGTACGTCGACGGTTGGTATGCCGTGATGCGCCCCTCCGGCTTCACGCCGGCTGACCTTGCCGCGTTGAGGACGGCGATCGCCGCCCTCAACATCCCGTGACAGGCGCCCGGTGGAGCGGGGACAACACCGCCGCCGAGGTGTCACCCTCATCGGATGACCATCACCTGGCACCCGCGGTCCTAGCCTGAACGGGACCGAAGGGAGACCGCCATGAGCTCTGCAGCGGTGCAGGCGCCACCACCGTTCACCGTGGACGACTACCTCGCGCGGGCGCGCCGGGTGGTCGAGGCCGCCTCGGAGCGTGGCTTCTCGGGCGTCCTCGTGACGCCCGGACCCGACCTCGTCTGGCTCACCGGCTACCAGCCCACCGCGATCACCGAACGGCTGACGATGCTCGTGCTCGGGCCCGACCAGGAGCCGACGCTGGTCGTGCCGGCCCTCGAACGGCCCGATGCCGTGGCAGCGGTAGGGGTGCGCGGCATGAAGGTCCTCGACTGGGCCGACGGCACCGACCCCTACCTGGCGGTCGCCCCGTGGCTACGGCCCGACGGCACCTACGGCATCTCGGACTCTGCGTGGGCCATGCACCTCCTCGGCCTCCAGAAGGGTCTGCCCGGCACGACGTACCAGTCGCTGACCGTGGGGCTTCCGATGATGAGAGCAGTGAAGGGACCCGACGAGCTGGCGCGGCTCACCGCCGCAGGGGCCGCGGCCGACGCGGCATACGGCGAGATCGTCAAGGTCCGTTTCGCCGGACGGCGGGAGGCCGACGTGGCCGCCGACCTCGCTGGGCTGCTGCATCGCTTCGGGCACGAGCAGGTCGACTTCACCGTCGTCGGGTCCGGGCCCAACGGGGCCAATCCCCACCACGAGGCCGGCGAGCGGGTGATCCAGCCCGGCGACGCGGTCGTGCTCGACTTCGGGGGCCTGATGTTCGGCTACGGCTCCGACACGACCCGGACGGTCTGTGTGGGCGAGCCGACACAGGAGATCCGCGACGTCCACGAGATCGTGCGGCGTGCCCAGGATGCCGGTGTCGCGGCGGTCCGACCCGGCGCGACCTGCCAGGACGTCGACCGTGCCGCCCGGGCGGTCATCACCGATGCGGGCTACGGCGACGCATTCATCCACCGGACCGGCCACGGGATCGGGGTCACGACCCACGAGCCCCCCTACATGGTCGAGGGGGAGGAGCAGCCGCTCGTTCCGGGAATGTGCTTCTCGGTCGAGCCCGGGATCTATCTCGCCGGGCGATTCGGCGTGCGCATCGAGGACATCGTCACGGTGACGCAGGACGGGGGCCTGCGGCTGAACAACACCGACCACGGGCTGGCGGTCGTCGAGTGACGTCACACGCCCGGGAATAGCCCTTTCCGCGCCCGCCGCAGTCTGGTGACAGGCGGAGTGAGGTCGTCGAGGGAAGGCGCGGTCGTGATGGCTCTTGACCTGAGGGTTCGAGGCACACCACGGGACCCTCCGCCCCGGTGGGTGTGCTCCTGCGAGACATGGTCGGACTCCTTCCGCCGGGCACGGCCGCGGCGTACTCCCCGGATCCAGGAGAAGCGTCACGGCACGAGAGTCACTCGTCGGTCGACCGCGCCCCTCGGTCGCAGGGCGGCGGCGGGGACCGGCGTCACGCGAGAGCCTTGGCCTTGATCGCGGCGAACTCATCCTCGGTGATCGCACCGCTGTCGAGCAGTGCCTTGGCCTGGGACAGCTGCTCCACGGTCGAGGACGTCGAGTCGGATGTGGCCGTCACACTGCGGATGTAGTCCTCCTGCTCGGCCATCCGCCGGCTGGTGCTCTCCATCTGCCGCTCAGCCATGCCCTTGCCGCGGACGATGATGTAGACGAGCGCGGCCAGCAGTGGGAAGACGAACAGCGCCACGACCCACACGACCTTGGCGAACCCGCCGAGCTCCCGGTCCCGGAAGATGTCCCCGAAGATGTGGAAGAGCATCATCAGGTAGGCCACGAACAAGAAGGACCAGACGAGAAGCCAGAAGAAGCTCCAGAAGTCCATGGTGGGCCGTTCCTTTCGTCGTCGCGACTCGTCGCGATGGAGTGGCAACTCTCGTGCCGAGGCCTAGACTCGTCCGACTGCCGCACCCGGGCATCGCTCTCTGCGAGCGAGATTCGCCGACGGACCGCTCATGCGGTGCCGCCCTTGGCGCCCGGCTCGTCGACGAGGTGCGTGGAGGTGACCTCCAGCCCGAGGTCGGTCAGAGCCGCGAGGACACCGACGAGCTCCTGGCTGTCGTGCACCCGGACCGTCAACGTGGTGCTCGTCCCGTTGCTGTCGGACCACACGGCATACGGCCAGACGTCGCGTTCGTCCACTTCGCCGGCTACGACAACGACGGCTCGCATACCTGTCCGCCTCGGGTGAGTAGGGAGTTCACGTCGCGTCCAGCATGTCGCCCTCGGGGACGCGAGCGCGTCACTCCTTGGGGGGGAGACGGGCCGTCGGGCCGGACCTCAGTAGAGCTCCAGCTCGGCGGCGCGACGGATCGCCGCCCGACGGCTGCTGACGCCGAGCTTCTGGTAGATGTGGGCGATGTGGGTCTTGGCCGTGTGGAGGGAGATGTACTCGGCCTCGGCGATCTCCGCGTTGGTGAGGTTGGTGGCGAGGTACTGGAGGATCACCCGCTCGCGGTCGGTCAGCCGCTCGCCCCAGCCGGTGATGTTCTGGTGCTGTCCCTCGACGATGCGTCCGAGCACGTGGGTCACTGCTGTGGGATGAGCAGTGCCGTGGCGCAGGTGGGTCTTGAGCAGATCCGTCATGGCATCGCCGGCGCCGAGGAAGGGCCCGTAGAGCTGGTCCGGCTCGGCTGCCGCGAGGGCGAGCTCGAGTGACACGTGGGCCGCGTCCACCTGCCCCAGGGCTGCATGCGCCTGAGCCCCGATGCACCGCGAGAGGCACTCGATCTGCACGAAGCCGTCGGGGGCCGGGACCCGGTCGAGCTCGGCCAGTGCCAACTCGGGGCGGCCGGCAAGCAGGAGCACCTTGGCCCGGAGGGTGGGTGCCAACCGGTACTCCGGGGAGCTGGGGGGCCGGGTGGCGAGAGCCACCGCGTCGCTGATGTCTCCCTTCGCCAGGAGGATCAGCCCCTCGAGGCCAGCCAGCATGGAGGGCCACGACGGTGCCAGGTGACCGGCCTCGATCATGGACGCGATCTCCGCTGCGTTGCGTCGCGCTGTGCGCAGGTCGCCCAACGACAGGGCGGTCTTGGTGAGGAAGTTCAGGACGAGTCCCCGCAGCTCCCAGTCGAAGGGGAGCACCAAGGAGAGGCTTCGCTGCAGCAGGACCTGCGCGTCGCGCATGTTGCCACGCCAGTACTCGAACCAGCCGAGATAGGCGACAGCAGGGGCCAGCGTCACGAGGCCCACCCAGCCGCGTTCTTCGGCCCGCGCGAGCACACCGGCGGCGAGGTCGTGGACCTCGGTCAGGTTTCCCTCGCCGATGGCAGGGATGCACGACTCGGCGAGGGCTGTCAGCTCGAGGGCCAGCAAGCCGGCCTCGTGTGCCGTGGCGGCTGACGATCGGAGCATCTCCAGGGGCAGCTTGGGATGGCTCTGCAGCCGCGCTTCTCCCATACCGACGAACACCTGGACCGCGGCCCGGATGGCAGGATCGGGCGCTCGCTCACTCCGGTCCAGCCGATCCAGCAAAGCTGCGCCGGACTCGACCGCGGAGCCAAGCCCCTGGTCGTACCCCGTGCGCAGCAGCTCCACGATTGCCATTCGGTCCTCGAGTCGGGCTCGCGCGGCCTCCGGAAGGAGGTCCGCTGCAGCCCGCGCGGCTTCGAGCTCCGAGCGGGAAGCGTCATGGCTGCCCCGCTGTCCGAGGATCAGGGCCTTCGCGAGGTGCGCCTCACTGGAGTAGACAGCAACCTGCGGGAGCTGCTCCACTGCGTCGAGCACCGCATCGACGCGTCCCTCGAGGAAGAGGTCGGACCAGCGTTCCGCGAAGATCCTCGAGGCCATCTCCTCGTTGCCGGCCGCCATCGCATGTCGGATCGCGGTCGGCGGGTCGACGGGGGCCCACCATTCCGCAGCAGCCGCGTGCAGGGCCACGGCTCTCTCCGGCAGATCGGTCGCCAGACGTCGACGGATGTGCGCTGCGAACAGCGGATGCCAGTGATACCAGGCCTCTTGGGACGAGACGTCTCCGCGGGTGAGGAACAGACCGTCGGCCAGACACTGCTCAAGATAGGCCTCCGAGCCGTGGGTGCCCCGAATGGTGTCGACGAGGGACGAGCAGACCTGCTCGTCGAGGCAGCTGTCGAGGACGAAGCTCCTGAGGTCGTCACTGAGGGAAGCGAGAACCTCCGTGGCGAGGTAGTCGGCCAGCGCCTGGTCCCGTCGCAGCTGCATCGGGACCTGACGGGGTCGGCCGCTCTGGCGGGCGGCGAGGATCGCCATGCGGACGCCCGCCGGCCAACCGTCCGTCACCCGGTGGATCGTGTCGATCGTGTCGGCGTCCAGGCGCAGGCCGGCGGCCCGGACGGCCTCCGCCGACTCCTCCCGACTGAAGGCGAGCTCGTCGTGCGCGATGTACTCGAGTCGGTCCTCCAGACGAAGACGTTGCACCCGCAGCGGAGGGACCACCCGTGCCGCGATCGCGATCCGCATGTTGGCGGGTGCCCACCGGAGGACGTGGTCGATGACACGCACCGAGGCCTTCGACTCGGCGAGGTGCTGGAGGTCGTCGAGGATCAGCGTCAGCGGCACAGCGGTGTCGTAGAGCAGCTCGAGCAGCGAGTCGACGAGGGTCAGTGGCTCCGCCCGCAGCGCCGATGCGCGCAATGGCTCGAGACCTGCGCCGAGCTCGTCGAGCCCCGACAGGCTGGCTGCGGTCAGGAGGTCCGAGACGAGACGCACGGGCTCGCGGTCGGACTCGTCGACGGTCAGCCACAGTGCTGCGCCACGGGCGGCGTGCCGCCGGGCAGCGGCGGCGAGGAGCGTCGACTTGCCGTAGCCGGCCATGCCCGCGAGCACGACCACCGGCCGACGGTCGACCAGGGACAGCAGGTGCGGACGATCGATGAGACCCGGCGACGGCAAGGGAGTCGACATGCGAGCGTGACGCGGGCCGACCATGTCACCCCCGTAGGTGGATGCGTATTGACCCCTGACACTTCGAGGCTAGTCATGGGTGGTCGGGGGCGTCAGCGAAAACTCAGGGTTCACAAAAGTGAGGTGTGCCATGCGGGAGTACGAGGTCATCCTCGACGGCGAGCTGGCCACGGATCTGACCGACTCGCCGGTGCCGTTGCAGCGCCGCAACATCGGCGGAGCGACGATCCTGCGCTTCCCCATGGGCCCCGAGGACACCCTGTCGCTCGTCCTCTCCCTGCTGGAGTCCTTGGGCATCGGCGTGACCGCCGTCCACCAGGTGGACGACGCCGACGCCCCTGACCAGCACAGCGGGATCTAGGCGTCGCCGCCGTGGCGTTCACTCATCCTCGAGGAGCGATGCGGCCGCCACCCGCCGGCGGCGAGGGTCGAGGTGTCAGTGGAGAGCCACCAAGGAGGCAGGACATGAGCGTCAACGTCGATGTCGGACCGATCGACTACCTCGCACTGGAGTTCCCCGGTGCCAGGCTGACCGGCGAGGGGTTGGCCATCCTCGTCGACCTCGTCGACCGAGGGATCATCCGCGTCCTCGACATGAAGGCTCTCGTCCGGGCGGATGACGGGACCGTCACCGCCATGGCCATCTCCGACCTCGACGGTGACGGCACCCTCGACCTGGCCGTCTTCGAAGGTGTCGAGTCCGACCTGCTCGACGAGGACGACCTCAAGGAAGCAGCCTCCCTGGTCGAGCCCGGGAACGCTGTGGCCCTCCTGGTCTACGAGAACACGTGGGCCGGGCCCTTCGTCTCGGCCATGCGCCGGGCGGGTGCCGAGGTCGTGGCGAGTGTCCGCATCCCGGCTGACACCGTCATCGCCCGCCTCGAGGAGCTGGAGGCGGCCGAGGCGTCGGCGGGTGCCGCCCAGTAGCTCCGACCCCGATCCGAGCGTCGACCTGAACGTCAATCACGTACGTACGAAGGAGCACACGATGGGACTCATCGGTGGAATGGCCAGGACTGCCGTCGTCGCCGGGACGGCCACGGCGGTGTCGAACCGCGTGTCGCGCCGTCAAGCTGGGCGCTGGGCGGCCAAGGAACAGCAGCCGCAAGAGGAAGCGTATGAGCCGGCGCCGGAGCAGGACTCCGCCCCGCCACCGCCACCTCAGGACACTGGTGTCGACCTCGACAAGCTCAAGCAGCTCGGGGAGCTCCGGGACTCCGGCGTCTTGACGGACGCGGAGTTCCAGACACAGAAGGCCCGCATTCTCGCCGGCTGATTGCCGGCTGGTTTCGGCTGGGCATCGTCCGCGCGGACGGTGCCCAGCCGACGGACTCAGGCGACGAACTCAGGCGACGTGAACGGGAGGGATGGGCGAGAACGCACGGATCTCGTCGTCGCCGGGCTGGATGATGCCGCAGGACGACTCCGGCACCTCACGCCACGCCCCCGGCAGGTCACGGAGTGGTTCGGACACGACGAGGCGTGCCTCGGGACTCAACGTCCTCAGCATCTCGACCTCGGGGTGCAACGCGCGCAGCTGGGTCACGTCCGTCGAGTGGAACAGCGTCCGGCTCTGGTGCTGGGTGGAGTACCGGAACGCCCAGACGGACTCACCGTTGCTGGTCGCCATCGTCGCCTGTATCGGATTGGCCACACCGCGCCGCTCGGCGAGGTCCTCGACGAAACCGACGGCCCGGGCCACGCCCGTCAGGGGGTCGTCCTCCAGGCCGAAGGTCAGGGCGAGGAAGAAGAGCGTCTCGGAGTCGGTCGACCCCTCGACGTCGGGGTAGAGCGACGGGTCCACCGCGAACATCAGCTCCCGCTTCAGCTGGTGGAAGCCGAAGACCGCCCCGTTGTGCATCCACAGCCAGTTGCCGTGCCGGAACGGGTGACAGTTGCTGCGTTGCACCGGCGTTCCGGTCGAGGCGCGCACGTGGGCGAACATGAGGGGGGTCCGCACCTGCTTGGTCAGCTCGCGGAGGTTCTCGTCGTTCCAGGCGGGGTCCACGCTCTTGAAGATCGCCGGGACGGGACCCTCGCCGTACCACCCGATCCCGAAGCCGTCGCCGTTCGTCGTCGTCGCCCCCATGCGCGAGTGGAGACTCTGCTCGATGAGCGAGTGCTGGGGCTTGAAGAGGAGGTCCTCGGCCAGGACCGGGTCACCTGAGTACACCATCCATCGGCACATACGCCCATCGAACCGGCGGCCGGAGGAGTAGGTCATCACTCGTTCGGGATGACGACCCTAGGCTGTCGACGAAACCATCCTCGAGCCTCCAGGAGTGATCCCCTTGATCTTCATCACCGCGAAGTTCCCCGTGAAGCCCGAGCACGCCGACGACTGGCCCGAGATCTCCCGGGCCTTCACCGAGGCCTGCCGCGCCGAGGAGGGCTGCCTGTGGTTCGACTGGTCGCGCAGCCTCGACGACCCGAACGAGTACGTCCTCGTGGAGGCCTTCCGTGACGAGGAGGCCGGGGGTACCCACGTGCAGAGCTCGCACTTCGCCGAGGCCACCTCGACACTGCCCGCCTACCTGTCCGCGACGCCGAAGATCGTCAACACGACGGTCGAGGGGACGCAGTGGTCCGAGCTCGGCGAGATGGCTGTCCAGAAGTAGCCGAACGGCCACTCGGAGAGTGGGTTTCACACTCCGGCCGACCGTCCGCTATGGTCTACCTCGCACCCACGGGGCTCCGGCTCCACGGGGTGGCAGGCGGACGTAGCTCAGTTGGTAGAGCGCAACCTTGCCAAGGTTGAGGTCGCCGGTTCGAGCCCGGTCGTCCGCTCCGCTGGAAGGGCCCGTCGACTCACGTCGGCGGGCCCTTCCGCTCGTTCCCCTCGTCGGCCGAAGGCCGTATGCCGTCCCGGGTGTCCGTAGGCTGTCGCTCATGGCTGCGGCGAGCAAGGCACCGGCGGTGGAGATCGAGGTGGGCGACCACACCGTGCGCCTCTCGAGCCCGGACCGGATCTACTTCTCCGAGCGCGGCGAGACCAAGCGCGACCTCGTCGACTACTACCTCTCCGTCGGCCCGGGCATCGTCAACGCGCTGCGCGAGCGGCCGTGCATGCTGCACCGGTTCCCCAAAGGCGTCGACGGACCCAAGGTGCACCAGAAGCGCCTCCCCGCCGGGGCTCCGCCCTGGGTGGAGACCGTGCGGCTGCACTTCCCCCGCTACGGCCTGCACGCGGACGAGCTGTGCGTGACCCGTCTCGCCGACGTCATCTGGGCCGTGCAGATGTCGACGGTCGAGTTCCACCCGTGGAACAGCCGCCGGGCCGACACCGAGAGCCCCGACGAGTGGCGCATCGACCTCGACCCGATGCCCGAGTGCGGGTTCGAGAAGGTGCGCCGGGCCGCGGCCACGACCCACGAGATCCTCGACGAGCTCGGCGCCGTCGGCTGGCCCAAGACGTCGGGCGGCTCGGGCCTGCACGTCTACGTCCGGATCGCCCCGGACTGGGGCTTCAAGGACGTGCGCCGCGGCGCGCTCGCCTTCGCCCGAGAGGTCGAGCGGCGACTGCCCGACGACGTGACGACGACGTGGTGGCGCAAGGACCGCTCGCCGAAGGACCTCTTCGTCGACTACAACCAGAACGCCCGCGACCACACCATCGCCGCGGCCTACAGCGTGCGGGGCAACCCGCGTGGCACGGTCTCCGCGCCGCTCGCGTGGGACGAGATCGCCGACGCCGAGCCGCAGGACTTCACCATCGAAACGATGCCCGAGCGCTTCGGCCGCCTCGGTGACCTCCACGCGGGCATCGACGACGCGGTCTTCGACTTCAGCGCGCTCCTCGAGTGGGCAGACCGCGACGAGCGCGACGGAAAGGCCACGCCGCCCGAACCCGACGAATGACCCATCTCGACCGAGCACCGCTCCGAACCAACCATCGACCCGGACCACAGAGGAGACACCGTGACCGCCCTGCACGACTTCAAGGCCACCGCCATCGACGGCAGGGAGGTGTCGCTGGATGAGTACGCAGGCGACGTCGTCCTCGTCGTCAACACCGCGAGCGCGTGCGGCTACACCCCCCAGCTCGGTGGCCTCGAGCAGCTCTACGAGACCTACCGCGCCCAGGGCCTGACGGTGCTCGGCTTCCCGTGCAACCAGTTCGGCGGCCAGGACCCCGGCAGCGACGAGGAGATCGGGGTCTTCTGCCAGAAGAACTACGGCGTCACCTTCCCGATGTTCTCCAAGATCGACGTCAACGGCTCCGACGAGCACCCGCTCTACACGTGGCTGAAGTCCGAGAAGGGTGGCCTGCTCGGCAAGAAGATCAAGTGGAACTTCACGAAGTTCCTCGTCGGGCGTGACGGCACCGTCCTCGGCCGCTACTCGCCGACGACCGAGCCGGCCGACCTCGCCGGCGACATCGAGCAGGCCCTCTCGGCCTAGGCCCTACGATCTGCGGGTGGACCACGCCCGCTTCGCCGACCGGGACGCGCGCGGAGTGCTCGACGTCCGCCACGGCCCCGAAGCCCTGGACGCGATCACGCGCGAGGGCTTCTGGGCCGTCGTGGCCACCTTCGAGGGCGCAGTCACCGCGGTGCGCTTCGCCGAGGTCACCCCGAGGTCGTATGCCGTGGGCCCCGGTCTCGCGCGGCCGCCGGCTCCCGCCGTGGGCTGGGAACCGCTCGACCGCCACTGGCGCACCTCACTCGACCGGACGGCATACGTCGGCGCCGTGGGGGAGGTGCGAGAGCGGATCGCTGCGGGCTCCGTCTACCAGGTCAACGTGTGCCGGGTGCTCAGCCACCAGCTGCGCGACGACGCTGACCTGGACGGCCTCGATGCTCTTCTGCGACAGGGCAACCCGGCCCCGCACGCGGCACGTGTCCGGTGCGACGCCGTTGGCCTCGATGTCGTCAGCGCGTCTCCCGAGCTGTTCCTCTCGCGTCGCGGCGGCCGCCTCGTGACAAGGCCGATCAAGGGCACGGCGACGACGGCGGAGGAGATGCTGCCCAAGGACTACGCCGAGAACGTCATGATCGTCGACCTCATGCGTAACGACATCTCCGGTGTCTGCGAGCCCGGCACCGTCTCGGTCGACGAGCTCTGCGCACTCGAGACGCACCCCGGTCTCGTGCATCTCGTCTCCACGGTCAGCGGACAGCTCCGGGACGGCGTGGGCTGGGCGGACATCTTCGCGGGCGCGTACCCGCCCGGCTCCGTGTCCGGGGCCCCGAAGTCCAGCGCCCTCACCGCCATCCACGACCTCGAGACGGTGCCCCGCGGTCCTTACTGCGGCGCCGTCGGCTGGGTCGATGCCGATGCCGGCGAGGCGGACCTGGCCGTCGGCATACGCACGTTCTGGGCTGAGCGCGACGAGGCCGGCCGGCGCTGGTTGCGGTTCGGGACGGGCGCCGGGATCACGTGGCAGTCGGACGCCGAGGGGGAGTGGGCCGAGACCGAGCTCAAGGCCGCGCGGCTCATCGGGCTGGCGGCGGGCACTGTGACACCATGATGGCTCCCGTCGGGCGCCTTCCGGGCGGCCGCCGAGCCACCGGGAAGGGACCATGAGCACCACCACGCGCGTCTGGGTCAACGGCGATCTCGTCGACCCGACCGGCCCCTCCGTCTCCGCCCTCGACCACTCGGTCACGGTCGGCGACGGTGTCTTCGAGACCGCCAAGATCGCGGACGGGCAGCCCTTCGCCCTGACCCGCCACCACCGGCGACTCGAGCGGTCCGCGGTCGGGCTCGGCCTGCCCCCGCTCGACTTGGCCATCGTCGACAAGGGCGTGGCCGCGGTGCTCGACGGGCCCGCGATCGACTTCGGCCGGCTGCGCTACAGCGTCACCGGCGGCATCGGGCCACTGGGATCCGACCGGCATGAGGCCTCGCTCACCTACATCGTGGTCGCGGCGCCGCAGGCGCTCCCGCCTGTCAGCGGGAAGCTCACCGTCGTCCCGTGGACCCGCAACGAGCGCTCGGCCGTCGTCGGCCTGAAGACGACGTCCTACGCGGAGAACGTCGTCGCCCTCGCCCGCGCCAAGGAGCAGGGGGCCATCGAGGCGGTCTTCGGCAACACGCGGGGCGAGCTCTGCGAGTGCACCGGTAGCAACATCTTCGTCGTGGTCGACGGCGTCGTGCTGACGCCACCGGCCGAGTCGGGCCCGCTCCTCGGCATCACCCGCGAGCTCACCATCGAGTGGGGACGGGCCGCCGGCATCGAGATCCGTGAGGCCACCCTCCCGCTCGACGTGCTCGAGAATGCCGAGGAGGTCTTCATCACCAGCTCGACGAAGGACGTCCTGCCGGTCCACGCCGTCGACGACCGCACTCTTCCGGCTGACCGGCCCATGACGACCGAGCTTCAGCGCATCTTCCGGAGCAACGCCGAGCGGGACTCCGACCCGTGACCGAGCCGAACCGCGCTGGCGACACGCGACCCGACGGGGCGCCCAACCCGGTGGACTACTCGGACCGCAATGCGACGCTCGACGCCGACGAGGACCGATGGGCGTGGCGAGCCCGACTGCGCCGCAACCGCCTCACTCACGCCATCTGGCGCACGGTCGTCGGAGTCGTGGGCGGCGTCGTGACGATCGCGGGCCTCATCATGGTCCCCGCCCCCGGTCCGGGCTGGCTGGTCGTCTTCTTCGGACTGCTCATCCTGGCCAGCGAGTTCGAGTTCGCGCAGCAGTGGCTCGATGTCGCCAAGCGGCAGGTGGGCCGGTGGAACGACTGGATCATGGGACAGGCGATCTGGGTGCGCGGCGTCGTCGCGCTCGGAACCCTTCTCATCGTGTGGGGCGTCATCTGGGGATACCTCGCCTGGGCTGGGATCCCGCACTTCGTGCCCCAGTGGGCCGAGCAGCTGCTGACACGGGTCCCGGGGGTCGACTGACCCGCTCGTCCGGCGCCGATCGCACGGAGAGGGCGCCGATTACCGCCCCGGCGCCCGCACCGGCTATTGTTCCGTGCGTCACCCCGACGGCCTGTGGGCATTGGGGTGCCCGGACGTGTAGCTCAGTTGGTTAGAGCGCTCGCTTCACACGCGAGAGGTCAGGGGTTCGAGTCCCTTCACGTCCACCACACCGAGGGTGTCGCCTGGTTCCAGATCACCCCGCCGCCGTCGTGGCACTCTGACCTGACATGACGTCCGAACTGCAGGCCGCTGCGCAGCAACCAGACCACTACGACGCCTTCGCTGATGCGTACGCACGGGCGAACGAGAACGGCCTGTTCAACCGGTGGTACGCCCGCCCGGCGGTGCTGAACCTGCTTGGCGACGTCGCCGGAAGGCGGATCTTGGACGCCGGCTGCGGTTCCGGGCCGCTCCTGGCCGACCTGACCGCGCGAGGCGCAAGCGTGGCTGGTTTCGACGGGAGCCAGGCGATGATCGCGCTCGCTCGGGAGCGGTTGGGAGAGGAGGCTGACCTGAGGGTGGCGGACCTGACCCAGCCGCTTCCATATGACACCGAGGCGTTCGACGACGCGTTGGCTGTGCTCGTGTTGCACTATTTCGAGGACTGGTCGCAGCCACTGGCGGAGCTGCGTCGGGTACTGAAGCCCAGCGGTCGGCTGGTCGTGGTGGTCAACCACCCGACGATCCCGCCGGTGGGGTATCCGGAGATGAACTACTTCGCGACCGTGCCCAAGTCGGAGGAGTACGACTTCGACGGAGTCTGCGCCACACTCACGATCTGGTACCGCTCCCTGAGCGCGATGTCGGAGTCGTTCACCGCCGCGGGCTTCAGGATCTCGGCGATCAGCGAGCCCCCAGTGGCGCCCGACACTCCGTCCGAGCTGCTGCCGACGAGCGAACTCGACCCCACCCGCTTCATCGGCTTCATCTTCTTCGCGCTCGAAGCCGTCGCCTGAACATCGCCCGCGAATCGTGCGCAGCTGGTCACAGCTGAAGGGGTCGTGGGCTCGACATGGGCGAAGTCGCCGCTCGGTGGAAGAATCCGGAAGTCACAGCCCCATCTCGGCCTCCAGTCGGCCGGACTTCACGGCTTGGACGACGGCGTCGTAGTCACGCTCGTTCTGGTCTGCGTAACTGACCGCGAAGTCGGCGATGGCCCGGTCGAAACTGTCACCCTTGCCGAGGTAGGACGCGATGGCGATCCGGTCGCCGGAGCGAGCATGGGCGCGGGCCAGGGTCGCCCCGCACATCCGCGAGTAGGCGGTCATCCCCGAGGGAACCATGGCCTCGATGTCCGCCGACCCTTTCCAGTCGCGCAGCTGGCGGACATAGAAGTCGCGCTCCTCGCCGTCGAAGCCGGTCACGTGCTCCCAGCCCAGGAAGATGTCGCTCACCGCCTGCATCAGGCGTTGCCCTGCGACGACGCGCTGGCCGTGGTTGCGGTACTTGCTCTTGCCCACGAAACGCTCGAGCACCGACTCCTGTGCCTCCTTGGCCTGCAGGAACAGCGGGTCCTGGCCGTCTCGGCCCAGCAGCAGCAGGATCCAGGCGCGAGTGCCGACACTGCCGACGCCGACGACCTTGCGGGCCGCGTGCACGTACTGGAAGCTCTCCAGCAGCTCGCGCCGGTCGGTCTCCAACGTGCGGCGGTAGGTCCGGATCAAGGCATGGAACTGCTCGTTCAGGGCATTGCTGTCCGACTCCGACGTCATGAGATCCTCGACCGGTACGACGAGGGGAGGGTCGGACACGATCCTGCGTTGGCCGTCGACCACGTGGGTCAGCTTGCTGAAGGCCTGCATGCTGTCCCGGGTCCGGGCCTTGGCGACGTTGGCCTCGGCCCTCTTCCGTTGTTTCTTGGTGACGCTGCCCGAGAGCTCCTCGAAGAGCTTCGAGATCTCGATGTGCGCGTACCACACGTCGAGGTTGCGGGCGGCGGCGAGCTGGAGCATGCGAGTGCGGTACTCGGCGACACCGGACTGGACGACGCTCCGCCGGTCCTCGGGCGCGAATCCGCGGTCGCGACCGGCGATCTCGAAGCTGGCCGCGAGCCGTTTGACGTCCCACTCCCAGGGGCCCGGGAGCGTCTCGTCGAAGTCGTTGATGTCGAACATCAGCTGCCGCTCAGGTGAAGCGAACACGCCGAAGTTGGACAGGTGGGCGTCACCGCACAGCTGGGCGTTGAGTCCCGAGCGTGCGGTGGCCGCGAGGTCCGACGCCATGATCAGGGCGGCCCCGCGGTAGAAGGTGAACGGCGAAACCAGCATCCGCCCGTAACGCAGCGGCACCAGTTCGGGGACCCGGGTCGCCGCCTGCTCCTCGAGCAGCGCGATCGGGTCGGGGCGGCTCGTCGCCGGACTCCAGTGTCCGTGCCCACTGCGAGGGCATTCGTTGCGGGCGGCGTGGCCCCGGGCCTTCCGCTCTTCCGGGGTCAGCCGGTTGATCCTCGGGCCGGCCGGAGCCCTGCTGCGGCCGTCGCGGGGGGTGAGTCGTTCATCGGTCATGATGCACTCCTAGGTCGGACGCCTCGTGCCGGCACGCGTCGCCTGCACCCGCCGACGGTCGCACCGCCGGCCCGTCCGCGCACCACTCGTTGCGAGCGATGTTCGTCCATCGCTGCGACGAAGTTCCAGCCCTCAACAGCACTCCAGCCGCGGCGCAGCGGCGTCGCAACAGGCGCGCGGTCCGAGCTCAGCCACGCCCATCGCGACCACCAGGACCACCCCGCCGAGCCAGGCGGTCAGGCCCAAGGACTCACCGCCCAGGCCAACGGCCAGCAGGGCGGCGAACACCGGCTCCATCGTCATGATCACCGCCGCCGACACGGCGGACAGTGCCGCCTGCGCCCAGGCCTGGATCGCGAGGCCGAGGCACGTTGCGACCAGGGCCACGTAGACCACCGAGGTCCAGGCCTGCGTCGACGGTGGCGCCGGGAGGTCGCCGGTGACGGCGGCCGCCAGTGTGCACACCACCGCCGCGACCGTCACCGACACGGTCGTGATGCCGACGGAGTTGACCGGCGTGGCCCACTCACTCAGGGCGGCGATGTGTCCCGCGAAGCCGGCTGCCCCGGCAAGGGTCAGCAGCGCACCGGCAGTCAGGGGAGCGCTCGGCCCGCTCGTGAGGAGCACCAGACCCACGCCACTGAGCCCGACCGCGATCCAGCCGGTCCGGGTCACCGGACTCGCGAAGGCCGCGGACGCCGCGATCGGCACCATCACGACCGACGAACCGGTCAGGAAGCCCGACAGCCCGGCCGAGGTGTGCTGCAGGCCGGTGGTCTGGAGGAGAAACCCGACCCCGAGGAAGAGACCCAGCGCCGCTCCTCGCCGTAGCTCCCTCGGATCCAGGGCGAGCGTCCGGCGGAGGGACGCGAGCAGAAGGACGATCGCGGCGATGCCGAAGCGCCACGACAGGAACGACGCCGGGGCCAGAGCGCCCAGCGAGGACTTCGTGACGACGAAGGTGGAGCCCCAGGCAGCTGTGGCCAGCAGGAGGGCACCGGATGCGGCCAACCGGGTGGGCAGCGCGACCGTCGCAGCGGGCACACCCCCATTCTGCTCGCGGTGTCGGCGGGTGCCGAGCGCCTGGGGCGCGTAGTGGGTACGAGTCACCAATCGACGGGGTGGGCACACTCCAGCGGCACCCCGCCCCTGGGGGAGAGCAGCCCACGTTGCCCCGGTGGACCAAGGAGGCGGCCCCATGAGCTCCAGCACCGGTGACCGGCCCGCGGGCCCTTCCACCTGGCTCACGACAGCGGCCGCCGTGCAGGCGGCCGCGATCGGGTGGCTGGTCTCCCTCGGTCATGCTGGTGCATCCGTGTCGCGTCCGATAGGAGGGCCGCGCACGGCGGGCGCCATCACCTCGGCCTCGGCCACGGCACACGTGAGCTTCGGGGTGCCGGTGACGCACATCACGGCGCTGGAGGACCTCGTGGCCGACGCGCGCAGCCCTGAGCTCGGGTTGATCCACTTCACCTCCGGCAGCTACTCGGAGGAGGCGCTGGAGTATGCCGACAGGTTCGGCCTGGCCCTGTTCACCTACGACCGTGCCGGGCGGGTGAGCCACGCGAACGCTGCGGCCATGTCGGCGATCATCGCCGCCCCGGCCCCACCACCAGACCCGACCGACGGCCAGGACGGTGCGGACACGCGTTCCGAGGGCACCCCCACCGGTGCTGGCCCATCTCGGTCGCGCGCCAACGGACGGGCCGAGCTGAGGACGTGGGCTAAGGCGGCCTGGCGCGCCCGGCACGCTGCCGTGCCCGCGTCAGGGCCACTGACATACGTGCCGCTCGGTGCCAGCCTGCTCATCGGCCTCCTGACCCTGCCCATCGTGCGGGCCTGGCAGACGGGCGCCGAGCCTGCCCTTCGGGGCGAAGCCGTCATTGTGCCCGTCGCGGTGTTCCTGGCGATGTTCGTGTGGGGGGTGTGGCGGGTCTGGTCCCACCGCGAGCAGGTGCGGCGGCACCGCCACAACGTCCAGCGGGCGTGCTCTCCTCCGCCCCAGGCCCGAGCGCTCGTGGACGCGGTCATGCAGATGTCGGGGCACGGCGTCCCGGGTGACCGGGAGGACTTCGTGCTCCTGCGCAACGACGTGATCGACCTGTCCGGTGTAGACCCGTTCACGGCGGGCGTCCTCGTCTGGGAGGCCACGATCGGAGCCGCTCGACCCGCCGACCGACACGACTGGCTCGACGGTCCCCCCGACGTCGACGGGGCCACGCAAGCCTGCTGAACCGGGCCCGCGAAACTGACACGTGGGACAACTTCACCCCACCTGTCAGTTTCGCGGGCGAGATGAGTGGGTATGCCCGGTTGCCAGCTAAGTCGATCGGCATCCACGGGTGCCGGGATGGAGTGACCGATGAGTGCCGCTGATCTGCCCCCCGTTTCCGCCGACGAGCTCGCCGCGGAGAGCGGGACGGCGCTGCCCGACAAGGAGGTCATGTCGCTTCTCGACCTCAACGCCGACCTCAACCTCGCCCTCGACGTGGCGTCGCCCATCGACCTGGGCGTCGCCGCCAACGCCAACGTCGCCGCGCCGATCAACGGAGCGGTCGGCGCCAACATCCTCTCGGTCGGTTCCGCGGACGCCGCCGTGGCCCACCAGGGCGTGAACATCGACCAGGGCCTGTCGGGCTCTGCCATCGCCCATGCGCCCCAGCACAGCTCCATCGACCAGGCCGCGCCGGCCGCCGGCTCGACCACCCCGGCGACGGACCCGGCCCCCGCACCGGCGCCCAGTGCGACCCCGACGCCGACCTCCGCCCTGAGCGGCAACCTGCTCGACATCAATGTCCACGCCGCAGCGGACGCCAAGCTCGCCGCCCCCATCGATGGCGCGGTCGCCGCGAACGCCAACGTCGCGGCACCGATCGACGCCTCGGTCTCGGCCAACGTCGGCTCGGTCGGATCGGAGGCGACGTCCATCGCCGACCAGCAGGGCTCGATCACCCAGCACCTGGACGGCACCGCCCAGGCCACTGCCGACCAGACCTCCGCGATCCAGCAGTAACGGGTCCTCATGAGTCTCACGTCAGCGGGCGGCAGGGCTCCGGGGCCGGCCACCACGTCCACACCCCACGCCCTGTCGCCCGTCGACGCGAGCCTCGACGGCCCAGTCCACCGACCGGCACCGACCACGGGGATCGAGCTGCTCGGCGCGCTGACCGGCTCGGGCTACCGCAACCCGCCGTCGCTCGTCCGCCGCCCCGACGGACAGACGGTGCAGCTCACGCCCCTGCTCTACCTCGTCCTCGAGGCGATCGACGGCGCGCGAACCTACGCCGACGTCGCCGAGACGGTGAGCACGGCATACGGGCGGCGGATCGCCCCCGATGACGTGCGGAGGCTGACCGAGGCGCAGCTGCGCCCTCTCGGCCTCGTCCGCGGGCCCGACGGGTCGGAGCCCGAGCTCAAGAAGGCCAATCCGCTCCTCGCGCTGCGTTTCCGTTGGATCGTCTCGGACCCCGAGGTGACCCGACGGATCACGGCGCCCTTCGCTGCCCTCTTCACGCCCCTCGTGGTCGTGGTCGTGGTCCTCGCCTTCGCGCTCATCTCCGGTTGGGTCCTCTTCACGAAGGGACTCGGCTCGGCCACCCACCAGGCCTTCGACCAGCCGATCCTTCTCGTCGTCGTCTTCGCCATCACCATCTTCTCGGCGGGCTTCCACGAGTTCGGCCACGCCTCGGCCTGTCGCTACGGCGGGGCGACGCCGGGCGCCATGGGCACCGGCCTCTACCTCGTGTGGCCCGCCTTCTACACCGACGTCACCGACAGCTATCGCCTCGGCCGGGCGGGCCGCCTACGCGTCGATCTCGGTGGGCTGTACTTCAACGCCCTCGTGACCGTGGCGATGTTCGTCGTGTGGCTCCTCACCGGGTGGGACGCCCTCCTGCTGATCCTGGCCGCTCAGCTGCTCCAGATGGTGCGCCAGCTGGCGCCCATGGTCCGGTTCGACGGTTACCACGTCCTCGCCGACCTGACCGGGGTCCCCGATCTCGCCTCCCGCATCGGCCCGACCCTGCGCTCCCTCGTGCCCGGCCGCGAGCCCGAGGCACGCGCCGCCGAGCTCAAGCGTTGGGCCCGGGTCGTGGTGACCACCTGGGTCCTCGTCATCGTGCCGCTGCTGCTGGCCACCCTCGTGCTCATGGTCGTGGCGCTGCCTCGCGTGGTCGGCACCGCCTGGAGCAGCGTGCTCAAGCAGGAGCACGCCCTCACCCTCGACTGGGCCGGCGGTGACCTCACCGGCGTGGCGATCCGGGTGCTCTCGATCGTGGCCGTGTCCCTGCCGGTGCTCGGCTCGCTCTTCGTGCTCGTCCGGCTCGTCAAGACCGTGACGACCTCGCTCTGGACGAAGACCGCCGGGCGCCCCGGTCGTCGGGCGCTCGCCGCGCTCCTCGTCGTCGCCGTGGCAGCCGCGCTGACGTGGGCCTGGTGGCCCGACGCCAACCGCTATCGCCCGGTTCAGTCCTTCGAGAAGGGCACCATCGTCGAGGGGCTGTCCCCGGCGAGCTTCGTCGGCGGATCCGCCCGCCTCCAGGACGGCCAGATCCGCGAGGGCCAACGCTCCGTGTGGGCGTCCACCACGGCGCCTCCGACGAAGGACCACCCCCAGCTGGCCCTGGTGCTGGTCCCGAGATCGACCTCGTCGGCCAGCTCTGACGGAGCGGCACCGGCCTGGGTCTTCCCGTTCAACCGCCCCGGCGCGCCGGCAGCGGGGGACAACCAGGCCCTCGCCGTGAACACCACCGACGGGTCGACGACCTACGACGTCGCCTTCGCGCTCGTCTGGGCCGACGGCACCAGTGTCACCAACAGCAACTCGGCCTACGCCTTTGCCAGCTGTCAGCAGTGCAAGACCGTCGCGGTGGCCTTCCAGGTCGTCCTCATGACCGGTGACGCGCATGTCGCCATACCCCAGAACATCTCCGGCGCGGTCAACTACTCCTGCGTCCAGTGCATCACCTACGCCTTGGCGCAGCAGCTCGTCCTCACCGTCCCGGGCGAGCTCAGCCCGACGACCCGACAGCGGCTCGACACGCTGTGGCAGCAGATCAACACCTTTGCCACCACCGTCCAGGACCTTCCCCTCGACGAGATCCGCACCCGGCTGCTGGGCTACCAGAGCCAGATCCAGGCGCTGGTG
Source organism: Terrabacter sp. 01T434 (assembly GCF_056398545.1). Lineage (NCBI taxonomy): Bacteria > Bacillati > Actinomycetota > Actinomycetes > Micrococcales > Intrasporangiaceae > Terrabacter > Terrabacter sp. 01T434. The sequence continues at coordinate 315,548 of NZ_JBFTPP010000004.1, forward strand.
ACCGGGGAGCAGCCGGCGACGACTCCCGCGCAGGGGGCGACTCCCACCACCGCCTCCACCACGAGCGCCACCCCCGCCGCGACCGCGACCGCGACGGGAACGGCGACGGGAACGGCGACGGGAACGGCGACGCCCGTCGGCACCGAGCCGGCGCCCCCGGCGGACTCCGGTGCCTCGTCATCGGCCACGACCCCCGTGCAGGCGCCGACGACGGCGCCTCCGTCGCCGACGAGTCCTGCGACGGCAACCAGCCCGGACGGCACCCAGTCAGGCTCGGCGTCCAGTCCGAGCACGACCCCGTAGGCGGGGGCGTCGCCGGATCAGGCTCCGGCCGCGACGAGCACGCCGTCGGTGATGAAACCGAGCAGCAGGCCGCCGAGGATGCACCACGTGGTCAGCTCCTTGAGCCCGGCCCGGCGCGCCACGGCGAGCAGCTCGATGACGACGTAGAGCACCGAGCCTGCTGCGAGCCCGAGGAAGGCGATCGCGACGGTGTCATTCACGACGCTGCGTCCGACCAGGGTGCCGACGAAGGTCGGACCACCGGCGATGAGCCCCAGCAGGGCGAGTCGGCCCCACGAGGGTCGCTCGCGCCCACCGGCGAGCGGCGCGACGATGCCGAAGCCCTCGGTGGCGTTGTGCAGCGCGAAGCCGATGACCAGGAGCACGGCGAGCGAGAGCTCGCCGCTGGCGGCCGAGTTGCCGATGGCCAGGCCTTCGGCGAAGTTGTGCAGACCGATCCCCACCGCGATCATCATCGACAGGCTGGCCGCGTCGACGACGCCAGCCGCTGGCATGGCGCCGGTCTGGGCGCCCCCGGCACCCGGGGCGCCCGTCGCACCCAGGGAACCTGCCGGTGCGCCGACCGGCACCGCGACCGGATCCGGGCGCAGGACCCGGGCCGCGCGCCGCGCAGCGATGAGCTTGTCGTAGTGGACCAGGCCGGCCAGCCCCACGGCCAGACCCACCGCGAGCACGAGGCCCCCACGCACCGCGACGCTCCACTCGTGGTGGGCGAGCGCGGCGTCGGTGGGCTCCCAGGCGTGGGACAGGATGTCCCACAGGAGGAAGAGCAGGATGCCGATGGCGACGCCGTTGAGGCCGGCCTTGAGGCGTGGCGCGGGGCGACGCACGCGCCCGAGCGGCAGCCCGATGAAGATGGTCAGCCCGGCAATGGCCCCCAGCAGCGCGATCTTGGTGGTGGACATGGCGACTTCCGGTCGAGGGTGTGCAGGCAAAGGTAGGCTACCCTAACCAACCGGCGACGCGGCGACGGTGACCGAAGCCCGAGGACCGATGACCGCCGCCGGACCGGTCGTCGTGGCGCGCTCCAGAACGCCACGTCACGGACTAGCGTTGGCGTCATGATCGCCACGGTGTCGAGTCTCTACATCTACCCCGACTCCGACGAGCCGGGACAGGAGCTGGACTCCGTCGAGGTGACCGAGACCGGGCCCAAGGGAAACCGTTCGAAGAAGCACGCCGTGCACCTCGTGACGGTGGACGACTTCGTCGCGACCCACCCCAAGGCCAACATCGTCCTCGACATGGACCCGTCGGTCCTCGACAAGCTCGTCGGACGCGTGGTGCGCCTCGGCGAGTGCACGCTCGAGATCACGCAGACACCGTCACAGTGCGCCGGCGTCTACGCCCGGGTGGTCGAGCCCGGCGAGATCGCCGTCGACGATGCTCTCCTCGTCGCCGAGGCGGAGTGAGCGTCCTCGCCTCACCGACGGTGTCGTGCGGGGGCCTCCCGTGACGATCCACTCCGAGCACCCGTTCGACACGCCCGAAGGCGACCGTGACCAGGTGCGACGGCTCCGCGGTCGCATCGGCGGCACCGTCTCGCTGTGGACCTCGGGGGAGGGGGTCGACCGGGCAGGCCTCACGGTCTCGTCCTACCTCGTGGCTCCGGGCGAGCCCGGCCGGGTCGTGGGTCTCGTGCACCCCGACGCGGACCTGCTCGACCAGCTCGTGGAGACCGGGACGGCGGTCATCGCCCTGCTCGGGGCCCGTGACCAGCGGCTCGCGGACGCCTTCGCCGGCACCATGCCGGCCCCGGGTGGGCCGTTCCGGCTCACTGAGTGGGTACAGACCACCTGGGGACCGCGCGCGGTAGCGGCCACGACCTGGATGGGCGTGCGCCTGGACCCGGGGAGCCGTCACGACGTCGGCTGGTCGGTGCTCGTCGAGGCCGAGGTCGAGCACGTCGAGGTCGGTGTGGACGAGGCGCCCCTCGTCCACCGCCGCGGTCGCTACCAGCGCCCGTCCTCCTGACGACCCAGCGCCCCACGGGCCACCCGGCCCACCGGGCGCCGGCGGTCAGGTGGTGCCCGACATCTCCGTCGTCAGCAGGCCCGCCGGGATGCCGAAGGCGTCGACGAGCGTCTGCGCGTGCGGTCGCAGCTCCGCGCAGACCTCGTTGACGAGGGCGGTCAGCGCCTTGGCGCGGGCAGGGCTCAGCCGGTCGTGCTCGAGGTACCACGCCTTGTGCCGCTCGATCGTCGAGAGCAGATGCAGGTCGCAGACCCTGCTCAGCACCGCCCGTGCGTCCTCGTCGGCGCAGGACTCGACAGATGCGGCGAACGTCTCGGCCACCACTCGCTCGACGTGGGCCGTGCCGGCATCGACGAGGTGGTCCTGCGTCGCGTTGAAGACGGCGAACGCGTCGACGCCGGGTGCGGTGGCCCGCCGCAGCCGTCGGGCCAGGCCCTCGATGAGGTGCTCCTCGCGCTCGCGCAGCAGCCGCAGCTGGGTGCCGCGGATGCCGAAGGTGACATCTTCCTCCCGCCCGGGGGCCGCGTCGACGAGCCGCTGGACGATGCCGCGCGCCGATGACCGTTCGATGACGGTGCCGCCCACCAGACGCGCGCCGAAGCGCACGATGCCCGCCGTGTCGAGGTCGCCGAAGGTCGCCTGGTACTCCGTGAGGAGGGACTTCGCCACGAGCTGGAGCAGGACCGTGTTGTCCCCCTCGAACGTCGTGAAGATGTCGGTGTCGGCCTTGAGCGCGGCCAGGCGGTTGGACCAGAGATAGCCCGCGCCGCCGCAGAGCTCGCGGCACTCCTGGATCGTGTCGGTCGCGTGGCGCGTCGTCAGCACCTTGATGCCGGCAGCCCGCGTCTCGAGCTGCCGCTGGTCCTGCTCGGACGTCGTGCGCCCGGCGAGCACGTCGTCCATCGCCGAGACCAGCTCGTGCTGGGCGAGCTGGAGGGCGTATGCCGTCGCGATCCTCGGCAGCAGCCGCCGTTGGTAGGTGCGATAGTCCAGGACCGTCGTCTCCACGTCGCTGCCGGGGGCCGCGAACTGACGCCGCCCAACGGCATACGTCGTCGTGACGGCCAGGGCGGAGCGGGCCGCGGCACCCGCTCCGCCCGCCACCGAGATGCGACCACGGACGAGCGTGCCGAGCATCGTGAAGAAGCGGCGGCTGGGGTTGTCGATGGGACTCGAGTAGGCGCCCTCGTCGTCGATGTCGCCGTAGCGGCCGAGGAGGTTGCTGCGGGGGACCCTGACGTGGTCGAAGAGGAGGCGCCCGTTGTCGACGCCGTCGAGGCCGAGCTTGGGACCGCAGTCCTCGATGGTGACCCCGGGCGCGGGAGCGCCGGCGCCGTCGCGGATCGGGACGAGCACACAGTGCACACCGTGGGACTCGCCGTCGACGACGAGCTGGGCGAACACGGCTGCGAGGCTGGCGTCGCGCGCCGCGTTGCCGATGTAGTCCTTGCGCGCGGCTGGCACGGGGGAGTGGACGACGATCTCGTCGGTGGCCGGGTCGAAGGTGGCGGTCGTCAGCAGGCTCTGGACGTCGCTGCCGTGGCCGGTCTCCGTCATCGCGAAGCACCCTTGCAGCTCGCCCGAGACCAGCCGCGGCACGAGGTGGTCGTGGCGGCTCGTGCCGAGCAGCGACACCGCGCCGCCGAACAACCCCCACTGGACGCCCGCCTTGACGAAGAGCGACAGGTCGCTGTGGCCGAGCATCTCGAACGCGGCCACCGCCTCGCCGTAGCGTGCGGTCCCGCCCTGGCGCTCAGGGAAGCCGGACGCGGCATACGGCTGCTGGGCCAGCGCGCTGAGCTGGGAGGTGACGCGGGATCGGTGCTCGTCCATCGGAAGTGGCACGGACGGCGGTCCGAAGGTCGCGGCGTCGAGGGCGCGACAGTGGTCGCGCACCTCGCCGAAGGGGCCGTCGAGGTGGGCGCGCAGCGCGGAGGCCAGGGCTGCGTCCGGAGGAGCCTTGTCGGGGGTCTTGGCGGGAGTCTCTGCGGGAGTCTCTGTGGGGGTCTCTGCGGTGCTCTGTGCAGAGGAGTGGGTGGCCGTGGACATCTGGTGCCTTCCGGTCTGGACCTCAGGAGGTCGTGGTGGTGGTGGGCGCGAGGACGGGGGCGAGCCCGTGCCACGCCAGGTCGGTCAGGGAGTCGACGACCGACGCCCGGGGGGCGCGGTCACCCTCCGGGGTGGCGAGCCAGTCGTCGGCGACGGCGCGGACCGAGCCGACGAGCGCGATGGCCCAGGTGCGGGCCCGCGAGGGGTCGGTCGTGCTCGCGCGTAGGGCCTCGAGGAGCAGACCGGTGAGCTGGTCCGTGACCTGGTCGACGGTGCCGCCCACCGGGTCGTCCGCCAGCGGCCGGTCGACGAGGGGACGGTTGACGACGAACCGGTAGACCTCGGTGTCGGACTCGACGAGCGCGAGGTAGGCCTCGACGGTGGACGCGACGAGCTCGCGCGTGTCGGCCGCCGGGGTGCTCGATCGGGACAGCGCGGCCCCGACGTTGCGGACGACGCGGCCGTCGATGCGCTCCGCGACGGCGCGGTAGAGGCCGGCCTTGTCGTCGAAGTGACGGTAGATGACCGTCTTGGACGTGCCGGCCTCGGCGGCGATGTCGTCCATGCCGACACCCGCGCCGTGCGTCCGGATGGCGCGGATCGTCGCGTCGACGAGGGCGGCGCGGCGCTCCTCGCGGTGGCGCTCCCAGCGCGAGTCCCGGCCGTCCCGCGGGGCCGCGGACGGTGCCGGCGGCGGTTCGGGGTCGTGGTCCATCTCTCGAAAGTAACAGGTACTTGCTGTATCGACTACTGGCAGTTTCGGTTATCTTGGACGAGAACGACCGGTCCCGCAGTCGACAGCAGGAGACACCCATGGCTTCCCAGTCCACCCCGCGCGCACCTCGCCGAGTCGCGGTCCTCGGGGGCAACCGCATCCCCTTCGCCCGGTCCAACGGCCCCTATGCGAAGGCGTCCAACCAGGACATGCTCACGGCCACCGTCGACGGGCTCGTGGCGCGCCACGGACTCGCGGGGGAGCGCCTCGGGGAGGTCGTGGCCGGTGCGGTGCTCAAGCACAGCCGTGACTTCAACCTCACCCGGGAAACCGTGCTCGGCACGCGGCTCGACCCGACGACCCCGGCCTACGACATCCAGCAGGCGTGCGGCACCGGGCTCGAGGCCGCCATCCTCGTCGCCAACAAGATCGCCCTCGGCCAGGTCGACGCCGGCATCGCCGGCGGGGTGGACAGCGCGAGCGACGCCCCCATCGCCGTGAGCGAGGGCCTGCGCCGGACGCTGCTGGCCGCGAACCGAGCCCGCTCCGCGGGGGAGCGCGCCAAGGCGCTCGCCGGACTCCGTCCCGGGCACCTCCTGCCCGCCATCCCGGAGAACGTCGAGCCACGCACCGGACTCTCGATGGGCGAGCACATGGCCCTCACCGCGGCCCAGTGGGGCATCACCCGCGCGGACCAGGACGAGCTCGCTGCCGCCAGCCACCAGCACCTCGCGGCCGCCTACGAGCGCGGCTTCTTCGACGACCTCGTCACGCCCTACCTCGGCGTCTCACGCGACACGAACCTGCGCGCCGACTCGACCGTCGAGAAGCTGTCGACCCTCAAGCCGGTCTTCGGCAAGGGCGAGGGCGCGACGATGACGGCCGGCAACTCGACACCCCTGACCGACGGCGCGTCGGCCGTCCTCCTCGCGAGCGAGGAGTGGGCGGCGGAGCACCGACTGACCCCGCTCGCGTGGTTCGTCGACGCCGAGACCGCGGCCGTCGACTACGTCCACGGTGACGAGGGTCTGCTCATGGCGCCCGCGTATGCCGTCCCCCGCCTTCTCGCCCGAAACGGCTTGAGCCTCCAGGACTTCGACTTCTACGAGATCCACGAGGCCTTCGCCGCGACCGTGCTCACGACCCTCAAGGCCTGGGAGGACCCCGACTTCTGCAAGGCTCGCCTCGGTCTCGACGCACCCCTGGGCTCCATCGACCGGGCCAAGCTCAACGTCAACGGCTCCTCGCTCGCCGCCGGCCACCCCTTCGCGGCAACGGGCGGGCGCATCGTCGCCTCGCTCGCCAAGCAGCTCAAGGAGGCCGGCGGAGGCCGCGGCCTCATCTCCATCTGCGCTGCCGGTGGGCAGGGCGTCGTCGCGATCCTGGAGGCGTGAGCATGAGCGACCTCTTCACGACCATCGTCGGCTCGCCGGTGGCCAAGCGGGTGGGGGTGCCCCAACCGACCCGGCTGCGCCGCTACGAGCCCGGCCTGCCGCTGTGCGAGGGGCCGGTCCTCGTCGCCGGTGGTGGTCGGTTCGCCGACGGCGTCGCGTCCTGGCTCGCCGGCGCCGGAGTCACGACTGTGGCGACCGCGACCGCGACCGACGCCGAGGACAAGGTCGGTGCCGTCGTGCTCGACCTCAGCTCGGCCGTCGACCCGGCCGAGCTCGACCAGCTGCGCCTGCTGGGTGCGCCGGCCGTCAAGGCGCTGAGGCGCAACGGCCGCGTCGTCGTCATCGGCACCGACCCGACGACCCTGACCCGCGTCACCGAGGTGACGACCCAGCGCGCACTCGAGGGCGCGGTGCGGTCCCTCGGCAAGGAGCTGCGTGGGGGCGCCACGGCGAACCTCGTTCTCGCACAAGGAGACGCACACGACGGAGTCCGTTCGGCGGTCGAGTTCTTCCTCTCCGGCCGGTCGGCCTACGTCGACGGTCAGGTGGTCCGGGTCGACGAGTCGACGAGTGGTGACGTCGACGCGCTCCGTCCCCTCGCCGGCAAGGTGGCCGTCGTCACCGGTGCCGCCCGCGGGATCGGAGCCGAGATCGCCCGCGTGCTGTCCCGCGACGGCGCGACCGTCGTCGCCGTCGACGTGCCCGCAGCCGGGGACGCCCTGGCCGCGGTGGCCAATGAGGTGATGGGCACTGCCCTCCAGCTCGATGTCACGGCCGAGGACGCAGGTCGGCGGATCGTCGAGCACGCCACGGCGCGTCACGGCGGCCTCGACATCGTCGTGCACAACGCCGGCATCACCCGCGACAAGCTCTTCGTCAACATGGACGACGACCGCTGGCGCAGCGTCATGGAGGTCAACCTCCGTTCGATCCTGCGGATGAACGAGGCGATCCTCGGTGACGGCGGCCTCTCCGACGGTGGCCGCATCGTCTGCGTCGCGTCGATCGCCGGGATCGCCGGGAACCGTGGCCAGACCAACTACGGCGCGAGCAAGGCCGGTGTCATCGGTCTGGTCTCGGCGCTCTCGCGCCAGGTCGCGGACCGGGGCATCACGGTCAACGCCGTCGCCCCCGGTTTCATCGAGACCGAGATGACAGCGCGGATCCCGTTCGCCACGAGGGAGATCGGCCGTCGGATGAACTCGCTGCAGCAGGGTGGTCACCCGAAGGACGTCGCCGAGACCATCGCCTGGTTCGCCCAGCCCGGGGCTGCTGCCGTCACGGGCCAGGTCGTCCGTGTCTGCGGCCAGAGCCTGCTCGGGGCGTGAGGTCGCGATGACCAAGGAGATCACCCTCGTGGGGGCCCCGGACCTGCGTCGTATCTACGCCACCGCGGCCCTCCGCCGGGGCAACGCCAGCGGCACCCTGCCCGACGTGCGCTACTCGCGGGCCGGCATACGCGTGGCCGTCGACGACCTCGTCGGCTACTCGCACGTGTGCCGCTTCCCCGTCGCCGGCACCCTTCCGCCGACCTACCCGCACCTCGTCGCGTTCCCGCTCCAGATGGCGGTCATGAGCGGCGACCGTTTCCCGCTCCCGCTGCTCGGCGCCGTCCACGTCGAGAACCGGATCGAGGTCGTCCGCCCCGTCGACGTCGGCGAGCCGCTCGACGTGTCCGTGTGGGCGCAGGACCTGCGGCCGCACCGCCGCGGGCGGCAGGTCGACCTCGTGTCCGAGGTGAGCGTGCGCGCCGAGGTGGTGTGGCGTGGGGTGAGCACCTACCTCTCACGGGGCACGGAGCACGTCGACGCCGAGCCGTCTGACCCGCCGTCGACGGAGGCCCTGTCGGCGGTGACAGCGGGTCCGCTGTGGCGCCTCGGCGAGGGCACCGGCCGGGCGTATGCCGCCGTGTCGGGTGACTGGAACCCCATCCACGTGCACGCCCTCACGGCGAGACCGCTCGGCTTCCCGAGCGCCATCGCGCACGGCATGTACTCCTACGCAAGGGTGCTCGCATCGCTGGGTCCGAGACTTCCTGAGTCGGGGCTGACGAGCCGCGTGTGGTTCCGCAAGCCCGTCCGGCTGCCGTCGACCGTCCGCCTGCGCACCGCCTTCGAGTCGTCGCGCACGCTCTCGGTCCTCGAGAACGCGAAGGGCGAGATCGAGCACGCGGTCGTCGAGAACACCTGGTAGCCCCCAACCCGGCCCACCCCTCCCTCACCTCAACCGTCGAGAGGCCACGTGTGGCCGCCTCGGAACCGTCGAGAGGCCACGTGTGGCCGCCTCGACGCCGTCGAGTGGCCACCGGGAGTTGGCCGGACGTGGCCACTCGACGTCAGTGGAGCGGCCATTCGTGGCCTCTCGACGTCACTGGAGCGGCCATACGTGGCCTCTCGACGGTGAGTTTGGGGCTGCTGGACTCGGCGGGGCCGGTTCGGCGCGACAGGTCGCGGCGCCCCGGGCGGCCGGTCATCCCAAACCGCGTCGCCCGGCCCTTCGGTGTCTCGATACCCTTGCCGAGCCGCACCGTGCGGCGCCACCCGACCTGCCGGCCGCCGGCGGGTCCTGTCGAGCGAGGAGCACCAACCGTGTCTGCACAGATCACCGTCACCGTCGCCGGAAGCGAGCGATCGGTCTCGGAGCAGACGACGGCGGGTGAGCTCTTCGAGGGTGACCGCTCCGTCGTCGTCGCGCGCGTCAACGGTCAGCTCCGCGACCTCTTCCACGTCGTCGCCGAGGGCGACGACGTGGAGCCCGTGACCGTCGACAGCGAGGACGGCCTCGCCGTGCTGCGGCACTCGACCGCCCACGTGCTCGCGCAGGCCGTCCAGCAGCTCCACGCCGACGCGAAGCTCGGCATCGGGCCGCCCGTCCGCGACGGCTTCTACTACGACTTCGACGTCGAGACCCCCTTCCACCCCGATGACCTCAAGGCCCTCGAGAAGGCCATGCAGAAGATCATCAACGAGGGCCAGACCTTCGTTCGTCGCGTCGTCACCGACGCCGACGCCCTCGAGGAGCTCAAGGACGAGCCGTACAAGTGCGAGCTGGTCGGTCTCAAGGGCGGCAACGCCGAGGAGGCCGCAGAGGGCGCGGGAGTCGAGGTCGGCGCCGGCGAGCTGACGATCTACGACAACGTCCGCCGCGACGGCACCCGCGCCTGGGGCGACCTCTGCCGGGGCCCGCACATCCCGAGCACCAAGCTCATCGGCAACGCCTTCAAGCTCATGCGGGTGGCCGCCGCCTACTGGCGCGGCTCGGAGAAGAACCCGCAGCTCCAGCGCATCTACGGCACCGCGTGGCCCACGAAGGACGACCTCAAGGCCTACCTCGACCGGCTCGCCGAGGCCGAGCGCCGCGACCACCGTCGTCTCGGCGCCGAGCTCGACCTCTTCTCGTTCCCCACCGAGCTGGGTCCGGGCCTGCCCGTCTTCCACCCGAAGGGCGGTGTGATCAAGCGCGAGATGGAGGACTACGTGCGCGCCCGGCACATCGAGGAGGGCTTCCAGTACGTCGGCACCCCGCACATCTCCAAGGAGGAGCTCTTCTACACCTCCGGGCACCTGCCGTACTACTCGCAGGGCATGTTCCCGCCCATGGACGTCGACGGCCAGAACTACCGCCTCAAGGCGATGAGCTGCCCGATGCACAACCTCATCTACAAGTCGCGGCAGCGCTCCTACCGCGAGCTGCCCCTGCGTCTGTTCGAGTTCGGCACGGTCTACCGCGACGAGAAGTCGGGCGTGCTCCAGGGCCTGACCCGCGTGCGGATGATCACCCAGGACGACTCGCACTCCTACGTCACCAAGGAGGAGGCCGCCGGCGAGGTCAAGCACCTGCTCGACTTCGTGCTGGGCCTGCTCAAGGACTTCGGGCTCGACGACTACTACCTCGAGCTGTCGACGCGCGACGACGCCAAGGACAAGTTCATCGGCAGCGACGAGCAGTGGGTGGCCGCGACGAAGGTCCTCGAGGACGTCGCGACGGCCTCCGGCCTCGAGCTCGTGCCCGACCCGGGTGGCGCCGCCTACTACGGCCCGAAGATCTCGGTCCAGGCCCGCGACGCCATCGGGCGCACCTGGCAGATGTCGACGATCCAGTACGACTTCAACCAGCCCGAGCGCTTCGGCCTCGAGTACCAGGCCGCCGACGGCTCGCGTGAGCAGCCGGTCATGATCCACTCGGCGAAGTTCGGCTCCATCGAGCGCTTCATCGGCGTGCTCACCGAGCACTACGCGGGTGCGTTCCCGGTGTGGCTCAGCCCGGTGCAGGTGCTCGGTGTGCCCGTCGCGGAGGACTACGCCGACTACCTCAATGACGTGCTGAACCGCTTGCGCGCCAAGGGAGTTCGCGTCGAGCTCGACGACAGCGACGACCGCTTCCCCAAGAAGATCCGCAATGCGAGCAAGTCGAAGGTGCCGTTCACGCTCATCGCCGGGGAGGACGACCGTGCCGCGGGCGCCGTGTCCTTCCGCTACCGCGACGGTTCCCAGAAGAACGGCGTCCCGGTCGACGACGCGATCGCCGAGATCCGCGCCGCCATCGAGAGCCGCACCCAGGTCTGAGACCGCAGGACCACCGACGGCGTATGCCGCGTGGTGACGGCGAGGAGGTTCGGCGTGGCCCGCCCMCSGGGGGTGGGCGGGCCACGCCAAGAGCTCCAGTGGCCGGGGGGTGTCACTGGGTCACGGCGCCTGCCGAAATGGGAAGAACCTGCAAGCGCCACCGTCCACGGTGTCACCGGCGACTGGACGCACCCTGCACCCCAGCCCCGAAGAGCGTCAGAGTCCACCCTGATCGCGGGCAGGGGCTACGGCATACGTCCTTTTTGTCCGATGTCGCGTGTCCATCGGACAAGCACCGGCCCCCGGTTGCCGAAGGTGGCGGACATCAGGAGTCTCGGGCAGGACACCGTCGTCGCCCCTGAAGGAACGCCACATGCGCACCGTGCTCCGCTCGCTCGGCACCGTCGTCCTCGCCGCCACCGCTCTGGGCCCGGTGCTGCCACCGGGAGCCCCTCCGACGGCCGCGGCAGCGGAGTCCCTCGCCCGGTCCGTCAACCCGTTCATCGGCACGCAGGACAACGGGAACACGTTCCCGGGTGCCAGCGCGCCGTTCGGGATGGTCCAGGTCAGCCCGGACACCGGGGGAGAGGGTGGCTACGACTACTCGCAGAAGTCGATCTACGGCTTCAGCCAGACCCACCTGTCCGGTGTCGGCTGTCCCGTCGTCGGCGAGCTTCCCGTCATGCCGACGTCCGGGGCGATCACGACCGTCGACGCCTCGCGGTACGCCTCCGCCTACTCGCACACCGACGAGGAGGCGAGCCCCGGCTACTACCGCGTGGGCCTGCCGACCTACGGCGTCCAGGCCGAGCTGACGGCGACGGACCGCACGGGGTGGCAGCGGTTCAGCTTCCCGGCCGACAAGGCCGCCAACGTCCTGCTCAACACCGGCAAGGCCAACATGCGCGTCTTCGACTCCGAGGTGCACGTCGTCGGTGACCGCGTCGTCGAGGGCCGCATCCACGACGGCAACTTCTGTGCCGGCAAGGACGAGCACACGGTGTACTTCCGCGCCGAGTTCGACCGCCCCTTCAGCTCTTTCGGCACCTGGAGCGGCTCCACCCTGACCGCCGGCGCACGTGACGCGTCGACCAAGGACGGCGGCAACGGTGCGGCCCTGACCTTCCCGACCGGCACGACCGCCGTGACGATGAAGGTCGGCCTCAGCTACACCGGCCCCGACGGCGCCCGCGCCAACCTCGCCAAGGAGACCGGCGGCGGCTTCGACTTCGACGCCACACGTGCTGCGCTGACCCAGCGCTGGGAGACACAGCTGGGCCACGCGCGCATCACCGGCGGCTCGGACGAGCGGCGCACGGCGTACTACACCGCGCTCTACCACTCGCTCATGCACCCCAACCTCGCCTCCGACGTCGACGGGCGCTACCACGGGTGGGACGGGAAGAACCACGTCGCCGAGGGCTACACCCCGCGTCAGAACTTCTCGTTGTGGGACACCTACCGGCCGCAGAACCAGCTGCTCGAGGTGCTGGCCCCCGACGTGGCCCGTGACTCCTACCTCTCGGTGCTCGCCATCGGCCGCGAGGGTGGCTGGCTGCCACGCTGGGCCCTGGTCAACAGCGAGACCAACATCATGACCGGCGACCCCGTGACGCCGTTCCTCGTCGAGGGCTGGAGCAAGGGCTTCCTCGCCGGCCACGAGACGGAGGCGTACGCCCTCCTCAAGCAGAATGCGACCGAGCAGCCCCCGGCCTACAGCCAGTACAACGGACGCTCGGGCCAGCACTACTACGAGAAGCTCGGCTACATCCCGTTCGGTCTGCGCGTCGGCACCGACTGCGTCTCCCATGGCGGGGACAACGACTGCGCCCACCCGGCGTCCGCGACGATGGAGTACGCCGCGGCTGACGCATCCCTCGCGATCATGGCGAAGGCGCTCGGGCACACGGCCGACGCATCGATGCTCACCGAGCGCAGCGGCTGGTACAAGAACCTCTGGGACGCCGGCACCCAGAGCTTCCGCCCCCGCATGAGCGACGGCACGTGGCTCGACCCGTACGACCCTGTCGAGGCCGCGCACGCCTTCCACGAGGGCGGCTCCTACCAGTACCAGTGGCTCGCCCCGCAGGACCCGTCCGGCCTCGTCAGGCTGATGGGTGGCCGCGCCGCGACCGAGAAGCGCCTCGACGACTTCTTCGCCTACGACAAGCTGCTCGCCGACCCGGCCGGCACCGCCCGGACCGACTGGATCGAAGCGACGTACGCCTACTACAGCAAGCCGACCTACAACCCGAACAACGAGCCCGACCTGCTCGCTCCCTACGTGTACGCCTGGGTGCAGCAGCCGGCGAAGATCGCGACCGTGGCCCGCGCCGCCTTCACTCTCTTCACCGACGGCGCCGACGGCATGACCGGCAACGACGACCTCGGCACGATGTCCGCCTGGTACGTCTTCTCCTCCTGGGGGCTCTACCCGACGATGAGCGGGGCGAACTACTTCGTCGTCAGCTCACCCCAGTTCGAGCGCGTCGACATCGACGTGGCAACACCGACGTCGGTGCGCACCGGCCAGGGCGGTCGCCTGACGATCACGGCGCCGGGCGTCTCCGACGACCGCCGCTACGTGCAGACGTTGACGGTGGACGGACGCAAGACCACGAAGAGCTGGGTCGGCTGGGACGCGCTGCGGGGCGGTGGCACCGTGGCCCACACCGTCGGCACGACACCGAGCCGGTGGGGCACGACGCCCGCGGACGTGCCGCCCTCGGCGGTCCAGGCGGGCCGCGACCCACGGCTGTCCCTGTCGATGACGGCGCGCCCCAACCCTGTCGTCGTGCCGACCGGTGCCCGCGAGGCGCGCCTGTCCGTCGACCTCGTCGGCCAGGCCCCAAAGAGCCTGCCGGTCACCGTCGCCGTCACGACGCCGCAGGGCTGGTCCGCGTCGGTGGGTGCGAGCGGCGAGGGATCGACGGTCCTGCACAGCGACGGCATCCCGGCGAGCGCCTCGGTGCCGGTGACCCTCAGGCTGCCGGCGGGACTCGGTGCCGGCTCCCACGAGGTAAGGGTGACCGCCTCGGCGCCCGGCGTCGAGCCAGTGGTCAGGACCGTCACCGTGCAGCTCCAGGAGGCCCTGGCCTGCGTCGCCGGGGCGACGGGCTGCGCCGTGGACCTCGCACCGGTCCGCAACCACGACGGGACGGCGACGGTCGCCGCCCCGAGCGAGGGCAACTTCGACAACAGCGGGTGGAGCTACGACGCCGCGCTGCTCCCGGCCGCGGGGACATGGGACTGGAACGGCGTCACGTATGCCGCGCCGGTCACGTCGGGCACGACGCCGAACTTCGTCGAGGGGCGCGGTCAGACGATCCTCGTGCCCGCCGCCAGCCGAAGCGCCATCCACGTCATCGGATCGACGCACAACGGCGACGTGTCGACGGCGCTGCGCCTGACCTACACGGACGGCAGCGTCCAGTCCGTGCCGATCTCGCTCACCGACTGGGCGGCCGGCAGCGGACACAACGGCAACCACGTCGCCATCGCCATGGACCACCGCATCAGGGGTGGTGCCGGCGTCGACGGGCCGCCGGTCCAGCTCTTCGGCACGACCGTGGCGGCGGACCCGTCGAAGCAGCTCCAGTCGGTCACGCTGCCCGGCGACGACCGGTTCGAGGTGTATGCGGTGTCGCTCGGCTGAGCGGTCGACCCGACCACGTCAACCGTCCCGGACGGCTCCGTCTGCCGGTCCGGCAGTTTGCTGAAAGTGGTTGCGCGCAGGGCCAAGCGGGGATACAACTGAGGGACCGAACCGCTTCGGCGGAACGGATTCCGAATCGCTTCGGCGATGACGAAAGAGAAGGCCCGGGAACTCATACTTCCCGGGCCTTCACCTTCCGCTCGACCCGCTCCGGCCATGGCGAGCGGTACCGGCCCTGCGGCTCTCACACCCGCAGGGTCGTTCCCTGTCCGGAGCGGGACACGTCAAAGGCCCTGCGGTCTCACACACCGCAGGGCCAGCCTCCATTGAACCCAACGTCGGGCTCCCTGTGAAATCGACACGCTGACAGCCGGCGCGCCCAGGGGGCACGCCCGATGTGGCGCCGGGGCCGCCCTAGGATCTGTCACCATGACGACGCAGGGCAGTGGCACCGAGTCGGCGGCGGACTTCGCGCAGGTCGAGGACGGCTTCGAGAGACTGTGGACGCCGCACCGGATGGCCTACATCCTCGGTGACAAGCCGACCGACGAGGAGGGCCACGGCTGCCCGTTCTGCTCGGCGCCGACACGGTCCGACGAGGAGGGGCTCATCGTCCACCGCGGTGAGCACTGCTTCGTCGTGATGAACCTCTTCCCGTACAACCCGGGCCACGTGCTCGTCTGCCCCTACCGGCACGTCTCCCTCTACATCGACCTCACCGACGAGGAGACCGCCGAGTTCACCGCTCTGACGAAGCAGGTGGTCCGCGTGCTGCAGGCGGCGTCGGAGCCGCACGGGTTCAACCTCGGCATGAACCAGGGGGCTGTCGCCGGTGCCGGCGTCGCGGCCCACCTGCACCAGCACGTCGTGCCGCGCTGGAGCGGCGACTCCAACTTCCTGCCGATCGTCGCCCAGACCAAGGCGCTGCCGGTGCTCCTGGAGGACACCCGCTCTCGACTGGTCGCGGCCTGGCCGCAGGGCTGAGCGCGTCGCCGGCCGGGTGCGACGGGTCACGGACGCGCCACGTTGGGGGCGGTGGACCCGGGCACAGCCGCCCGGTCAGTACGCTGGTCCCACCATGCTCAACAGACTCCTGCGCGCGACGATGACCAAGATCCTGGCTCCCGTCGCCCATCTCTTCCTCCGGTTGGGCATCAGCCCCGACGTCGTGACCGTCGTCGGCACCGTCGGCGTGTGCGTCGGCGCCCTCGCGTTCTTCCCGCGGGGGCAGCTCTGGGTCGGGTGCCTCGTCATCACCGCCTTCGTCTTCTCCGACACGGTCGACGGCATCATGGCGCGCGAGTCGGGTCGTTCGAGCAAGTGGGGCGCCTACCTCGACTCGACCCTCGACCGGATGGGCGACTCCGCCATCTTCGGCGGCCTCGTGCTCTTCTACGCCGGCCCGGGTGACAACCGGTGGATGGCGGGACTGGCGCTCGCCTGCCTCATCCTCGGATCGGTCGTCTCCTACGCCAAGGCACGGGCAGAGGGGCTCGGTTACACGGCCGACGTCGGCATCGCCGAGCGCGCCGACCGTCTGGTCGCGGTGCTCGTGGCCGCGTTCTTCGCCGACCTGTTCAACTCCACGCTGCTGCTGGGCATCGTGCTCGGGCTGCTCGCCGTGGCGAGCTTCGTGACGGTGCTCCAGCGCATGCTCACCGTGCGCCATCAGGCGCTGTCGTCGGGCGAGGTGGCCAGTTGAGCCGCACGGGACTCGTCGGCCGCGTGACCGACACCGTCAGCGTGCTCGGGTTCCGGCTCGGGTGGTCGACGGTCGCCGCGCTGCCCGAGGCTGCGGCATACCGGCTCTTCAACATGGTCGCCGACCTCGCGGTCCGGCGCCGGGGCAAGGGCATCCAGCGATTGCGCGCGAACTACCGTCGCGCCCGCCCCGAGCTCGACGACGCCGCCCTCGACGCCCTCGTGCGGGAGGGGATGCGGTCCTACATGCGCTACTACTGCGAGGCCTTCCGGCTGCCGTCGATCGGCCGCGAGCGCCTCGACGGCGCCGTGCGGGTGACGGGGCTCGAGGGTCCCAAGGCCGTCGCGGACACCGGACAGGCGGTCGTCGTGTTCGTGGGCCACCTCGGCAACTTCGACCTCGCCGCAGCGTGGGCAGCGACCAACCTCGCCCCGGTCACGACCGTCGCAGAGCGGCTCGAGCCCGAAGAGGTCTTCCAGGAGTTCGTCGCGTTCCGCAACAGCATCAACATGGACATCATCCCGCTGACCGGTGGTGTCGACCCCTTCGCGGGACTTCTCGCAGCGACGCGGGCGGGCGGGCGCGCCATCGCGCTCGCGGCCGACCGCGACCTCACCCAGAACGGGATCGAGGTCGACCTGCTCGGCCACAGGGCACGGATGGCCAAGGGCCCGGCGGTGCTCGCGCTGATGACGGGCGCGCCCCTCTTCTGCGCCTCGATCCACTACGAGCCGGCGCCGGCCGGCACCGGTCTCGGCGGCTACCGCACCGTCATCGAGTTCAGCGACCAGCTGCGGCCGCGCGTCGAGGGCCCGAGCACCGTCAAGGCGCAGGACCTCATCCAGCAATGCGCCGACCACCTGGCCACGACGATCCGCACCCACACGAGTAGCTGGCACATGCTGCAGAAGGTGTTCGTCGACGACCTCGACCCGGCCCACGACCCGGGCCGTGACCCGGGTCGCGCGCCCGCCGGAGCGCGACCGTGAAGATCGGCATCGTCTGCCCGTACTCGTTCGACGTGCCGGGCGGGGTGCAGTTCCACGTCCGCGACCTCGCCGAGCACCTCATCGGCCAGGGTCACGACGTGTCGGTCCTCGCACCGGCCGACAGCGAGACCGAGCTCCCCGACTACGTCACGTCGGCGGGTCGCGCCACGGCCGTGCGCTACAACGGATCGGTCGCGCGGCTGAACTTCGGCCCCGTGACGGCGTCCAAGGTGAACAAGTGGCTCGAAGCGGGCCAGTTCGACGTGCTGCACCTGCACGAGCCCGTCACGCCCAGCATCAGCGTGCTCGCGCTGATGGCGGCCGACGGCCCCATCGTCGCCACCTTCCACACCTCCATGCTGCGGTCGCGCACGATGCAGACGGCATACCCCATCATCCGGCCGGCCCTGGAGAAGATCGCCGGGCGCATCGCGGTGAGCGAGGACGCCCGCCGCACCGTGACGACGCATGTCGGGGGCGACGCGGTCGTGATCCCGAACGGCGTCTACGTCGACCGGTTCGCGAGTGCCCCACGCCGGTCGGCCTGGATCGGCACCCCGGCCTCGCCCACGATCGCCTTCCTCGGACGGATGGGGGAGCCGCGCAAGGGCCTTCCCGTCCTCGCGGCCGCGCTGCCTGACGTGCTCCGCGCGATCCCCGGGCTGCGCGTCCTCGTGGCTGGACCCGGCGACCCCACCGAGGTGACCGAGGGCTGGCCGAAGGAGGTCGCCGCGGCCTGCGTCTTCCTCGGCTCCGTCTCCGACGAGGACAAGGCCTCGTTGCTCGCGTCGGTCGACGTCTACGTGGCGCCCAACACCGGGGGAGAGAGCTTCGGCATCATCCTCATCGAGGCCATGAGCGCCGGGGCCTGCGTGCTGGCCAGCGACCTGCCGGCGTTCTCGCGCGTGCTCGACGGCGGCTCGGCGGGTGCGATGTTCGCCAACGAGCATCCGGAGGACCTCGCCCGCACCCTCGTCGACCTGCTCCGACGGCCCGATCGCCGCGCCGAGCTCGCGGCGGCGGGTCAGCACCGCGCGCGGCTGTTCGACTGGTCGGTCGTCGCCGACGAGATCCTCGCCGTCTACGAGACGGTCATCGAAGGCCGCGCGGCGGCTCACCTGGAGCCCCAAGGGCGCTGGAACCGCTTCCTGCGCGGGGGTGCCCGATGAGCGAGGTCTTCTCCTGGATCTTCGGTGTCCTCTTCGTCCTCGTGCTCGCCGGGTGGTACCTCTCCTACACCGCGGCCCGCCTCGACCGTCTCCACGTCCGGCTCAGCGGCACGCTCGCGGCCCTCGACGCGCGCCTCGTCCGCAGGGCCGAGGCTGCCGTCGAGCTCGCCAACAGCGGCCTGCTCGACGGGGCCACGTCCCTCCTCCTCGCCAACGCCGCGGCCGGCTCCCTCGAGGCGCCCGCCGAGCACGGGGAGGAGCGGGAGCTCGCCGAGAACGACCTCACGGAGGCCCTCGACCTCGCGCTGACCCCGGTCGCCGTCGCGGACCTGCGGTCGACCCCGCTCGGCCAGGACGTGCTGTCCCGGGTCGGCTCGGCCTGCACCCGCGTGCAGCTGGCCAGACGCTTCCACAACGACGCGGTGACCGACGTGCGCCGGGTGCGCCGCAAGTGGGCCATCCGCATCTTCCACCTCGCCGGCTACACGCAGATGCCGCACACGGTCGAGTTCAACGACGAGGCCCCGGAGCACCTCACGCCCGTCTGACCCGACCGCGTCGTGCACCGGCCTCGCGGGGGCCTACCCTTTGTGCAACCCCACTCCAGAACACGGGAAAGCAGGACATCGTGAGCACCACCCCGACCTCGGGCAGCACCCCCGCGGCTGACCAGCACACCACGGGCTCCACCGGCACGACCCGCGTCAAGCGCGGCATGGCCGAGATGCTCAAGGGCGGCGTCATCATGGACGTCGTCACCGCCGAGCAGGCGAAGATCGCCGAGGACGCCGGCGCCGTCGCCGTCATGGCCCTCGAGCGCGTCCCGGCCGACATCCGCGCCCAGGGCGGCGTCTCGCGCATGAGCGACCCCGACATGATCGACAGCATCATCGAGGCCGTCTCGATCCCCGTCATGGCCAAGGCCCGCATCGGCCATTTCGTCGAGGCGCAGGTGCTCCAGAGCCTCGGCGTCGACTACATCGACGAGTCCGAGGTGCTCACCCCCGCCGACTACGCCAACCACATCGACAAGTGGCAGTTCACCGTGCCCTTCGTCTGTGGCGCGACCAACCTGGGCGAAGCCCTGCGCCGCATCACCGAGGGCGCGGCGATGATCCGCTCCAAGGGTGAGGCCGGCACCGGTGACGTCTCCAACGCGACGACGCACATGCGCACCCTCCGGGCCGAGATCAACCGCCTCCGCTCGATGAGCCCCGACGAGCTCTACGTCGCGGCCAAGGAGCTGCAGGCCCCCTACGAGCTCGTCAGGGAGGTCGCCGAGGCTGGCAAGCTCCCCGTCGTGCTCTTCACCGCCGGCGGCATCGCGACCCCCGCCGACGCCGCCATGATGATGCAGCTCGGCGCCGAGGGCGTCTTCGTCGGGTCCGGCATCTTCAAGTCCGGCAACCCGGCCCAGCGCGCCGAGGCCATCGTCAAGGCGACGACCTTCCACGACGACCCCGACGTCATCGCCAAGGTGTCGCGCGGCCTCGGCGAGGCCATGGTCGGCATCAACGTCGACGAGATCCCGCAGCCGCACCGGCTCGCCGAGCGCGGTTGGTGACCTCCGGCCACCCAGCCATCTGCTGACGTATGCCGTCGTGCCCCACCGGGCGCGGCGGCATACGTGCTCACCCGGCCGACGGGCCGGGACTGGCACCATCGTGCCGTGGCCCCGTCCGGATCCGAGCTCTCCAGGTCCTACTTCGAGCACGTCGTGCGTCCCGCCGTCGCAGCGCGCTGGCCGAGGCTTCCGTATGCCGCCGCCCGCCTCGGGAGCGGATCCGACGTCCTCGGCCTCGACGACGCGATGTCGCGCGACCACGACTGGGGCCTGCGCCTCAACCTCCTCGTCCCGGGCGGGCTCGTCGCGGCGGTCGACGCGCACCTCGGCGAGCACCTCCCCGAGTCGTTCGAGGGTCACCCGACCCGGTTCGCGACGACGTGGGACCCGGTCGTGCGCCACCGCGTGCAGGTGGAGACGGCCCGCGAGCTCGCCGTGTCGCGGCTCGGCGTGGACCCCACGACCGACCTCACCGTCGGCGACTGGCTGTCGCTGACCGGACAGGCCGTCCTCGAGGTCACCGCGGGCGACGTGTTCGCCGACGGCGCGGGGGAGCTGGACCGCATACGGCGAACGCTCGAGTGGTACCCCGACGACGTCTGGCGCCACGTCGTCGCGACGGACTGGGCGCGTCTCGCGCAGGAGCTCCCGTTCATCGGTCGGACCGGCGAGCGCGGCGACGACCTCGGCTCACGGGTGCTGGCAGCGCGGCTCGCGGGGATCGCCATGCACCTCGGCCACCTGCTCGAGCGCCGGTGGCCGCCCTACGCCAAGTGGCTCGGCACGAGCTTTGCGCGACTCCCACGCGCGAGGGTGGCGGCCGGCCCGCTGGAAGCAGCCCTCGCCGCGAACCACTGGCACGAGCGCGAATCCGGCGTGGTCGATGCCCTGCGAGCGCTCAGCCGGCTGCAGGCCGACGCCGGGCTCCCGACCGTCGACGATCCGGTCGAGCGGTTCTGGGACCGTCCCTACCTCGGGGTGCGCGACACCGCCGTCACCGTGGTCGCCGAGAGCATCCGCGACCCGGCCGTGCGATCGCTGCCGCGAGGGGTCGGCTCCGCGGAGCAGGTGAGCGACAACGTCGACGTGCTCGTGCACCCTGGCCGACGGCGGCCACCACGGGATCGAGTGGCCGATGATGCCGCACCTGGTGGGGTGATCACCCCACCGGACGCAACATCATCGGCAGCACGACGCGTCAGGTGACGGCGCCGCGCTCGGCGAACTCCGCGCGCTCGAACTCGCGGCTCTCGAGCACCTGCGCCACGTGGACGGCTGCGCGCACCGCGTCCACGTGCGTCACGTAGAGCGGGGCGAAGCCGAGCCGGATGATGTCGGGCTCGCGGAAGTCACCGATGACGCCGCGCGCGATGAGCGCCTGGACGACTGCGAACGCCTGCGGGTGGCGCAGCGACACCTGCGACCCGCGCCGCTCCGGCTCGCGCGGGGTCGCCAGCGGCAGCTCGACACCGAGCGCGTCGAGCGCCTCGATGAAGGTCCCGGTCACCGAGAGCGAGGCGGCCCGGACGTCGGCGGGGGAGAGCCCGTCGTATGCCGTCAGCGCAGCCTCGAGGGCGAGCACCGAGAGCAGGGGTGGGGTGCCGACGCGGGCGCGGGTGATGCCGGGGGCCGGCTCGTAGTCGGGGCGCATCTCGAACGGGTGGGCGTGTCCCTGCCAGCCGGTCAGCGGCTGGTCGAAGTCGTCCTGGTGCCGGGCTGCCACGTAGAGGAAGGCGGGCGCGCCCGGACCGCCGTTGAGGTACTTGTAGCCGCAGCCGACGGCGAGGTCGGCGCCCCCGGCATCGAGGCCCACCTCGAGAACCCCCGCAGAGTGGCAGAGGTCCCAGCACGCGAGCGCGCCGACCGCGTGAGCTGCCTCCGTGATCGCGCGCAGGTCCCAGAGCTCGCCGGTCCGGTAGTCGACGCTCGAGTAGGAGGCGAGCGCGAGGGCGTCACCGACCTCGGCGATGGCGTCCACCGCCTCGCCAGGGCGCACGCGCCGCACCTCGAGGCCGGCCAGCGCGGCGGCCGACTCGGTCACGTAGAGGTCGGTCGGGAACGAGTCCGGGTCGGTCAGCACGACGCGGCGGCCGGGCCGCAGCCGCCCGGCCCCGATGACGGCCTTGAAGAGGTTGACCGAGGTCGAGTCCGTCACGACGACCTGACCCGGCGCCGCTCCGACCAGACGACCGACGCGGTCGCCGACCCGGGTCTGGGCGCCCCACCAGTCGGCCTCGTTCCACGAGCGGATGAGGCGCTCTCCCCACTGCCGGCGCATGACGTCGTCGACCACGGCGGGCACGGCGCTCGGCAGCGCCCCGAGGGAGTTGCCGTCGAGGTAGATCACGTCGTCAGGAAGCGTGAAGAGGTCTCGCGTGCCGCGCAGCGGCGAGTTCGCGTCGGCCGTCGTCGCACGGGCGGTCAGGTCCTCAGGAGCGGTCACCGTCGTCATGGCCGCAACGTATCCGGTGGCGCGGAGCCGATGTCAGGGCGGCTCCCGCCCAGGTCTCGGATCCGAGACGATTCCCGCACGCCGACCCGTGGCACGGCCGGCGGGACACGCGCTCTACGCTGACCCGGTGAGCATCACCAGCACGACCCCCAGAGCGACGACCGGCCCGGCCACGGCGCCGCGCATCGGCGTCCTCGCCGTCCAGGGCGACGTCCGCGAGCACCTGGCGGCACTCACCGCGCTCGGCGCCGAGGCCGTGCTGGTCCGGCGTCCGGCCGAGGTCGAGGGGATCGACGGTCTCGTGATCCCCGGGGGCGAGTCGACCGTGATGGACAAGCTCGTCCGGGCCTTCGACCTGCGGGAGCCCCTGCTGCGCCGGATCGCCGAGGGGATGCCTGTCTACGGCTCGTGTGCCGGCATGATCATGCTCGCCGACCGCATCGCCGATGCCCGGCCCGACCAGCAGACCCTCGGTGGCCTCGACATCACCGTGCGCCGCAACGCGTTCGGCCGCCAGGTCGACTCGTTCGAGCAGGACCTCGACTACGCCTGGAGCGACCCGTCCGACACCGGCACCGTCCATGCCGTCTTCATCCGCGCCCCCTGGGTGGAGGAGGCGGGACCAGCCGTCGACGTGCTCGCCCGCGTGAGCGAGGGCGCGGCCGCCGGTAAGATCGTCGCGGTCCGGCAGGGCAACCTGATGGCCACCTCCTTCCACCCGGAGGTGGGCGCAGACCGCCGGATCCACGCCGAGTTCGTCTCGATCGTCAGAGAGCACCGACTCCAGCAGTCGGGTGCACGCCAGTCACCGGAACGCGAGGACACTGCATGAGCGGCCACTCCAAATGGGCCACCACGAAGCACCAGAAGGCGGCCAAGGACGCCAAGCGCGGCAAGCTCTTCGCCAAGCTCATCAAGAACATCGAGGTCGCGGCCCGTCAGGGCGGGGCTGACCCCGCCGGCAACCCGACGCTCTACGACGCCATCCAGAAGGCGAAGAAGACCTCGGTGCCCAACGACAACATCGACCGCGCCGTCAAGCGCGCGTCGGGTGCCGAGGCCGGCGCGGCCGACTGGCAGACGATCATGTACGAGGGCTACGCCCCCAACGGTGTCGCCGTCCTCATCGAGTGCCTCACCGACAACCGCAACCGCGCCGCCGCCGAGGTGCGCACGGCGCTGACCCGCAACGGCGGCCAGCTCGCCGACCCGGGCTCGGTGTCCTACGTCTTCAACCGCAAGGGCGTCGTGACCGTCCTCAAGGACGCCGGCTCGGAGGACGACATCCTCGAGGTCGTGCTCGAGGCGGGCGCCGAGGAGGTCAACGACAACGGCGACACGTGGGAGATCATCTCCGAGGCCACCGACTTCGTCGCGGTCCGCAAGGCGATCCAGGACGCCGGCATCGACTACGAGTCGGCCGAGGCGTCGTTCGTGCCGAACCTGCAGGTCCCGCTCGACCTCGACGGGGCGAAGAAGATGATCCGGGTCATCGAGGCCCTCGAGGACAGCGACGACGTGCAGAACGTCTTCGCCAACGGCGACATCCCCGACGACGTCCTCGCCCAGCTCGACGACGACGAGGACTGAGCCCACATCAGCCGGCGCCAGCCGCAGCACGGGAGGCACGCCGGGACCGGCGTGCCTCCCGTGCTTTCGGGGGAGGGCGGTTAGCGTTGTCCCGAACACCTGTTCGGATCATCCGCCCCGCCCACAGACCTGGAGGTATGCCGTGCGCGTCCTCGCGGTCGACCCCGGGCTCACGCGGTGCGGTGTGGGCGTCGTCGACGGCGTGCCGGGCCGCAAGCTCGCCCTCGTCGACGTGGGCGTCATCCGCACCCCGTCGGGCGACCCCACGCCGCGACGTCTCGTCGCGGTGGAGGACGAGATGCGGCAGTGGTTCGCCCGGCACCGTCCCGAGGCCGTGGCCATCGAGCGCGTCTTCGCCGACACCAATGTCTCCACCGTCATGGGCACCGCCCAGGTGACGGGGATCGTCATGATCATCGCCGAGCGACTCGGCCTTCCGGTCACGCTGCACACGCCGACCGAGGTCAAGGCCGCTGTCAGCGGCAGCGGCCGGGCGGACAAGGCGCAGGTCACCACGATGGTGACCCGCCTCCTCGGTCTCGACACCCCGCCGAAGCCGGCCGACGCGGCCGACGCCCTCGCCCTCGCCATCTGCCACGTGTGGCGCGGCGGCACGCAGAACCGGCTCGAGGAGGCCCGGCTCGAGGTGCTCGCGCGCACCGGCAAGCGGGGGAGCGGCATCCCCCGCCGGGTCCCGCCGGGCGCCGCGCCTCCCGTGCAGCGGCTGCGGGCCGCGTCGACCCAGACCTCCAGGGCCGCCCGGCCCACCTCGCCCGACCGCACCCCACCACCGCACTCTGGAGCCCAGCCCCGATGATCGCCTCGCTCTCCGGCACCGTCCTCAAGGTCGGCCTCGACTCCGTCGTCGTCGGCGTCGGCGGCGTCGGCATGCTCGTGCACACGACGCCTGCGACCGCCACGTCCGTCCGACTGGGTCAGCCCACCGAGCTCGCCACGAGCCTCGTCGTGCGCGAGGACTCCCTGACGCTCTACGGCTTCGCCACCGACGACGAGAAGCACGTCTTCGAGACGGTCCAGACCGTGTCTGGCGTCGGTCCGCGTCTCGCCCTGGCCGTGCTCGCCGTGCACTCGCCGGATGCCGTCCGCGTGGCTCTCGGCACCGGTGACCTCGTCGCGCTGACCAAGGTGCCGGGCATCGGCAAGAAAGGCGCGGAGCGGATGGTCCTCGAGCTCAAGGACAAGCTCGGCGCGCTGCCCGGATCGGCCGGCCAGTCCGAGCCCGTCCACCTCGACGGCGGCGAGGCCTGGCGCGAACAGGTCCGTGAGGCCCTCGTCGGTCTCGGCTGGACCGCGCGGCAGGCCGACGACGCCCTCGACAAGGTCGCACCGTTGGCCGCCGAGGGTGCCGGCGTCTCGGCGCTGCTGCGCGCCGCCCTGCAGGAGCTGGGCCGATGAGCGTCGACCGCTCGGACGGCACGTGGGAGCTCGACACCGGCGCTGAGCCCGGGGTCTGGGACGACGGGTCGTTCGACGCGACCGCGCGCATCGTCGACGCCGTCGGCGACACCGACGAGCGCCAGGTCGAGGCGGCGCTGCGCCCCAAGCGCCTCGACGACTTCCCCGGGCAGACTCGGGTCCGCGACCAGCTGGGGCTCGTCCTCAAGGCCGCGAAGCGACGCGGCACCCCACCCGACCACGTCCTGCTCTCCGGGCCACCCGGGCTCGGCAAGACCACCCTCGCGATGATCGTCGCAGGCGAGCTCGAACAGCCCATCCGCATCACCTCGGGGCCGGCGATCCAGCACGCGGGCGACCTCGCGTCGGTGCTCTCCTCGCTCGCCGAGGGGGAGGTCCTCTTCCTCGACGAGATCCACCGGATGTCGCGCTCGGCAGAGGAGATGCTCTACCTCGCCATGGAGGACTTCCGTGTCGACGTCATCATCGGCAAGGGGCCGGGCGCCACGGCGATCCCACTCGAGCTCCCGCCGTTCACCGTGGTCGGCGCCACGACACGCGCCGGGCTCCTACCTGCACCGCTGCGCGACCGGTTCGGCTTCACCGGGCACCTGGACTACTACGCCGCCGCCGACCTCGTGACCATCCTGCACCGCTCGGCCCGTCTGCTCGGGCTCGACGCGGACGAGGACGGCATCCGCGAGATCGCGCTGCGCTCCCGTGGCACGCCACGCATCGCCAACCGCCTGCTGCGGCGCGTCCGCGACTGGGCGCAGGTGCACGGCGAGGATCGCGTCACGCATTCGGCGGCGCGCCAGGCGCTGGAGCTGTTCGACGTCGACGAGCGCGGCCTCGACCGCCTCGACCGCGCAGTCCTCGAGGCCCTCTGTCGGCGCTTCAACGGCGG
Source organism: Terrabacter sp. 01T434 (assembly GCF_056398545.1). Taxonomy (NCBI): domain Bacteria; kingdom Bacillati; phylum Actinomycetota; class Actinomycetes; order Micrococcales; family Intrasporangiaceae; genus Terrabacter; species Terrabacter sp. 01T434. The sequence goes on from NZ_JBFTPP010000004.1 coordinate 341,992, forward strand.
CCCGGTCGGGCTCTCGACCCTGGCCGTCGCCGTGGGCGAAGAGCCCGACACCGTCGAGACGGTCGCCGAGCCCTACCTGGTCCGGGAGGGCTTCATGGTGCGGACCCCCCGCGGACGAGCCGCGTCGAGCCTTGCGTGGGAGCACCTCGGCCTCACCCCGCCCCGGGACTCGCAGGCGCTCTGGACCGCCACGCTGCCGATCGACGAGGCCGGAGGCGCGCGTTTCGAGGGCTGATCTCGCGCAATGACGGGACCCCTCCGAATGCGACCAAAACGTGACACTCGACGTCGCCGCACCGGCCCGATCCGGTCTGACAAACTGCACCGGCGCACGTAGACTCCTGCGGGCACCATCGCCGCTGCCGCGGCACCATCCGGTGCCCCCGGTCGTTGACGCGACATCCGACCCGACGCACGGGTCGTGACGCGCGCGTGCAACGCCGGACGATGACACGAAGGACTGAGCTGACATGAACAACAACGGGAGCTTCTCGTTGCTGATTTTCGCCCTGCCCCTGCTGCTGCTGGGCTGGTTGTTCTTCACCCAGAACAAGCGGATGAAGCAGATGCGCAACTTCAGCTCGTCCCTCGACCTCGGCGACCGGATCGTCACCTCCTCGGGCATCTACGGCGTCGTCACGCATCTCGACGACAGCACCGCGTGGCTCGAGATCGCCGAGGGCACCACCATCCGCGTGGACCGGCGCGCCATCGCGATGAAGCAGTCCGACACGGCGGCCACCGACGGCACTCCGGAGGCATCGGCCACCAACGCCCCGCCGGCCACGCCGGCCGACGACGCACCGGGTACGACCCCGGGCTCCCAGCAGAACGGTCAGTGAGGCTTTCGTGGCACGCAGCTCCACCAAGAAGTCGGCGAGACGGAGCCTCCTGGCGCTCGTCGTCGTCATCCTCGCCCTCGGCGGCCTCGCAGTCGGCCTGACGAAGTGGGGCGGCGGGTCCATGACCCCCCGCCTCGGCCTCGACCTCGAGGGCGGCACGGAGCTCGTGCTCCAGCCCCAGCTCACCGGCACCGAGACGATCAGCGAGGGCCAGGTCAACCGGGCCGTCGACATCATCCGCCAGCGCATCGACGCCAACGGGGTCTCCGAGGCCGAGATCACCACCCAGGGCGGCAAGAGCATCGTCGTCTCCATCCCCGGGCAGCCGACGGCCGAGCAGCTCGACGCGCTCAAGAAGCCGTCGCAGCTGCGCTTCCGGGCCGTCTACGTCCAGGCCCTCGACAGCAACGCCACCCAGGTCAAGCCGGGCGGCACGCCGAGCGGCACGGCGACGCCCACCGGCACCCCGTCGGGCACGGCGACCGGCGCAGCGACCGGGACGCCCAAGGCGAGCGGCACCGCGACCCCCTCGAGCCCCTCGGCGTCCCCGACCGCGCAGAACGGCGTCGTCCCCGACGCGCTGCGTGCGGCCACGACGCCGGCCACCCCGGCGCCTTCAGCCACGGCGACCGCCCCAGCGACGCCGGCACCGGCGGCCACGCAGACGGCTCCAGCCCCGACCCCGGCAGAGACCGAGGCTGCAGTCAAGACGCAGGCCAGCACGGGGCTCGTGGGCCTCGGCTGGGACAAGGCCAAGGCCGACGCGGCCGCTGCGAAGGTCGCCAAGGCATACACCGCGCTCAACTGCTCCACCCCCGGAGCGGTCGACAAGGTCCAGGACGACCCCACGCAGCCCATCGCCACGTGTGGCGAGGACCGCACCACGAAATACGTCCTCGGCCCGAGCGAGATCGACGGCAGCGAGATCGCCGACGCGACGAGCGGCTACCAGCCCGGCCCCAACGGCCAGCCGACCTCCATCGTCGAGGTCGCCCTGTCGTTCAAGGACGCCGGCAAGGCCAAGTTCGCCGCCGTCACCAAGCGGCTCTACGGCCTGCAGTCCCAGCCGCCCCTCGACCAGTTCGCGGTCGTGCTCGACAAGGCCGTCATCACGGCCCCCCAGGCGCGTGCCGTCATCACCGACGGGCGGGCCTCGATCACCGGCTCGTTCACCATCGACTCCGCCAAGCAGCTCGCCGAGCAGCTGAAGTTCGGTGCCCTGCCGATCTCCTTCGCCCTGCAGACGCAGGACAACATCACCCCCCAGCTCGGTGAGGAGCAGCTCCGCATCGGCCTGCTCGCCGGTTTCATCGGCCTGCTGCTCGTCGTCGTCTACTCGCTGTTCCAGTACCGCGCGCTCGGCCTCGTCACCGTCGCCTCGCTCGTCGTCGCCTCGGTCATCACCTACCTCGCGGTCACGATTCTCGGCACGACGCACGGCTTCCGCCTCACCATGGCCGGGGTCACCGGCCTCATCGTGGCCATCGGCGTCACGGCCGACAGCTTCATCGTCTACTTCGAACGCATCCGCGACGAGGTGCGAGACGGTCGCCCGCTTGTCGCCGCCGTCGAGACCGGCTGGAAGCGCGCGCGGCGCACGATCATCGCGGCGGACGGCGTGAACTTCATCGCGGCCGTCGTGCTCTACCTCCTGGCCTCGAGCAACGTCCGCGGCTTCGCCTTCACCCTCGGCCTGACCACCCTCATCGACCTGCTCGTCGTCATGCTCTTCACGCACCCGACGGTGCAGCTGCTGGCCCGCACGGAGTTCTTCGGCAACGGTCACAAGTGGTCGGGTCTCGACCCGCAGCGCCTCGGCGCCAAGGAGTCGGTCCGCTACCGCGGTCGCGGCCAGTTCGGGGCACCCGGCGCCCAGCGCCCGCCCGCCACCGTGGGCTCGGCCCGCATCGCCGAGGGGAAGGCCCAGGCATGATCAACTTCTCCCAGGTCGGGAACGACCTCTACACCGGCAAGCGCTCGGTCGACTTCATCAAGCGCCAGAAGACGTGGTACGCCCTCTCGGCCGTCCTCATCGCCTTCGCCCTCGTCGGCATCTTCGTCAAGGGCCTGAACTTCGGCATCGAGTTCAGCGGTGGCTCCGAGTTCCGCGTCCAGGGCGTCTCCAACAGCCAGGGCTACGAGGAGAAGGCGCAGTCCGCGATCTCCACCGCGGGCATCCCGGGCAACGTCATCTCGACGATCATCGGCCAGGACACCGTCCGCGTGCAGTCCGAGGCGGCGTCGGACCGCACCGACGAGGCCAGTGCGGCGCTCGCCCAGCAGTTCGGTGTCGACAAGAACGCGGTCAGTGCCTCGCTCATCGGGCCCAGCTGGGGACAGTCGGTCAGCCAGCAGGCGATCCGGGGCCTCGTCGTCTTCCTCGTCCTCGTGACGATCGTCATGGCGCTCTACTTCCGGACGTGGAAGATGGCTGTCTCGGGCCTCGTGGCGCTGTTGCACGACCTCGTCATCACCGTCGGTATCTATGCGCTCTTCGGGTTCGAGATCACCCCGTCGTCGATGATCGGCTTCCTGACGATCCTCGGCTACTCGCTCTACGACACCGTCGTCGTCTTCGACAAGGTCCGCGAGAACACCGCAGAGGCCTTCCGCACCAAGCGCATGACCTACTCCGCGGCAGCCAACCTCGCGGTCAACCAGACCCTGGTCCGCTCGATCAACACGACCGTCGTCGCGCTCCTGCCGATCGCCGCCGTGCTCTTCGTCGGCTTCACCCTGCTCGGGCCCGGCACGCTGCTCGACCTGTCGCTCGCGCTGTTCATCGGCATCGCCGTCGGCGCCTACTCGTCGATCTTCATCGCCACGCCGCTGCTCGTCGACCTGCGTCGCAACGAGCCCGCGGTCCGCGAGCTCGACGCGTACGTCGCGCGCCACGGCGCCAAGCAGGGCCCTGCGGCTCCCCACGGCGTCCCCGAACCGGCGGTCGTCGGCGCCGACTCCACCGGGGCGGCCGAGGCGGCTTCGGACTCGACGTCGGCCACGGGCGAGGGGATGCCGCGTCCGGTGCACAAGTACGCCCAGGCCGGGCCGCGCAACCAGCCCAAGCGCGCCCCGAAGTCGCGGCGCTGACGACGGGCCCGCGGCAGCGGTCCCATCGGAGCGGTCGGCCCTCGACCGCTCGTTCCAACCACCACCAGGAGATGGCGTGAGCCAGATCAGTGACCTCGTCGCGAGCAAGCTGCGTGACATCCCGGACTTCCCGAAGCCCGGGGTCCTCTTCAAGGACTTCACGCCGCTCATCGCGGACGGCCACGCCCTCGGCGAGCTCGTGCGCGACATCGCGGGCCGGTACGCCGGGCAGGTCGACGTCGTCGTCGGCATCGAGGCCCGCGGGTTCATCCTCGGTGCCGCGGTGGCCTACGAGCTGGGTCTGGGCATCGTGCCGGTCCGCAAGGCGGGCAAGCTCCCGGGGGAGACCCTCAAGGAGTCCTACGCCCTCGAGTACGGCACGGCCGAGATCGAGGTGCACACCGACGCCTTCGAGCCCGGACAGCGGGTCCTCGTCATCGACGACGTCCTCGCGACCGGGGGGACCGCCGAGGCCACCGCACTGCTCGTCGAGCGCGCAGGCGCACAGGTGGCCGCGATCGAGGTCGTCCTCGAGCTGGCCTTCCTCGAGGGCCGCAAGCGTCTCGCGGACCGGCCCGTCAGCGCGATCCTCACGCTGTGATCCCGGACGGACGGCCTAGACTCACTTCATGAGCGAGGACGTCCGCAACGAGCTGTCCACCCCGTCGCGGGTGCGCGCCCGTTTCGCTCGCTTCGGGGCCACCCGGCCGGCCGGCAACCCCGTCCTCGAGCCCCTCATGACCGCGGTCCGCCAGAACCACCCGAAGGCCGACCTGTCGGTCATCGAGAGGGCGTATGCCGTCGCCGAGCACGCGCACGAGGGGCAGATGCGCAAGAGCGGCGACGCGTACATCACGCACCCGCTCGCCGTGACGACGATCCTCGCCGAGCTCGGCATGACGCCCCCGACGCTCGCGGCGGCGCTGCTGCACGACACCGTCGAGGACACGGCATACAGCCTCGACGAGCTGCGGCGCGACTTCGGCGACGAGATCGCGATGCTCGTCGACGGCGTCACCAAGCTCGACAAGGTCACCTACGGCGAGGCCGCGCAGGCCGAGACCGTGCGCAAGATGGTCATCGCGATGGCGCGCGACATCCGGGTCCTCGTCATCAAGCTCGCCGACCGGCTGCACAACGCCCGCACGTGGCGCTACGTCAGCGCCGAGTCGGCCAAGCGCAAGGCCAACGAGACGCTCGAGATCTACGCGCCGCTCGCGCACCGCCTCGGCATGAACACCATCAAGTGGGAGCTCGAGGACCTCTCGTTCGCGACGCTCTACCCGAAGGTGTACGACGAGATCGTGCGCCTCGTCGCCGAGCGCGCCCCGGCCCGCGAGGAGTACCTCGCCGGCGTGCGAGCCCAGGTCACCGAGGACCTCACGGCCGCCAAGATCAAGGCCGTCGTGACGGGTCGGCCCAAGCACTACTACTCCGTCTACCAGAAGATGATCGTGCGGGGTCGCGACTTCGAGGAGATCTACGACCTCGTCGCCGTCCGGGTGCTCGTCGACACGGTGCGCGACTGCTACGCGGCGCTGGGCGCCCTCCACTCGCGGTGGAACCCGGTCCCGGGCCGGTTCAAGGACTACATCGCGATGCCGAAGTTCAACATGTACCAGTCGCTGCACACGACGGTCATCGGCCCGCAGGGCAAGCCGGTCGAGATCCAGATCCGCACGCACACGATGCACCGCCGGGCCGAGTACGGCGTCGCGGCGCACTGGAAGTACAAGGACCAGAACAACGGCGGCGGTCCCGCGCGTCCCGGCGAGATCACGCCGCAGAACGACATGGCGTGGCTGCGCCAGCTGCTCGACTGGCAGCGCGAGACCGAGGACCCGGGGGAGTTCCTCGACTCGCTGCGCTTCGAGATGGGCAGCAGCGAGGTCTACGTCTTCACGCCGAAGGGGTCGGTCGTCGCGCTCCCCGTGGGCGGCACGCCCGTCGACTTCGCCTATGCCGTCCACACCGAGGTCGGGCACCACTGCATCGGTGCGCGCGTCAACGGCCGCCTCGTCCCGCTCGAGTCGACGCTCGAGAACGGCGACGTCGTCGAGGTGCTGACGAGCAAGGCCGACGGTGCCGGGCCCTCGCGCGACTGGCTCCAGTTCGTCAAGAGCCCCCGCGCCCGCAACAAGATCAAGCAGTGGTTCTCCAAGGAGCGGCGCGAGGAGGCCATCGACGCCGGCAAGGACGCGATCGCCAAGGCCCTGCGCAAGCAGAACCTCCCGCTCCAGCGGCTGATGAGCCACGAGTCGATGACGGCGGTCGCGACCGACCTGCGCTACCAGGACATCGAGGCGCTGTACGCCGCCGTGGGCGAGGGACACGTGTCGGCGCAGCACGTCGTCGGCAAGGTCGTGGCGTCGATGGGTGGCGTCGAGGGCGCCACCGAGGACCTTGCGGAGGCCACCGTCCCCACGCGGGCAGCCAGCCGGCGCAAGCCGGGCGACCCCGGGGTCGTCGTCGTCGGGACCGCCGACGTGTGGGTCAAGCTCGCGAAGTGCTGCACCCCGGTGCCGGGGGACCCCATCATCGGGTTCGTGACCCGGGGCAACGGTGTCTCGGTGCACCGCGTCGACTGCACCAACGCCGACCAGCTGACGGCCAACCCCGAGCGGCTCATCGACGTCGAGTGGGCCCCCAGCTCGGCGAGCGTCTTCCTCGTCCAGCTGCAGGTCGAGGCGCTCGACCGCAACCGCCTGCTCAGCGACGTCACGCGCGTCCTGTCGGACCAGCACGTCAACATCCTGTCGGCCTCGGTGCAGACGTCGCGCGACCGGGTCGCCATCTCCCGGTTCACCTTCGAGATGGGCGATCCCGCCCACCTCGACCACGTCATCAAGGCGGTGCGCCGGATCGACGGCGTCTTCGACGTCTACCGCGTCAACGGCGGCAAGTCGACGATGTGACCGTGGCGCACGAGAGGGCCCGCCCGGCGAGTTCGCTTGCGGGGCGGGCCTTCTCGTGCGCGTGGTGCCTCGGTCAGCCGCCGAACTCGGCGACGCCGGCGCGGGCCTGGTCGAGCCAGACCTGACGGGCCTCGAGGGCCTCGCGGGCCTTCTTGACCTTGCTCGCGCTGCCGGACGCCTCGGCCTTCGCGAGGTCGTCCTGCAGGTCGGCGACGGCACGCTCGAGCTGGTCGACCATGGCCCGGGCGCGGGCCGCGACCTCGGGGTTGCTCGACTTCCAGCGGCGGTCGTCGGCGTCACGGACGGTCTGCTCGATGCGCCGCATGGCCTTCTCGACGCGCTCCATGTCGGACCGCGGGACCTTGCCGGCGGCGTCCCACTTGTCCTGGATGACGCGCAGCTGGGCCTTGGCCTTCTCGAGATCGGTGACGGGCAGGATCGCCTCGGCCTCGACGAGCAGGGCCTCCTTGACGGCGAGGTTGCCGCGGTACTGCTCCTCCTCGACCGCGACGACCTCGTCCTTGGCCGCGAAGAAGCTGTCCTGGGCGGCCTTGAAGCGGGCCCACAGCTTGTCGTCGTCGGACCGGCTGGCCCGGCCCGCGCGGCGCCACTCGTCCATGAGTCGCTTGAACGCACCCGCGGTGGCCGCCCAGTCGGTGCTCGTCGCGAGCTTCTCGGCGTCCGCGACGAGCTGCTCCTTGGCGCTCTTCGCGTCGGCGTGCTGCGCGTCGAGCCCGGCGAAGTGGCTGCGACGGGCCTTGTCGAAGCCGTTGCGGGCGGCGCTGAACCGCTGCCACAGGTTCGACTCCGTCTCGCGGTCGAGGCGCGTGGCCGAGCGCTGGTGGGCCTTCCACTCGTCGAGCAGCTCGCGCATCCGGGCGCCGCTGGTCTTCCACTGGATGCGGTTCTCCGGCTGACCCGCGATCTCCTCGGCCTCGGCGACGATCTTCTCGCGCTCGGCCGTGGCCGCGACCCGGGCCTCGGCCCGGTGCTGCTGCTCGACGTTGCGCTTGGCGGCCAGGCCGGACTGGATCTCGTCGAGCTTGGTGGCCAGGGCGTCGAGGTCGCCGACGACGGTCGCGTCCTTGACCTGCGCGGCCAGGGTCTTGAGTCCCTCGGCGACGTCCTTGGACGGCACCTCGGGCTGCGAGAGGCGCTGCTCGAGGAGCACGGCCGAGGCGAACAGCTCGTCGTACTTGCGGGCGAAGTAGGTCAGCGCCTGCTCGTCGGTCGCGCCGGGGTAGGAGCCGACCTCCTGCTCCTCGCCGTCCTTGGTGCGCACGAAGACGGTGCCGTTCTCGTCGACGCGACCGAACGCCGCGGACGCGGAGTGGTCGGTCGTGATCAGCGCCGGCGCCGCGGGCGTCACGGTGGGGTGCGGCACGGCCTTGGCGAGCGCCGCCGGCGTCGGGATCGACGACGGCTTGGGGATGCTCGCCGGCGAGGGAGCCGCAGAGGGGACCTCAGCCGACGGCACCTCGGTCGTCGTCTCCTCGGTCGCCGTCTCCTCGGCAGTGTCTGCTGCCTCCGTGCTGCTCACCGAGGCCAGGGCGTCCGCGGTCTCGTCGACGGCCGCCGGCGACTCCTCGGCCTCCGCAGCGACCGGCGCGGTGCCGGCCGGCTCGGCGGACTCCGGCTCGGTGGCGGGGGCCGGCGCCTCGGCCTCCGGGGACGTGCCAGCCGGGATGCCGGGATCCGTCCCGGCGTCGGTGGTCTCGTCGGGCTCGGGCTGCTGGATGTCGGTCATGCCTTCTTCTCCGTCACGCTGACGCTGAGGATGCTGATCGGGGAGACGGGGGTTCCGTCCGTCGGGCTGGGTGGCAGGGCCTTGTTGGCGGCAATCTTGTCAACGATGTCGAGGCCCTTGGTCACCTTTCCGAAGATCGTGTAGCCACCACCGTCGGTGGGCAACTGGGTTTCCTTGTAGGTGATGAAGAACTGGCCGCCGTTGCTGTTCGGGTCCTGCGTGCGGGCCATGGCGAGCACGCCGGTGGGGTACTTCCCGTCCTTGGGGGCGTTCTCGATGCCGAAGGTGTAGCCGGGGCCGCCCTGGCCGCTGCCGGTGGGGTCACCGCACTGGAGGACGTAGATACCCTCCGTGGTGACGCGGTGGCACGGGCTCGGGGCCCAGTAGCCGGTCTTGGCGAGGTTGATGAACGACGCGACGGTCTGCGGTGCCTTGGTGCCGTCGAGCTCGAAGGTGAGGTCGCCGCACGTCGTCTTCACGGTCGCGACGAAGGTCTTGCCGGCAGCCGTGGCCTTGGCCGGGACCTCCTTCTGCTGCTTCGGGGCCGTCTGGTTCGCCGGGGGCGCCGTGCAGCCGGCTGCGAGCTTCTGCCCGGCCGCGAGTCCGCCGGTCGGCGTGCCGGTCGCGGTGCTGGCGGGCGTCGTCGAGGCGGCTGCGGGCGTCGCCGCGTCGGAGCTGCCGACGAGCTTGGGGACGACGATGGCGGCTGCGACGATGAGGATGACCGCGAGGATCACACCGAAGACCTGCTTGTCGCGCGTCGAGTCGCCCACCGGCGGCTGGGCGCTCTTCTGCTGTTCCTCGTGGCGGCGGCGCGCACGTGCGCGTTCCTGCTCTTTGGTCACGAACCTCTCCTCGTACGGGCCACATGGGCGGTCCCCGGGCGTCCGGTCATTTTAGGGAACGACGATGGGGCCGGCGCAGCGGGAGGGGTCACGAGTCCGTGACATCTCGGCTCCGAGGCGCGATCGCGCCCCCAACGGCGTCGACCCGGCATACCCCAGCGGTCGACGCCGCCCACCGAGGACGTATGCCGGATGCCCGGGATCGCATCCTCGCTAGGCTCCCAGCGTGCTGACGATCGCGTTCCCCGCCCAGGCCTTCGACACCAACTGCTACGTCCTCGCCCCGCAGTCGGGGGAGGAGTGCGTCATCGTCGACCCGGGGGTCGGGGTCGAGGAGACGCTGCGCGAGATCCTGACAGGGCACCGGTTGCGGCCGGCTGCGGTGCTGCTGACGCACGGGCACGTCGACCACGTCTACTCCGTGACGCCGGTCTGCGGGTCCGACACGGCTGCCTACATCCACGCCGACGACCGCTACCGACTCCACGACCTGCTCGGGCGCAGCAACCCGGGGCTCATCGCGATGTTCGAGCAGCAGTTCGGGGCGGCTGCGACCTGGACCGAGCCGACGAACGTCGTCGAGATCACCGACGGGACCCGTCTGACCCTGGCCGGCATGGAGTTCGACGTGCTGCACGCCCCCGGGCACACCGAGGGTTCGGTCATGTTCGGCATCGACCGCGTCCCGGACGGCATCCGCGATCAGGTCGACGTCGACCGCACGATGGTCACCGGGGACGTCCTCTTCGCCGGTTCCGTCGGCCGCACCGACCTGCCCGGGGGTGACCCCGCCGCGATGCAGCGCAGCCTGCGGGACGTCGTGCTGCCCCTGCCCGACACGACGCTCGTGCTGCCCGGGCACTACCAGGCCACGACGATGGCCCACGAGCGGACCACCAACCCCTACCTGAGAGACTTGCCCGCGTGAGCACGCGTCCCGCCTCGAAGTCCGCTGCCAAGGCCAGCTCCAAGGTCACCCCGATCAGCGGCTTCCCCGAGTACCTCCCGTCCGAGCGCATCGTCGAGCAGCGGTTCCTCGACGTCATCCGGGAGACGTTCGAGCTGCACGGGTTCTCCTCCGTCGAGACCCGGTCCATCGAGCCGATCGACCGGCTCAGCGCGCAGGGCGAGGACGCCGACAAGGAGATCTACGCCGTGTCGCGCCTCGCCGGTGGCGCCGACGACGACGCCCGCTGGGGCCTGCACTTCGACATGACGGTGCCGTTCGCCCGCTACGTCCTCGAGAACGCCGGCAAGCTGGCCTTCCCGTTCCGGCGCTACCAGATCCAGAAGGCCTGGCGCGGCGAGCGGCCCCAGGAGGGCCGCTACCGCGAGTTCACCCAGGCCGACATCGACGTCGTCGACGTGGGCCAGCTCTCGCCGCACTTCGAGGCGGAGATGCCGCTCGTCATCGCCGACGTGTTCAGCAAGTTCCCGGTCGGCGAGTTCGTCATCCAGGTCAACGACCGCAAGATCCCGAACGGCTTCTACCAGGGCATCGGGATCACCGACGTCATCGGGACCCTGCGGATCGTCGACAAGCTCGACAAGCTCGGACCGGAGAAGGTCAAGGCGCTGCTCGTCGAGTCGGGTACGACGCCCGAGCAGGCCGACCAGTGCCTCGCACTCGCCGGCGTCCGCTCGACCGACCTCGGCTTCGTCGAGCAGGTGCGCGCGCTCGGTGTGGAGCACCCGCTGCTCGACGAGGGGATCGAGTCCCTCGCGAACGTCATCCGCACCGGAATGGCCCACGCCCCGGGCAAGCTCGTCGCTGACCTGCGCATCGCGCGCGGCCTCGACTACTACACCGGCACCGTCTACGAGACCCAGTTCATCGGTCACGAGTCGTGGGGCTCGTTCTGCTCCGGCGGGCGCTACGACGCCCTCGCCAGCGACGGGAGGAACACCTACCCCGGCGTGGGCATCTCGATCGGCGTGACCCGCATCCTCGGCCTGCTCATCGGTCGCGGGCTCGTCACCGCGTCCCGGTCGACACCCGCCGCCGTGCTCGTGGCCCTGACCGACGACGAGTCGCGCGAGGGCGCGGTCGCGGTGGCGACGGCGCTGCGCCGACGCGGCATCGCCTGCGAGGTCGCCCCCTCGGCGGCCCGCTTCGGCAAGCAGATCCGCTACGCCGAGCGGCGAGGCATCCCGTACGTCTGGTTCCCCGGCGCGGCCGGATCGGGCGACGAGGTCAAGGACATCCGCTCGGGTGAGCAGGTCCCGGCGTCCGCCGAGTCGTGGACCCCGCCGGCCGAGGACCTCGTCCCGCAGGTCACCCGCGTCGACTGAGTACTCGACGGGAGGAGGGGGTCAGGCGCCGGGCGGTGGGCGCAGGCCCTGGTCGCGCAGCTCGAGCAGGGCAAGGCGCCGGATGACGTCTCGGTCCTGTCGCCGCCAGGCACCTGCCGGGTCCTCGGACACTCGTGCCAGCGCCCGCATCGGCTGGTTCGACATGGCCCGGAGCGCGAAGAGGTCGAGGTCCTCACCGGCGTCGATGAAGCGCTGCGACTGGGTCGCGTTGCGCACGAAGCGAACTCGGACGTAGAGCCACACGGCGAGGACGACCAGGATGGGTGCGAGCGCCATCACGAGGCCGAGCCCCAGGGCGAGCCTGTCGACGGTGTCCGCCATGGACGTCCCCGCCGACTGGAGGGTCGTGCCCGACCCTGCGGCCTGGGTCAGCCACGTCCTCAGCTGGTCGCCCACGAGCGGGATCTGCCCGGCCTGATCGCCCGCGCCGGTGAGGGCGCCGTTGACCGACCGGCCCGCCGACGTGATCGAGTCGGCGGGCGCGCGCAGCTGCTCCACGGTGTCGTGGACCTGGCGACCGGCATACACCCAGAGCCCGATCCAGAGCAGCAGGAGGACGTCGGACAGGATCTGTCGCGTGCGCCGGGCCGGGGTGTCTGCGTAGAGCTTCACGCGCCCCATGGTGGCGAAGACGGCGCCAAAGCACACGTGGGCGCGACGACGGCTGCCTGCACGGCGGCAGGCGCGCGGCGAGTCCGGGGGAGTTCGCCGGCTGCCGACCGGGCCGTGACGGCCACGGATACAGTGGCTTCGCGGCCCCTGAGGGCCCCTTCTCACCGCGGCAACGGCGCCGTGGCCGAGTCAGTCCGGAAGGAAGTGCAGCAGCATGAAGGTCGGCATCCCCCGCGAGGTCAAGAACCACGAGTACCGCGTGGCCATCACCCCCTCAGGCGTCCACGAGCTCGTGGAGAACGGGCACGACGTCCTCGTCGAGAAGGACGCCGGCGTCGGGTCCCAGATCAGCGACGACGACTACGTGGCAGCCGGGGCCCGCGTCATCGGTTCCGCCGACGACGTCTGGGGCGAGGCCGACATGGTGCTCAAGGTCAAGGAGCCCGTGGCCGAGGAGTACCACCGGATGCACGAGGGCCTGACCCTCTTCACCTACCTGCACCTCGCGGCCGACAAGCCGCTCACCGAGGAGCTCGTGGCGCGCAAGGTCACCGGCATCGCCTACGAGACGGTGCAGCTGCCCTCGGGCGCCCTGCCGCTGCTCTACCCGATGTCCGAGGTGGCCGGCTGCCTCGCGCCCCAGGTCGGTGCGCACGCGCTGATGCGCGCGCAGGGCGGGCGCGGCGTCCTCATGGGCGGCGTCGGTGGCGTGGCCAACGCGAAGGTCGTCATCCTCGGCGCCGGCGTCTCGGGGCAGAACGCTGCGAACATCGCCCTGGGCATGGGGGCCGACGTCACCCTGCTCGACACCGACCTCGACAAGCTCCGGATGTCGTTCTGGCGCTACGAGAACCAGGTGCACGGGCTGGCCTCGAACCGGCTCACGGTCCAGCAGCAGGTGCAAGAGGCCGACATGGTCATCGGCGCGGTGCTCATCCCCGGGGCCGCAGCCCCCAAGCTCGTCTCGAACCAGCTCGTGTCGCAGATGAAGCCGGGCTCCGTGCTCGTCGACATCGCCATCGACCAGGGCGGATGCTTCGAGGACAGCCACCCGACGACGCACGCCGACCCGACGTACCGGGTGCACGACTCGGTCTTCTACTGCGTGGCCAACATGCCGGGTGCGGTGCCCAACACCTCGACCTACGCGCTGACCAACTCGACCCTGCCGTATGCCGTGAAGCTCGCCAACCAGGGGTGGCGCGACGCGCTGCGGTCCGACCACGCGCTCGGGCTCGGCCTCAACACGCACGACGGCCACGTCACGTACGCCGGGGTGGCCGAGGCCCACGGCATGGCGTCGGTCAGCCTCGACGAGGCGCTGTCCTGACCGACCAGGTCGTCACCGGGCCACCCGCGGCACCGCTCTCGCGCCTCGAGCGCGACGTCCGCGGGTGGCTCGACCACGTCCGGGTCGAGAAGGGCGCGTCCGACAACACGCTCACCTCCTACGCCCGGGACCTGCGCGCCTACACCGCCTTCCTCGCCGCGAAGGGGATCGACGAGGCCGGCCGGGTCACCGAGGCCGATGTCACCGACTTCCTCGCGTCGCTGCGCGAGCGCGGTCTGGCCGCATCCTCCGCGGCCCGCACCCTCGTGGCGGTCCGCGGCTTCCACCGCTTCCTGGCTCTCGAGGGCGAGGCGGCCGGGGACCCGGCGGCCAACGTCGCCCCGCCCAAGCCGCCCGCACGGCTGCCCAAGGCGATCCCGCTCGAGGCCGTGGAACGCCTGCTCGCGGCGGCGTCGGTCGGCGACACGCCCGAGTCGCTCCGGGACCGGGCGCTGCTCGAGCTGCTCTACGGCATCGGCGCCCGGATCAGCGAGGCCGTCGGCCTCGACGTCGACGACCTCGAGACGGCCGACCCCGGCCTCCCCGCAGGTGGCCCGGCCAGCGGGGGAGGGGCCTCGGTGCGGCTGCGCGGCAAGGGCGGCAAGGAGCGCGTCGTCCCGGTGGGGCGCTACGCCGTGGAGGCCGTGACGGCATACCTCGTGCGCGGCCGGCCGGCCCTCGCCCAGCACGGGCGGGGCGGTCCGGCGCTCTTCCTCAACCAGCGCGGCGCCCGGCTCTCGCGCCAGTCGGCGTGGGCGGTCATCCAGCGCGCCGGCGAGCGGGCCGACCTCACCGAGCACGTGTCGCCGCACACGCTGCGCCACTCCTTCGCCACCCACCTGCTCGACGGGGGAGCCGACGTGCGCGTCGTCCAGGAGCTGCTCGGGCACGCGTCGGTCACGACCACCCAGATCTACACGATGGTCTCGGTGCACCGCCTCCGCGAGGTCTATGCGGGCGCCCACCCCCGCGCCCGCTGATAAGGTCACACGTGATCAGCGCGAGGCTGACCGCAGCATCTCAGGGCAACGCCGAGCGGAGTAGAACACCCGGTGAACGAGGAGTCACACGACACCATGCAGTCCGTGCGGTCCGAGGACCTCGAACAGCCCCGACCCGGCCCGGTCAGCGCCACCCCCCGGGTCGCGCAGCTGCCGGGCACCGAGTCCGCCGGATCCGGCGCGATGGGCCCGACCGGCCGCCCGCTCCCCGACTTCCCGGAGCCCGGGCTGCTCTCGAGCCACGGACCCGCGCGCATCATCGCGATGTGCAACCAGAAGGGCGGCGTCGGCAAGACGACGACGACCATCAACCTCGGTGCGGCCCTGGCCGAGCTGGGCCGCAAGGTCCTCGTCGTCGACTTCGACCCGCAGGGCGCGCTCTCGGTGGGCCTCGGCGTCAACGCCCAGGAGCTCGACACGACGATCTACAACCTGCTCATCGAGCGCGGCCACGACATCCACGACGTCATCCAGCACACCCGCACCCCGAACCTCGACCTCGTGCCGGCCAACATCGACCTGTCGGCCGCCGAGGTCCAGCTCGTCGGTGAGGTGGCCCGTGAGCAGATCCTGGCCCGGGTGCTGCGCCCCGTCATCGACGAGTACGACATCGTCCTCATCGACTGCCAGCCGTCGCTCGGCCTGCTCACCGTCAACGCCCTCACCGCCGCGCACGGGGTCGTCATCCCGCTGGAGTGCGAGTTCTTCGCCATGCGCGGTGTCGCCCTGCTCATCGACACCATCGACAAGATCACCGACCGGCTCAACCCCCGCCTGCAGGTCGACGGCATCCTCGCCACGATGTACGACGGCCGCACGCTGCACAGCCGGGAGGTCGTGCGCTCCGTCGTCGACCACTTCGGCGAGCAGGTCTTCCACACCGTGATCAGCCGCACCGTGAAGTTCCCCGACGCGACCCTCGCCGCCGAGCCGATCACGTCGTACTCCTCGGACCACTCCGGTGCCAACGCCTATCGCCAGCTCGCCCGCGAGCTCGTCGCGCGCGGTGCCGCGGCCTGATCCGTAGTGATTCGATGACCGAGCAGGACACCGTCGGCCGCCCCGCGGTCGACGCCGACGACGCTGCCCTCGCCGAGGTCACTCCGGTCGCCGAACTCGCCGAGGTCGGGGCTGCCGCTCCGGCCGCCCCGACGGAGGAGCTGACCCCCGGCGGCGTCATCACGCGCCGGTCGTCGGCGCCGTTCGAGGTGCACCTCGACGTCTTCTCGGGGCCCTTCGACCTGCTGCTCGGCCTCATCAGCAAGCACAAGCTCGACATCACCGAGGTCGCCCTGGCCAAGGTCACCGACGAGTTCGTCGCCCACATCAAGGCGGCCCAGGCCACCGACAGCGACTGGGACCTCGGCCAGGCCTCCGAGTTCCTGCTCATCGCCGCCACCCTGCTCGACCTCAAGGCCTCACGCCTGCTGCCGTCGGCGGGACCGCAGGACGACGAGGACCTGGCACTCATCGAGGCACGCGACCTGCTCTTCGCCAGGCTGCTGCAGTACCGCGCCTACAAGGAGATCGCCAACACCTTCCGCGACCGGATGGCCACGGCCGGGCGCATCACGCCGCGCCAGGCCGGCCTCGAGCCCGAGTTCGCCAAGCTGCTTCCCGAGCTCGTCATCGCCGTGACGCCCGAGCAGTTCGCGATGATCGCCGCGCGGGCGATGACGCCGAAGGTCGCGCCCACCGTCGGCCTCGAGCACCTGCACACGCCCCAGGTCAGCGTCCGGGAGCAGGCCGCGATCATCGTCGACCGGCTGCGCCACCGCGGCCAGGTCTCGTTCCGGAGCCTCGTCGCCGATGCCGACAGCACGCTCGTCATCGTCGCCCGGTTCCTCGCGCTGCTCGAGCTCTTCAAGGAGGCCGCCATCGCCTTCGAGCAGGCCGAGGCGCTCGGGGAGCTCGACATCCGCTGGACCGGCACGGATGTGGGCGACATCGCCATCGACGACGAGTTCGACGAGGACGACGGCGACGACGGCGACGACGAGGACGATGACGACGTCAGCGACGACAGCGATGGCGGCGCCCGGCACGAGACCAGCGACCCGCGGGAGATCGACGAGCCGGGTGGCGCCGCCGCCCCACGGACAGGAGCAGACGATGAGTGACCAGTCGGCGCAAGGGACGGGCGAGCCCGCCGAGCCCGAGGCGCTCGATGACCGCGAGGACCTGGGCGGTGCCGACGAGCAGATCGCCTTCGACATCAACGACTTCCCGGGCGGGGCCCGCTCGGCCCTGGAGGCCGTGCTCATGGTCGTCGACGAACCCGTGACCGAGGTCGCGCTCGCCTCGGCGCTCGAGCTGCCCGTCGAGGACGTGCAAGGCCACCTGCACGCGCTGGAGGAGGAGTATGCCGCCGCGCAGCGCGGGTTCACCCTGCGCAGCGTCGGGGGCGGGTGGCGCGTCTACAGCCGGTCCGACTTCGCGCCCGTCGTGGAGAAGTTCGTCCTCGACGGCCAGCAGGCCAAGCTGACCCAGGCCTCCCTCGAGACGCTCGCCGTCATCGCCTACCGCCAGCCCGTCTCCCGGGCCCGGGTCAGTGCCGTCCGCGGTGTCAACGTCGACGGTGTCGTGCGCACGCTGACGTCGCGCGGCCTCATCGAAGAGGTCGAGGACCTCGGGGAGAGCGGTGCGATGCTTTATCGCACGACGCCCTACTTCCTCCAACGCATGGGGCTGTCGTCACTCGACGACCTCCCGGCGCTCGCGCCCTACCTACCGGACGCCGACGTCATCGACGAGCTCATCGAGGAAGGACACGCATGAGCGAGTACTCCAGGTCTCCCCGCCAGCCGCGCAAGAAGGGGTCCGGCTCGTCCGGCGGCCCCGGGGGCGCGCGGCGTGGCCGCCCCGCCGCCGCACGAGGCGGCTCCGGGACCAAGGGTCGCACCGGTCGACCGGTCGCGGGCGGCCGCAGCGGTGGAGGCGGCAAGTCCGCCGGCCCGCGCTTCGCCGGCTCGACCAAGGCGAGCCAGCCCACCAAGCTGCCCGACCGCAAGGCCGCTCCCGAGATCGACGTCCACGATCCCGAGGGCGTGCGTCTCCAGAAACTCATGGCGGCCGGAGGCGTCGGCTCGCGCCGCGTCTGTGAGAACCTCATCGAGCAGGGTCGCGTGGAGGTCGACGGGCAGGTCGTCACCGAGCTGGGCGTGCGCATCAACCCGCAGACCCAGGTCGTCCACGTCGACGGCGTGCGCGTCAACCTCGACGAGGACCGCGTCTACCTCGCGTTCAACAAGCCCAAGGGCGTCGTGACCACGATGCACGACGAGCTCGGCCGCATCTCCCTCGAGGACTACGTCGGCAACCGCGAGCAGCGGCTCTTCCACGTCGGCCGCCTCGACGCCGACACCGAGGGCCTGCTGCTGCTCACGAACGACGGGGATCTCGCCCACCGGCTCCAGCACCCGGCGTACGGCGTCCTCAAGACCTACGTGGCGACGATCCGTGGGCCGGTGCAGCGTGACGTCGGCAAGCGGCTGCGGGAGGGCGTCGAGCTCGAGGACGGCCCCGTGAGCGTCGACTCGTTCCGGATCGTCGACCACCAGCCCGGCAAGGCCATGGTCGAGGTGGTGCTGCACGAGGGGCGCAAGCACGTCGTGCGACGGATGCTCGAGGCGGTGGGACACCCGGTCCTCGAGCTGGTGCGCACCGAGGTCGGCCCGATCCGTCTCGCCGACCTCAAGTCCGGGCGCACGCGTCGGCTCAACAAGGCAGAGATCGGCGCGCTCTACAAGGCCGCTGGTCTGTGATCCGGATGTCCCGGCTGGGTGACATCGTGGTCGCTACGCTGGCGTGGTGACCACGCACGTCCGCATCGTCGGCACCGGGCTGATCGGGACCAGCTTGGGGATTGCCCTCTCCCACAGCGGTTTTCGCGTGTCGCTCGACGACCCGTCCCCGACGGCCGTCCGTCTGGCCCGCGACCTGCAGGCCGGCGACGTCGCCGACGACGAGACCGACGCTCCCGACGTCGTCGTCGTCGCCGCACCGCCCGACGTCGCTGCCCGCGTCGTCGTCTCCGCGCTCGACCGGTGGCCCGATGCGGTCGTCACCGACGTCGCCTCCGTCAAGGAGTCGGTGCTGCGCGTCGTGCTCGACTCGGGAGCCGACTCGAGCCGCTACGTCGGCTCCCACCCGATGGCCGGACGGGAGCGCTCGGGAGCGGCGGCTGCCAGGGCCGACCTCTTCGACGGCCGCGCCTGGGTCGTCGTCCCCCACGAGGCGTCGACCGACGCGGCGGTTCGTCGGGTGCGCGAGCTCGCGCTCGCCGTGGGCTCAGCCGTCCGCGTCATGCCGGCGCACGAGCACGACGAGGCCGTCGCTGCCGTGTCGCACGTGCCGCAGCTCGCCTCGAGCATCGTGGCCGCGTGTCTGCGCGAGCTGCCCGAGTCCGCCGTGGGGCTCGCAGGACAGGGGCTGCGTGACGTGACCCGGATCGCCGCCAGCGACCCCCGCCTGTGGACCCAGATCCTGGCCGGCAACGCGCCGGCGGTGCGCGACGTCCTCCGTCACGTCCGCGACCAGGTCGACGACGTCGTCGGCGCGCTCGACTCGCTCGTGGACGCCGACGGGGACGGCGCGCTCGGCACCCTGAGCCACGTCCTCGAGGCCGGCAACCTGGGCCACGCGCGGATCCCCGGCAAGCACGGCGCTGCGCCCGCGGCATACGAGGTCGTCTCCGTCGTGGTCCCGGACGAGCCGGGGTCGCTCGCGCGGCTGCTCACCGACGTCGGGGAAGCCGGCATCAACCTCGAGGACCTCCACCTCGAGCACGGGCTCGGACAGGCCGTCGGAATCGCCGAGATCTCCGTCGTCCCCGCCTCCGTCGAGCCGCTGCGAGCCGAGCTGGCCCGGCTCGGGTGGCGCGTCCACGACTGAGTCCCGGCTCGCGGGCGGACCCCGGACGGGGCCGGTCGAGGCACTATCGTCGTCCGCATGCCGCAGACCCCCGAGGAGCATCTGTCCGGATTCGTCGTCGCCGTGGACGGGCCCTCCGGCTCCGGCAAGTCGAGCGTCAGCAAGCAGGTCGCGCGGTCTCTCGGCTTCGGCTTCCTCGACACCGGCGCCATGTACCGCGCCCTGACGTGGTGGTGCCTCCACGAGGGCGTGGACCTCACCGACGCCGACGCGGTCACCGATGCGGCACAACGCTTTCCGCTGACCATCGGCACCGATCCCGACGCGCCCTCGGTCTCGGTGGACGGCACGGATGTCGCTGCTGCGATCCGCGAGACGCGCATCTCGACCAACGTCTCGGCCGTGGCTGCCGTCATCCCCGTGCGCGAGATCCTCCGGGTCCTGCAGCGCCGACTCATCTCGGAGGCGGCGCGAACACAGGGTGGCGTGGTCGCCGAGGGACGCGACATCACGACCGTGGTCGCACCGGACGCTCCCGTACGCATCCTGCTGACCGCGTCCGAGGAGGCACGACTGGCGCGCCGCTCCACGGAGCTGCACGGAGCAGCCGACGCCGCCGCCGTGGCCGCGACCCGGTCCCAGATCGTCGACCGCGACCGGGCCGACTCGGCCGTGTCGGAGTTCACGGTGGCGGCCGACGGCGTGACGACGATCGACACCTCGCACCTCGACTTCGACGGCTCGGTCGCGGCGGTGCTGCAGGTCGTCGAGGCGGCCCGAGCATGAGCCCCGAGTCCGCACCAGCCGGCTCGGGCACCGCGCTCGCGCCGCACCCTCGTCGGGCCGTCGTCGGTCGCTGGATCGGCATCGGCATCTTCCACACCCTGTACCGCGGTCGGGCCTGGCATGCCGACCGGGTGCCGCTCACCGGCCCCGTCATCCTCGTCGCCAACCACGCGGCCTTCCTCGACGGGCCGTTCGTCTTCTCGCTCTCGCCTCGGCCCGCCAACTTCCTCGTCAAGAAGGAGGCCTTCAAGGGCTTCTTCGGCTGGCTCATCCGCAACGTCGGACAGATCCCGATCGACCGCACCGTGGGCGACCGGGCCGCACTGACGACGGCGACAGCCGTGCTCGAGCGCGGGGGAGCGGTCGGGATCTTCCCCGAGGGCAACCGCGGCGGCGGCGAGGTCGAGCAGGTCAACCAGGGCGCCGCCTGGATCGCGCTGCGCACCGGCGCGACGCTGGTGCCCGTCGCCGTCCGCGGCACCCGGGTCCCGGGCAGGTCGGCCGACGCGTGGCCACGGCCCTGGAGCACGCTCGACGTCGTCTTCGGCGAGCCCTTCGAGCTCGACGTCCCTGACGGCATACCGGGCCGCGAGCGCCTGCGCATGGCCAGTGACCAGCTGCGCGAAGCCCTCGCGTCACACGTACGCTCCGCGCGGTGGGAGAATGGCGCTTCAAAAGACGTTCACTGATTCGAGGACACCGTGACTGACGAGACCGCCCGCCCCATCGACGAGGGCGCTCCGATCTCGACCCCCGACTCCACCGACGGCCCTGTCATGACCCCCGAGGTCGACGACGCCGCCGTGGAGCGCGCCCTGCGCGCCGGGCTCGACGACTTCGAGCTCAGCCCTGAGGACCAGGCGCTGCTCGACGCCCAGGGCCCGCTCTCCGAGGACGGCGCGGCCCAGGGCCCGCTGCCCGTCGTGGCCGTGGTCGGGCGCCCCAACGTCGGCAAGTCGAGTCTGGTCAACCGCATCCTGCGCCGCCGTGAGGCCGTCGTCGAGGACGTGCCCGGCGTCACCCGTGACCGGGTGTCCTACGAGGCCGAATGGGGCGGGCGCCGCTTCACCATCGTCGACACCGGCGGCTGGGAGGCGGACGCCACCGGCATACACCTGCGTGTCGCCGAGCAGGCCGAGATCGCCATCGACCTCGCCGACGTCGTCATGTTCGTCGTCGACGCCACCGTCGGCGCGACGGACGACGACGAGGCGGTCGTCAAGCTCCTGCGTCGTTCCGGCAAGCCGGTCGTGCTCGTGGCCAACAAGGTCGACGACCAGCGCGGCGAGGCCGATGCGGCGATGCTGTGGAGCCTGGGGCTGGGTCAGCCCTTCCCCGTGTCCGCCGTGCACGGGCGGGGGAGCGGTGACGCCCTCGACGCCGTCCTCGACGTGCTGCCCGACGTGTCGGCCCACGGCGCGTACGCCCAGGGTGGCCCGCGACGGGTCGCGCTCGTCGGACGCCCCAACGTCGGCAAGTCGAGCCTGCTCAACCGCCTCGCGGGCGAGGAGCGCGTTGTCGTCGACAACGTCGCGGGCACCACCCGCGACCCCGTCGACGAGCTCATCGAGCTCGGCGGCAAGACGTGGCGCTTCGTCGACACGGCCGGCATCCGCCGCCGGGTCCACCAGAGCCGTGGCGCGGACTTCTACGCCTCGCTGCGCACCCAGACCGCGCTCGAGAAGGCTGAGGTGGCCGTCGTGCTCATCGACGCCGAGGAGCCCATCGCCGAGCAGGACATCCGGGTCGTGCAGCAGGTCATCGACTCGGGCCGCGCCCTTGTCATCGCCTACAACAAGTGGGACACCCTCGACGAGGAGCGCCGCTACTACCTCGAGCGCGAGATCGACAAGGAGCTCGTCCAGGTGCCGTGGGCGCCCCGGGCCAACATCTCTGCGCGCACCGGGCGGCACATGGACCGCCTCGTGCCCGCCATCGAGACCGCGCTCGAGTCCTGGGACACCCGTGTCCCCACCGGCCGGCTCAACGCGTTCATGGGGGAGATCGTGGCTAGCCACCCGCACCCCCTGCGCGGTGGCAAGCAGCCGCGCATCCTGTTCGCGACCCAGGCATCGACGCGGCCGCCGCGCTTCGTCATCTTCGCGTCCGGCTTCATCGAGGCGGGCTACCGCCGGTTCATCGAACGCCGGCTGCGCGAACAGTTCGGCTTCGAAGGCACGCCCATCGAGGTCTCCGTGCGCGTCCGCGAGAAGCGTCGCCGCTGACCTCTGGTCGTCGATGCCGCCCAGGGGGGCCGATTGGGACCAGCGGCACCCGGTGCGCTACTGTTCCTTTCGCCCCGAGGGGCATTCGGGCTGTGGCGCAGCTTGGTAGCGCACTTGACTGGGGGTCAAGGGGTCGCAGGTTCAAATCCTGTCAGCCCGACCGATTGGGGCCTGACCTGTTCACGCAGGTCAGGCCCCGTTCTCATGTCGGCTCCGACTCACGGATCCCTCTGGTGCAGTTTCGTCCGTGGGCCCAGTTTGGGCCCACCACATCGAGAAGGCTGTCCCGGCGTGGGTCAGCGCCTCTGAGTCGGGGTGCAGTAGGTAGCGGCCGGTCACTGCCGGTCCTGGTGCCCGGCGACGCACCAGCTCAACGAGCGCCAGCTGGGTCACCACCTGGTCCCACTTGGTCGCGTCGCGAAGCGTGGCTGTCGTCTGACGCCTCCGCGTGGGCCGGTGACCAGTCGCGATTCGGGATCGCGTCCCACGGCGAGGCGGCCAGTATGTGTCTCACCGGCGCGATGATCGGGACGCGACGACGGGGGCGCCCTTGGTTGCCTTCGTCACCGGGCCGCCGCGACCCGGATAGGTCTGGCGCTTCACATCGATGAGGCGGGCCGACAGGTCGATGTCACGCAGGTGCAGCCCAGACACCTCACCGGGTTTGCGCGGTGACCGAAGCTCTCGGCGCTGGGTGGTGCCGCGCCGAAAGTGCTTCTGGCCCCGGGCGCCAAGGAGAGGGCCGTCGACAGTCCGGGCGTCGGCATCCATTTGTAGATGAGCCAGAACCGAAGCTCCTCACCGGTCGACGTCTGGCCCCGGTTCCCTCCCTTGCGGCAAGGGTCGAGTTCGAGTGCCTACTGGGTGGGCGCGCTACCGGATGTTCATTGCGCATGAGCAAGACCCCGCGGTGACCGACTCTGTCGAGCTAACCCATCCGAGCTCGGGTCGGCCGCTACCCGGGTGAGGTCGAGGAGCGGGCAGTCGCTACGGTTGATCAGTGCAGACACCGAGCCGAGGGGCTGCGCGGGTGGTCCGCGCAGGAATCCTCGGCTCTGCTTCGCTTCTGCTCGCCGCTGGCGCGCACCTGATCGGCGGCGGCCAACTTCCCGGGCTGCCGGTCCTCGCGTTCCTCGTGTTGATGGCCGCCCCGGTCGTTCTCTTCGTCACCGCCCGGCGGTGCCGCCTACCTCGAGTGCTGACTGCGCTCGGAGTCGAGCAGGTTCTGCTGCACGCTGCGCTCTCCGTGACCGCGGGTGCGTCCACGTGCGGTGTGAGCGTGGTCACGGCTTCGGGTCACCACGCGATCGTCGTGACCGGCGGGACGTGCGGCTCGATCAGCGCGACGGGTGCGGCTCATATGCCCCCAGCGGGGTTGCCGCCCGGGTCGATGGCCCACCTGATGGGCTCGTGGCCGATGCTGGCGGCTCACCTCGTGGCGACCTTGTTCACCGCCGCGGTGCTTGCCCGGGGCGAGGCTGCCCTCTGGGCGCTGGCCGACCGGATCGTGCCGCGCTCGTTGCCGTCCGCCCGCCCTGTTGCGGTCGAAGCTCGCCCCGCTGGGCCGGGCGCTGCGGTGCTGGGGCCGGTCCTGTCCTGGTGGGCCGATGGGACGTCGCCGCGCGGGCCGCCGGCGCGCGTCGTGCCGGGCCTGGCCTGACCACGTCGCCTCGTTGTGGCGTCGGGTCGGGTGCGGCGTCCGGTTCTGGACGCACCCACCCTTGGTGCTTCGCCGACCGTGCGGAGCCCTCCCAACGGAATACGAGGAAACCCATGACCACCCGTGCGCGCTTTGCGCTTCCCACCCCTGCCCGCCGCTCCACCCGCCGCTCAGGGCACCGCCTCGTCGCGACCCTGAGCCTGGCTGCCGCGCTCGTCGCCGGCTCCGCAGCGGCCGCCCAAGCCCACGTCCACGTCGATTCGGACAGCACCGCCTCCGGGTCCTTCAGTGAGCTGGCTTTCCGGGTCCCCAACGAGTCCGCGACCGCAAGCACCGTCAAGGTCTCGGTCGAGCTACCGACCGACAAGCCGTTCCTGTCGGTCTCCGCAAGGCCGCTGCCGGGCTGGGACGTCTCCCTGACCAAGGCACCGCTGCCGAAGCCGATGACGGTCGACGGGACCACCGTCACCAAAGCCGTGCGCACCGTGACCTGGACCGCGCGCCCCGGCACCCAGATCGGGCCCGACCAGTACCAGGAGTTCGACCTCTCGGTGGGCCCGCTGCCCGCTCCCGGGCTCGTCCTGATGCCTGCCACCCAAACGATGTCGGACGGGTCGGTCGTGCACTGGGACCAGCCGACGCCGCCCTCCGGCGTCGAGCCGGAGCATCCGGCTCCCTCCTTCACCGTGACGGCTGCGACGGTTGCGTCTGGACACGACAGCGCCGCACCCGCCGCGTCGACGGGTGCCACAGGTCAGGACAGCGCCGGCGGCGACACCCTCGCCCGCACGCTGGGGGGCATCGCCGTCGTCCTGGCGCTCGGCGCCGCGGGAATCGCGGTGGCCGGTCGTCGGCGTCAGGTGACAGGGACCCGGCCGTGACAGTCCGGCTCGCGGGCGCGACCGGGCATGTGGGGACTTGGCGCCCAGTTGCCGCCCTCACCTCCGCGCTGCTCGTCCTCCTCGGTTCGGCGGTCACCCTCGTGGTGGCCGCCGGCCCGGCCGCGGCCCACGACGTCCTCGTCTCCACCGCACCAGCGAACGGCTCCACGGTCGCGCAGACTCCGAGCAAGATCGTGCTCACCTTCACCGACCCGGCGCTGTCGATCGGGACCCAGATGGTCGTGACCGGCCCTGCCGGATCGGTGGCCATCCCCAAGCCACGCCTCGTGGACAACACCGTCGTGCAGGACCTGCCCGGATCCTCCCCGGCGGGGCGCTACACGGTCCTGTGGCGAGTGACCTCGGCCGACGGTCACCCCGTCTCGGGTCAGATCTCCTTCACCTCACGCGCGGCCAGCGCCCCCAAGGCGCCCGAGACGACAGGGACCACACCGGTCGTTGAGCACGCGACAGCGTCGGGATCAGGACTGCCCGTCGGGGCCATCCTGGTCGTGCTCATCGTGCTCGCCATCCTCGCCGCGACGGGCTGGGAGGTTCAGCGGCGCAGGGCACGAGGCACCAAGGGCATGTGAAACGGGGCCGGCCGCGGGATGGCCGGGGTTGGCGGCGGAAGCCCGAACTTGCCGTGCCCAAACGCGTTCGTGCCACCGGCCTGGGGCGGCCTGCGTGCGACCTGGCAAGTATCCGGTCGAGTCTCAACTGGCGAAGAGCAGCAGCAGCCCACCGCACGTGTAGATGACCATCAGGGCGAGCATGGGTAGCTGCCCGAGCAGCGCGCCGCGCCGGTCGAAGCGCGCGACGGCTCGCTCGTGGGCGTGGACGATGCCGAGGAGGTGGCCCAGCACGATCGCGGCCGCCTGCAACGTCGCCACGAGGGTGGGGGCGATGAGGTCGGAGTTGGGCATGAGGAGCCGGGTCCCGAGGTAGTCCGCGCCGGTACCGAGGGGGTCGGACAGCAGGGTGAGCGTGTGCTGGCCGGCGTAGACGCCGAGGGACCAGTAGTGCGCGACGGCGTAGCCGGCGG
Organism: Terrabacter sp. 01T434; assembly: GCF_056398545.1. Lineage (NCBI taxonomy): Bacteria > Bacillati > Actinomycetota > Actinomycetes > Micrococcales > Intrasporangiaceae > Terrabacter > Terrabacter sp. 01T434. Next base: position 368,156 of record NZ_JBFTPP010000004.1, read on the forward strand.
CAATCGGCACCAGGGACGGCGCGAACACGGTGGCCATGCCTCGGGCGTCCGTACCTGAAAGGACCGCACCGGCCCAGCCGGCGAGCGACACGGTGCCGATAACGAAGAGGGTCATGGCGCCCAGTCCGGCGGTCTGGGTGAGCACCGGAACCGGCGATGCCTGGGAGAAGGTGAACCAGGCCGGGTTGGCCGAGAACCCGTCGTAGGCGGTGCTGCCGAGCATGACCGCGACGGTGCCCAGCAGGCCGGTTCGGACCTGGATCTGCTCGAGACCGGCCAGAGGACTGCGCAGCACCCAGCGCCTTTCGGACCGGTGTCCGAGCATGCTGAGCGCCCCGTAGAGCCGCGACAGGACCTCGAACGGGTCGGCCCACCGGAACCAGGTCCGCCCGAACACGAACGCCCCGAGTAGGTCCAGGACGACGAAGAGCGCCACGGCCGATCCGAGCACTGCCTGTGAGGTGCGGTTCGGGGCGACGAGCTCGAGCCACGTGAACGCGAACAGCCCGAGCGCGGCGGGCCAGTAGCCCAGCCGGTAGCGCAGGATGGCGGCGTCCGGGTCCACCCGGGCCATGCGGCATACGGCCAGATGGATCCAGCGGATCGGGTTCAACACGACCCACACCGGCCCGAACAGGAGCGACAGGGCCAGGACCCCCACCCACAGCCAGACGAACACCAGGTAGGGGGCCGGGTTGTTGGCATCGTCCACGCCGAAGGCCAACGCGGCGACCGTCACCGCGAACAACAGCAGCGACACCGCGGCGGCAACCGCCCGCACCACCCGCGAATCGAGGAACGCGGCCACGAAACGGGGCAGGAGCACGCCGTGGTGGTCCCGCACCCGAGGCTCACGCCAGAACACGACCAGGGCGACGAACGAGAGGACCAGCACGACCGCAGCCCCGACGATCAGGTACCCGAACGGAAGAGGTAGGTCCTTCCGGCTGCCCACCCCATGCGCAGGGATCAAAGCAGGTGCGCTCGTCAACAGCGAGTGAGACGAAAGAGCCAGACTCGTCACGGCGTCAGCTGACCGCGATCTGCAGCAGCGTCAGCGCCGGGTGGTGCATCTCGACCTCGTAGACGCCAGGAACGTCGCCCTTGAGCTGCAGGGTCACGGGAACGCCGGCCTTGATCTCCTTCTCGACTTCGAACCCGTGCGCATGAACCTCGTCGTCGTGGTCGCTGGTCACCACCACGTTGATCGTCTCGCCCACCTTCAAGGGGATCGTCGCCGGCGCCGGCGTGATCGTGCTGCCCTTGACGGTCACCTCGACCGTCCGGCCCGAGGCCGTCGTGCTCGACGTGGCACCCGCCGGGGCGGAGCTCGTAGCGGTCGTGGAGCCTTGCGCGGATGTTGCCGCTCCGGCCGATGGAGACGCCGTGGAGCAGGAGCCGAGCGCGAAGGCGACGGCCAAGGACGTGATGGAGGCCAAAGAGGCACTCAACGGACGGCTGATCGGCATACGTGCGCCTTTCCAGGTATGGGTTGGGACGCGCAGACGCGCGACACCAAGAAGGTAGACGGATAATCCGGGTGAAAGTAGCGAAAACCAGACCGGCGCGCCTTCCCACCGGACCAGCTCAGACATCGACCGTTCTTGAGCGCCGCCGTAGCTCGACCACGACGACGAATATGAGTAGACCGAAGGCCACGATCACGGCGCCCATCAGGATGACCCCGACGTGGCTCCTTGCCGTGGTGGGACGCTCGAGGCTGTTGGGTAGCGCAGCGACGACGGTCAGCTTCGACACCTCGCCCGCGCCGCTGAGAGTGAAGTGAACGGTGCGCACCCCGCGCGTGTACGTCACGGCGTCGACTTCAAGGTCCCACTGTCCCTCGTCCAGCGGGATGTCTGTGACGTACTGCCCCGGGGCCCCGCTCGCCCCGAACTTGAGCTGAGTCGTCTGACCCGAAGAGCTGTCTCTGACAAGCCCAAGGACGTCTTCGTCGACGACCGGGTCGCCGTCGTCGTAGCGGACCTCAGCCTGCACCCTCACCCCGCCCGGGGCGGGGACGACGGCCACGTTGATCAGCGAGTTCTTGTTGTGGGCGGGCGCGATCGCTGGCCCTGCATAAGCGCTGACCTCGCCGACCGCACCCACCAGCGCCAGTGTCACCAGCACCACGGCGCACACCCTCGCATAAGCGATGGGAAACCACGTGGCAAGGGACATGCCCTCCGTCCGCCGGATCATTGGCAGAAGGGCAGCAGGCGGCCGCGGCGAAGATGGACGACCACGAACCCCGTCATCGTGCGAGCGGTCATAGATCGTCCTCCCCGTCGAGCAGCCAGGCGCGAACCGCCGCGCGCCTTCCTGAAACGACGGTAGGGACGAAAGGGGTGCATGGGCGCCGAATGTGGGAATGTCGCTGGTTTTGTCATCTTCCGGTCATGATCGCTACCCGGTCCGGGTTCGTCGTGGCCTTGTCCGTTGCCGGGAAGCCAGTGCCATTGACCTGCAGCTCGCCCCACCCGCAGCAGACGAGGCCTACGCCAGCTCGACCCGACCAGGCAGCAGCACTACAACCCCCATGGGCCCGTCTCCCAAGTTCATGCGCGGGGCACTCGGCGTGCTTCTTCGTCCAGCGCAGCCGAGGGTGCATGAACTGCTCGCACCGGGGGCGAACGCCAAACACTGTCAGTGCTTTTGGCTGCTGGCGGCTCCGCGATTAATGCCTCCACGGAGGCCCAGCAGCAGGTCTTCGACCTGGTCATCGCAGCACCCGAACCCAACCGCGTCAGGTTCCGCAGCCAGAAGCTTGCCGCCTCACGCCTCGAGACCGGTGTCACCAACGTCATGAGCAACTACACCTAGTCCGGACGTCCTTCGCCGCTCAGAACGCGCAGGGACTGCACGCTCGCCAGGTCCGTGATCTCCTCGACGAGGTCGCTGACGAGCTGAGGGGTCGCCTCGAGCTGAACAATCGCGCGCACCGTCGTCTCGGCACCCTCCTGCCGGAAGGTCTTCGCGTCGAGAACGGTGGCCGTAACGCCGTGCTCAGCAGCCAACCCCAGGGCGACCGGCAGCGCCCCTTGACCTGCCGTGTACCGCATGAGCAGCGTCGTGCTCACCGGGTCTGCCTGCATCCGTCGCCCCAGCTTCCCCAGGACGGTCACCGTGAGCAGGTGGCAGCCGGTGGCCATGACAGCGAGCGCCGGCATGCCTGCGCCACAGGCCATCCCGACAGCGGCCGTCAACCATATCGAGGCCGCGGTCGTCAGCCCGGACACGCTTCCTCGGCGCACGAAGATGACCCCGGCTCCTAGAAAGCCAATGCCCGACACGATCTGCGCCGCGATCCGCGATGGGTCGACTGCTGCGCCCCGGCCTGTGACGTCCGCGAACCCGTAGGCGGACACCAGCGTGAAGACCGCCGAGCCGACGCCGACGAGCGTATGCGTTCGCAGACCTGCGCTCTTGAAGCGCCGGTGGCGCTCAAGGCCGATGATCGCCGACAGCACGAACGCCAGCCCGAGCAAGGCCGTCTCGGTCCAGGTCGTGGCGCTGACCCACCTCATACTCTCTGCGTACCCACGAGGGAGCCGCGATGAACGAGCGCCTTCTGCACTCGCAACCAACCCTGCGAGGGCCGGCCTCGCCAGCCATGCGCGCGAGAACGAGTGAAGGCGGCGGCGCTGAGCCAGTGTGACCGGCACGCACCCTAGCGCGATGTCCGGCATGCCCCGCTTTGGGCTGGATCCCAGGCCGTGAGGGTAGTGGGCCGCTCGGAGCATGGGTTCTCGCGCCAGCGACGAATAGGCGGCAAGAGAGGGATGTGGCGACGCGCCCGGTTGCGGCGGAAGGACTGTGAGGATCGCCAAGGCAGCCTGATGGTGCTGGGCTGTGGTTGGTGACCGCGAGTGTGACCCCCGGAATGACTGGCTTCGTGCCTTTGTTGCGACYTGTCCGCTCGTGGTCACCGGCCCCGGCCCGGTTGGAGGAGCTGGCCTGATCAGGAGCTTGACCATCTGGCGTTAGAGGCGCCGGATGTGTCTCATCACAGTCCTGCCGAGCCTCCGTCCCGGACCGGAACCACGTCCCGTCCGGCGAAGCGGGCCTGGGCGATCGAGGGGACCGGCGGTCATGGCGCCGGTCTGAGTCGTCACCTGCTGGCGATGTCGKAGCTCGTCATCGAGTTGGATCGGCCGAAGCGGGTTGCGCGTCGCAACGGCGCGAAGACTATCCGCTCGACGCGATCCGCGCTGCGCGTGAAGCGATGGCTCGACCGCGGTTGGGAACTCCTCGCACCGGGGGCGAACGTCAAGCACTGTCAGTGCTTTTGGCTGCTCGCCGCTCCGCGRTSAAYGCCTCCACCGAGGCGCAGCTGCAGGTCTTCRGCCTGRTCATCGCCGCGCCCGAGCCGATCCGAGTCAGGTTCCGTGGCCAGAAGCTYGCCGCGATGCTCAACACCGCCGCGAGCCTGCGAGTGCACGCCTCCTGGGACACCGAGACGACCAGCACCGTGGTGGCGCTGCGGACCTTGGCTCGACGCGCGCACGCGATGCTGAAAGAGGCACGGGAGCTGCAGAAGGCGATCGTGGCCATCATCCGCAGCTGGCGTCCTGACCTGCTCGAGGAGTTCGGCGTCGGACCGATCGTGGCCGCGACGGTGTTGTGCGCCTGGTCCCACCCCGRCCGTATCCACTCCGAGGCGGCGTTCGCGATGCTCGCCGGCGTGGCACCGATCCCGGCGAACAGTGGCCAAGTCACCACCCGCTATCGGCTCAACCGGTACGGCGACCGCCAGCTCAACAACGCACTGCACACCGTGGTCCAGAGCCGGATCCAGTACCAGCCAGCCACCCGCGAATACGTCGCTCGCCGCACTGCCGAAGGCAAGACCGGCCGAGAAATCAAACGCTGCCTTGCCCGCTACGTCGCCCGCGACCTCTATCGCCTACTCGAAAACACCACGACAGGCGCTTGACGAAGCATAGGAGCGTCGCA